>NZ_JBCECX010000017.1:0-67306 GCF_039207905.1 Cellvibrio sp.
GGTGATGTCGCTCGATTATGAAAATTATCTTTCACCACGCGCTGAACGATTTTTTCATGGATTGGAATAATTAAATCTATCCACTAACAGGCGCGCGATTAGCGCAAAAAATAGTCGCGCACCTGTTGCCAATCATTAACCCGCACCTCTGCTTTTTCACCCATATTGTGCGGCGCTGAATATAAAATACCCTGTCCCACAAAACCATCAAAATGACGTGAACTATCGTCAATCAAATAATCTGCCTGCACGACATTTTTCTTGCCGCAAAAAATAAAATTCATCGGTGATAAAAACGGTAGATGTTGTACCAGCCATTCATATTTAGCAGTGAAAGATCCGGGATGCTCCATGGCTGCAGTCGCGATCACAATTTCAAATTGTTCGTGCAGTTCACGAATAACATCAATCGCATTTTCCCACGGGGAAAGATCGGCAAAAAAGCCGGGCATATCGGGGTATGAACGCACGCGGGCGAGATGTTCTGCTGGAACCTTGTCGTAAATTTTAGCCGCGTATAAATCCGCTTGAGTGAGATGCTGTTGGAATTCAGCGTTGTACCAACCCAGATGGCGAGACAGGGTATCGCAAATAGTCTCGTCCATATCAATCGCAATACGTTTGCGCATTAGTGCTCCAATAATATGACCACAGAAAGAAAAATCCCCCGCCGAAGCGAGGGATTTTTTATCGAATTAGAAATTCGTTTTCACCAGCGGTGTAGTTTCCGCATCGTAATCGACGTTATCAATTCCGAAACCAAACAAGCGTAAGAATTCGGCTTTGTAGCCGGCGAAATCTGTTAATTCGAACAGGTTTTCTTCAGTTACTTGATCCCAAATTGCTTCTACTTTGGTTTGCACTGACGGATGCAATTCCAATTCATCAACGCGATAGCGATTTGCATCGTCCAGACGCGGCGTTGAAGAGTACAAGCACTCTTTAAATAAACGTTGGATCTGCTCGATACAACCTTCGTGGGTGCCCTGCTCTTTCATTACTTTGAACAAAATCGCCAAATACAGTGGCATTACCGGAATGGCAGAACTCGCTTGGGTAACAACAGCTTTGAGTACTGCAACGCGCGCATTACCGCCGTGTTTGCTGCTCAAGGTTTTAGCAGCACGATCCAAATCTTCTTTCGCTTTACCGATAGTTGCTTTGCCGTAGATTGGCCAAGTCAATTTATCGCCAAGGTAGGTATAAGCCACGGTTTGGAAATTGTCGGCGAGCAAATCAGCACCTTTAAGTGCATCGATCCACATTTCCCAATCTTCACCGCCCATTACTTTAACGGTGTTGGCAATCTCTTCATCAGATGCTGGTTCGATGGTGACATCAGAAATTTTCAAGGTATCGGTATTCAAATTTTTAGAGGTGTACTCTTTACCGATTGGCTTCAATACCGAGTTGTAAACATCGCCGGTTTTTGGATCGGTACGGCGTGGTGATGCCAGGCTGTAAATTACCAAATCCACTTTACCAATCGAGTTTTTCAACTCACTGATCACCTGCTCTTTCAATGCATCAGAAAAAGCATCGCCATTAATCGTGTGCGCATACAAACCTTCTGCTTTGGCTGCATCATGAAATGCAGACGTATTGTAGTAACCAGCAGTACCTGTTTTAGTCTCGCTTGGCTCTTTCTCAAAGCAGACACCCAAGGTATCAGCACCGCCGCCAAATGCAGCGGTGATACGTGAAGCCAAACCAAACCCGGTAGAGCAGCCCAACACCAAAACTTTTTTAGGGGCATCGGCCACAGGTCCTTTGGCTTTGGTATAGGCGATTTGTTCTTGGACGTTAGCTGCACAACCTTGCGGGTGAGCGTTGGTACAAATAAAACCGCGAACTTTTGGCTTGATAATCATGAATCTACCTTGTGTGGTTTATGAATAGGTCTGGGCAGCGACATCTTCCTGGTGCCCTCGAAATGGCCGCTATTATAGTGCCTGAATCGGCGAATGTCCCACTGGACGGTAGCTAACAGTAGGGAATCCCACAACCCGCTAGACTAGTTCGTGAACTACAGTAAACCTGTCAAATAACAACTGATTAAGGAATAACCTATGCTCTATCCTATGTTTGTCATGGTAATCCTCACTTTGTTGGTAGCCATTAACCTGTTTCGGGTGCGCTACAAAGCGATCAAAGCCGGTGAGGTTCGGTTAAGCCAATTCCGCCTGAATACCGGTGTAATACCCGACAAAATCACTCAAGCAGCGAACAACTACTCAAATTTATTTGAAATTCCCATGCTATTTTACATCGCCTGCGCAACGGCTATAGCACTCGGAATACAAACCCCAATCATGGTTTTTGTGGCATGGGTATTCGTTGTAGCACGTGTCATCCACAGCCTGATCCACCTCACCAGCAACAATGTCATCTTTCGCCTCTACGCTTACGTGCTGGGCAATATTTGTGTGCTGATACTTTGGGTGTTGTTGATCGCAAGTTACGCATCGCGCTGAGCCTGAATAACAGCTACCTTTCTTTACATTCACCATAATTTGCATGCCAGCCTTTTCAGGTAAAATGCTGGCGTTTATTTAGCTCGCCTCCAACACCGTATTCAGGACAAAAAATGATAACCCACGAACCCAATCCGCTTTACGTTGCACATCCCGACCGTTACAAAACCATGAAATTCCAACGCTGCGGCAAAAGTGGTTTGCGTTTGCCACGTTTGTCCTTGGGTTTGTGGCAAAACTTCGGGGCGGTAGATTCCCAATCCAACGCCCGCGCTATGTTGCGTCGCGCATTTGACTTGGGCATTACCCATTTCGATTTAGCCAACAACTACGGCCCTAATTTTGGTTCGGCGGAATCCACTTTCGGCAATATTTTCAAGCAGGATTTTCTGCCTTACCGCGACGAATTAATTATCTCCAGCAAAGCTGGTTACGATATGTGGCCAGGCCCTTACGGCATTGGCGGTTCACGTAAATATCTGGTAAGCAGTTGCGATCAAAGTTTAAAACGCACCGGCCTTGAATATTTCGATATTTTTTATCACCACTGCATGGATCCGGAAACGCCAATTGAAGAAACCATGCAAGCGCTGGATTTTATTGTTCGTTCTGGTCGCGCGCTTTATGTGGGAATTTCTAACTACCAACCAGCACAGACTAAAGAAGCCGTGCGTATCCTGCGTGAGTTAGGTACACCGCTGCTGATCCATCAACCGCGCTACAACATGTTCGACCGTTGGATTGAAAATGGTTTGACCGATGTACTGAAAGAAGAAGGTGTTGGTTCGATTGTATTCTCACCGCTTGCGCAAGGCGTATTGACCAACAAATATCTGAACGGTATTCCGGAAGGTTCACGCGCTGCACGTGCTGAACAAATTTATCTGGGCGATAAAGATATCACCCCGGAAAAAATCCAGAAGGTTCAAGCGCTGAATAAGATTGCCGAATCACGTGGTCAATCACTTGCGCAAATGGCAATTGCCTGGACGTTGAATAACGAAGCCGTCACCACCTGCTTGATCGGTGCCAGCCGCCCTGCGCAAATCGATGACTCAGTTGCTGCATTGAACAACCTCGAATTCAGCGCTGATGAACTGGCAAAAATTGAAGCAATCTTGAAATAAGATTTGTCTTAAATTCGCAATAAAAAAAGGGTTGATTCATTTTCATGAATCAACCCTTTTTATTTTAAACTAATCAATTTAAAGCTAACTGGTTTTTAAGACCATCAGCCTATCACTCGCGCATAATTTTCCTTTAACTGCTTTTGTGGATAAATAATAGAATGCGCTTCCACCGCTCCACACATGAAAATCCCCACCAACAAAAACCGACCCAATATTCCGCTACGCCACAACCACCAAACTATAAACCCCGCAACCACAACAGGTAGAAGTAATATCAGGAAAGAAGCAAACATTGATCCCATCGCTAATGCGCTCCTCTCTTATAGGTCACTAATATGGCAGCAAGGTACACACCGATTACATCTGCAAATAGATCCCACATATCCAGATTTCGTGTAGCGAAAAAACCTTGAGACAACTCCTCCAACACGGCAAAACCCAGTACTAGCACACTGCCTAGCTGAAAGTTTAACGACTTAACTGTCAGTACTTTTCGCTTAAGCAATAGGTTTAACAATAACGCAAGGCAACCGTACAATAAAACGTGAGCAACCTTATCGCCGTAGGGCACCAGATCACCAATGCGCAAGAAAACATTATCCATCCCTGAGTCCGCGGCATAAATAATCCACAGGATAAATCCGAAAAAACTTAGAAATGCGATGCACAAAGGCTGAAGACAATAACTGAAGGTGCGCATCAACTTACTCCTTAGCCAAATCTAATTTTCCATTGCCCAATGCATACCAATCTACTTTGCGGGTTAGCATCATAAATACGCCCAGCAAGACGAAGAGCAACAGAGAGCCCATCAATAACGCGTAGTCTTCTGCACTCAGCAAGCCATACAGCAAGGCGTACAAGAAACTTAAACCAGTGGTAAAACCAATTCCGCGCCCGATACTTTGCAATACATGGGAAACGTAAAAGCCAATTAACAACACACAGGCAACCGATGAAATTGCATAAGCCAACGCAAACCCAATATGTTCTGCAAGCGATAACAACAGCAGATAGAAAAAGGCTAACGCCATGCCCACCAAACCATATTGCACCGGATGCACTTGCAGTCGTTTGAGTACTTCAAACAAAAAGAAACTGGCAAAGGTTAAGGCGATAAACAGCAGCGCATACTTGATTGCGCGATCACTTTTTACATATTGATTAACAGGATCAATCAAACTCACACCAAACTGGCGCTGCTGGAATTGGTCACACACGGAGGTGCGCACACAAGTGTAAAAATATTCAGAAAAGTTAGTGGAAAAATAGGATGTTTGCCAACGCGCAGAAAAACCGCTTTCTGCCACACTGCGCTCTACCGGCAAAAAGTTACCAATAAACCGTGGATGCGGCCAATCAGAACGCAGCTCTACGTGTGTTTCTTTTCCGATGGGCGAGAAATGTAACTGCTCAGTGCCATCCAACAATAACTTGAAAGAGAAACTCAACTTTTGTGGCTGATCGTTAACAACCTGCAACACATCTAACGGAAACGCAGCATGAACACCATCGCCGAGAATTTTAAGTTCTGACCCGGGTTCAAACTCGTAAGATTTTTTTTCCAACTGTAGTTGTAGAGAATTTTTAATCCCGCGAATATCACTAATACCCACTGAGACATAAGGCTTCTGGAAGGTGTAATCGGCAAAATTATTTTTGATCCCGTAATTTACCGGTACGACAAAATGTCCGTCCACATTGGTATCGGCGTGATAGAGACGCGCAGCGTAGATTCCCAGTTTGCGCAGCTCAGTGGTGACATCACCGTTTACGCGAAACAGGTCGGGCAAAAAATGCAGCTTACCCGTTACCGTCCGCTCCTCAACCACCCTTCCCTTTTCCGCATCAACCGTCCAGGTGCGTTCAATTTTACTGTAGGGAACAACCAATACCGGCCCGGTAAGGGTTTGGCTATGGGCGGAACTGCTGGCGATATCGCGTACTACTTGCTCGCTATAAGAGCGGCGTTCATCAATCGAGCTGCCAATCATACCTATTGGTATTAACAGCAAGAGCATCAACAAGCCGATGGCAAAAAATTTATACAACAGGGGGCGCTTCATAGTGTTCTCCTTGGGTTTTGATAGGAGACATGATGCGCGGCAAAAGTGGAGTCTTTATGTGGGGAATGTGAGGCTTGTGTGGAGTTTTGTGGAAATACGGTGCCCGCACACCGGGCACCTGTATGGCAGTCTATCGGCTATTAAGATGCTTTAGCCGGTTTAAACACCACCTGACCTTTACTGGGGAATACCACGCGGTATTTTTTCAAGAAGTCATCGTTAAACTTTTTCATACGCTTGGACAGCAGCACATTACCGCCAGAGAAATTGGATGTGCACAATTGGTTATCTTTTTTGCACAAGGCTTCGGTTTTTATCGGTGATGCATAAAAATATTTGGAAAAATTTTGCTCAAACTTATCCATATCAGCAGGAATAATGGTTAATTCATCGTCATCGACCAAAGCCCCAACGATCAGAAATGCCTGGCTGGATTCAAGCACTACCGGCTGATCATTCACCCGCACACTAGCCAAATCAATATTAAGTACGCGGCGCTGCTTAAAGTAAGAAACGGAAAACTTGCCGATTGTCAGCTTATCTTTTTCCTGATATTTAAAATCGTACCAATCCACTTTGCTGGTTTTAGTGATATCCAGACGCGAGCCATCAGCCTCGCTAATCCAGTTACCGTCCATAGAGTCAGGCGAATTTGGAGCCCCCATACCACTCAGCGGCTTGTTGATAACATCATTGCAGGCAGAGAGAGAAAACACCAACAGGACAGATACAGCTAACTTCAATAATGACATTCTTGGTTTCACTCTTTTTAGATAAGGGAACATTCTCATTCGCGCCCTTATGTTGCTCAATTTCAGGCGCGGAGCTTATTTTTTTGCAGGCGGTGCAGGTGTAAATAATTGTACACTCGCCCGTCTCATCACCTTTATCCGTGGCGACTGGACAACTCATATGAAAGGCTCACATTGAAAACTCAGTATTGCAGCCACTCCATCGGTCGTATTGCGCAACTCCAAACTACCGTTATGTAAACCGACTACTTCTTGTACAAAATTCAAACCTAATCCAGTACTTTTTTTGCCCGAAGCCGGACGCGGTAACGAGAAAAAACGCTCCGTTAAACGCGCAAAAGCAAAATCGGGAATAGGCTCGCCTTGATTGGTAATCGTTATTAGCAAGCGATTATGCTGTTGATCCGTATGTACAGCAATAACACCGTCTTGAGATGTGAAATCAAGCGCATTATCCAATAGATTATTGATGGCCTGACGCAGCAAAAATAACTCGCCCTTGACCACCGCTTCGCGCGCGTATTGCTTGTCAATCTGCACTCCCTGCTGGATGACGCGCGCCATTTGATTATCCAACAGCTCATCCAACAGCGCATTGATATCCACGGGTTTCGGATCATGCAGGGTTTGTTGCTGCTCGACTAATGCCAAATTTAACAATCGCTCAATCAGCTGCTGCAAACGCAGGCTTTCGCTGTCGATATTATTAATAAACCGTTGCCGCTGCCCATCATGTTCCGGCGCTTGCAGCAGAGGCGATTGCAACAACTCGGTGGCCGCACGGATACCTGCCAGCGGGCTTTTTAATTCGTGTGCAAGGGTTTGAATATAACGCTCAATATAAGCCTTGCCATCCAATTCCGTGCGCATGGATTCCAACGCTTGCGCCAGCTGCCGCAACTCACCGCTAGCGATTTTACTTTCCGGAATAATAGCGCGCTCACCCTGACTGACATTGACTGCGTATTCGCGCAACTTGCGCAACTCGCGGCTCAACCACCAGGAGAAAATTGCCCCGCTCAATAAGCCTAATAAAATTAATCCAGCAGCTAAAATCCCCAAACGACGTTGGGTGCGATCAATAAACGGCTGCACGCTATGATTGGGCTTGGCAACCGACACTACACCGATAATATCGTCACCATTCCTGATCGGTGCCGCTACATACATAATGCTGGAACTTTCATCGCCCTCCACTTCGTGCGATGAGCGCGCCCCGTATTTTCCTTGCAGCGTCAGATAGACATCATTCCAGCGCGAATAATCCTGCCCAACTGCAATATTTTTTGAATCGAGTAGGACTATGCCATTTTTATCGGTTACATAAATGCGGTGGTTAACCGCAAATTTATTCACGCCCCAAATACTGGCATTGGGTGTGCGCTGCCCATAAGCGCGAAAAATATCTGCATAAAATTCGTTATTGATTTGATTATTCAACATAGGCGCGCGCAGGAATTCAGCGAGCAAATTGGCAGTATCAACCAATGTTTCTTCCGTGGATTGACGAACGCCGGGGCGAATTTCTTCCATTACGGTGCGCAGGACAAAATAGCTACAGAGAGCTACAAACAGCATGTAAATAATAAAGATGCGCAAACTCAGCGACATGATCAGGCTTCCGGTTGGTAGGAATAGCCAAAACCGCGCTGGGTTTTGATCGGGTCGGCATTGGCATTGATCGCGCGCAGTTTTGCCCGCAAGGTTTTGATATGTCCATCAATGCTGCGGTCATAGCCAGCATCGGCCGATACTCCCACAGCATTTAATAACTGGTCACGGCTGAACACGCGCTCAGGCTGCTCCAATAATGTCTGTAGCAAACAAAACTCAAAACGTGTGAGTTGTAATAATTGCTGGTGATAGTGGATAGTCTTTCGCTCTGCATCAATCACAAATTCGCGCAGATTTTCTTGGGCTGGTTGTTTTTCAAGTAACGCAGCTATTGGCCGCGTGCGCTTCAGGATCGCCTTTACCCGCGCGGCTACCTCGCGCGGACTGAATGGCTTTACCACATAATCATCTGCACCAATTTCCAAACCCACCACACGATCCAACTCATCGCCACGGGCGGTTAAAAACATCACCGGCACTTCGGAAAATTTGCGCAATTGTTTGCAGGCTTCAAAACCTGTCATATCCGGCAGCCCAACATCCATAATGATCAAATCCACCGGCTGGCTTTGGGCATGGGCAAGCGCTTTGGTCGCAAGGCTTTCCCAATGCACAGCAAAGCTCTCGGCTTGCAGCACAAAAATCAGGCTCTCGGCGATGGAGGGTTCATCTTCCAGGATTAAAATATGGGGCATAAGAATATCCGGTACCTATGTTTAGCGTTGCCCGATTCTACAAGAAAGCGGGCCATTTAACGTATTGCAATGCGATAGAATCCACCCTAACCTCTTGTTATTGCTCTCACTTCGGCTGACTTGCTTATGTCTGTTAAAGATTCCGCGCCCGCAGAACCCATCACCATCGTGGGTGGTGGCCCCAAAAAAGTTCTCTACACCCTGAAAACCGTTGCACGCATTGGTTTGCTCAATTCTGCCAAAGCACTTAATAGCAGAAATACCTGTAAAGCCTGCGGGTTGGGAATGGGCGGCCAACGCGGTGGGATGACCAACGAGAAAGATGAGTTTCCTTCAGTTTGCAATAAAAGTATCCAGGCGCAATCTACCGATATTCAGGAACCTATCCCAACCGATTTATTCAATCACACACTCGATGATTTCAAGCAGCTAAGTGCTTATGAATTGGAACATCTGGGACGCCTGAACAATCCATTATTTAAATCTGCTGATGGCAATAAATACTCACCCGTTTCCTGGGAGTTTGCGCTGGATAAAATGGCGCGCGCATTTGCTGCAACAAATCCCGAGCGCAGCTTTTTTTATTCATCTGGTCGCTCATCCAATGAAGCCGGCTTTATATTGCAATTGTTAGCGCGCTTGTACGGCACTAACAATGTCAACAACTGTTCTTATTATTGCCATCAGGCTACTGGTGTTGGTTTGGGTAATGTAATAGGTACAGGTACAGCAACTGTTTCCTTGGAAGATGTGGGTAATTGCGATTGCATTTTTGTAATAGGCGCGAATCCTTCATCCAACCATCCACGCTTTGTGCATCAATTAAAAAATTGTCGCGAGCGCGGCGGGCAGGTAATTATTATCAATCCGGCAAAGGAACCAGGGCTGGTCAGATTTGCGGTGCCTAAAAGTGCCAAATCCATGTTGAGTGGCGGGACCTGGATCGCATCGGAATATGTGCAGCCAAAAATCGGTAGCGATCTTGCGCTATTAAAAGGTATTGCAAAAGCGTTACTGGAATCCAATCAAGTTGCAGATGATTACATCGTGCAACACACTGAGAACTTCCTCGGTTTCAAACAGGATATCGACAACACCGAATGGAAAACGCTGGTTGATGCATGCGGTGTTGATAAAGAAAAAATATCGTCATTGGCAAATGCCTATGCACGATCAGAAAAAGCAATTTTTGCGTGGGGCATGGGAATTACCCATCATTTGCACGGAGTAGAAAATGTCGAGGCTATCGCTAACCTAGCGCTTTTACGCGGTATGCTCGGCAAACCCGCTGCCGGTTTACTGCCATTGCGCGGCCACAGTAATGTGCAAGGCATAGGCACCGTTGGAGTAAAACCGATTCTCGCAGAAGATGTGTTGCAACAGCTGGAGCAGCACATGGATGTAAAACTACCACGCACTAAAGGTATGGATACTATTGCCTGCTTAAACGCAGCACATGAAGGAAAAATCGATGCGGCGCTGGTAATGGGCGGCAATTTATTTTCTGCCACACCCAATAGCAACTGGGCACAAGCAGCGCTCGATAAAATTGGTTTTAAAGCCTACCTGACTACCACACTAAATGCCGGGCATTTCACCGGCATGGAAACCAGTGAAGCATTAATTCTGCCGGTTACTGCGCGCGATGAAGAATGGCAACCCACTACGCAAGAGTCCATGTTCAATTACGTGCGCTTAAGTGATGGTGGCATTGATCGTTTGCACAATGTAAAACCGGAAGTAGAGATTCTGTGTGAATTAGGGAAACGACTACTGCCAAAAAGCGCATTGGATTTCCAAAAATTTAAACAACACGATTCTATTCGCGCAGCAATCGCCGCGACAATTCCCGGATTAAGCGAATTAAAAGACATCGCCAATACCAAACAAGAATTTACGATTAAAAATCGCCTGTTTGATACTCCCGAATTTAAAACGGATAACGGTAAAGCTCGCTTTCATAGCAGCACACTTCCCCAACCAGTGACGACCAACGAATATCCTTTTTTACTCGCCAGTATTCGCAGCGAAGGCCAATTTAATTCGATTATTTATGAAGAGAGCGATTCCTACCGCGGCACAGATACACGCTGGTCGGTATTGATGAATAAGGATGATATGCAGGAGCTGGGAATTGCGGCTGGTGATTTAGCCAACATCCAGTCACCACAAGGTGAGATGAAAGCGGTGAAGGTATTTGCGTTTGATCTGCCGCGAAGCAACGCAATGGCTTACTACCCGGAAGCTAATGTCCTAATCGCTACCACTCACGATCCACGCAGCAAAACACCCGCGTTTAAATCAGTGCCTGTCAGCATACAGGCGGCTAAATAGAAATATTGATCGGTGGCGCCTGCTTGGCTTTGCGACGGTCGCGGCCAGCGCGGGTTTCCAGCATAGGATCGCTGGACTTATTACGCCGATCTTCTTTACGACGCTCAACCCCATTCGGAAGGGCAACCTCCATAGCTTGCGCAGCATCTACATCCGCGCCGTGGGCATCGCTGGCGTAGCCCTGCACGGGTGTAATACGAGTCGGCCTCACCGGAGTCTTTACCGGTTGCGGTCGAGGGATAATGGGACCTAAATAAACCATATGCTGCACCTGAGTTCGCAAATCTATAGTCAATTTATCGGCGTTATAGCGATTTACTTTAAGCCTAATTCATACGACACCGGAAAATTGGCAAACTGATCACAATTTGGACAATGAAATACCTGCTTTTTCGCCCATGCCCATAGTAAATATCGCTCAAATACCTTGACCAAGGATTTCCAGCTCTTATACTGCCAACACGAAGGGGAGTAGTTCCCGCCGCGCAGGTCGTCAATACGAGTGTTTAGCTCCGGTCGCGCGGGCAAGGCAGTACCTTGATGGTAAGTACCTTGTGAACGAGACCTTTGTCGCAATGACAAAGGCTTCTATTACTCTTTTTTTGCTCGTCATTGTGTTATTTCACCCATTAATGACGGAGCTATTCATGTTTACCCCCTTATTATCCTCCCTTTCTGCCGCCGTGCCCGAAGCACTGCAAGCAGCAGAAAACTCCCTTGCAACCGCCGCACAAACAGCCGCTGTTACCTCGATTGGCACCTGGTGGATGTGGGTGATTTTCTTCAGCATTGTGTTAGTGGTGTTAGCCATCGATCTGATTTTTGTCGGCGGAGGCAAGCAACATCGTGTATCGCTAAAAGAAGCTGCAAGCTGGTCGCTGGTGTGGGTCACGCTGGCATTAAGTTTTGGCGCAGGTCTCTGGTGGTATCTGGATGCTTACTACACAAGGGAATTCGCTAACACGAAAACCATGGAATACCTGACCGGTTACTTGATTGAAAAATCACTCGCCGTCGACAACGTGTTCGTATGGCTGATGCTGTTTAATTTCTTTGCGATCCCACTGGAATTACAAAAACGGGTACTCACCTACGGTGTACTGGGCGCAATTATTTTACGCACGATAATGATTTTTGCCGGCGTTTGGTTAATCACTCACTTCCATTGGTTGCTTTATGTATTCGGCGCATTCCTGTTATTCACCGGTATCAAAATGTGGTGGATGGCGGATAAAGAAGTCCATATGGAAAATAATCCACTACTCATCTGGATGAAAAAACGCTTTGCAATGACCAATGATTTGCGCGGGGAAAAGTTCTTTGTAGTTGAAAACGGTGTGAAATTAATGACTCCGTTATTTCTGGCATTGATCATGGTGGAAATATCAGATGTTATCTTTGCAGTAGATTCAATTCCGGCAATTTTTGCGATTACCTCAGATCCATTTATTGTGCTTACATCCAATATATTTGCCATTCTCGGTCTGCGCGCCATGTACTTCCTGTTAGCGGATATGGCTGACCGATTTGCTTATATCAAATATGGATTGGCGTTGGTGCTAATCTTTATCGGTATCAAAATGATCTTGATTGATATTTATAAAATCCCGATTGGAATTTCACTGACAACAGTTGCGGTATTGATTGGTGGCTCGGTATTGATATCACTGATCAAAACCAAACCAGCGAATTCATAACAAAAAAATCACCTCCCGCTCAATCACGCGGGAGGTGATTTTGCTAAATGGCAGGATTAAACCACTTCAAACTTTCGTGCAATTTCACCACTTCACCCACGATAAATAACGTCGGTGCATGTACATCTTTTGTTGCAACCACATCAGCGATAGCACTCAAATCAGAGACTAACACCCGCTGCTCTTGCGTAGTGCCCTTTTCAATTAACGCCACCGGAGTCTGTGGTGAGCGGCCGTGGGCAATGAGCGATTCACAGATATCTTTTAATCCGACCAAGCCCATATAAAACACGAGTGTCTGGGTGGGATTGGCTAATTCGGGCCAAGATAAATTGGTATCGTCCGACTTTAAATGGCCAGTCACAAAACGGACTGACTGCGCGTAATCACGATGCGTGAGTGGAATGCCCGCATAAGCAGCGCAACCGGATGCTGCAGTAATTCCTGGTACAACTTGAAAGGGAATATTATTTTGTGCGAGCAATTCAATCTCTTCCCCGCCGCGACCAAAAATAAATGGATCGCCGCCTTTTAATCGCAGAACACGCTTGCCCTGCCTCGCTAAATCGACCAACAATTGGTTGATATTTTCTTGCTGCATCGCATGCTCGGCGCGACGTTTTCCTACATAGATACGTTCAGCATCGCGACGCACTAACTCCATCACGCCGTCAGATACCAAACGATCGTAAAGTACAACGTCCGCTTGCTGCATCAATCGCAGTGCGCGCAAGGTTAATAATTCAGGATCACCGGGGCCGCCGCCAACAAGGTAGACCTCACCTTGAACTAATTGCGCTTGATCTGCATCCAGTTCATCGCTGATCAATTGATTGGCAGCCTCTTCCTGGCCATTCATCATTAATTCTGCTGCAGGACCTTGCAGAATTTTTTCCCAAAATTTACGGCGACTATCACCATCAGCAAAACGAGCTTTAATTCGGTCGCGCCACTGGCTGGCAATTTGTGCCAGCCGACCATAACTTGCCGGAATTAAGGTTTCCAATTTTGCACGCACCAAACGTGCAAGCACCGGCGCTTCACCACCACTGGAAACCGCAATTACCAGCGGTGAGCGGTCAATAATGGCGGGAGTGATATAAGTGCACAACGCAGGACTATCTACCACATTAACAGGCAAGTGGAGCGCTTGTGCATCAGCAGAAATGGTTTCGTTAAGTGATTCAATATCCGTTGCAGCAATTGCCAACACACAATTTTGCAAATCATCCTTTTGATATTCGCGCAGTAACAACTCACCGCCAGTGGTGTTGACTAACTCACGCAATTCACTGGAAACATCTGGCGCAACCACACGCAAAATAGCGCCAGCTTTTGCTAGCAACCGGCCTTTACGGGTTGCAACATCACCGCCGCCGACCAGCAGGCAGCGGCGATTTTTTAAATCAAGAAAGACGGGGAAATAATCCATAGCAACATCTTCGAAACAAGTAACTTACAGAAAGATTAGCAGATTAATTCTGCTGCAATAAAAAAGGCGGGTATCGCATAGCTCCACCCACCTTATCACTCGTGTTTAACGCTGTTAGCTTAGGCAAACGCCCTACTTTTTAGCAGGCGTTAACACTTCCACTCCACCCATGTAAGGGCGCAGCACTTCCGGAATAATGACGCTGCCATCTTCTTGCTGATAATTTTCCATTACCGCCAACAAGGTGCGGCCAATTGCCAGACCTGAGCCATTCAGGGTGTGCAACAATTCTGGTTTGCCAGTTTCTTTGTTGCGGAAACGCGCCAACATGCGACGCGCCTGGAAATCGCGGAAGCTACTGCATGACGAAATTTCGCGGTATTTATTTTGCGATGGAACCCAGACTTCGATGTCGTAGGTTTTAGCAGATGAGAATCCGATATCACCACCACAGAGAATAACCGTGCGGTGTGGTAAGCCAAGTTTTTGCAAAATAGTTTCTGCATGAACCACCAAAGCTTCTAATGCCGCATCGGATTCTTCCGGACGCACAAATTTAACCAGCTCCACTTTTTCAAATTGGTGTTGGCGAATCATGCCGCGGGTATCACGGCCATAGCTGCCCGCTTCTGAACGGAAGCAAGGTGAGTGACAAACCAGTTTGATCGGCAACTGGGATTCATCAACGATTGCATCGCGATAAATATTGGTTACCGGCACTTCAGCGGTAGGAATTAAATAGAAATCGCGCTCATCAGTCAGCTTGAATAAATCTTCTTCAAACTTGGGCAATTGACCTGTGCCAAACAATGAATCGCGGTTAACAATAAATGGAACGTTAACTTCTTCATAACCATGTTGGTTAATGTGGGTATCCAACATGAACTGGGCGAGCGCACGATGCAGGCGAGCAACACCACCTCGCAGTACCGCAAAGCGAGTTCCGGTAATTTTGGTGCCGGTTTCAAAATCCAAACCCTCGAGGCTCGCACCAAGATCTACGTGATCAACCACTGGGAACTCAAAGCTGCGTGGTGTACCCCAGGTACGCACTTCAACGTTATCCTCTTCACTTTTGCCATTAGGCACTTCATCAGCAGGAACGTTAGGAATAGCATTTACAAATGCATCCCACTCCGCTTGTACTTTAGCGAGTTCCGCTTCTGCGCCCACCAATTCCTGCTTGATGTTTTCGACCGCTTGCATCATGGGAGCAACATCTTCGCCAGCTTGTTTGGCTTTGCCGATACCTTTGGAAATAGAGTTGCGCTCGGATTGCAAATTTTCAGTTTTTACCTGAATAGCTTTGCGGGTTTCTTCCAATGCCTGAATTTTAGCAACATCTAATTCATAGCCACGTTTTGCCAAACCTTTTGCTACTTCTTCGGTAGCGGTGCGAAGTAATTTTGAATCTAACATGATGAATTTTCGTTTTAAGTTAAGTAAATGATAAGTTAAAAAAGCTTTTGCGTTAACGCCATACCAATGAATGCCATTAACAAGCCCAAAACAACCGAGCTGCTTGCATAGAAGAATGCGTTAACCACATGCCCTTCTTGCCACAACTGCAAAATTTCCAAGGAAAATGCCGAGAAGGTGGTGTACCCGCCCAAAATTCCAGTAATAAAAAATAACCGCCATTCAGCTGGCAAGGTAGTTTTTTCTACCAACAGCACATAGGCAACGCCAATCAAAAACGAACCGCTTAAATTGACGATAAAAGTACCAAACGGAAAACGATGATTAATCAATGGCGTGAAGTAACTCACTGCGGCAAACCTGAGTACCGAGCCGAGCGCACCACCTAAAGCGATTGCTAACCACTGCATGTTATTTTCCGGAGGATTTTTTGTAGCGTTTCTTTTTACTTTGTTTGTCCAACTCGCGCAGGTGCGCCAGCTTTTCCTGAATCTTTAATTCCAGACCACGCTCTACCGGCTCGTAGTATTGCGCATTAGCAATATCCTCCGGGAGGTAGTTTTCACCTGCCGCATAAGCACCGGGTTCGTCATGGGCGTAACGGTATTCTGTACCGTAATCCATGCTTTTCATCAATTTGGTCGGGGCATTGCGCAGATGCATGGGAACATCGTAAGCCGGTTGGCTACGGACGTCGGCCATCACCTGATTGAACGCATTATACACAGCATTACTTTTGGGTGCGCAGGCGAGATACACCACCGCTTGGGCAATCGCCAACTGCCCTTCCGGGTTCCCCAATCGCTCCTGCACATCCCAGGCTGATAAACACAGCGGCAGTGCACGCGGATCTGCATTGCCTATATCTTCGCTCGCCATACGCACAACGCGACGGGCGATATACAGCGGATCACATCCACCGTCGAGCATTCTGGCCAGCCAGTAAAGTGCGCCATCCGGCGAAGAGCCGCGTACGGATTTGTGCAGGGCAGAAATTTGCTCGTAGAAAATATCGCCGCCTTTATCAAAGCGGCGAACATCGGATGCTAATACCTCGGCAATCACCTGTTCGTTGATGACTTTGTGATCACCTTCGTCATCGGCCAGATCAGCGGAGATTTCCAGCAAGTTAAGCGCTTTACGCGCATCGCCATCAGCCGCTTGCGCGAGTGTCATCAAGGTATCGTCATCAATGCGAATATCCTGCTCGCCCAAACCGCGCGCCTTATCATCCAGCGCCTGTTGCAATACGTCTTTAAGTTGCTCGGGTTGCAAACCGCGCAATACGTAAACGCGGCAGCGCGACAGCAATGCATTGTTTAATTCGAAGGATGGGTTTTCGGTAGTTGCGCCGATAAAAATAAAAGTGCCATCTTCCACGTAAGGCAGGAATGCATCCTGTTGTGATTTGTTGAAGCGATGTACTTCATCGACGAATAAAATGGTTTTGCGACGACTGGCAATTCGCTCTTGCTGCGCAGTGGCAACGGCAGCGCGGATTTCTTTTACGCCGGACAAAACCGCAGATAAGGATTCAAAACGAGCATCTGCTTGCTCGGCAAATAATTTTGCGAGCGAGGTTTTTCCGACACCCGGTGGGCCCCACAAAATCATCGAATGCAATTGGCCGCGGCTAATTGCTTCGCGCAGGGGTTTTCCGGGACTGAGCAAATGTTCCTGACCGATATAATCGTCAAGATTGCGCGGGCGCATGCGCGCCGCGAGCGGTTGGTAGGCTGGAGTTGCTGAGCCGAAGAGATCCATGGAGACCGACTTAGTCTTTCAGGATTTCAACACCCTCAGGCGGAATAAAGAAAAACTTTTCTTCCGGCAGGGTTTTGTTGCGCTGCACATTGGTTAACACACAGCGAGTCAATTGACCAAGACTGTCCTGAATCGCAAATTCACTTAGCTGGCCCGCTTTAAATACCAGCGTTAAATGCTGGAACATACCTTCCGTCACTTTGGGCGTGAGCGTGTATTTTTCTGCACTGGTTTCTTTTTGATCGCGGGTAACGGTAAAACTTTTGCGCAACTGTTCGATATCCGCACTCAATAACAACGCAGGCGTCTCGCGCAGATCATCGGTAAACGCGCGCTCATTAACGGTCTCAAGATCAGGATCGTAAAGCCAAATGGTTTTGTTGTTGGATACCAACAATTGCTGCATCGGCTCATTGGTTTTCCAATAAAATTTACCTGGACGCATCAGCATAAAATTGCCTTTGCTCGACTCCTGTTCAGCACCTTGTTTATCGTAAGTGGTCTGGACAAAGTCACCTTGCAAGGTATTCATCGCATCAAGTTGTTTGCGCAATTGCGCTGCGGCTTGATCGTCAGCTGCATGAGCGGCAACAGAGAATGCCAATAACAAACCGGTAAAAATTCGGGAAAAAAGCTTCATATATATTCCACAATCAATTGAGGGATGCTGGCGCCGATGCGCTCAGTCAAAAGCTATCGGTCGAATGCAAATCCTAGCGGGTGAGGATGAACGCTGGATAAATCGCGCGCGATAAATCCAGCAAAGAAACGCTAATTAAAATCGCGTCCACCACCCACTAACACTTCGCGGTTGCCGTTGTGCCCAGCGGAGGAGACAACACCTGCAGCTTCCATTGTTTCGATCAACCGCGCCGCGCGGTTGTAACCAATACGCAGTTTGCGCTGTACCGATGAGATAGACGCTTTGCGCGATTCGATTACAAACTCCACAGCTTCATCATAAAGCGCATCTTTCTCACCATCGCCGTCCTCACCGCCTTCACTGGGTAAACCGGGTACGGGAATGGAGTTGTTTTCATCATCGGTGATGCCATCGATATATTGCGGCGATCCGCGTTTTTTCCAGTCGGCAACGACTTTGTGAACCTCGTGATCATCCACAAAGGCGCCATGCACGCGGATGGGCACGCTGGTACCCGAAGGCAGATACAACATATCCCCGTGACCAAGCAACTGCTCTGCCCCGCCCTGATCCAGAATCGTACGCGAGTCAATTTTAGATGAAACCTGGAAGGCAATGCGCGTCGGCACGTTGGCTTTGATCAAGCCGGTAATGATGTCCACCGACGGACGCTGGGTTGCGAGAATCAAATGGATACCCGCAGCACGGGCTTTTTGTGCAATACGGGCGATCAACTGCTCTACTTTCTTCTTGTCGACAATCATCATCATGTCGGCAAATTCGTCGATCACCACCACAATAAACGGCAGTTCAGTCAAATCAGGCGCAGTAGCTACTTCCGCACCCGGCTCAAAATTGTCTTCCGGTTTGAACAGCGGATCTTTAATCGGTTCACCGGCTTTGATCGCATCATCAATCTTGCGGTTAAAACCGGCGAGGTTACGCACGCCCATTGCGGACATGAGTTTGTAGCGGCGCTCCATCTCACCCACACACCAACGCAGACCGTTGGAAGCGTCTTTCATATCGGTGATTACCGGGGTCAGCAAATGGGGAATGCCCTCGTAAACCGAGAGTTCCAACATTTTCGGGTCGACCAAAATCAGGCGCACTTCTTTGGGCGTGGATTTGTAGAGCAAGCTCAGCAGCATTACGTTAACGCCCACCGACTTACCTGAACCGGTCGTACCCGCCACCAGCAAGTGCGGCATTTTGGCCAGATCAGACACAATCGGCTGGCCGGAAATATCGTGCCCCAGCGCCATCGTGAGCGGTGATTTGGCGTTGTCGAAGACTTCTGAGGCGATAACTTCGGACATGCGCACCATCTCGCGATGCGCATTGGGGATCTCAATCCCCATCACCGATTTACCGGGAATAACTTCCACCACCCGCACCGACACTACCGCGAGTGAACGTGCCAGATCTTTTGCGAGGCCGGAAATACGGCTGGCTTTAATACCGGGCGCGGGCTGGATTTCAAAACGGGTAACTACCGGACCGGGCTGGACCGACACCACTTCAATATCGATACCGAAGTCTTTCAACTTCAGCTCCAACATGCGCGACATAGCTTCCAGCGATTCTTTGGAATAACCCTTGTCGCTGCGTTTATCCGCCGGGTCAAGTAAACTCAAGGGCGGCAACTGCCCAACCGCTGGCTCCAATGATTCGAACAGCGATGGCTGTTTTTCTTTCTCGATGCGCGGGCTGGGCGCAGGTTTCTTCTTGATCGGCTCTTCGATAATCACCGGCGCCTGCCGCTTGGCTTCTACTTTTGCATGCTGCACCACCACTTCGCGGCGATGCTCTTGCGCCTTCACGGCGATCTGCTTTTCAGCGCGCTCGCGCTTGTAGACCTGCCATTTTTCCAAGCCGCGATTAATACCAATCAAGGTCCAACGGCCGATATCCTCGGCCAGTTTCAGCCAAGAGAGATCGGTAAAAATGGTCATACCGACCAAAAACATCGCCAGCAACAGCAGGGTTCCGCCGGTGTAGTTAAATGCGCCGAAAATACCATCAGACACCGCCGCACCGAGCAATCCACCATTGGAGTAAGGCAATGCCGATGATCCGTCGCTGTAATGCATGGCGGCAATACCTGCACCTGCGACCATCACCAATATCAATCCAACGGCGCGCAGACCAAAAAATAGCCAGTCGATTCCACCTTGGCGTGTGCGATCTTTCAGTACCAACCATGCGCGATAGGCAATCATGATCGGGAACAAATAGGCGAGATACCCCACCAGCGAGAAGAATACGTCGGCAATCCATGCACCGAAGGGGCCGCCCGCATTTTGGGCAATGGCATTTTCACCGGTCTTGGACCAACCGGGATCATTCGGATCGTAACTGACCATAGCGATCAACAAATACAGGCAGACGGCACCCAATCCAATAAGTGCGCCTTCTTTTAACAGTCGCACCAGCAGATTGGAGGTTTGCTCCGAAGCGGGTGCACGACGTTGTGGTGTCACTGATTTCAATGGAATTTCCCGATTGATATATGAAAGCGGTAAACAATAAACGAGGGCTATTGTAATTACTGGCGGCAGATTTACCACCGGCAAGATCACTCAAAGAGAAAATGATGTAAAAAACCCGCCAACAGGCGGGTTTTATGGTCGAATTACGCACAGCACGCTACGGATAAAGGCTCAATGTTGCGTCTCGGCGATAAGGCTTTCCATTCCCGGCGCCCAGCAAGTCACTTGATTGCGGCCGTGTTGTTTGGAGTAATAAAGCGCTTCGTCTGCCTGCTGCACAAGTTGGCTCGCACTATTCGCGCCCATGCGGATGGAGGTAACACCGAAACTACCGGTCACTTTCACACCATTGGTATTGCAGGATTCGATTTTTTCGCGGCAGCGCTCAGCAATCAATTGCGCCTGCTCCAGCGGTGCGCCCGGTAGGATCACGCAAAACTCTTCACCACCAAAACGCGCCACCATATCCATATCGCGCACCACTTCGCGCAAGCTATTGGCTGCCATCTTGATCACTTCATCGCCTGTCGCGTGGCCGTAGGTATCGTTTACTTTTTTGAAGAAATCGATATCGGCCATAATGCAGCTGAACTCAGCATCTGACGCACGCGCGCCATCAAACTTCCCATCAAGATGCTCATAGAGTGCGCGACGGTTGTAACAGTTGGTCAGCGGATCGCGTGTAGCCAAATAAGTCAGTTCTTTATTTTTGTTTTCAATCGCCACTTGGGTTGCGGCCAATTGTTCAATCATCTCTTCCAACAAGCGGCTTTTAGTTTCGAGTTCGGTGATATCTTCAAACACAGCGATGGTGCCTTGGCTTGATCCTTTTGCATCAAGGATTGGTACAGCGTTTACCAGAAAAATTTTATCGCGTTCGCTATCTGCCGGTAACAATATCCGCACGCCCGTCTGTTTTACGCCGGAACCAATTGCGACTAACCAGGGATAATTTTGCGCTTCTTGTTTTGGGTCGAGAAACCAGCCGAGGTTGCTGGCTTTTTTTCCGACTAGCGATTGCTCAGTGCGCTGCAAATGTTCCATCAACGCGGTATTCGCCAACACAATTTGCTCGCGCCTATCCAGAATCAACACGCCTTCCGCCAAAATATTGAGCGCGTTGCGCACCCGCGCTGGAACCACTGCACTCGGGTCCAAATGTTTTAGCGCGCGTTTAATGTAATACCAAAAGCCAACAAACCCGCTGAGCGACATAAAAATCACTAGCAAGGCAAATGAGGGAATACCAAAGACGGGATGTTTGTCGTTCAGGAGTGGTTCAAAACTGATTTCAAATTCCGCGCGTTTTGCGCCATTGAGCATGATTGGAAAACGAATGTGGGTCGGAGTCGATTCGTCTTTTTTTGCGCCCTCCCAATATTGTGCATGCAATTTGGTTTGCGCCACTATCATGCCATCGTTGCGCCTAACCGCCGCTGATTCAATTTCCGGATTGCGCTCTACCGATGACTCCAGCAAATACTGCAACAGAATTTCATCGCCACGCATAATCGCAACGCCAACTTGCGATGCAAGCGTTTCAGTCAAGCGTTTACGCACATCCAATTGTTGTCGCTCAGCACCGGGGGTTAGCCCCAGCGCTTGCGCGAGAATTAAAATGGAGACGGTTAAGATCACCAACCCCAAACTCAACCGGACTGCAGGAGTAAAACCAAACATTATTTGCGTTAGTTCCTTGTGTCTCTAAACATAGTCAGAACAAAGTAATCAGAACCGATTACGACTTTGAATCTTTACCTTGGGCATGATCAAACAAATAACCCACTTCTTTAGCGCTCTTGTCTTCACTCTCACGATCTTTACGCTGCTGCTCCAACTCTTTTTTCTTTTTGTTGACCTCATCAAGAATTGGCAGCGGATCAAGTCCACGCCAGAGCGGCAACATCGACATCATGGTTAACAATAGACTGCTCGCGCGCAAAGACCAAACCAATAACCCGGTAGTCACCGATAAAGTGATGCCCGCCACCACCGCTTTGCGGTTAGATTCCTCTTCCATCGCCTCATCCATTTGCGCACGGATGCGACGCACTTCGCTATCAAAATCCTCGGCTTCCCACGGGGCGAATCCGGCATCGGGTGTAATTAAACTCATCAGCGCAGGCGATGCGTTGAGCGTGGATAGCGGAACATTGCCACTATTAAGCAACTCTTTCGCGCGCTCATAATCGCGGCTTGATTTGTCATCCACAAAACCAAATTCTTTGCGCGGATCATCAACGTCATTGGCATCAGGTGCAACGGGATTACCTGTTCCCGGCAAACCAGGATCAAGCGCCTCACCGGGCTGCACAGGTGGTATTAATGACCCACCACCAACGGGCGGTGTTGTCGGATTTTCACCACCGGGAATTTCAACCGGAGGTACTGTAGGAGGTACAACAGGAGGTGTAACTGGCGGGACTACCGGTGGGGGTTTCCCCGGTTCTTCCGGATTAATACCGGTATCGCGCGCAGTAACCATCACTTTAAATTGTGTTTCTACCCAGGCGCCTTCTGCATCAACTGCACGCAATGTCACGACGGATTCACCACCTGAGATGGATGCAAACGCCAAGGTCATTACACCAGTTACAGGATCAATCAGGATGTTAGTTGCCACCGCAGGATTGGTATTGCCCACCACTGAATAACGCAGTGCTGTTCCATCTTCGATATCGGAAAACACCGAGTGCAAATTGGTTTGTTGAGCCGCCGCTCCGACCTGCACTTTCACATCGGCAATGCCGATTGAGGTAGGAGTATCGTTCACCGGAGTGATGGTAATTTTCAGGACAGTTTCAACCAGCGCGCCTTCGGAATCTTGCGCGCGAATAATCAGTTCTGCATTACCGAATTGATTAGCACCGTAACTGAGTTGTAATTTTCCAGTCACTGGATCAATGACTGCCCCACTCACCAAGCCAGGGTTGGTGTTACTCACCACAGAATATTGCAATTGGTTTGCTGCATCAGAGTCATCGGTAAATACTGAAAACAAATCGACAACATCACCCATTGCATCTTCGACATTAATAATCGGCGCAAAACCTGAGGTTACAGGTGCATCGTTAACAGCCGCTACTGCCAATTGAAATTGCGCCGTTGCAGTTGCGATTCCATCACTGGCAATCAATTGAATTGATAAAGTACCGTCATCACCATCAGACGGAGTACCACTGAAGGTTAAGGTTGCGGCATCAAAAACAAGCCAAGCAGGTAAAGGATCGCCATTTGCCAACTGAGCTGTGTAGCTTAACTGTGTACCTGCATCAACATCGGTAAACATATTTGCAGGAAAGGTAACCGTGAATGGAACATCTTCCTCTGCTGTTTGGTTAGCAGGAGGAATTACCAATACCGGCGCATCATTAGTATTGTTAACCGTGATAATAAATGTATCGCTAACACTGCCACCGTTACCGTCACTAGCCGTCACAATAATATTGAGACTACCCACATCATCATTTGCAGGCGTGCCGCTAAACGTTCTGCTAGCCGCATCAAAACTTAACCAGGATGGCATAGCACTACCATCTGCCATGCGTGCTGAATAACTCAGTGCATCACCCTCTGCGTCGGTAAATGTATTCGCGGGAAAACTGTACGTGAAAGATGAATCTTCATTCGCAACTTGATCAGCTATTGCATTTTGCAAGACCGGTGGAGCATTCACTGGTAATGCATTCACTACCAAGGTGAACGTATCAGTGATACTACCGCCATTGCCGTCACTGGCAATTACTTCAATAGAAATGCTACCCAAATTAGCAGTAGCAGGTGTACCACTGAAAGTACGTGTTGCAGCATCAAACGTTAGCCATGTTGGCAAAGCGCCACCACCAGCTAACTGCGCGCTATAAATAAAAACATCACCCACATCTTCATCATTAAAGGTATTAGCAGCAAAGGCAAAATTAAACGCGAGGCTTTCAGTCGCACTCTGATCAGGAATAGGATTAGCAAGCGTCGGGGCATCGTTGGTATTAGCAATAACAATAGCGAAGGTATCCGTTACCGTTCCACCTAAACCATCGTTGGCAATTACATCGATATTAATCGTGCCCACATCGGCGTTAACTGGTGTTCCACTAAATGTGCGTGTAGCAGGATCGAAAATTAACCATGTCGGTAATGCAGCGCCGCCATTTAATTGCGCGCTGTAGGTGAGTGAACTGCCGATGTCGACATCATCAAACGTGTTTGCTGCAAATTGGAAATTGAATGCGCTATCTTCGGTGGCATTTTGGTCGGTAATCGGATTCGCCACTGTAGGAGCATCATTGATATTGTTCACCACAAGATCAAAGGTATCACTCACTGTTCCGCCATTGCCGTCATCCGCAATAACTTCAATCGTGATAGTACCAACATCGCTATTGCCCGGCGTACCGCTGAAAGTGCGCGTAGCTGAATCAAAACTCAACCAGGTTGGTAGCGTGCCACCGCCATTCAGTTGCGCCGTGTAAGTGAATACATCACCCACATCCTGATCGATAAAGGTATTGGCAACAAATTGGAAATTAAATGCACTGCCCTGGGTCGCGGCGCGATCAGGAAGCGGATTGAGAATAGTCGGTGCATCATTGGTATTTGCAACGGTAATGACAAAAGTGTCAATGGCCGAACCGCCGAAGCCATCATTCGCAGTCACTTCAACCGTCCAGGTTCCTACATCACCATTGGCTGGTGTTCCGGAAAAAGTGCGCGTTGCCGAATCAAAACTGAGCCAGGGAGGCAAACCACCAAGCACCGCAAGTTCAGCACTGTAGGTAAAACTGTTGCCGTCGACATCACCAAACGTATTCGCCGCAAATTGAAAATTAAATGCAGCATCTTCATTCGTCACAACATCCGGAATCGGATTTGCAACTGTGGGCGCTGTATTGGTGTTGACAACTTCAATATCAAAAAATGTCGAGGTGGAGGCGCCGTGATTATCAGTTGCAATTAATTCAACCGTTATAGTGCCCGCTTGATGCCAGTGCGGTGTACCGGAAAATGTTCTGGTGGCTTCGTTAAATGCGAGCCAACCTAAACTACCACCGCCCGCTAATTGCGCACGATACATCAGCGTGTCATTAACATCTGGATCAGAGAAGGTGTTTGCAGGCATAACAAAATTAAACGGTAGCTCTGCATCAATCGTTTTATTGGAAATTGGGTTATCAGCAACGGGCGCTGAGTTAGCACCGTCATCTTTGGATACCTTAAATGAAAGATCCCAACCTGATGCATGAGGAACTCCGTTTTCAATCAACGATCCATCTGCAAACACATTGCTGCTAAAGCGCGACACCAACACCAAATCATCAGTGCCCGTACTGCTGATTTGGATAACATAGGTTTGCTGATCATTGAGCACCACATCGCCAAAGCTAAACGAATGCCAATTAAATCCATCACGGCTGATTAGTGCTGATGAGATTGAAGCGCTCGCGATAACTGCGCCGTTCCAACTATCCCGCAGTTCAACGGTAATGGTTTGCAGTGCTGCCGCATCATAACGAGCGAGCGAGAGGCTAATTTCATTAACGGTATAGGTTGCGCCGACGCTGTCAAAAGAAAAACTTTGTCCAACCTGATTCGCAGAGGAAACCGGATTGAAATTACCTCCGTTGCCAGTATCGATATATTCGGTATCGGGTGCGCCAGCAACGGTAATAGTAAAGGTATCAGTAACCAAACCGCCGTTGCCATCACTGGCAATCACATCAATATTCACGGTGCCCGTATCAGTTGCAGAAGGAACACCGCTGAATGTGCGGGTAGCCGCATTAAACGTTAACCATGATGGCAGCGAACCACCACCGGCTAACTGGGCGGAGTATGAAAGCGTATCCCCAGCATCTACATCGTTAAACGTATTCGCTGCAAATTGGAAATTGAACAGTGTATTTTCATTTGCAACGCGATCAGGAAGCGGATTTGCAACTGTCGGTGCATCATTAGTATTGGCAATAACAATATTGAAGGTATCGGTGACGGTGCCACCGTTGCCATCATCCGCAATCACATCTATCGAGAGAGTGCCCACATCAGCATTTGCAGGTGTACCACTAAATGTACGCGTAGCCGCATTAAATGTTAACCAGGATGGTAGCGAGCCTCCGCCATTTAGCTGTACTGAATAAGTAAGTGGATCGCCATCAACATCAGAAAATGTATTGTTTGCAAATTGGAAATTAAATGCGGAGTCTTCAGTGGCGTTTTGATTTGGGATCGGGTTGGCTACTGTTGGTGCGTCATTGGTATTGGCAATAACAATATCAAAGGTATCGGTAACTGTACCACCATTGCCATCGCTGGCAATTACATCTATCGAGAGAGTGCCCACATCAGCATTTGCAGGTGTGCCACTAAATGTACGTGTGGCCGCATTAAATGTTAACCAGGACGGCAAGGCACCACCACCAGCTAATTGAACAGAGTAAGTAAGTGTATCGCCAACATCTATATCGTTAAAGGTGTTTGCAGCGAATTGAAAATTAAATGCAGCACCTTGCGTTGCGTTAGCATCCGGAATTGGATTCGCGATTGTCGGTGCATCGTTAGTATTGGCAATAACAATATTGAATGTATCGGTAATAGTACCGCCATTACCATCATCAGCAATCACATCTATCGAGATGGTTCCAACATCAGCATTTGCAGGTGTACCGCTAAACGTACGCGTAGCCGCATTAAATGTTAACCAGGATGGTAGCGGGCCTCCGCCATTTAGCTGCACTGAATAAGTAAGGGCATCACCATCGACATCGGCAAAGGTATTGTTTGCAAACTGGAAATTAAATGCAGAATCTTCAGTGGCGTTTTGATTGGAAATTGGGTTCGCCACATTGGGTGCATCATTGCTGGCATTCACCGTGATATTAACGGTATCAGTATCGGTGAGTGTACCGCCGCTGCCGGTATTACCTAGATCGCTAGTGGTGATCGATAAAACTGCAGCGCCGTTGTAATTTAGTGTCGGATTAAAAGTTAAGGTTGCCAGCGCAGTATTGATATTTGCCAGGGTGCCGGTAAATACCAGCGTTGAATCTGCAGTGCCATCACCAGTAGTAAAACTTAATCCGGTAATACCTGCGAGTGTCAGTGTGCCGTTAGTAACCGACAGGGTTACTTCCAAATTGCCAGAACCCGCATCCACATCACTTATTTGAATTTGGTTAGAATTGCCCGCGCTGAATACCAACGCAGTATCTTCAGTAGTTATCTGCGCACCGGGAACAGCGTTCACGGGTGCATCATTGACAGCGGTAATATTTACCGTAGTGGTATCGCTACCTGTTAAGGCACCATCACTCGCGGTGAACGTGAGGTTAACAGTCGCAGGAGGGTTATCAACAGGCAATTCATATGTCAGCGTGCCGCCGTTGTTTCCTGCGAGAAAATCATTAATCTGTGCCAGTGTTCCGGTAAGCACTAAAACGGGTGAATCATTTCCCGAAAAAATAACCACACCTGTAGTGCCGACATTTGCGTTAAGTTCACTGCCTAACCATGACGCGCTTATCGTGAGCGTGACTGAATTACTGTCTATGTCAGTAATCGCAATTCCAGTACCATGCAGATTTACCGTCACTTGTTCATCGGTATAGTAATCCGTTAAGGGAATGCTGACTTCAGGTGCATCATTTACATTGGTAACGGTAATGGTAAATGTCTCGATAACTATGCCGCCATTACCATCGCTCGCAATAACATCAACGGCAAAACTATCAACATCTTCATTTGCAGGTAAGCCGGAAAAAGTACGATTACCGGGATTAAAAAGCAACCAACTGGGTAGAGCACCACCGCCATTTAATTGCGCAGAATATGTGAGAATGTCACCAACATCTGGATCAGAAAATGTATTCCCTGCAAATTGAAAAATAAATATCGAGTCTTCAGTTGCATTCTGGTTGGGAATTGTATTGGCAACTATTGGTGCATCATTAGTGTTGGCGATAACAATATTAAATGTATCGGTAACTGTTCCGCCGTTGCCATCGTTGGCAATAACATCAATTGATAAGGTTCCCACATGTGCATTCAGCGGCGTTCCACTGAAGGTGCGAGTAGCAGGATCAAAGCTGATCCATGATGGCAAAGCTCCACCGCCAGCAAGTTGCGCGGTATAAGTCAGAGTGTTACCAACATCCTGATCGGTAAAAGTATTCGATGCAAAGGTAAAATTAAATGCAGAATCTTCAGTTGCATTTTGATTTGGAATTGGATTAGCAACCGTTGGGGCATCATTGGTATTGAGTACCGTCAAATCAAACGTATCGCTTGCCGGTGTACCGCCATTGCCATCGTCAGCGGTTACTTTTATCGAAATAGTACCAACGTCAGCATTGGTTGGTGTGCCGGAAAATGTTCTTGTCGCCGCGTTAAAACTCAACCATGAAGGTAATGCACTACCATCAGCCATAGTTGCAGTGTAGGTGAGCACATCGCCTACATCAGCATCATTAAATGTGTTCGAATTAAATTGGAATGTGTAGGCTGAATCTTCTGTTGCTGTTTGGTTGGATATTGGTGTAACTACCACTGGATCAACGTTCGCGCCGCTGGCGATTTGAAAGGCAACATCGCGCGTAATATCAGCTGAACCAAAACTGGAATGGTATGAGCCATTCGCATACACATCAGTGTTATGGATTGCGGCTTTTACCTGGCCATCAACGCTACTGGATTCAATCCGGATAAAGTAAAGCTGGTTATCGGTTAATACTACGTTGGTAAAATCAAATGCCTTCCAGGCTAAAGTAGTTCCTATAGTTGCAGAGGAAACGGTTGCAGAACCAACCACCGTGCCATTGTAGGCACCTGATAACAAAGTGACTGTGATAGTTTGCAATGCTGCAGATGGATCTTTAACCAATTGCAACACAATAGAATCGATGGTGTAAGTCGAGCCAATACTGTTATGAGAAAAGCTTTGAAAAAACGGTACACCGGAAGCAATAACTTGTGTATCGGTAGACGGCCCCGAAGTTTCATAAATAACATTTGATGAGCCGACATTTTGTACATCAATATCAAAAAAATCGGAAACAGTTGCGGTTCCATCACTGGCAATAATTTCAATCGTAATATTGCCGACGTCACCATTAGAAGGTGTTCCGCTCAATGTACGGGTGGCGCTGTCAAACGTTAACCATGCGGGTAAAGGAGTGCCGCCAGGGATTTGCGCCGTGTAGGTGAGTGTATTACCTACATCCTGATCGTTAAATGTATTGATAGGAAATGTGTAATTAAACAGCACATTTTCTGTCGCTGTCTGATTTGGAATTTGGTTGGCAACAGTGGGGGCATCATTGGTATTAGCGATAACAATATCGAAATTATCCGAAACCGTTGCGCCACCACCATCGTTCGCAATCACTTTTACCGAGATAGTTCCCACATCACCATTTAATGGTGTGCCGCTAAAAGTGCGCGTTGCAGAATCAAAATGTAACCAGGATGGCAAACTGCCGCCACTCGCCAACTCCGCTGTGTAAGTAAATACAACACCGACATCCCCATCGCCAAATGTGTTAGCGGGAAATGTATAACTAAATACAGAATCCTCGGTTGCATTTTGATTGGGAATTGGAATGTTGACGAATGGAAGATCGTTAACGTTATTGATAACCAAATCAAACGTGTCATTCACACTTCCACCTGCACCATCACTCGCCGTGACGCGAATAGAAAGTGTGCCCACATCACCATCGTCAGGCATGCCGCTAAACGTGCGGGTAGTAGCGTTAAAACCAAGCCAAGGAGGCAACGGGCTGCCATCCGATAAAGTGGCGGTGTAGGTCAGTGTGGTTGGAAAATCGGCGTCGGCAAATGTATTGGCAGGAAACGTATAGCTGTACCAGGCTTCTTCGTTCGTTGATTGATTGGGAATAGGATTCGCAACCGTTGGCACTGAATTTGTGCCATCGAAATAAGAAACCAACAGCGACATATCAGCCGAACTGTTTGCAACGCCGTTAACAATTAATTCGGCGTTGTTCCATATATTGGAAGCGCTGTAAGCAGCTGATACTTTTCCGTCTGCGCTGGTACTAATCAAGCGAATGCAATAAGTCTGATTATCGTTCAGAGCAATATTGCCCAAACTAAATGTTTTCCACTCGAAATCTGTGCCGATTGCGCTCACGTTTATCGACGCATTCGCTAACCAGGTTCCGTTGTAGCCACCTTCGCGCAACTCAAGCGTAATAGTTTGGTTTGCAGCCGTCGGATCTTTTTTAAGTTGGACACTAATTTGGTTAATCGTGTAAGTCGGGCCAGAACTATCGTATTGGAACGTCTGCCCGATATTGGATGCGCCGGAAAATGGTTGGCTGCTCGATCCACCCTGAATATTAATAAAGTGAGTTGTCGCCATTACACCGACAAATGATTGCTGCGCTTCCGCACTGATCAACACGCCGGATTCAATATCACCGACCTGATACTCAAGATCCCAATCCCCACCAAGCGAATCATGACCGGTGACATCACTACTCGCCGCGACATCGGCATCAGTCAAACGCGCAATTTTTTCGATCAGCGCTTGCCCGGCAGGATTGATTGCAACATCACAACCATAAAATAAAATGTCGGCATCCGCGCCCAGCGCCCTGCCCCATGCAACCAAATCATCTTCGTATTGCACAAGACTGTTATCGGTGAGGATTGCATTCCCCAGCTCCACTGCACCGGCAGAACCGTGGGAAATAATATGGATTGAATCCAAACCAGCATATTGACCCAGAGCGGTGGTGATCTGCTCTACGCCATTTTTTGCGGAATCGAGATAGATGATGGCAACGGCGTTTTCATCAAAGCGATCGCGAATGTCTTCAACCAGCGCATCGTAACCAGCGACTGATGTATCAACAAAAACGACAGACTTAACAGCAGCTGTTTCGTTAAACGGGATATCGGCCTGCGCGTCGGCATCAAACGATTGGCTGTCCATCATTGATGGTTCATCAGCCATATAAATGCTGACCAAATCTACTTCTTGAGCAGCTTGGGCGAGATGCGCAACATCGGAATTGCCGTCATCGAACACAGCGATATCCGCTGTGGCAGAGAATAATAATCTTGGCTCAAGGGCTTCGATTAATGGACGGCGGTGACGCGGTGACCTTGACATGTAATTCGAATAATTCAGTTGCTTTGCGATGCGCTGTCGAAGCGCACACAAATAGGTTTAAGGACTGGTAAAGATCACTGCATCCTTGGGATTTATGCGCACCCGCCCAACCGTGGCGGTACTTAACTCTGCATAAACCAACATCACAACATGGGTGATTAGGAGGACATCACCAAATCCGTAAAATCGTGTTTATCAATTATTAGTGTGTGGAGCGTTATAAAACGGACACAACTTGTTCAAAAAGTGCATTAAGTCGTTATTCTGGCACATTTTTCTACAATGTCATGGCTCATAAAAAAATAGTCTATCGCTGCGACAACCTGCTTTGTTTTGGTTTTAAAACAAGCGCCTTTGGTTTTAAAACAAGTATCTTTGGTTTTAAAACAAGTGCCTACGGCAGATTACGTGTATCCAGCAAATTGAGGGTAACACCATCAAAAATCACCCGACATTTCAATCCGCTGGGTAGCCGGTTTCCCGGATTGGGAAATGAAAGGCGTATGCCAAAAGTGTTGCTGGGGCCATCAATTACCTGATCAACCAAGACGACTTCAGCCGCGTAGCTTTTGTCCGCAACACCCAGTTCAGGAACAATACTGGCCTTCATACCTGCTTTTACTTTGCCGTACAGGCTCGCCGGAGCATAGACCTCAACCCGTAGAGGGTCCAACTGCGCCAGCTTGAGCACAGGCTCAAAATCAATGTGCTCACCCGGCTCTTTCATACGCTCAACGACCACACCATCAATCGGGCTAACCAAGGTGCGGCGCTGTAAATCGGCCAGCGCGCGCTTGTGCTCCAGCTCGGCCTGACGCTTGCGATCCATAGCCTGCTGCAACTGCTGCTGGGCAATAGCATGCTCGGTTTTGAGCTTATCCAGCTCAGAAAAAGAAGCGGCTTTTTTCTCGTACAAATCTTTTACCCGGGTCAGGGCACGATTGCTGAACTCCAGTGCCAACTGCTGCGCCTGCACATCGCTATTGAGTTCCGCTTGCACGCGACGCAGCTCGGCGGTGGCAGCTTCCAAACCTGCATCCAGCCGCGCAACCACATCGCCTTTTTTCACCTGATCATTTTTCTCGACCAATACTTCGCTGATCACGCCTTCAACTGCACTACTCATCTCAACCATCACAGAGGGTTCGATGCGGCAATTCAGCTGCGCTGGCTCCTGGGTTTGCGCAATTGCCTCACTGCCAAAAAGCGCCATCAACAGTGAAAATCGAGAAAGTTTATGCATGATACGTCCGGTTTAAAAATATAAAGCGCTATAAAAATACAAATCGCTTATTACTATAGTGCAAAAAGCGCGTTACGAAAAATGACGAATAAAAAGTTGTTGAAATGCGCGATACCACTGTGCCGCCAGCGGTTCAGCTGGGTACCGGAATTTCACGTAAGCGCGCTCGCCGTAACGGCCGGATTGCACGAAATCCTGCAGGGATAAATCCAGCAAAAACACCCGCTCTTTCACCCTCGTACCAGTCGGTTGACTGGCATCTACGGCCAAGCGGCCACCACCTTGGGCGCCCAATACCTGACTGGGCAATTCCTGGGTGGCGACGGGAATATCCTGCAACACTTTGCCTTCAATCGTATGTGATGGATCGCTGGCAAACTTGATGCTTACGGCATTGGTCGCCTGTCGAACCAATCCCACTTCTTCCTGTAAAAGGGCCGCGCGAACACGGACAGCATCGGGTTTTTCGATCAGTGCCAGCTCATCGCCCTGCTTTAAAAAGCTACCGGGCAAATAATATTGGCGAGTGATACGGAAAATGCCACTGGAAGGACTGCGCACCACCAGATTCACCACGCGCGCTTGCAGCAATTCAATTTCTGCTTTGATGCCATTGATATCCTGTTCCAACAATTGCGCCTGCGCGCGGTCATCAACCCACGCCTGTTGGTAACGCGCATCGTACTCACGCAGATGCGCCTGCTGTGCAGCGAGATTCGCAATCAATACCGGATTATGCAAACGCAATAATTCTTGCCCCTGCTCAACCTGATCGCCGTCAGCAACCAATAATTGTGCAACTTCACCGCTAGATTCCACTTTTACTCGCGCTTCATCCGGCAGCCAGAGCACCGCCTCTGCGGAGGTCGACATAGGCATAGGGACAGCAATCAAAAATAACATTCCCAGCAGTGCGCTCGCGCCAGTTACCGTTAGCGCACGCTTGCGCGAAGCGGCCAATTGTTTATCGCTGATTAAATAATTCAGCGCTTTAATACCCGGCCACAACAATTGGAAAAAGATCAGCCAACAACCAATAATTAACCCAACCGTCGGGAAATAATTGGCCACCAACATAATGATAAAAAACAGCATAAAGACGCGATATACAAATGCGGCGACACTGTAACCCGCCAAGAGTACCGCTTCGCGCTCATTCACTGCTGGTGAAAAAATTCCACTCACGCCATAAGCGTAACGACGCAATAAATAACTGAATTGCTGATTCGCACGCGTAGCAAGATTGGGCAGATCAAACGCATCGGTCAGCAGATGATATCCATCAAAACGCATCAACGGATTGCCATTAAAAAACAGGGTTGAAACGCCGCCGATGATAATAATGTTGTAGAGAAAATCGCGCAGAAAACCGTTGGGTAATTGCAACCACAACAAAAGTGCTATCGCCGCTAAAAATAATTCCACCGCCATGCCCGCTGCACCAACCATCAGCCTCTGGCGTTTGGATTGAAAACCTGTTGCAGCGCTCGCATCGACATAAGGCAAAGGTGTGCCAACCACAAACACAACACCGCAATCATTGACTTGTCCACCCCAGACTTTGGTGAATAGTCCATGTCCTAATTCATGCAACACTTTAAAACAGGGATAGGTCAGCCACAGCAAAAACAAATTGGACGGTGAAAGCACACGGTCCAAATGCCCGCGCGTAAGTTCAGTCCAATGATTGCCAGCCTGTAATACCGCGTAGCCGATAACCAATAACCAAATCACACCCATGCTGCGCGTTGCCAACAAGCGCGCAACAGGCATAAGTTTATCGAGCAGGCGATCCGGATTACCCAGCGGAATATTCCAGGTGAGCGGATTCATCAACAATCGCAACCAACGCTGCTGCTTTTTTTGCTCGCGCCGCGCAAATAATTCCTGAGTGTTCGGTGGCAAATCGCAGACTAATAAATCGGCGACGTGCAAATATTGCAGCAAATGAATTAAATCATCGCGGGTGGGAATTTCATCGGCAGATTCGTAAAACTCAACGTTAGATGCAGCGACCAATATCTGCGCCAATGAATTGTGTCCATTCATTGCGCTGATTAAACGCCACGCAGATGGCGTGAGGCGATGAAAGCGTCCGTTACTTTTATCTTGCAGGATATACCAGCGCTCGCCGCTATAATCGCGCCGCTGGATGTGAATATGACGCGGCAATGAAGGCCGCAGCGATTCGAGACGTTGCCAAACGGGGCTGGCTTGCGGTTCAGTCATCGCCAGATCACCACAGGCTCAAGCGCAGCCAGTGCCACAGATCATGGAACATTATCCAACCCAAGGCGCGGCGTCCGACCGTTAATTTTCCGGTTCCGGTCATGCCCGGGCGCAACACATCCAGTTCACGTGTTAGCTCGGCATCGACACGAAAGTAATTGCGTCCATCGCGCACCTCACTAATCGGCGTAATTTTTTTAACGCGCACGGCAAAAACTTCGCCGGGCAAACTGGAAAATTTTACCTGCCCATCCTGACCGACATGCACATTCGCTATGTCACGCTCATCGACAAACACCTGCACTAAAAAACCTTGTGCGGCAGCGATTTCAAATAACACATCCCCCTGTTTTACCGGTGCGCCCTGGGTTTGTGAAATATCATCAGAAACAATAATGCCGTCCATAGGCGCATTTAATTGCGTGCGCTCCAATTGCTGGTCGATCAAACGCAGCTGGATACTCGCTTGATCCATTTGCGCATTGGCAATCGCTGCATCAACACGATTGGAATTCGCCAGCGCGGTATCGTATGCCTGACGATATTGCTGTACCTGGCTCGCCAGCTTACGGCGCTCTAGCCGCAAGTCTTCGTCATTTAATTGCGCCAGTGGTGCGCCTTTTTTTACGCTGTCACCCGGGCGGGCAATAATTTTTCCAAGGTAACCATCATGGGGCGAAACGACCAAATGTTTTTCTGTTGTCTGCAAAGTTGCATCGGCGCCAATGCGATATTCGATTGGCACGAACAGCGCCACAATAAACACTAACAGCAGCGTTGCGATAATTTTACCGCGCCAGATCCCCTCGCCAAACCAGCGCTCCATACGCTGGGCAGTGCGCCGCTTTAAACCCTGCCAAACACTGGCGGTAACTTGTTGGCGCAAGGCCAGAATCGCTCCGGCAAAATGCATAGCCTGCTGCAAAAAGCTGCGCTGATCGTCCGATAAGTTCGTTTGTTTATCCAGCTCAATGGTAAGTACACCCACAATCACTTCGCCATTGCGAACCAACAAACTGTGTACCGACTGCAAATGCTGTTGCTGCTGCAATTGCTGATGGGCGCGGGTGATTAATCCCGGCAAAGGAGTTTCGGTATTTGGTAATTCACTCGCGCTAGCAGAAGGGGAAAAATCAATTGCAGTGCCCTGCTCTGCTGATTCGAGCATCGCCTCGCTAATGGCCTGCATGGCTTGGGTGCGTTTATCGAAATTGGCGGAGAAGGAAATCGCTTCCAAATCGATGCCTTTGGCTGTGCGTAACCCCAGGCTTACGCGAGTTGCCTGCAAAAAACCGGCAAGCAAATTCACCAGGCTAATAGCCGTCTCTTGCGTGGATTTTTCTTTCAGGAGGCTTGCACTGAATTGAAGCAAAGCAGCGTGATGGACACTTTTTTCCAACGCCGGAGGCGGCGCTACAGCAGGCTCGCCCTGTGCATCCGCTTGTTGCAGCAAAAACTGCAGCCAATATTGGCCAAGCTTGAGATTCTTAAGTAGCGCTGGCAGTTCTTTTTTATCAGCCAGCTCCAGCCGCAATGCCAACACGCCCCACATCTCACCCTCAATCACCAATGGCTGGCCGACAATAAAATGACCATCCTCATCAGGTGCGAGGTGCAACCGACCTTTATCGGCAACTAGCTTGAGGGTTTCCCGCAGGGCTTTGTTATTGGCACCAGCATTCGGCCACTTAGCCAAAATAGTCGGCGCCTCCGCAGAGGTTTGCGCGAGCATGGCTGCATTTACATTACCAAGCATTTGGCATTGCATGCTGAGCCAGAGTTTGAGCGACGCTTTGTAAGACTGCATGGGCGTTTACTAGTATCTGTGGTCCAAGTCATTGGGAGATAAACGAAGCCCAATCCAGTGAACATCATTGTTATCGTTGTAATTCCGGGTTAACGACATCAGTTCTCATCAACGGATGCACAGCGAGTCATTAACGGAATACGGGTGTCACAGCAAGTCTAGATCTAATAGCAGTAGGATGTAAAAAAATCACTTCTATTTATTATGGGTTATAGCAGCTGATCGATCAGCGCGCGGGCAGGATAAACGAATACCCATTAACCTGCCAGCAATCATTTTTGGTGGAGGCTTCTGCTTTTTTGTGCCTGCTCGCGCCGCTCAGCGGCGCTGTGTAGGATCTCCAGCTTTGTCGCATCACTCACCACACTCCAGCGTGTAATATCGTGTAATGTACGAAAGCATCCAACACAGACATCAGCTTCATTCAAACAACAGTTGCGCACGCAGGGCGATTCAACGGGTAAAGCCATAGTTTTTCCTTCGATTTTTATTACCCATCATTATAAATAAGATAGATAACTAAATATTTTATTTCAGGATTAGCAATTTAAAAGTTTTTATCAATTGCTCATCTACACTCAGTTTGTTGCTGCCATCCTCCTTGTATACAAAGCCGAATGAAAATTGGCTGGAGGATCATTCTCAGGGGTTATGGATTGAACGAGACATGCACAAAACTGAACATTTTAATTATGGCTATCCTTTACCGCCAAAACTAATCTCAGGCTTTTTACTCGCCTTGGGAATTTGTGTGCTCATTACGTGGCACGCACCTCATACCCTGTCCGCTATTTACCCCTTCATCACACTCATGACCTACAACACAGCCATAGGCATTATTACCTGCGGCTTGGGTTTATACGCCATTTTGCGCAACCATCGCGCAATGTTATTTGTTTGCAGCTTTATTTTATTCGCACTGGGTGCGCTAACCATACTGGATATCATTATCGGCATTCCGCTTAACACCACCACCTGGTTTGTTGTCTTGCTCAGCGAGCCACCAGTGCACACACAGCCAATGTCACCAGTGAGTAGCGCAGCATTTTTGTTAGCATCTCTTACATTATTTTTTGCCATACACCCCAAAGGGGTGAAAAGTATAGTTGCCACCCTGTTAAGTTTGCTGATCTTCTTTACTGCGGTGTCGACGGTGATCAGCCAGGAGTTTGGTTTATTCCCCAGCTTTATTTGGATGGGAGTAAAAATGTCTCCGCAAACAGCAATAAGCTTGATTGCCTTCTCGTCCGGTATTTTTATCCTGCGTTATCAAGCAGCCATTTCTGCATTCAACCGCTTGAACTTTTTTAATCGATTGGTAACCGGCTTTATTTTTATGAGTTTGTTATTTGTGGGAGTCGGCTCAATCGGCTTGCTGCAAATCAACAATGTCGCCAGCATCTCGCAAAAGCTGTATCACGGGCCCTTGCAGGCAAGTAACGCTTCACTGCGGGTGAAAAATGATATTGCCAACCTGAACCGCATTATCAAGGATGTAGCAATTAACCCAAGCTTGATGCACGAAAAAAATATCCCTGTCGAAGTCGATGATATTGAATCAAGAATTGCCGCCGAGTTGCGGATTATCGAGCGCGAACGCTTGGGCAAAGCCGACATAGCTCAATTTAAAACGGTTTTCAGTGATTGGAAAATTGTTATCCGCGCGATTCATCAACAATTGGAATCCGGTGATATAGAAGGATTCAGGAGCATCGCCCTCAATCAAGTACAGAACACCACAGTAACCCTTGAAAAATTGTGCGATCACATGATTGTCGAGGCACAAGAGCAAATGCGCCTGCTGAATGAACAGGCGATTACCACTCGCGATCACTCTGCCAATTTAATGCTGGTTGTTATTGGTGGTTTTTTACTGATCGGCATTTTGGTAGCGGCACTGATTACGCGCAGTTTGAGCTGGCAACTGCAGGAAATCCGCAAGGCGATGCTATCTATATCAGCCGGTAATACCCAGACTGAAATCCCGTTTTTCGATCATCCCCATGAAATTGGCGATATGGCCAAAACCTTGAAGATATTTTCGCTCAATATTGACGAACGCAATAAATCCAACGAATTACTGGCGCAGCATCAACAAGAGCTGGAGAAATCCAATCATCGTTTGGCACAGACGAACAAGGAGCTGGAAACCTTTGCTTATGTTGCATCTCACGATTTGAAATCGCCGCTGCGTGGAATTGCACAGCTTTCAAGTTGGATCGAAGAAGATCTGGAAGAGAAAGAATTTACCGAGGTCGATAAACACACCAAGATGTTGCGCAATCGCATCCACAGGATGGAAAAATTGCTCGACGATATGCTGGTATTTTATCGCGCCGGAAAAATTGATGGCGCCACCACAACAATTGACCTCAAACACATGGCAACAGAGTTGTTTGAAATCCAAAACACCAAACCCGGTTTAAAACTTGAACTGGGAGATAACCTGCCCATCTTCGATAGTTTAAGCACACCCTTCGAACAGATCTTACGCAATTTATTTTCCAATGCACTCAAACACCATGATAAGGATGAAGGAGTTATTCGTGTTGAGGCAGCATCTTCAGCCACTTTCTATTCAATCAGTGTAATTGATGACGGCCCCGGTATTCCAGAAAAATTCCAGGAGCGCGTATTTGGTATGTTCCAAACGTTAAAACCGCGCGATGAATTGGAAGGCAGTGGCATGGGATTGGCGTTGATCAAAAAAATTGTAGAGACCTACGGCGGTTCTATTAGTGTTTACTCGGCGGGACGCGGCTGCCGCTTTACGTTTACCTGGCCAAAAACTATCGAAAGGAAACAACAACATGGTTGATAAAATCCATCCCAGTAGCAGCGATGAATTTAAAACGGTCAGTTTATTAATCGTGGATGATGACGATATAGATGCAACAGCCCTAAGGCGCGCGCTGCACAAATTAAAATTGTTAAACCCGCTTTATCGCGCTAAGGACGGATTGGAAGCGCTCGAAATATTGCGTAATGGCGAAGTACCCAGCCCCTATATTATTTTGTTAGATATCAATATGCCGCGCATGAATGGACTGGAGTTTTTGGAAGCTTTACGTGCTGATCCGGAACTCACTTATGCAGTAGTATTTGTACTAACCACATCCAAATCAGACGAAGACATTATTGCCGCCTATCGCGAACATGTGGCGGGCTACTTACTCAAACAACGGATGGATAGCGATTTTATGCAAGTGGTCAGCCTGCTTGACCACTACTGGCGAGTCATTGAATTGCCCGCTAAAGAGAAATAAAACAGCCGGAATATGTACACAGAGGTGGAGAGGTAATTTGCATGAAGCTTTTGCTCATCGATGATAACGAGCTTGATCGGCAAGCCATTATCCGTACTTTCAAAAAAACGGAATGGGACATCACCATTGCGCAGGCCAGTTCTGCCAATGAAGGCTTGGCGCAGTTCGATAGCGACGACTTTGATGCGGTGTTGCTGGATTATCGTTTACCCGATATCGATGGAATGGAAGTCCTGCAATTGCTCGCCAAACACCCGCACCATCATGCTGCAGTTATTATTCTGACTGGCGCCAGTGCCGATGACGATCTCGAACGCGAATTTATCGAAGCCGGTGCGCAAGATGTTTTATTTAAATCTGAAATCGCCCACAAACATTTAACCCGCGCAATTACCCATGCACGCGCACGCCATGTATTGGAGCGGCAATTATTTGAAAGCCATCAACGCTTGCGAGCACTAGCGGAAAACGATTCCCTCACTGGCCTTGCTAATCGTTACTATTTTGATGAAAGCTTGCGCGCCGCAATTCTGCGTGCACGCCGCCACAATGAACAACTCGCGCTCTTATTTCTTGATCTCGACAACTTCAAATTTATCAATGACGGCCTCGGTCACACCATTGGCGATCAGGTATTAAAAGAAGTTGCTATACGTTTAGTAAACGTAGTGCGCGCAGGTGATATTGTTTGCCGTTTGGGTGGCGATGAATTTGCAATCCTCGCCCACAATTTTGACTCACTGGAAGCCATCAACCAACTTGCCCAACGCGTTTTGGATGATCTGCGCCGCCCTATTCTTGTTGGCAGTTTTGAAAATAGTATTTCCAGCAGCATTGGTATAGCCACCTATCCGGAAGCGGGTGAAACTGCTGTTGATTTGCTTAAAGCAGCAGATATGGCGATGTATCGCGCGAAGCAAGATGGCCGCAACAATTTCCAATTTTTCTCTTCAACCATGCAAGCGCAATTACAGGAACGCGTTCGTCTCGAAAAAGAATTGCGCGCACTGATTCCAACCGATCATTTTGTGTTGTTTTACCAACCGATTGTGGATGCACACACGTTTGAAATTTGTGGTGCCGAAGGCTTAATCCGTTGGGATCACCCCGAGCGAGGGATATTGCCGCCCAGTGAATTTATTACACTGGCGGAGGAAATTGGTTTGATCAGCGAAATAGATTCCAAGAGCCGGTTCAACGCCTGTCGTCAGTTAGCGAATTGGCGCGCACAAGGTTTGGTTGATGACAATTTCAATATGAAATTCAATGTCTGCGCGCAATTATTGACCGACGAGGATTTATATCAAGGCATTATCGATGACCTGAACAGCACAGGTGTGCCCGGTCGTTGCGTCAGCTTGGAAATTACCGAATCCGTATTGATCGAAAATCTTGAACGCACTGCCAAAAGCCTGAAAAAAATCCAGGATTACGGCGTAGAGATTGCGGTCGATGATTTTGGCACCGGCTATTCATCCATGGCCTACTTAAAAGAATTACCCGCCCGCACCCTGAAAATTGACCGCAAGTTTGTACAGGGTATTCCCGATAATGCCGCTGACTGTCGCATTCTGCGCGCGATGATCGTGTTTGCCAAAAGCCTGGATCTCACCGTAGTGGTTGAAGGCGTGGAAACACGCGAGCAGGCGCGCGTCTGCCGCGATTACGGCGCCGATTTATTACAGGGATATCTATTCTCCAAACCTTTATCACCCGCAACCTTTGAGCAACTAATAAGAACCCACAACGCCAACGACTGGGCTAATCGCCTCTCCACCTTGGGGAAAGCCAGCTAAATCCATCCCGATTGCGATCAATATCGCTCAATAAACAGACACATAGCCAAACCCAATGCTGCGAATTGAACCAGACAATTTTGCACGGCTATTGTGATTCGCCTATCATGCCCTCACATTGAGTGACACCCATTTTGCTTTAACCCTTTTTGCATCAAATTCAAGGATCTCCTATGAGTGACGTACAACATCATCGCCTGATTATCCTCGGTTCCGGCCCTGCTGGTTACACCGCAGCCATCTACGCTGCGCGCGCGAACCTTAAACCTGTAGTGATTACCGGTATGCAACAAGGCGGTCAATTGACCACCACGACTGAAGTTGAAAACTGGCCAGGCGGCGTACACGACCTGCAAGGCCCGGATTTGATGGTACAAATGCAGGAACACGCCGAGCGTTTCGATACCCAGATTATTTTCGATCATATCCACGAAACTGTGCTGACCGAGCGCCCATTCAAGCTGATCGGCTCTAACACTTATACTTGTGATGCCCTGATTATCTCTACCGGCGCATCTGCCCAATACTTGGGCTTGCCATCGGAAGAAGCGTTTATGGGCAAAGGTGTAAGCGCTTGTGCGACTTGTGATGGTTTCTTCTATCGCGATCAAAAAGTGGCGGTAGTTGGCGGCGGTAATACTGCTGTTGAAGAAGCATTGTATTTGTCCAATATCGCCAGCGAAGTGACCTTGATTCACCGTCGCGACAAGTTGAAATCAGAAAAGATTTTGCAAGACAAACTGATGGCAAAAGTCGCTAACGGCAATATCAAAGTTATCTGGAACCACCAGCTGGAAGAAGTATTGGGTAACGATTCAGGCGTAAATGGCCTGCGTTTGAAAAGCACGCAAGATGGTGCAACCCAGGAAATTGATGTTGCCGGTGTCTTTATCGCGATTGGCCACAAGCCAAACACCGATATTTTTGAAGGCCAACTGACCATGAAAGATGGCTACATCAAAGTGAAAAGCGGCTTGGAAGGCAATGCAACCCAAACCAGTATTGAAGGTGTATTTGCTGCGGGTGATGTGGCTGACCACATTTACCGTCAGGCGATTACCTCATCAGGTTCAGGTTGTATGGCGGCGCTGGATGCTGAAAAATATCTTGATGATTTGAAATAATCTTCAGTATCTTTTAGCAAAAATCCTGCACAAAAAAAGAGGAAGCCATTATTGGCTTCCTCTTTTTATTTGAGCTGAAATTAAATCAACAACTGGCGCTTAACGGCCAGACGCCTTATCCAACTCTTTACGCAGATTAGCCAGCCATTGGTTAAATGCCTGACGCACCTGAATGTTATTGGTCACACGATTATTCTCTTCCCAAATCCGGCCAAGGTCGCGCTGGTCAGTGATAATCGCCTGCGGCTTTCCGGATACGGAATCATATAGCGTGATTTCCAGAGTCATGGTGCCCATGCCCTCGCTGTACACTTTCATGCTGCCGGGGCGCCCTTTCATATCGTCTTTACTCGCCAGCGGAGCAATTTCCAATACTTTTGCCGCAACGGTCAAGGTATCTGCACCGGGTTGCATTGCTGTTGCATAGGTGCCGTCAGCGATCAAATTATTCATCAAGGCTTCGGTGTAACGCTCTTGATAGTAGCGACGATCTGCATCATTTAATTCCCAAGGGGTATCAAAAGTCACTTTACTAGATGATTGTTGACGGATTTTCACATCGCTCAAATCCAGCTGTTCAACAATCAACTTTTTGTACTGCGAAAACTGCGCGCCCGACGCAATAAAAGTACCGTCAAAACGCGTTTTGGGCACGGCGGTCAAGCCAGCTTTATCCGCTTTAACCTGCGCTTCTTTTTCATGTTTTTTTGTCATCGAGCAACCGGCAACCAAACTGACCGCGAGTGCAAGCACTACGAATCTGGACGCGCTGTGTTTCAATATCGCTTTCATGGCATTACCTACCTATATAGATAAAACAGTGTGCGGATTCCTCCGCGGGGGTCGCATGCAAAGATGCACACAAGCTTACATATGACGTCATTCGTAATCCGTGGTTCACTGGTTACCAGCCGGACAAAACCGTGAGCTGACCATAACAAAGTCGCCAAAGGAATGTAAGTTATTGAAGCACAAAAACAAACTGCCAGCTGTAAAGCTTGTGGCCGGGTTTGTAATATTTTGTAGGTAAGTCTGTTGCCACCAAGCCGTGAGTTGACCACTATCAGGCCGCTAGCTAGGATGGTGCAATGAAAATTTCCTTCGATCAATTCAAGCTGGATACCGATATCGCCGAGCTCAAACGCGGCGATAAAGAGGTTGCGCTTGAACCTCGGGCATATTCTTTATTGGTGTTTTTGATTTCAAAGCGCGAACGCGTAGTATCCAAAGATGAGATTATTAATGCTGTTTGGGATGGACGCTTTACCTCGGATTCAGCACTCACTACCTGCATCAAATCGCTCAGGAAAGCGCTGCAAGATGATGGCGAACAACAACGCTTTATCAAAACCCTGCGCGGAAGAGGCTTTCGTTTTGTAGCCGATGTTATTACCACTGATCAAAAAGAAACAATTTCCTCCAGCATCACCCCCAAGCCAAAACTGGACACCGGGAAAATTTTACCAACTCAAACGCAAACCATTTTCCAAGGCAAGCCTTCCATTATTGTCTTACCTTTTCAGAACTTTCTTGCTGCCCAGCAGGATTCCGTTATAGCCGAAGCTATGGCGCACGATTTAATTCAGGCATTGTCTCGCTTACGTTGGCTCAGGGTAATTGCCCGCGGTACAGCGTTTCAATTTCGCATGCCCGCACCCGACTTGAAAAGTATCGGCCAACAGCTCAATTTGCGTTACGCATTAAGCGGCTCCATTGAAGCACTTGGGCACATGCGTGTTATTAGCGTTGAACTCAGTGATTGCGATACTTCAGATGTGATTTGGGCAGAGCGATTCGAGGTTAAACCGGATGAGCTGCATCAAATCCGCCAAACGATTCTTGCGAGTGTGGTCTCATCTTTGGAGATGTACATCCCACTGAATGAAGCCAGTCAGGCAGCACTGAGCTCCTCAGAAAATTTGGATGCCTGGGCCAATTATCATCTGGGATTGCGCTACATGTTTCGTTTTACCGCTGACGATAATTCACAGGCGGCACATTATTTTTCCCAAGCAATTAATCAAGACGGGCGTTTCGCGCGTGCTTATGCTGGATTGTCCTTTACCCGCTTTCAGGATGCATTTTTACGCTACGATCATGACATAAATAAAGCAATCGCAGATGCACGTCGGTTGGCAGAACAGAGCGTGGAATTGGATTCACTCGATCCATTTACCAATTACAACATGGGAAGATCTTTTTGGTTGAGTGGCGAAGCTGAAGTGGGATTGGGTTGGCTGGAAAGATCCGTCGCACTCAGCCCCAATTTTGCACAAGGGCATTATTCGCGCGCGTTCTGTGAAGTGATGCAAGGCCAAATACAATTAGCATTGGAAAACACTGAACGGTCATTAAATTTAAGTCCGTTAGATCCGTTGCTGTATGGCAACTATGCAATCAAATCGTTTAGCTATTTGCGTTTGGGAGATTTACCCAATGCCGTTTATTGGGCAGAAAAAGCAGCCTCCACACCGGGCGCACATTTTCTGATTTTTATGATTGCCGCCGCTATCCATGCGCTATCGGGAGATGTGAAAAAAACCCAATACTGGTGCACTCGCGTAAAAGCACGCAAACCGGATGCAAGCTCAGTACATTTTTTTAGTGCATTTCCATTTGTAGATGACGCACTACAATCTTCTTTAAAAGACGGTTTGCAGCGGGCACAACTATAATTTTTTTGGGGAGCGCAATAGATCACCATGACCTATTGCGTTTTCCACCAAAAAAATACTCAACTGTTAAATATTTCTGGATCTATCGCACATCCCTACGAACGCTTCTTGGCAATCACAACTTCCAGATAAGTTGATGGTACTTTCACACTACCGTCTTTCGCCAGATTAAATTCGCTAATCAATTGGGTAATATCCTGAGCCAATGCGTGTTGCTGTTCAGTGGATAGCGCATTAAACGCTTTGTGCACCGGACCATAATAGTTGCGGAAAATATCCAACCAATGTTCGCTAGATAAATAACGAAACACAAACGACTTGGTTGTGACTGCTATATCGTCAGCGGAATGCCCAAAATGTTTTTGCAAAAAGTCCTGGGTTCCCCAAGCCGCTGGCGATTGCACTCCCGCAGGAGGAGCAACATAGCGACCCACAATTTTAAACAAGCGGCCGATAAATCCATCCGGTGTCCAATTGGCGAGGCCGATTTTTCCGCCCGGACGACAAACCCGCAACATTTCTACCGCCGCTTGCGCTTGATTAGGTGCGAACATCACACCAAAGGTGGACACCACATTATCAAAATAGGTATTTGCAAAAGGCAGTTTTTCCGCATCCGCCTGTTGATAATCAACGAGCAAACCATCTGCCTCCGCACGAGCCCTGCCTTGATCCAACAACTCTTGCACATAATCTGTTGAAGTCACTCGGCAATAGCGCCGCGCCGCAGCCAACGTTACATTGCCATTACCTGCTGCAACATCAAGCACCGATTCGCCGCTGCTTAAATCCATGGCTTCGCACAAGCTTTCGCCAGTAATTTGTAAAGCGCTACCGACTTTACCGTAGTTGCCAGATGCCCACATGGCTTGCTGCTTTTTCTTGATCGCATCAAAATCCGAGGCGCCTAATACTTGAGAGGATAAATCCGTGTTCATACTGTATCTCCTTTGAGTTCGAGGTTTAACAGATCCATATCAGAACCTGTGCTGTCTAGATTACTGTGGCGAGCGCAACTGAACTTGAGGAACAGGTGGGGATTAGCTGAGGATTTTTTGGAGAGAGAAATATCTTGTTTACAAATAAAAAACGTAACACAAATAAAAAGGAGGCCGAAGCCTCCTTTTATTTGTGTTTATTTGTAGTCTTGATTAACTCACAAACACACGCGCATTGCGGAAGATACGCAACCAGGCACCGTCGTCTTTCCAATCGTCCGGTTTCCATGAATTGCTTACCGCGCGGAATACACGCTCAGGGTGCGGCATCATGATAGTTGTGCGGCCATCTTTGCTGCTCACGCTGGTGATACCTAACGGCGAACCGTTCGGGTTAGCAGGATAGGTTTCAGTTGCACTGAGGTTGTTGTCGATAAAACGCAGCGCAACTGTGCCGCTCTCGTTACACACTTTCAATGCATCGGCATTGGCAAATTCTGCATAACCTTCACCGTGCGCAACCGCTACTGGCATATGCGAGCCAGCCATACCTTTGAACAATACAGATGAAGACTCTTGCACTTGAACCAAACTGAAACGCGCTTCAAATTGTTCGGAAAGATTACGAACAAAACGCGGCCAGTGATCGGCGCCGGGAATCAGGTTTTTCAGATTGGACATCATCTGGCAACCGTTACACACACCGAGACTGAACGTATCGTTGCGATGGAAGAAACGCTCGAACTCATCACGCACTTTGTTGTTGAACAAAATGGTTTTTGACCAACCTTCGCCTGCACCCAATACGTCGCCGTAAGAGAAACCACCGCAGGCGACCAGGCCTTTGAATTGCTCAAGGGATACACGACCGGAGAGCAAATCGCTCATGTGTACGTCAACGGCTTTGAAACCAGCGCGATCAAATGCCGCTGCCATTTCCACGTGACCGTTAACGCCTTGCTCACGCAATACTGCAATCGAAGGACGAACGCCAGTGTTGATAAACGGAGCCGCAACATTTTCATTTTGGTCGTAGCTCAGCTTCACACTCAAACCAGGATTCGGTTTAGTGATAGCAGCAAATTCTTGCTCTGCACAGGCAGGGTTATCGCGCAGTGATTGAATGCGATAACTGGTTTCGCTCCACAGGGCTTGCAATTGCGCGCGCGGTTGATCGAACAATGTTTTGCCATTTGCACTGATGCTCAATGAATCATTCGCGTTCAAGCTGCCGATCACATTAATTTTTAAACCAGCATCCGCAAAACGTTTTTGCACTGCAGCCGATTGCGCGCGTGTTACTTGTACCACTGCGCCCGCTTCTTCGTTAAACAATGCGGCAAGAGAATCTTCACCCAAGCCATCCAGATTGATGCTGACACCTGTGTGACCAGCGAAGGCCATTTCTGTAACAGTTGCGAACAGGCCGCCGTCTGAACGGTCGTGATAAGCAAGTAATTCATTGGCGGCAAGGCTCGCTTGCACTGCGTTAAAGAAACCTTTGAGTTGATCAGCAGAATCAAGATCAGCAGGTGTTTGACCGAGTTGGTTGTAAACCTGCGCGAGGATCGAACCACCGAGACGGTTTTTTCCATTACCGAGATCAACCAGAATTAAATCGGTATCACCTTTGTCTGTGCGAAGTTGTGGAGTCAGAGTTTGACGAACATCTACCACTGGAGAGAACGCAGAAATCACCAATGACAGCGGTGCAGTTACCGCTTTGTTTTCATCGCCATCTTTCCACGCGGTGCGCATGGACATGGAATCTTTTCCAACTGGAATAGTAATTCCTAGCGCTGGACACAATTCCATACCAACCGCTTGTACTGTGCGATATAGTTTTTCTTCTTCACCTTTGTGGCCAGCAGCACACATCCAGTTAGCTGACAGTTTTACATCGGACAGTTTTGCGATACGGGTTGCCGCGATATTGGTAATCGCTTCGGCAATCGCCATACGACCAGACGCAGGAGCATCTAACAATGCAACCGGCGTACGCTCGCCCATACTCATGGCTTCGCCTGCGTAGGAGTCGTAACTAATAGTAGTTACTGCAACATCGGCAACAGGAACCTGCCATGGGCCAACCATTTGGTCGCGCGCAACCATACCGGTTACCGAACGGTCACCGATGGTGATCAGGAAGTTTTTGCTTGCTACAGCCGGGTGTTTAAGAACACGTTCAGCCGCGTCTTTTAATTCAATACCCGCGGTGCTGAACTCAGATGTTTTTGCATTGTGCTTTTCAGCAACGCGATGCATTTTTGGCGGTTTGCCAAACAATACTGACATCGGCAAATCAACCGGTTTTGCATCGAAGTGTTTGTCGTTAACGAGCAAATGTTTTTCGTCAGTCGCTTCACCGACTACCGCGTAAGCTGCGCGCTCACGTTGGCAAATCGCTTCAAAGCGTGGCAAATCTGCCGGTGCGATTGCCAGTACATAACGCTCCTGCGATTCGTTACACCAAATCGCCAATGGGCTCATGCTCGGTTCATCGTTCGGCACATTGCGCAATTCAAATTTGCCGCCGGTGCCACCATCTTTCACCAACTCAGGAAAAGCGTTGGAAAGACCGCCCGCGCCTACATCGTGAATAAAGGCGATAGGGTTTTTATCGCCCAGTTGCCAGCAAGCGTCGATCACTTCCTGACAGCGACGTTCCATTTCCGGGTTTTGACGTTGTACAGAAGCAAAATCCAGATCTTCTGACGAAGAGCCGGAAGCCATAGAAGAAGCAGCACCGCCACCGAGGCCAATCAACATCGCCGGGCCACCCAGCACTACGAGCTTGGTGCCCGCACCAAACGGCGGTTTATCAATGTGTTCAGTTTTGATATTGCCGTAGCCGCCCGCCAACATAATTGGCTTGTGGTAACCGCGACGCTCGCCGTCGAAGTTTTCCTCGAAGGTACGGAAATAACCGCAGATATTTGGACGACCGAATTCGTTGTTAAACGCGGCACCACCGATGGGGCCTTCGATCATGATATCCAGCGCATTAACGATGCGGTTTGGTTTGCCGTAATTCTCTTCCCAAGGCTGTTCAAAGCCGGGGATTTGCAAGTTGGACACAGTAAAACCATTCAACCCGACTTTAGGTTTTGAGCCACGACCTACGGCGCCTTCGTCACGGATCTCACCACCAGCGCCAGTACCTGCACCCGAGAAGGGAGAGATTGCCGTTGGGTGGTTATGGGTTTCAACCTTCATCAATATATGAATTGGCTGTTGGGTGTATTCGTAAGCTTTGGTTTCCGGATTCGGGTAAAAGCGCCCTGCTTTGTGGCCAACCATTACTGCAGCGTTATCAGCGTAGGCTGAAAGTACATCTTCACCACCAACTTCGTTGGTGTTTTTGATCATTTTGAACAGACTGCGTTGCTGCTCTTCGCCATCGATAGTCCATGAGGCATTGAAGATTTTGTGACGGCAGTGTTCAGAGTTGGCTTGGGCAAACATCATCAACTCTACGTCGATAGGATTGCGGCCCAACGCGGTAAAACTTTCTACCAGATAATCAATTTCGTCTTCTGCTAATGCCAAACCGAGGGATTTATTGGCATCAGCCAAAGCAGCGCGACCGCCGCCAAGAATATCCACTGAGGTTTGTTGCGCTGGTTGCTGCTGGATGAACAATTGTTCCGCCGCTTCCAGACTATCAAAAACGGTTTCTACCATGCGGTCATGGAGTAGCGCAGCAATGGCTGCGCGATCTGCTGCAGAAGCGCCGGTAATGTAATAGGCAACACCGCGCTCAAGGCGTTTTACATTTTCCAGACCGGTGTTTTTTGCGATATCAGTCGCTTTGGATGCCCAGGGAGAAATAGTCCCCAAACGCGGCACCACCAGAAAAAGCTCTCCCTCATGGCTCGCTTCCTTATCGGCTTTAGGGCCGTAAGTCAGCAGTTGTTGTAGCACTTGCTGCTGGTCGCTACTTAACGGAGCAGCAACATTAGCGAAATGCACAAACTCGGAGCTAACACCGCTCACAGCGGGAATGCGCTGTTGCAGGGTAGACAGAAGTTTTTGCGTACGGAAACTGGAAAGAGCGGGAGCGCCACGCAGAATCAGCATAGTGGGAAGAGCCTCAGCATCGGGGGGATATGAAAAAAGGCCGCCATTGTACTGGATTTGCCCTATCAGCTGAGAGTTTTTTCACACTCTCGTCCGCGCGCACTTCTTTATATAGAGAAAGGGTTTCCATAAGGGAGTTTGACGCTAGTAGGAAAACCAAAAATTTCCTCCCTCATTTATCTACCAGAGCGCCAAATCCCTATGTGCCCTATCCAACACATAACTAATCAAATCAGTAGCTTATAACAAAAAAGTCTCAAAAACGGATGAAATTTACACAGTTTTTTTACAAAAACTTACGCTTTTTTCACGCAATCCGCCCTGATTTGGGACGCAAATGGCGGCCAATGTCACATTTTTTAGCATTTTTTTGACCGTTTATCGGTTTTTTATAATCGCCTGAAAACCGCCGAATCCCTTGCGCCATGGGGGATTGCGGCGAAAATGGTCAATAAATCACCAAAGCGCTAGCCCATGCGTGCTCAAAAAACAAGCTAGGCACACAAAAAAAGGGGCTATACCATGTCGTTGTATTTGCACGGGTCATTAATGGATTGGATTCGGCATGAATGCGCACACACGAAAAGAACACCCTTTCGGGCGTTGCAGTTCAGCAACCGGAGTAACCCCCTTATGGAAATTCGCAAACCGCCAGTGTTAGTGATTAAGTCCATCCTGACGAGCCTTGTAATAGGTTCGTTGCTAATTACCAGCAGTGCCCTGCTGGTTCGTAGTACCACTCCAACCCAGTTGGAGAAAGTGTTACAGACAGGTGAATTGCACGTTTTATCGAGCAATGGCCCGACTACCTATTATGAAGGCTCTAATGGCTTCACAGGTTTTGAATATAGCCTTGTAAAAGGCTTTGCGGATTCACTCGGCGTAAAATTGGTGATCGAAGACCAGGCTGATATCGACCAAATGCTGGACGGCGTTGCCCGCCAGGATTTTCATTTGGCGGCGGCCGGTCTGACAGCGTTAGAGAATCGCGCTAATCAAGTCACCTTCTCAACCCCCTTTATGCAAATCACCCAGCAGCTGATTTTCAACAGCCGTTTGAAGCAACCGACCAGTGTTAAAGATTTGCAGAATAAAGAGGTGTTAGTTGTTGCCAGTGCATCGCATTCCGAGCGTTTTAAAGCATTGCAGGCACAATTCCCTGACTTACAGTGGCGTGCGGTGATCAATGCAGAAATGATCGACCTGTTGGAAATGATCAATAAAGGCGAAGCAGATTACGCCGTTATCGACTCCACTGCTTATGACCTTAACCGCTACTCCTATCCCAAGGCGCAGTTAGCGTTTGATGTTAGCGATCCGCAACCACTTGCCTGGGCATTTCCAAGCTCACGCGATAGCAGCCTGTTTGATGCAGCACAAAAATATCTGGGCAGTATTAAAGCTGATGGCACTCTCGCAAAAGTGACCGAAGAGTTTTTTGATCGCCATATAGAAGAAGTAACAACAGGTGAAGCTATGGCATTCACCTACCAGCTGGAGCAGCGCCTGCCACAGTGGATCGATTACATGAAAAGCGCTGCGGCCGAGTTTAATCTGGACTGGCACTTGCTCGCGGCAATCGGTTATCAAGAGTCGCACTGGCAAGCTGATGCGCGTTCCCATACCGGCGTTCGTGGCTTGATGATGCTGACCAAAAACACCGCCAAAGCCATGGGTGTTGTGGATCGTGAAGACCCGCGCGAAAGTATCTACGGTGGCGCCAAGTACCTGAGTATTGTCTTGGAACGTTTACCCAAGCGTATTCAAGGCGAAGATCGCCTGAATATGGCACTGGCCGCCTACAACCAAGGCTTGGGTCATGTTGAAGATGCGCGCGTCCTTACCGAACGTATGGGCGGCAACCCAAGCAAGTGGGAAGATGTGCGCAAGTACATGCCATTGTTGGCGAAACAACAGTATTACAGCCAAGCCAAACACGGTTATATGCGCGGTTGGGAGCCAGTTGGATTCGTCGATAACGTACGCAATTACCACAAGATCATTGCTTGGCACCAGCAGCAACAGGAATTCCGTTTAGCCACCACCAACAGCGGCAATCGTCTTTCGGCAAATATCCGCCAAACGAGCGATACCAAAACTGGAACAGGGAATGCCGCACAAGATGCTCTTAGCCGGATATCTGTGCTCTAGACCCAAAGCGTAACAACATTCCCACTGAAACTGCCGCACTTGCGGCAGTTTTCATTTCCAGCACTGCCAATCGTAAAAGCAGCTGTCACAAGTGATCTCGCTACATCTCCAGACTTATCATTCACCCCGTGTCAAAGCGGGGACTTTAGCCCGCCAAGGGAGTAGAATGCCGCCCCATGAATAGCTGCTGATTTGTGATACATCCATGATTCCACGCATTGACCAAACGTCCCCCGTCCAAGCCCAGTACCTGAACTTTATCAACGCCCTGCGCGAGAATGGCTTTAGCGGCGACCTGAACCCGGATTACGCCAACCGCACGGTATTGGCGACAGACAACTCTATCTACCAGGTTCTGCCACAAGGCGTGCTCTACCCGCGCGATACGGCTGATCTCGTCAAAATTGCCCAGCTCAGCCAACAACCAAAATTCCAAAGCATCGTACTCAGCCCCCGCGGTGGCGGTACCGGCACCAATGGCCAGTCACTGACTGACGGCTTGGTGGTAGACACCTCCAAATACATGAACCAGATTTTGGAAATCAACGTCGAAGAGCGTTGGGTGCGCGTGCAATGCGGTGTAGTGAAGGATCAGCTTAACGCGGCAATCAAACCGCACGGATTATTTTTTGCGCCCGAGTTGTCTACCAGCAACCGCGCAACTATCGGCGGCATGATCAATACCGATGCTTCAGGCCAAGGTTCTTGCCGTTACGGTAAAACCCGCGACCACGTGCTGGAATTGAAAACCATCCTGCTCGACGGCACCGAATGGACCTCAGCGGCGATTGAAGAATCAGAATTGGAAAATTTGTGGAAGCGCGATGACCGCGTCGGCGAAGTGCATCGCATCATCGATGCTATCCAGCGCGAACATCACGCCTTGATCGCGGAAAAGTTTCCCAAGTTAAATCGCTGCCTCACCGGCTACGATTTGGCGCACATCCGCGATGAACAAGGCCGTTTCAATCTCAACAATATTTTGTGTGGCAGTGAAGGCACGCTCGGCTTTATCACCGAGGCCAAAATTAATTTATTACCCATCCCAAAATACAGTGCGCTGATTAACGTCAACTACCGCGACTTTAACGTCGCCCTGCGCGATGCAACGCAGTTGATGAAAGCCGAGCCCACTTCTATCGAAACCGTCGATTCAAAAGTATTGAATCTGGCAATGAACGATATCGTATGGCACAGCGTGGCAGAGTTTTTTCCGGCACCGGCCAGCGGCGAGAAAATCCAGGGTATCAACCTGGTTGAGTACACGGCAAATAATGAAGACGAATTAAAAGCCGATGTAAAAAAGCTGACCGACTTGTTAGATGCCGCCGCGCAAGATATCAATACCGGCCGCATTAGCTACTCCATCGCCTGGGGTAATGACTCAGTAAATAAAATCTGGGGCATGCGCAAAAAAGCGGTAGGTTTACTCGGCAATGTGGAAGGTGAAATTCGCCCGGTTCCATTTGTGGAAGACACAGCCGTGCCACCAGAAAATCTCGCGGATTTTATTTTTGAATTCCGCGCAGTGCTCGACGAATACAAACTGACCTACGGTATGTTTGGTCACGTCGATGCAGGCGTACTGCACGTTCGCCCGGCGCTGGATATGAAAGATCCCGTGCAAGAAAAAATGGTGCGCATCATTACCGATAGAGTTGTCGCACTCACGCAAAAATATAATGGTCTTCTGTGGGGTGAACACGGCAAAGGTGTGCGCTCGGAATACGCCCTCGCCTTTTTTGGTGAGCTATATCCGCAAATCCAACGGATTAAAGCGGCGTTCGATCCACGCAACCAATTAAACCCGGGCAAAATTGCTACGCCAGCAGCGGACATCGCATTATTAAAAATCGATGAAGTGCCAACACGCGGCCAGCAAGATCGAAAAATTCCCGTGCAAGTTTGGCAAGGTTACAGCGAAGGCGTTCATTGCAATGGTAATGGCCTGTGCTACAACTGGAATCCAAACGATGCCATGTGCCCCAGCTGGAAAGGTACACGCGAGCGCAAGCATTCGCCAAAAGGCCGTGCGTCGCTAATGCGTGAATGGCTCAAACAAATGAGCGAGCGCGGCGTAAATGCGGTTGAAGAAAGCAAGAAATTAAAGCGTGCGAGCTTCGTCTTTAATTTACCTACACGCATTATTAACACCCTTGGCAAGCGCAAAGGAGAGTATGATTTTTCGCACGAAGTACATGAATCCATGGTCGGCTGCCTCGCGTGCAAGTCGTGCGTAGGTCAATGCCCAATCAAAGTAGATGTGCCTGAATTCCGCGCAAAATTCCTGGAACTTTACTACAGTCGTTATTTGCGTCCACTCAAAGATTATTTTATCGGCGGTCTGGAATTTATGATTCCTACCCTGGCAAAAGTGCCTTGGCTTTACAACCTGATGATGAAGCCAAAGTTTATGCAAACGTTTATGGCGCGCTTTATCGGCATGGTCGATAGCCCATTGCTTACCGGCATCAGCTTGCACAAAGCTGCTGAAAAACTTGGTGTCAATTACGCGACTTTGGAAAATATCGCGCAACTCACGCCCGAACAAAAAGCCAACGCGGTTATTTTGGTACAGGATGCATTCACCAGCTATTTTGAAACGCCGGTGGTTATTGACACACTCAAGTTGTTACAAAAGCTCGGCTTCGTCCCACTGCTTGCGCCATTTCGCCCCAACGGTAAACCTTTGCAGGTGCACGGCTTTTTAAAAGCATTTGCCAAAGCGGCTGATACCAATGCAACCCAACTCAATGGACTTGCTTCATCCGGCATCCCGTTAATGGGTGTTGAACCGGCAATGACGCTTGCCTATCGTGCCGAATACAAAAAAGTCCTCGGCGAGAACGCACCGAAAGTACAGTTGATTCAAGAATGGCTTGCACAGCACAGCGAGCGATTGGCTACAAAAGTGCGCGATTTCAAAGCGGCGGAATTTTCTTTGCTGGCTCATTGCACAGAAAAAACCAACGCTGTGAGTTCAGTCAAAGACTGGCAAACTATTTTCGCTAAGCTCGGCCAGCAATTAAAAGTCATCGAGACAGGTTGCTGCGGTATGGCGGGAACCTACGGCCACGAGAGCGACAATGTAGAAACATCCAAAAAAATCTACTCACTCTCCTGGTCGCAAGTCGTTAACAACCCGGCCAATAACGGCAAGCTGACCGCCACCGGTTATTCCTGCCGTAGCCAGACCAAACGGATCGACAACATTAAGCTGCCGCATCCAGTACAAATTTTGTTACAACAAGCACTGTAAAACTTCACTTACTCACTGACTGACGAGCCACGACTATGAAAATATTACGCAAACTATTTGGTGCAAAACCCAAGGTTGAACCTATTAAGCCAGCCCCAATTCCCGTTGCTGAGCCAAAAGCACCTAAACCGGTTATCAGCCTCGACGTTGTTGAACAAACCAACGATGAAGCTGAATTGCTGAAGCTGGCAAGCGATGGTGCAACCAGCCAATTGCGTCAAGCTGCTGCCGAAAAAATCCATAGTCGTGAAATTCTGGAACAACTTGCAAAATTGGCGAAAGCTAAAGATAAGAATGTATTCAAGATTGTAAAAACAAAGCTGGATTTATTTAAAGCTGAAGACATAAAAATCGCCGAGCTTGAAGCCAACGCACAACGCCTCTGCGAAAAAGCCGAGCGTCACCTTTACCTTGAAGCCGACGCATTGTTCAAAGCCAAACTAAGCGCATTGCAAACAGAATGGGTAGCACTGGCTCAAACTTCGGCAGCAAGCCAAGAGCGCTTCAAAAATGCAGTGGCCGCTTGTGAAGCAAAAATTAATGCGCGCGCGCAAGCCATTGCCGATGAAGAAGAGAAAAACTCACTAGACCAGCAAGCATTGCAATTAGCACAGGATGCCTACAACAACCTCAAACAAATCGCCGGGGATGTTTATCGCGCGGCGCATGTTGATGATCTGGTCAATGCAAACTACGAGTTAAAAATCCAAGAGCTGAGTAACGCTGTTCGTCTTGCGGCCAACCGTCATTTGCCGCTCGATAAACTCACTAAAGAATTTGAACATCGCAAGCAACAAACGCTGAACCTTATTGATCAAGTAAAAACATCAGGCACAGCAAAAGAACTGGCAGAAAAACTGGAACAAGTAGAAGACTCGGATCTGGTTAAAAATGCACAGCAGAAGTTACAACAACTTATCCGTTCGGCAAAAGAATTCGGCGATGAGCTACCTGAAACCTTGAGTGAAGCTAAAGAAAAATTGGATCAGCTTTGGGCGCAGCGCCATCAAGCAGAACAAGCCACAAAAAATGCCCTGCGCGATTTCAGTGAGCTTGCACGCAAAGGTTTGTGGGCGGCAGAACAAGGCTTCGTGCGCAAAGCACGCGCCATCCAAAAAGAGCTGCAAGAAAAACGCGAGCAGCTCGCCGCACTCTCGCTGGATATCCCTAAAGGCGTACAAACCAAAATTGATGATTTTGAAGCTCAGCTGGTCAAGCTCGGCGACTGGCATGAATTTGCAGTAACACCAAAAAAAGAAGCATTGATTACGCAAATGCAAGCGCTCGCAACGAGCAACATCGCACCAGATGCTCTCGCCACCAAAATCCACGAGCTACAAGATAGTTGGAAAGAAGTAAGCAAAGGCGTACAGCAACAAGACGACGAGCTTTGGCAAGAGTTCCAGCGTGCATCGGCTGTCGCTTATGCCCCTTGCAAAGAATTTTTTGAGGCGCAAGCGGCTGAACGCGAAGGCAATCTAAACAAACGCCGTGAGTTGGTTAATCAATTACAGCAGTACCTGCAGGGTTACGATTTTGCGAACGCGGTGTGGAAAGATGTAGAGCAAACCTTGAAAACTGCCCGCGCCGAATGGCAAACCTACTGGCCAGTGCCGCGCAAAGCGGGCAATGAACTGCAAAAAGAATTTGAGCAGTTAATGGAGCAGTTGTTCGGCAAAATCACCAGCGAATACGAAAGCAACAAAGCAGCCAAACAATCACTAATCGAACAAGCCGCAGCGCAAATTAGCAATGAGAATGGCCGCACGGCCGCCGATACCATCAAACAATTGCAAGCGCAATGGAAAGCCATCGGCAAAAGCTGGCACAAAGAAGATCAACAACTCTGGCAAGAATTCCGCAAACACTGTGATGCGGTATTTGCCCTGCGCAATCAGGCATTTGAAGCAGCGAAAGAACAGCGTCAAGCCGTTGCTGAGCAAGCAGAAGTACTGATTGCACAACTGAATGCCTTTGCAGAAAAAACGCTGGAGCAGCTTAATACAGCAAAAGCCGAAATTGAGGCGATTAAAAGCGAGTTCGCAGCGCTTGATTTACCTAAAGAATCCGCCAAGGCGCTGCACAACAAATTGAATGCTGCTGTCGCTGCCATTGCAACCAAACGCGACAGCGCCCGCAATCAAGCAGAAGAACAAAGTTGGACAGACTTATTCGATGCACTTAATGCGCTGCGTGAGTATGAATTAGCGGTTATCGCTAAAACTGCGGAAGATAAATTGGCAGCACAGAAATCAGCGTTGGAAACATTAATCGCTGGAACACCACGCTGGCCTACCGGTAGCCTCAACGTGTTGCAACAACGCCTGAATAAAGCAGGATCAATCACCAATGCCGACCAGGAATCCAACTCGGATTTACTGCAGACGCTCACTATTCGCGCCGAAATTTTAGCGGGACTGGAAACACCCGCTGACGATAAACAGGCGCGCATGGCGTATCAGGTAAAGCAAATGCAACAAGCATTCGGCCAACGTGATAGCAGCTTTGATCCACTGGTGCTGGAATGGGTTAGCCTTGGCGGTGTTGCTACAGCACGCTACAACACACTGCTTGATCGCTTTAATAAAAGCCGCTTGCAGGGTGTGAAAAACTAAGCGCAATTTTTAAGCTTTATTAAAAGGCGAGCCAGAGATTATCTGGCTCGCTTTTTTTATTGCTAATTTTATTGCTGAATTGGCGCAACTTTTCTGCATCGATTTATATCGGACGCAAATAAAAAAGCAGCCACTGAAACCAGAGGCTGCAAAAATAAAGGGAGAGGTCAAACAACTATACAAACGATAAGGCTTACAAAGAGTTACTGCTAAAGTCCAATGTAGGTCGGTATCGCTAACACATATAGTTTAAAAAGCTGGCGGAAAAACTCCGCCAGAATAAGGTCAAACACAACCCCTGTTTACCCTGCCATCGGCATGACACAGCAAACATTAAGATAATCCTACCCCTTGCATACTAGTGGGTCAAGCTTTTTGTCAATATGACTTTATGATCCTTGAAATTCATTCCATTTCTGGATTTATTTTTATTAGTAAGTGTCTTTTAGTGACAATGGCGCCAAAATCTTTTTGCCCGCCCGACAACTCACGCGTAAACTAGTATGGCGTCGCTACACGCAACAAGGCACAATCTGCCCCCTATTTCCGCACATTGTTGGTAGCGGCTTGAATTATCCAGAGGAGATACAGAGTGGCTAAACAGCCTTTGATTATCATGCGCCCCGAGTCCAAGGGTTTATCCTACGACCGCCCGGCGGCGAGCCAGATATTCGGGTTCATCCGCGATGCGATTATCAGCATGGAGCTGCTTCCAGGCCAGATGATCTCCGAGACCGCCCTCGCCCAGCAATTCGGCGTAAGCCGCACCCCAGTGCGTGAAGCCTTGATCCAATTATCCAATATCGGTTTTGTCGAGGTATTACCCCAGCGCGGAACCTATGTTTCCAAATTCAGTATGGAAAAAATCCTGGAAGCACGCTTTATTCGCGAAGCACTGGAAGTCGCGGTAGTGACCCAGCTAGCAACCAATCCTGACGAAGCCGTGCGTTCCGAAGCGGTTGATGCTTGCGAAAAAATTATCGCCGACCAAAAAACTGCAGCAGCAGATGACGATGCTCTGGCATTCCAAAATCTGGATGATAACTTTCACCAAACTTTGGCGGGCTTTACCCAATACCCGCGCGTCGCGACCTTTATCGAAGCTGAAAAAGCCCACATGGATCGCGTGCGCAACCTGAGTCTGCATGTAAGCGGTCAGTACAAACGCGTTCTGAGCCAACACTCAGCAATTATCAAAGCAATTAAAGCTGGCTCTGCCGAAAAGTCAGCGGCAGCAATGAGTGTTCACTTAAAAGATGTTTACAATATATTGGAAGTAATTCCGCAAGAACATCCAGAATATTTTGTGTAAGCAGAAAAATATTGTGTAATAAAAAAAGCAGCCTCGGCTGCTTTTTTTATTTTGGAAATTTATTCATCGCTCTCATCAACTGCACTAGCATCTTGCAACTCAAGATCCGTAATCACTTTCTGTGTGAGCTTAACCCTTCCACTTTTTACCAATGCATCGCGCAATACAAATTCAATTTGTGCATTCAAACTACGCAAATCATCGTCTGCCCAGCGCTGCATCGCGGCGATTACTTGCTCATTAATACGCAGCGGAAATGATTTTTTAGTCACAATAACAGCCTATATTATGAGTAAATAGTACCAGTGTTAATCACTGGCTTGGCTTGTTGGTCACCACAAAGTACCACCAACAAATTACTCACCATCGCTGCTTTACGCTCGCCATCCAAATCTACCACGCCTTGGCTTTGCAATTGATCCAACGCATCTGCAACCATGCCCACAGCACCCTGCACAATAATTTTGCGTGCAGCCAACACCGCACTCGCCTGCTGCCGCTGCAACATTGCCTGGGCAATTTCCGGTGAATATGCAAGATGACTCAAGCGCGCCTCTAACACATCAACACCCGCCTTCTGCAAACGATCCTGCACTTCCGTTTTTAATTTCAGTGCAATTGCATTGGCATCGCTGCGCAGGGATAAACGCTCATCGTCTGCATCATGCTCATAAGGATAAGTGGTCGCCAGATTGCGCAGCGCCGCTTCGCTTTGGATAGTTACATAGTTTTCATAATCATCCACTTCAAAAACTGCCTCGGCGGTATCCACTACACGCCACACGATAACAGCACCAATCTCGATAGGATTGCCATTAGCATCATTTACTTTCAGACGACCAGATTCAAAGTTACGTACGCGCAAACTCACCGATTTTTTACTGTAGAGAGGGTTTGCCCAGCGCAATCCCGGGTTGCGGTCAGTACCGGCGTATTGCCCAAATAACTGCAAAACCTTGCCCTGATTAGGTTGCACGATGTAAAAACCTATCCAACAGACAAAAACCACAATAGCGGCCAATACCGCAAAAACCTTAATAAAGCCGGGAAACAAGAAGACGCAACCAATGCTGACTACCTGCAATACCAGCAGAACCACCAGTAAGAAATAACCAGATCCACTACGTGCTTCTACTTCATGAACCATGATGTGCTCCTTAGTACGACTATTTTGATATCATTTAGATATCAAAATAGTGCATACAAGCTCCTATGTAAAGTCTTTTTACACACGGGGCATCGCGACCGCACGCACAAAATGCATTGCGAACAGCAGCAGAAGCGATGAGTTAAGCAATGTAATTCCCGGAGCACAGCTGAAAACTGTGGAAGAAGCTGACCATATGATTCCACTCGAACAACCAGAAATCCTTGCTCATATTATTGTCGAGTGGATTGATGAGGCTAACACCCAAGTGAATAAGATTTCCAAGTTAAAAAAGTTTTATTTACTTAGATATTGGGTTGCATACCAATCTTGAAACATAAAAAACGTCCAAAGTTTATTGCTATGATCATGTGATCCCACTAAATGCTGGCGCCAAATTTTTTGAATAATTTCCGACCTAAAAATACCTTGTGATGATAAAAATTCGGTAGAAACAAAACTTTCAGCCCAATCGCGCAAGTCATTCCGCAGCCAATGACCAATCGGAATACTAAAACCCATTTTGGGGCGGTCTATTAATTTACTCGGCACATATTTATAAAGAACCTGCCTTAAAATCCATTTAGATAATCCTTGTTTAAGCTTTAACTCATTTTCAATAGACCAAGAAAACTCAATAACCCTTAAGTCGAGGAGCGGTACTCTCAATTCAAGACTTGCATCCATACTTGCCCTATCCGTTTTTACCAAATTATCGCCAGGAAGGTACCATTTCTGATCCCACTCCATAGCAGCACCAAGGAAGTTGGTTTCGAAGCTTTGTTTAGCTGTCAACAAAGGCTCTTTTGCAGTGGCAACAAATAATTGTTCTGGATTTGACCAATAAGAGCATAAAAAATCATACGCAGATTGAGCATCTTTCGCTGCAGCCAAATCAGCTAACTTATACATTTTACTTCCGAAATTAGCGCCGCCTTTTTTACCCAAAACTTTATTAGTGTTTAGATATAGATAATCCCAAGCACCTGGAGAAATACTTTTTAAACCATATCTTCCTAATTTTTTGAGAATGTCAGGTGCCTTTTGCATTTTCTGGACTACATTTTTGGCATGCGTATAACGATTGTATCCGCAAAATAGCTCATCGCCACCATCACCAGAAAGGCATACTGTCACTTTCTTGCGAGCTAAACGGCTTACAATTAGCATTGGAATTTGCGATGAATCAGAAAATGGTTCGTCATAAATACGGGACAAACTTGGAACAACATTCAATGCATCACGGGCACTAATATATAACTCGTTATGACGGGAACCAATGTGCGATGCAATTGCTTTAGCATGCTCTGCTTCGTTAAAACTGGGGTCATCAAAACCAATAGTAAACGTATCGATAGGAGTTTCATTCTGGGATTGAAGAATACTGGCAACCACCGAAGAGTCTATACCACCAGAGAGAAAGGCTCCGAGAGGAACATCGGCTAGCGCTTGCTCACCAACAACATAATTAAGCAGTGTATCCAGTTTGGAAACGGCTAACTCTTCGTCGCGTAATAATGATTGCGAACTTTCTGGAAGTAATGAGTCTATAGTCCAATAGCGTTGGCTATCTATATCAATTGGTCCGTTTTCTATTTCCGTCACGTTAATAGTGAAATATGCACCAGGTTCTAATTTTTTAATATTCTCATAAATTGTGTGGGGTGCACTGATATACCCATAGCGGAAATACGAGCTTAGAGCTCCCACATCAATTCCAGGACGCTCTGATCCAATAGCACTTAAAATACCTTTAAGCTCTGATGCAAAAATAAATTTTTTTTCAATAAATCCATAATATAACGGTTTCTCTCCAATTCTGTCCCGCGCTAGAGTAAGAGTTTTCTTCACTTTATCGTAAACAGCAAAAGCAAACATGCCGACGCATTGACCCAGTGTAGCCTCAAGCCCCCAGTACTCAATTGCATTGACAAGAATTTCTGTATCAGAAGAACCTCGAAACCGACATCCCGCCTCACTTAATTTCTGCCCAATGGATTTAAAGTTATATATCTCCCCATTGAATGCAATAACAAGATTTCCACTGGCAGAACACATAGGTTGTGCGCCGAGAGGACTGAGATCATGGATTGAAAGCCGACGATGCCCAAGCGCAACATGAGTCTCTTCGTCAATCCAAACTCCTGCATCATCAGGCCCGCGGTGATACAAAGCATCCGTTACAAAAGTGGTTAAACTTCGCAACTCAGCCTCATTGAGAGCATTATCTATAACACCTGCAATTCCACACACTAAGACACTCCTTTTTTTCTATTTTTCACAACCAACTCATAATGCTGAGCAAGTGCTTTACCTATTGATGCAAAAGAAAAATTTTCCACTGCATGTTTGCGTGCATTTTTTTCAATTTTTTGTCTGATGGTTGGGTTCTCGATCAGAAACTCAATTTTTTCAATATACTCATCAACAGTAGCTGCAAATAATATATTCTCACCTTCCGTAACCTGTAATCCTTCACAAGCAATAGCGTCTGCAATGACTGCTTTTCCGCTAGCTAGCGCATCGATTACCTTTAATTTAGTCCCCCCCCCATCATTAATAGGGCAAACATAGATAAGTGCATTGGCAAAATAAGGATCTATATTGTCTACAAAACCATGAACATTAAAATCAGTATTTTGCTTTCCAAAATCCACCACATCCTGCGGAGGGCGAGCGCCAACAATATCGATAACAATATCCGGTAACTTTCTTTTTAACTTCTGCCACAGTTCAAATCCAAGAAATCGAACTGCTCTAATATTGGGATACCAATCGAGCGTACCAATAAAAAGTAATTTATTTGCATCAGGGACTACATCACTAGGTTTGAATGCACTAACATCCACACCATTGGGAATGGTGAAAAAATTATCACTGTGAATAAAGCTATTAAAGCGTACTGAATCCAAATCAGAACAGGTGATATTGGTATCCACCAATGTACAATACTTTTTCTCCAATAACTCTACCCTATATCCTTCCTGAAAATAGTAGAGCTTCTTGAGCCAATTTTTTTCCAATCCGACACGTCGAAACAACATATGTGATTCAACGTTATGATGATCAAGACTGATTGCCGCTGATTGCAACTCGGCTGTAAGATAGGGCATCAATCCAATAGTATCGAAATGAATAAGGTCGTATGCATTTTCTTTGTGCATTTGCACAAGTGTCTTTCGAAAGTCTTTGTTTGCCAACCAGTTGACTGTATAGGGAAATCGGGAAATTAAACTTCTAGCGGCACATACAATTTTGCGTAATGACGAACCGTCTGTTGGGCAATCAAAAATTTTTACTTGTTTACATATTGTAGATAGGAACTTTTCTGCCGCTATCGTTCCTTGTTCATAGCTATCAAAATAAGGCTCTATTAATCCACGTTGATTAAACGCTATAAGATCAACATCATGATATTTTGATAACTCTTTAAGTAGATGATGACTTCTAAGTAAAACACCCGCTTTGGGTGGATAGGGCACCAAATGTGAAACCCACAAAACCTTCATGTTCGAACCTTATATAAAATGTAGTTACACAAAAACTTAGCCACCTAAAGTGCAGCTAATTGACCTGCCCCAGAATATTCATATATGCTTTTTTGTAGCTATCGACCATCGCAGCAAAGGAAAAAACTTTCTCAACATGCTTCCGCCCGGCGGAAGCAAGCATATTTGCCATTTCCTGATTTTCAACAATTTTCGCTATTCCCTTAGCCAAGGACTCAGGATCATTCACTGCTACCAACAAGCCCGTTTTTTCTTGCTCGATAATTTCTTCCGGCCCACCACATCGAGTTACTACAACAGGCAACCCGCTAGCCATAGCTTCAATAGTTGCAATTGAAAACCCTTCTGATGAAGACGAGAGTGCGAAATAATTCATCTGCCCAAGAAAATCAGCGGTATCATTGTAAAAGCCAATGAAATGTATATTTTTTTCGATATTGTAATGACCAATCAATTCCTGCAATTTTTCCATCAAGTCCTGCTTTTGATGCCCGGCAATCACAAAATGAAATTTGCGCTTGCCTTCTGCTATAAGCACCGCAGCGGCACGAATCAAGACATCGTAACTTTTTGCAGGACGTACATTCCCTAAACTGCCAATCAGGATTGCATCACTAGCAATTCCCAAATTTGCTCTCAATGATTGGTTGGTATTTTTGCCATAACGAGATTCTTCTATGCCGTTATAAATAACCTGAATATCTTTCTCCTTAAACAGTTTACGTTCTGCAATATAGGAGGCAAGGTCGCGGCTTACGGCAACCAGTCGTTTGACCCCCAATTTCATAATACCGTTTTTAACTGCAACAAAACGTTCATTGGGGTTTACATCAACGCGACCATGAAGAGTGGCAATCACAGGAATACGCGCAATCAAACCAAGTATCGAATATGTCAGTGTTGATCCCAACAAATGAGCGTGAACCATTTTCGTATTGCGACCACGAAGAATTTTGAAGAGGTCAAAATAATAAGGAATTGAAAGGAAACCATAGGGTTTGAGAATAAGATAATCAATTTTCCGGTGCTTCAGTTGGTCCTCAACCCAACCCGGCCCTTTGATAATGGCGTAATTTTTATAACCATCTATATGAAGTTTTTCAACTAAGTCAAGGAACACCGTTTCTGCCCCACCAGGCCCTGTAGTATCAATCGCATGTAGGATACTTTTATTACACACAAACATTCATAATTCCCTAATTATTTGGATACCCACCGCCTCACAATTGAGGCTGGTCTACGCAGAACAATGCGCATTCTATATGAATTTGGTGGCAAAATAAGGACATCCCGCGAGCAAAACCTCAACTTTCAATACGCACAGGATCTTATGAGCAATATTTCGCACTTTCCCATCACCCACAAATGGCCAGCACAACATCCCGAGCGTTTACAACTTTATTCGCTACCTACTCCAAATGGCGTCAAGGTTTCGATCATGCTGGAGGAAACGAGCTTGGCCTATGAGCCGCACCTGGTCAGTTTTGAGACCAATGACCAACTGTCGCCCGAGTTTTTATCTTTGAATCCCAATAATAAAATCCCGGCGATTATTGATCCGAATGGCCCGGATAATAAACCGATTGCGCTGTTTGAGTCGGGGGCGATTTTGATTTATCTCGCCGACAAAACCGGACAACTGTTACCGAGCGACGCAACCGGCCGCTATGAAGCGATTCAATGGCTGATGTTCCAAATGGGTGGGATTGGCCCGATGTTTGGGCAAGTCGGTTTCTTTCATAAATTTGCAGGCAAAGAATACGAAGATAAGCGCCCGCGTGATCGTTATATTGCAGAATCGCGCCGTCTGCTTGGTGTGCTTAACCAGCGCCTTGAAGGGAGACAGTGGATTATGGGCGATAACTACACCATTGCCGATATTGCTACTTTCCCGTGGGTTCGGAACCTGATTGGTTTTTACGAGGCAGGAGATTTAGTGGGCATTGCTGATTTCACTAATGTAACGCGCGCGTTGGAGCAGTTTGTTCAGCGCCCGGCAGTCGCTCGCGGGTTAGTCATTCCCGGAAGATAAAATTTGGGTAGTTTGAACAAAAAGGTCTTCCATAAATAAACCGGGGTTTGCTCCAAACCCCGGTTATATGAACTCATCTGGCAAACGTCCCGCGCCCAGTCAACATCAAGATGCATTCGCACTTGAAAATCAACACCGGATCAAACGCCGGTCATCATGGAAAAAAATGCAGGATAAATGCAAAAGGTATAAATAAAGCGGCAGTGATAATTAAAATAGTAAGAAGATTTTCTCCCAACAAATCGTAGTGATGATCAACTTTATGTTCATGCTCATGGACAACAGGTAGATGTTTCATTGCATCATTCCTTCAGTCAAATTGCTTGTTGTAATACTGGCGGAACCTCACCCAATATTTGATTCGAGACTGGTGCCAATCAGCCTCTCAAATAAAGATTAGCAAACTCCAAACTCGACAAAATAGATTATATTTTTATAAACAAAACAATCAAAATTCTAAAAATCGCACCAGTTATATTC
>NZ_JBCECX010000017.1:67316-69826 GCF_039207905.1 Cellvibrio sp.
AAATAAAAATCAAAGCAAATATAAAAACTCTTTTATTCACTATAAAAAATTAAATTTCACTTCAAATTTGACTAATCATCAGCATTCACGCTGGCATGAAAAAATAATGAGCGTCGCCCAAAGCTGAGAAAAATAACACCGGAGAATATTTACAGATAAGCCGCTATTTTTAGCTGCTTTTAAAACTATACGTGGATGTCGATCTTGTGCGCACGCGGCTCGTAATTTGCAATTGCATTAAAAGCACGGCTGGCGGGATCTGTATTTTGCGGAAATTGCCGACCAGTATTTTTACTCTCGCTGGTTTTTTCTGGCGGAGCAATAACAGGAGCAGACGTTTGAACGGAGTACTCATTCGGCTTTTTGGGGTCCAGCTTGGCCTCAAGAACGACGGAATTACGCTCAGCCTGAAGATGGTTGCGCGGAACAGAACCGCCACCAAATCCAAGCGCCGTATAACCGAGTGAATCACCAATAACCATAATAAAAAAAGCCCGTTTAAGAGTTAGGCAGTATAGACATCCAGCCTCAGGCTTTCCTATAAATTTATTCCCGAAAAATCAGGCTACACCAGTACTTCAGCTATATAGCTGCTCTAACGGGGGAGCCAAGGATTTACACTCCCTGACTGCTATCGCTAGAATGCAGGAACGCTACAGCCCGACAAACCGGGCGAATGATAATAAGGGTGCTCACTAACCAACGTTGAAGTACCGATCTTTAGCCTTAGTCATTATTACAAGAAACAGAGAACCTACCCGATGATCTACGCCACCAAGACCACTGCCATTCTATTTACCCTGATTCTGGTCGCGTTCGCGGGCCTGCAACTCAATGACCCCGACCCGACAATCTGGACAGCGTTTTATCTGGTATGTGCGGCTGTTCCACTGCTGGTGGTGTTCAATAAGTTTGTCCGGCCATTATTTTGGCTGGCGATAGTATTATGTGGAATCGAGTTAGCCCTTTCTGGCCCAGGTGCTTATAATTATTACTTGCATATGGATCAGGAACCCCTGATGCAAAGCATGAATCCGGAAAAACCTTATATAGAAGAGGCTCGCGAATTTTTAGGCGCCGCTATCGCATTAGGGTTGGTATTAGTTAGTGGATGGCTGGCACGCTTTACCAGCAAGAATAATAAATAACGTTTTCATTCTGCGTTTTCCGACGCATTACATCCAACCGTAGGTCTAGCAATGGATCTGCATTAGACAGAGGTGATTACACTATGCAAATACAAAAAAAATTGGGCATTGGTTTTGTTCTCTTTGGTGTAGTAATGATTATCGGCATGTATTTTATCGCCAGTAGCGGAGCATTTTTGTTCTCCTCTCTGGTTGGCCTTATGGCAATTTTCTTCGGTGCTTTCCAGTTGATGATTGCCAGTCAAACACCGCTTCATAGCGGTGGTGCAAAGGCAAAAAGAAAGGCAAGAAAATAACAGATCTACACACATGAAAACGGGGCTTAATAGCCCCGTTTTTTATTCACCCAAGAGATTATTCAATTTTGCATACTGCAATAACATAATTGTCTTGCCATCCATAATCTCGCCGGTACCGATCATTTCCAGCGCTTTATCCAGCTTCAATTCCAGCACCTCAATATCTTCACCTTCGGTGTACTTGCCACCGCCCGCGCTGCGCTGGTCACTGTGGAAATATTCACCCACGAAGAAAAACAATTTTTCAGTCACCGATCCAGGGCTCATAAAGGCTTCAAAAACCTTAGTGACTTTTTCAAGCCGAAAACCGGTTTCCTCTTCGGTTTCTTTGCGGATGCAGGTTTCCGGATCATCCTGATCCAGCAAGCCGGCGCAAGTTTCAATCAGGATTCCCGGATGCTGGTTAACAAAAGCGGGGTAGCGGAATTGGCGGGTCAGGATGACGGTTTTGTGTTCGCGGTTATACAACAGGATGGTTGCACCATTGCCGCGATCGTAAGTCTCGCGGCTCATGGTCTGCCAAGTGCCATTATTGCGCTTGAAATCGAAAGTGGTTTTGCGCAACACATACCAATCGTCTGACAGCACTTCTACTTTTTGGACGCGCACGCGATCTTGGGTTGATTCAGGGGAAGAAAGTTTATCGCTCATTGCTGTTCCTTTGGAAAACGAATCAGGAGATTGCTAATGCTACCTGATTGCGCCCTAAACGTTTTGCATTATAAAGCGCTTGGTCCGCGCGTTTGATCCATTCGCCAGCAGACTCACCGGCCACCAAATCCGCCGCACCCAAGCTGATGCTCAAGGGGCTCGCCAAACCAAAGTCGGCAGTTGCGACTGCCAGACGCAATTTCTCGGCGACATTACTCGCCGCCAGCAAATTGATTTGTGGCAATAGAATCAAAAACTCTTCTCCGCCCCAGCGTGCAAGCGCATCGGATTGCCGCAGATTTTCGCCGAGGATGTCACTCACCTTGCGCAATACTTTGTCGCCGATCGGATGGCCATAGGTGTCGTTCACCGTTTTAAAGTGATCGATATCCAAAATAATTAACGCCGTTGT
>NZ_JBCECX010000017.1:69836-119542 GCF_039207905.1 Cellvibrio sp.
TCTGGGAATAGCGCTGCGCCCGCTCAACCTCATCGTGCACCAGGGATTCCATATGGCGACGATTGAATATCTGGGTCAATGAATCGGTAATCACCAGGATGTTTGCCGCTGATAAAGCATCTTGCAGCGCCTGGGTACGCTCCGCCACCCGCGCCTCCAGATGGCGTTGATAATCCAGATTATCATCCAGCAAAATACCCATCAGCAGCATAGGCGTCCCCAGCGCGAGCACAATCAGCGCCCAGCGACTAAAAGCCTCTACGCCCGTGCCGAGATGCAAGGGATCATGCCCGAGCACCACCATTAACGCCGCACTTCCCCCCGCGACAAAAACAGCCAGCGCGGCGCCCACAAAACGCAACTGGATAATAATGAAGGCCACCAGGGGAAATAGCAGTGCCGCGAGCGAGGGCTCGTAGCGAGCCAGCAACAGCGGAATGGGAATCGAGCAGGCGCTGATCAACAGCGGATAGCTGACCTTGGTCGAGGTGTTATTGCGCAACGCCAACCACAAGGGCACGAGCAGAAATAACCCCTGCATGTCGGACAACGCCATCATCGTAAAACGCGCAAACAGGTCATCAATATGAATCAGGCCAACCGCCAAATGCACGCAGGCGACGCCGGCAATACTGATAGTGACGGCAAGGATAATTGCCATTAAAAAGCGCTGTAATCCCAAGCGGCTAAAGCGGGTTTCATTATCCAATCGCCAAATACGCCAGGCGAGGAAGCTCTGCAGGGTGTCAAACAATGGGCAAAAAATAGACAGCACGATGGTAGTGAAAATGCCATTTTCCGGCATCGCCAACCATGCGTAAGGCGCATTGACGAGTAGCGATGCACAAAATACCAAGGGGATAGCACGGCGGCGAAACAGGCAGAACATAATCAACCCAACGCCGGACGCCAGCCATACCTGCGCAAAAAAAGTCCCGGGAAATGCCGCGTAATGGATGCCCGTATAACCCAAGGCTACATAGAGCAACGCAAGCATAGGCGCCCACTGCCAAAACAATTTTGGGCGGGCGGGCACCGAAGAGTGAGGGAGCAAGCAGCACCTCCGAGGGTATTACCTTCCTTGAGTATAGTGATATTCAGCAGCTTGGCGGCTAAAACTTCATCATTTTCCGACACCTGCCTGAAACAATTTATCTTTAGCCTGAGCGCTGAATATAAACAAATCTGCCTCACTCGCAAATGAGGCTACAGGCACCGCTATGCTCTCTACCCTGCAACAGCTCACCAAAATTGGCCATCAAATGGATGGAGCGCTCAATCGTTACAAATCGGTGCTCTATCCCCAGCGCTACTTTAATTATCGCCGCTGGCTAAAACAGCAGCGCAGGGACATCCCCACTGACAAACCTGTTGTGGTGTTCGACTTCCGCGATACGCGAATCGACGGCCCACAAGGAAGGCGCTTTTACAGCTTATTTATTTTTTTTGTGCGCACCGGATTTTATCCGGTATTGCGTGAAAATTATTTAATGCTGGGAAATATCCAGGAGAAATACAAACAGTATTGCCTGCAAGAAAACTTCAGCGTGCTTGCCGATCCCAATGAGTTACCGAAAAACTATATTTTGGTTACCGATAAATTATTTTCCGCATTGGAAAGCAACGCCTTCAAAACAATCACCGTTAATTATCGGCCGGATTATAAGTCAATCGATGTATGTTTCCCCATGCCCTTCCCCATGTTCCCGCCGATTTACGCAATGCAACAGGATCTGCAACTGGCAACCTATCGCCGACAACAGCGACAGTGGGCAATCTTTTTTGGTGGCGATGCAGAACAAGGAAAATACAATAAAAAAACTATCCGGGAAATTTATGCCAAATTAAGTCGCGCGCAAATAATCCAGTGCTTATCAACACAACTGGCTAGCGACCAATATCGCGAATTGACCAGCAATGATGAGTTATCCAGCGCGCAAAATACTGAGCATCATGGACTAGTCGTTATGAATACTCGCCAGTGCAAAGTAAATCCCGAAGATTGGCTGGGCAATCTTGCGCGCGCCAATTTTTTCCTTGCTTGCCCCGGCGTGCGTTACCCCATGTCGCACAATTTAATTGAAGCACTTGCTGTGGGTAGTATTCCAATTACGCAATATCCGGAAATGTTTTTTCCGCCATTGGAAAATGGAAAAAATTGCCTGATGTTTAATAACGAAGACGAATTACTAAGCGTCGTTAACAAAGCAATGAATATGAATGCAGCAGAGATTGCGAGCATGTCGCACGAAGCAATTGAATATTACGAAACCTATATGGCACCTACGCACTGTATTCAGCGCCTGCTCAATCATGCCAGTCAGCGCATCAGCTTGCGTTTGCTGCCATTTCTAAAAGCAGGCGGTGGTTTTGCCTAAAAAATAGGTTGGACAACGCACAGATATTTGCTCAGCTCCGTCGCCACAATTGAAAGTGGAAAACCAGCTTAATCTGGTATTGAGGAGAATCATTATGAGCGACTACTTACATCATGTATCAGGTTTTTTCGCGCACGACGATCAAGCCTATGACGTCCAACGCAAATTAATGGCAGTGGAAATACCTGCAGCCAGAATCCATGTATTGAACAAAACGACACCCCTGCCTCCACACGAAGCCACAGCAGACAGTAATGGCGTATTGAAAGATATGCTGGTCGACGGTGCCATAGGTACAGCAGTCGGCACCGGCGTGGGCGCATTGGCACAGATTGCATTTGTCACTGCCAATGTCAGTCTGTTTGTTGCCAGTCCATTAGTAGCCCCCTTGGTGATGTTAGGTTGGGGAGCAGGCCTTGGTGGCTTTTTAGGAGCTGCGGTAGGTGCAGCAAAAAAACCAAAACCTTTTTCCGATTTAGTAAAAGATGCAATCAGCAATGACCAGTATGTAGTGATTGTTGAAACCATTACTCCTGCAGAAACCACTATGGCGCAGAATATTATTCGCGAAGCAGTGGGCGATTTTACTGACGAGGCCAAGGCATAAACTAAAAAGCACGCCAAGGCGTGCTTTTTAGTACCTACAATATTCAGAGAATAATCAGGTCAGTATCGCAATCAGGATAATGACTGGAATCGGTACGCCGAGAAACCATAATAATAATGAACGCATAACATATCTCCTTCGTCGGATAAAAATTACAGATCGCGTTGACGACCACCACAAGTTGCAAACCAACTAGCAGTGAATGCACCAATCAACAGCGACACAAACAACCACAATGAAATATAAGCTGTTGCCTTGCGTGCTTCATCTGCAGCCTCTTTTGTTGCGACCTCAGCTGCACGCAGCTTTGATTGCCAAAGCGCGTAGGTATCTTTCACACGCTTTTCCGCATCGGCCTGGCTCAACTCCGTATGCTCGGCAACAATCTGCCCCAAATAACGCGCGTCAGCCTCAGGCAGCGAATTGGTTTTTAACGCATTAATAAAAATGCGGGCAACTTCAGCGCTTGGAACTTCATCATTGCTGGCGATTTGCGTTTCAGCTGGCGCTGGCGTACTTCCGGTAGGCACAGCAGGAGCCGGTGCGGTTGGAGGTGGAGTAGTAGGTGCTGCAACCTGGGCAGAAGCGGCAGGCTTACGGAATAAAGTATCGATAAAATAACCGGTCGACTCACCATTCAAACCAAATTGATCAGCGCTGGCACCGGCAACCACTGCAGAAGTTAAAACACCATTTGCAACACTTGCACCGGCTTTAACACCGCCACCAAGAATTGAACCTATAGTGGATGTTAATAAACCGGCAGTGAATAAGGTCGCTACAGCCCATGCAAGAAAACCATGCGCAGTATCGCGGAAGTAAACTTCATCGGTATCTGTCGCTAACCATCTGCTTCTCAAACGACCAGCCAGATAGCCGCCCATTCCACTCGCAGCAACTGCAGTGAGTGTGATCCACAGAATGCCGGAGACGCCCAAGGTTTTTGCACTTACGCCGTCATTCGCCCAAGGTGATACCGAGCTTAAACCCAAACCCGATCCGAGGATTAAAAGAATTAACGATAACGCAGCCGCACCTGCTGCACCCGCAAAAATCGCCCCCCAGGAAACTGCACTTGCTGCGCGTGCAATTTCAGTTTCTGCTGGAAGGTTTACATCACTTCTTTCGTTTATTCCGATAGTGGTATTCACGCTATTCTCCTTCAGCAAAAAATCATGCTGGCTTTTGAGTTAAAAGTTACAACAGTCGTTGTACCTAAACTCTAAAAAAACGGAGTGTTCAAATTCGGTGCGCTATCGAACGCTTTTTAAATAAAGATAAATTCTATTGGTATTTATTAAAATTTTTCTATTCAAAAAAATCATCAATAGAACTAACAAGAAAAAATCTGATCACTGATTTAGTAAGCGGAAAATTAAACAATGTTTTTTTGGATTGAGAATTTGGATTGATAAAAAGTATGGCGAGTAAAACGACTAGCCCATTCCGCAAGTTTTGACTAACTGAATGCGTTAGCTTGATGCAGCATCAGAAAGAGAGCCGTCGAATTACTGAGGCTAAAAAAGTGTCGCATTATCCACCTACAAACCGGACAAGGACGAATCAGTTTCTATGCGACAGCCAAGTGTTTAAGCGATAAAACCCACTATACAACCCTTGGGACAAAGGGCGACGGAAGATTCAATTGATTGAAAAAATTACAGTCAGATGAAAGCCTTTCACAGTAAAAACAGGACTTTTTAGCAATTTTGCCATTGGAAAATTACCCTAATAAAACCAGTAAGTTACACGTAAAACCCCCGCCAAATCAGCCTTTTGGGCCTATCCCTATTTACAACCTTTTTTCGCTGGCATGCATATTGCTAAATCCATATTGAGCAACTTACACGAGAGATAATCTTCAGCACGGCACCAAGATTATTTTCTTTTGATGAAATTAAAAAGGAGAACAAATATGTCTACATATATGAATCCACAAAGAAACTTACTCATCGATTCCCTTAGTCTTGAAACGCAACGCCGTCTATTGCCGCACCTTGAAGTTGTGCCGCTGAAACAAGGAAAAGTTATTGCCGAATCTGGCGATATCATGAGACACGTTTACTTCCCAATTGATTCAGTTGTTTCACTTCTGTATGTAACAAGAGATGGTGATTCAACCGAAATTTCTTTGGTAGGAAATGAAGGATTTGTAGGGATTGCATTATTCATGGGCGGTGAAAGCACACCAAGCCGCGCAGTAGTACAGAGCGCTGGTTATGCCTACCGTTTACCCGCAAGAAAATTTAAGGAAGAGCTTGCACGTCACGGCGATTTACAAGAATTAATGTTGCGCTACACACAATCATTAATTACCCAAATGGCACAGACTGCAGTTTGCAACCGTCACCATTCAATCAATCAACAACTGTGCAGATTTTTATTGTTGATGCTGGATCGTCTGTCTGACAATCATCTGTTACTTACCCAGGAACTTATCGCGAACATGCTTGGTGTTCGTCGTGAAGGGATTACCGATGCTGCAGGGAAATTGCAAAAAATGGGCGTGATCGAATATACCCGCGGCCGCATCACCGTGTTGGATCGTGCAGAGCTGGAAAACCTGACCTGCGAGTGCTACACAATTGTTAAACAAGAAACGGATCGCTTGTTGCCGCAACCGCACACCCATCATCACCATCACCACACAAACGTGTTCCGTCATTCCGCATAAGCGGCTTGGCAGAACATAGTTAGCGGAGCATGTTTGGCGATAGTCATCCCATAACAAATAATCAACAGTGTTGATTATGCCTTGGGTCCACTGTCACCCTGCACAAAAAACCGTTTAAGAAGCAAAGTCAAAATGCTTTTTAAACGGTTTTTCTTTTTAAGCTCTTGCCGAGCTACCCGCAACCTTAAGCCTTTTTAACTTATCGCATGCTCACTTCTCGCTCTTTTGATTCTCGTACAAAAGCCCCGCAGCTCACTTAATAATCAAGCGCCAAAATGGATTTGAATATTTAATCCAAATAACCGATGCTAAGGCCTCTTTTAGACAACCCTCAGGCATGGAGTACAGGTTATGAACATTCTCGCCATCTGTGGCAGCTTGCGTAAAAAATCAACCAATCAGGGCTTGGTACGTTACGCCCAATCCAACGCTCCGGCGGGTAGTAATATTGTTATTGCTGACCTGTCCGACATCCCTTTTTACAATGCTGACATTACCGAGAAACCGGCATCCGTTGTTCGTTTACTACAGCAAGCCGGTGCGGCTGATGCGTTGATTTTGGCTAGCCCGGAATACAATTACTCTATCGCCCCTGCCCTGAAGAACGCGCTGGACTGGATATCGCGCGAACCTGACAATGCCCTACTCAGCGGTAAAGCGGTTGCACTTATGGGTGCAGGCGGTGGCATGGGAACTTCACGTGCGCAATACCATCTGCGTCAGGTATGTGTATACCTTAATTTGCATCCGCTCAATAAACCGGAAGTATTCGCCAACGCGTTTACTGCAGCGTTTGATGGTGATGGCAATCTGGTAGACGAAAAAATCCAGGGCACAATCAAAGCGCAATTGGATGCATTGCTTGCTTTGACCACACAATTGAAAAAGTAAGCACTACAAAAGTGTGCCGCTAATGCGACACCCTAACGATAAGTAGATGTAAAAACGGCGCCCATAAATCGGCGCCGTTTTTATTTGAAGAGATGAAAAAAAACCTAGAACGGCTGGTCACCATTAACCGTAGCACGATGCATAATCCGGCGCTCAGGTAAATAATCGGCAACCGCATAATGCTGGGTGATGCGATTATCCCAGAAGGCCAGATCATTCACTTTCCAATTCCAACGCAGTGTAAATTCCGGGCGTGATACATGGCTGTATAAAAATGCCAGCAGATTATCGCTCTCACGATCCGACAACTCATTAATCCGCGTAGTAAAACCTTCGTTAATGAATAACGCTTTTTTTCCGCTTACCGGATGGGTGCGCACAACCGGATGATTCACCGGTGGATACTTGGCAACGGCGCGATCATAGCGCTCCTTAAACGCAGGATCTTTTCCCCAACGCGACGCAGGAAACGATTTGCTAACCGAATGCTCTGCCGTTAAACCTGCCAAAAAATCTTGCAAAGGTTTGGATAAAGCATCGTAAGCCGCAACAGAGTTTGCCCACAAAGTATCACCGCCCGAGCTAGGCAATTGTTTCGCCGCCAATAAACCCGCCGCCGGTGGTGATTGAATAAAGGTTACATCGGTATGCCAGTTGTCATTGTCTGGCAAAAATCCCTCGTGTGTATCAATCACCATAATTTCCGGTAACTCAGGCAACACTGGATAAATCGGGTGAACATGCAAGCTGCCGAAATGAGCGGCAAACTTGCATTGCTGCTGTGGCGTTATCGCCTGATCGCGGAAGAACAGGATCTGATGCTTAAGCAATCCCTGTTCAATCACATGCAAATCGTCTGCATTAAATTCTTGTGTTAAATCTATGCCAGTGACAATCGCACCAATAGCCGGGGTTACCGGTTTAAATGAAATACTCATAAATTCCTTAACAATAAAAAATGAAGATAGTGTTATTAACGTTCTAATTAACCTTACCGCGCCAAGGTGCTAATTTTTGCTGCAGGATGCGCAACCCTATTTCGATGATATAAGCCACTAACGCGATCACCAAAATTCCTGCTATTACAATGTCAGTCACTAAAAATTGCGATGCAGACTGAATCATAAAACCAATGCCTTCAGTCGCGGCAACCAACTCCGCCGCAACCAATGTTGACCAACCGGCGCCCAAGCCAATGCGAATACCAATAAGCATATCCGGCAGTGCCGAGGGCAATACAATGTGACGAATGATTTGCCAGCGCGTAGCACCCAGTGATTGGGCTACGCGAATACGGATAGGATCGACATGACGCGCGCCGGCAGCAGTTGCTACTACGATTGGTGCAAACACCGCCAAATAGATCAGCAGGATTTTTGAAAATTCGCCAATGCCAAACCAGATTACGATCAATGGCAAATAGGCAAGCGGCGGCACTGGCCGATAGAACTCAATTAATGGATCGAAAATGGCGCGCGCAACAGGATTAATCCCAATCGCCAAACCAACCGGAATAGCAATAATGGCGGCGACAATAACAGCGATAAAAATACGTGAAATGCTGGCGGTAAAATGCTGCCATAAGGTCGCATCCGCATAACCATTGACGATCAGGTCAAAAAATTTCCGCACCACATCCAATGGGCTGGGAAGATAAAGTGGATCAACAAAACCGAGGTGGGTTATCAACGCCCAGAGCGCGATTAATGTAGCCAGAGTGATAGTGCTTATTACAAAACCGGATCGAAAAATAGAATTCTTCGCGGCTTTTTCCTTAGTCGCTGGCGACACAGGTTTTTCTGCAATTGCATTGGCGGTGGAATCAAGCGTAGTTTCGCTCATCGGCAACCTCCCTTCCGCTGAAAAAATGGCTTAACACATATTCACGTACTTCGATAAATTTCGGATCAGACTTAATCTGCCGCGCACTTTCTCCATTGGCAAAGCGTCGGCCAAAATCAAGCCTTAACCGCTCAACAATACGCCCTGGACGCGGCGTCATTAACACTAATTCCGATGCTAAAAAAACCGCCTCTTCAATATCGTGCGTGACCAACAACACTTCTTTTCCGGTTTTATGCCATACCTTTAAAATCAGCGCCTGCACTTGCTCGCGCGTAAATGCATCCAATGCACCGAAAGGCTCATCCATCAACAAAATTTGTGGATCAGCAGCCAACGCGCGGGCGAGGCTCGCACGTTGCTTCATACCACCAGACAGCTCCCACACTTTGTGATGCTCAAAGCCCGCCAAATCCACCAACGCCAACACTTCTTTTGCGCGCGCTTCACGCTCAGGTTTGGCAACGCCTTTTAATTCCAAACCCAGGGCTACATTTTCAATAATGTTTAACCAAGGCAAGAGTGCATCCTGCTGGAACACCACACCGCGATCGGAGCCCGGACCAGTAATCAACTTCCCATCCAGTGTGATACTGCCGGAATGCGGCTGATTAAAACCGGCAACAAAATTCAACAGCGATGTTTTTCCGCAACCGGAAGGGCCGACAAACACCACAAAATCACCAGCACCCACCTCAAATGAAATATTGTCCAAAATTTGATGTGCGTAACTGGCGCTTACATTTTTAATGCTTAATCTGCTCATAGCATTTATTCAGTTATCAAAGGTTATTGAACGCCGAGAAATTTTGTTGTGGCGTAGCTACTGTAATCAGGTGCAACAGTGTCCAGCTTGCCCTGCTCTTTCAAAAAACTCGCAGTGTCGGCAATTGCCTGAATATAAACACCGCTCAAAATTTCTTGCTGTTGCTCTGCAGATGGATACTGATTACCCGCCAATAACACAGAAATATCATTTGCCTTGGCACCGGTGATACGTCCAATTTTTTTCAGGTTATCTTCATCGTAAGCAAACGGGGTTGGATTGGCTTTATAAGTAGAGAAGAACTCAAATGTGGTCTTGGTAAAACTTTTCAGGAAGTCGGTATTTTTATCAGCGAATTGATTGCGCACCACCCACACATCGTAAGTGGGCAAACCCTGCCGCGCCAATTCCGCCGAGGTAACCAATACTTTTCCCGTCTCTTTGATAACACCCAGCGCTGGTTCCCAAACATAAGCCGCATGGATATCACCACGCTTCCAGGCTGCGGGAATTTCCGAACCACGCAAATTAATAATTTTTATCTTTTTACTATCAATGCCCCACTTTTTTAACGCTGCCAGCAAGCTGTAATGTGAGGTTGATACAAACGGCACCGCAATGGTTTTGCCAAGCAAATCTTCGGGCGAATTGATACCAGCGTCCTTACGCACAACCAACGCTTCAGATGTCCCCAGTTCGGCTGCAATTAAAAAAGTGGAGATGGGCAGCTTACGCGCTCCAGCGGTAGCGACAATCGTAGAGCCTACATTGCCAATATCGATATCACCCGATGCCAGTGCACGGATAACTTCAGCCCCGTTATCGAAACGGCGCCATTCAATTTGTTGACCTGAATTTTTCTCGTAGAGACCATCGGCCAAAGCCACCTTGGACGGATCAATTCCCGTCTGGTAACCAATTTTTACCGCATCCGCCAGCACGGCTTGTGCAGCAAAAAATAATAGCGTGGAGCCAACTGCTCCAACGAAACGACTTATTTTTTTTGTAATTGAAACACGCATCGGGTTTTCCCTTTTACTGAATCAATTATCGCCGGCGATGAAAAAATTTTACTCACCGACGATAATTGATGACTTCACAAGCCTGTAATTAAAACCTGGCACTCAGTTTAACGAACGCTGTGCGTGGTGCACCGGCGAGCAAGTTGTACGCAGTGCCGTTAGGATCTACCGCTTCGGTCGGGTTATCACCGAATGCAAAGTATTCTTTATCGAACACATTGTTCACACCGGCTTGCAGGATTAATTGATCCGCAAAACCCAATCCATCCCACTGATAACTTGCACCAATATCCACCAAGGTATAACCATCTACTGACTGGTCATTGGTAAAGGTGTAGTAACGTTTGGCCAAATAATTCGCACCAATGAATGCTGACAAGTTACCGTTGTCGTAACCCAGTTCCGTGTTAAAAATAGTTTTGGGTGAATCGACGACTTGCTTGCCATTGGTTGCGTAAGTCACACCATTGCTGGTGAAATCGTCTTCGTATTTTGCATCGTTGTAGCTAAAGGAATTTGACCAGGTAAAATAGTTTGCGAATGACCAATTCACTGCCAGCTCAACACCGTTCGCCTTAACACTACCCACGTTTGCCAATACCGATGCATTTCCTGCAATCGCTGAACCTTGCTGCAACGCAAGCAAACGGTTTTTGAAATCGATGTGATAGACAGCCGCAGTGATATCCAGATCATCAGTATGTAAACGCCATCCTGCTTCAGTCGAGGTAGATTCCTCTGGGCGAATATTGTCTTTCACCGCATCAAAACCGGCTTGCGTCGTATCAAAAGGTGAAGTACCACCTTTCACTACACCGCGATAAGCGCGGATGTTTTGCGAAATATTGGCAAAGTATTCGTTGCTATCGTCCGCTTTGAAACTCACACCCACTGAAGGCAAGAAACTATCTTTTGCAGTCAATGATCCATTCAACTCACTGCCCGCAGCAGTATCAGAAAGTGTGCGAATTTCAGTTTCGGTATCCGGCGATTTAAAGCCGACATTCACACTCAACCGATCAGTGAACTGGATATTGTCCTGTAAGTGGAACTGCACAGTGTCGGTGTTAAATTCGTAATGCCAACGAGTGAAAAACGGATTCGACGGACGCTTGTAAGGCGATGACGGGCCAGCATCTTGCCCGTAAAAACGCATCGCATGACCAAATTCGTTAGTCTCGTACCACACACCTGCATTAATAGTGTGAATACCAACGGCATAACTGAAATTGCTTTGGATACCCGTGCGATCAATATCAAATTCGAGCGTGCGCAATGAAATCGGGAAACCGCCCGGCGAGGCAAGATACGGCGTCCACCATGTACCGGTACCTTCCTGATCATGTTTATACACAGTCGTTTTGAGTGATGCGTTATCAGTGAATTGATAATCCAATGTTGCACCAATCAAGGTGTCTTCGCGCATGCCGGAACCGTTGTAATAGGCATCATCTTGTGAGGTGATGTTGCCGACCGGAACACCATTGGCAACCTCTTCCGCCAACTCCCAGTTGGGCGCGAAATAATCCCAGTCATAACCAAGGCGCGCGACCGATGACTTTGACAAGTCCATGTAGTCCGCATCAACACGATCAGAATAGTTAGCAAACAAACTCAATTTTGCGGAAGAAAAGTCGTGCGTTAATTTAGAGTTGAATTGTTGGTGTTCATGCCCACCATCACCTTTCCATTTATCGCCTTGCTGATCGGAAACACTCAGATAAATTTTGGTGCCGTTGCCGAACTCACCACTGTCAAAACGTGCAAAGGTTCTTTGCAAACCGTCCTGACCGAAGGTTTGGTCAACACGCAAACTTTGTTCATCTTTTGGATCAAGTGTATAAAACTCAATCGCACCACCGAGATTGCTTGTCGATGCAGTTCCCAACGAACCCGTGCCTTGCGAAACCGCAACACGGCCGATGTTTTCGGTAGAGATAGCGCGCGAAATATGCAGGCCGTTGTAGTTGCGATAACTCATGTCACCCAGCGGCACACCATCAAGCGTAAAGCCCAATTGGTTTTGGTTGAAGCCGCGAATACTGATGCGCCCACCCCACTCGTAAGCACCAAGACTATCGGCCGAATTAAAATTCACCCCAGGCAATTTACTCAGGATTTTTAACGGACTGGAACCAGGTGCTGCTTGTGCAATTTCAGTTTCGCTAACACTGGAAACCTGACGGGTTTCACCCTGACCAAACACAATCACTTCTTGTATTGTTGAAATATTACCCGATGGATCGGCTGCAAATGCAGCACCACTTACAAGACTACTAACGACTAAAAAAAGTGGAACTCTCTTGAACTTTATTTTCATGATTAACCTTAAAAAATCCATATTATTGATAACTGGTTTTTAAGATATAAGAGTGATTTTTTTCAGTCCAATTACATTTGGGCATGAGCTAATGCCTTTTTTTACGCCGCACACTGTGGAGATATAAACACCGAGTGTACTGTTTATTTATCAGCAAAATTTGCTGCGCGCTAATCACAAGTGTTTATTTATCATCATTTTTGTCGCTTATTTTTATTAGTTGTCGTTTTTGTTTGCGTGAATTATTTTTTTTTATTTAAACTCATTCACCTGCACTTCTACCGAATTATAGTGAGGTGCATTGACGTTGGTTGTTTATAGCCATCATTTTTCCAACTCAACCAACTTGCATTAATAATGTAATGTTTCCCTGACCGGAGCTTTTTGATGTCCACTCATTATTGGTGGCTAGCGTTTGCCATCGTCTGTGAAATTATTGCCACTACTTCATTAAGAGCATCTGACGGAATGCAAAACTGGAAGCCGGCTATTTTGGTTGTTGTCGGTTATGTGCTGGCTTTTTATTCGTTAGGGCAAGCACTACGAGCAATTCCTATCGGCGTCGCCTACGCGATCTGGTGCGGGGTGGGTATCGTCATGGTGTCGATTCTTGGTTACGTATTGTTCAAGCAGCGCCTGTCGCTGATGGAATGTGTGGGTATCGCCCTGATTGCTATAGGCGTCGTTGTGCTGCAGGTTTTTTCAAAGCCGGTATACTAGCGGGCTCCCGTCCGCTATGAGGTATTACCGTGAACTACGATGCCCGCACCAACACCTCCGAAGAGGATCGCGCCGCTTTTATCCAGTGGCTAACTGACCAGACAGTCGCCCAATTGCAAGCTGCGCGGGGCGATACAGATGCTATCCACAACGCCGTTAAGATTTATGTCAAACACGCGCTGGATGCCAATCTGCCGTTTGAAGACATTGAAGAAGTACTGGGCATCAATGAGCCCTGCATTATGGATTTGGCGGAATTGTCCGAGGCGGACGAAGAAGCTGTAGTCGATGCCTTTGAAGACCTGTGCAATGCCTGATGCGGTAAAACCGCTGCCGAATCACCAGTGTCCGCTGTGCGGCGGCAGCAACCAATGTCTGCCAACCGATACTGGAAGTTTTTGCAGCGGTAGCAACTGCTGGTGTAAATCCCGGCAGTTTCCACCTGAATTATTGGAAAAATTGAACCCCGAGCAGCGCAACCAAGCCTGTATTTGCCAGCGCTGTGTTGATGATTTTCACTCCCAACTCCACCACTTATCCTGAAGCCGCCCACGCACCATGATCACAAACCTCTGGCAAACCCAAGCCTCACCCAAGGGTATCAACCACCAGTACACCGGCGCGGCGCATACCAGCTCCGGCGCAGGCAAACCGAGCCTGAAAGAAGCGCTTGAAACCTGCGCGGCCAAGGCAATCAGCTTTTTAGGCACCAATATCCAGGATGATTCTCTCTATCTGCTATTCGAGTGGGATGCGGATAATGCACAACTGAACATTGTAGTTACCGATGCCAGCAAGCAGCTGGATTCACCCGATAGCGTGAGCGCCGCGTTTCCCGCACTGGTGCAAGAAATTGCCTCAATGCCAGAAGACCAACAAGCCGACAAGAAAGAGGCAATTATTGAATTGGTTAAATTTTTGCTCAGCGATTACCTCGCCAGCTGCGGTGCGTTTTTCCGCTATTCACTGGTGGCAATATTTCATTCAAGCAATCGATCGGAGAGCGTGCTGCTGTAATTATTATCTGCCAGCGGCATCTATATCAGCCATAATCTATATCTGTTATCGTTGAATCGCTTTGGTTTTACACTGAAGCGTTTCACCGCACCGCTCCACCACTAATATTCGCAGGAGTACAGCGCATGAATTCCCCGTTATCGAATCCTTATAGCCAAAGCCTGATTCTGATCGGAATGCCCGGAGCGGGAAAAAGCACGCTGGGATTACTGCTGGCAAAAAATCTGGCGAAAGATTTTGTCGATACGGATTTGCTTATCCAACTGGAACATCGCAAAACCTTGCAGGATATTCTCAACCAACACGGGCATATCGCATTGCGTGAAGCGGAAGAGCGCGTGCTACTCACTGCGCAATATCCGAATCATATTATTGCCACCGGCGGTAGCGCCGTTTATAGCGCTGCAGCCATGCAACACTTGAAGCATCTTGGCCCAATTATTTTTTTAGATGTCAGCCTCGATGTATTGGAGCAACGCATTCACAACATGGAAAGCCGCGGCATAGCCCGCCCCGCTGGGCAGACATTTGCCGAAGTTTACGCCGAACGTCGTCCGCTTTATTTGCAATACGCAGACATAGTGATTGATTGCAACGGCAAAAGCCTGGAGCAATTAGTGGATGAAGTTATCTTTGAAGAAGCGGAAGCTTTTGTTCAATACGAAGCCTAATACCCGCACATTTTGCGGTTAAAACAATTCGACTCGACTATCGCTATCTTCAACTACCGGTTGTTCAGATTCGCCCGACTTTAATAAATTAGTCGCGGTATCCAGCTGCTGGATCAAACTGCGGAAATGCACTTCCACCGCCGAAGTAGCCTCTTGCAAACCCTCCAGCGAATTTAATGCGCGATCAGACAAACTCAACAATTCAGATTCCTGCTCCATATTCAAATCAAAACCGGTTGCCATTACGCGCAACGAATTCGATAGCCCGGTCATAATTTCTTTCACCGAATTACGGTTATCGGCGGCAGCCATTTCCAATAGCGTCATCACCATCCGCGTATTATCTTGCTGCGCTTTTAATAATGTATTGACCTTCAATGTTTTTGCGCGCGCTTCCGCAATCGACACCAAATGGGCAAGCACATCGCGCAAACGGCCGTAGCGATCCTGATCGAGATGAGGTGCATCGGTCACCAATAATTGAATGTGGTCGAAACTAAATAATAAAAAGCGGCCTTGGGAAACAATACGTGCGGCAGATACGCGCGCACTGTGCAATAGTTTTTGGTAAGAGATGGAAACATCCGCCGGAAACAGCGTGACATCTTCTTCAAACATAAATTGAATTACACCTTCAAGGCGCAAATCTTTCAGGCACGCCAACACCAAATGCGCAAGGCGATGCAAATCCATCACGCCCTGTACTTTTTCAGCAAACACCGCCACGGTTCCCATTTCCGATGCCGATGACATAGCCGTAAACGCAATCGCTGAAAAGTTTTTTAACTCTTCCTGCAAACCGTTGATCGCCAATTTATCTTCATGGATTTTTTGCAGCACTACTTCAAAATCCGGCTGACACATACTGATGGACACATAACCATCAACGCCAACCATGGTGAGTTGCAAGCGGGCTTCGGGGTGACTGTTGTTGGCGAGAAAACCAACCTTGGGGAGATGTGGGGGGATTGCGGCAAGCCACTGGGAATCCAACTGTTTACCACCGGCCACCAGAACAATAATATCGGCGCTGGCACACAAGCCCATGAAATCGTCCAATGAGGTCGCTGGAACTTCGAACGGGGGCGCCGAACTGAATAACTCGCCCTGTTTATCAATAATGATCTGCTGATCTGGCACCCGAAAACATCTACCAGGGTTACCCATTAACCAAAGTGCTTCCATAAGGTCATCCTCGACAAAATCACTCGTTACCACTTAAATCACTTTGTACATCTTCTAGACAAGATTAATGCTTAAAATATAGGCAGCAACCGCCAGTTTCGTCATACGAATTGTGAATAAACAGCAATTGGAAACGTTAAAGAGTGAAATTTAGGGGTGATGTCGGTAGAGTGGCAGCCCCTCAGATAACCGGAGACAGCGCCATGGACCCCTTAGAAACCGATGCATCCCATGAGGAATCCGCCCTGCTCAACGCTGTAGAGGCGCGGGTATTGGGTTCGCTGATGGAAAAGCAGCTCACCACCCCGGATCAGTACCCCCTGACGCTCAATAGCCTGTTACTGGCCTGCAACCAGAAAACCAGCCGCGAGCCGATCAGCAACTATGAAAGTGGCGTAGTACAACGCTGCGTAAGCGAATTACAGGAGCGTCAGCTATTGGCAGTCGATTACGGCAGCCGCGCCGCACGTTACGACCAGCGCCTGACGCGCGTTCTCAGTGTCGATAAACAAACCCAGGCGATTTTGACGATTATGCTGTTGCGCGGCCCCCAGACGATCGCCGAGATACTGACCCGCACCCAGCGCATGGCTGAATTTGCCAACCCACAAGCAGTGGAAGAAAAGCTGCAGCAACTCTGCGCCAAAACCAAACCGGTGGTAGTACACATTCCCCGTCAAGCTGGCCAGCGTGAAGATCGCTACATGCATTTGCTGTGCGGCAAGCCGGATCTGGCTGCCATCGCCGCCATGCAAAGCAGCTCCAGCTCCAGTTCTAGCAGAGCGGTAAATGACGAACAAAGCGCGCAGCAAGAACAAAAAATCCAACAGCTGGAAAGCCGTATCGAACTGTTGGAAAAACAAGTCGCCACCCTGATGGAATTAAATGGCGTGAGCAACGCCGATTTGGCCTGATACGCAGGACAGCACCAACAAAGAATTCGTAAATTTATTAGTGTGATTTAAAAGAAAGGTAAAACCCATGACCGCAACAAACAACGCAAACACCAAAAAAGCCCCGCAACGCAGTAAACGTTTGCGTAAGAAATTATTCCAGGACGAGTTCGCCACTTTCGGCTTTGAACTGGAATGCGAATTCAAAAGCGATCTGACTGACGAAACCGTTAGCCAATTCGTCGATAGCTTTTTTATCGATGCGATCAACGCCGAAAACCTCGCATTTGGCGGCGGCTTGTCCAGCAAGCGTCTGTCCGGCTTCGTCGGCTCAAACAAGCGCTACGGCTCTGCCACTGAAGAAGACAAAGCAAAACTCCTTACTTGGCTCAAAGCACAACCACAAGTTGCCAATGTAGAGCTGGGTGAAATTATTGATGCGAATTACTACATCTAATAATCGCTAGCCCAATCCGCACAATAAAAAATCCCGCGCCGCAAGGTGCGGGATTTTTCTTTTTGGGAGATTAGAACGATAAAAATGACAGCAACCTGAAAAATTAACCGCTATTCATAAAAATAATTTAACCATGATGATGATTACACCGCACCAAAGGTGTTTAAAAATGAACATCTATCGCTTATCGCAACTAGCTGATCTTCCTGGCCTCACACCTCAAACTGTTTTTAATTCAACACTCAAAGTGTTTAATATCAAACACACCTCATCATAGAGTTATATCGATATAAATTTTAAGTATTTTCCCTGTTCAAAATCTCATTTATATACTCGCCGCAACTTGTCATAACAAGTAGTAATGAGTTGACGATAGCAAGCCATATAAATAGCAGAGCTTTGGATGAATAAAAAAACTTCACCGCTAATTCCTTTTGCGCCAGTACCGCTTTACAACCAGCTGAAAGAATTATTGCGTGCACAAATTTTAGATGGCACCTACCCGCCCGAATCGCGGATGCCATCGGAAAGCGAATTGGGCGATAGATTCCACGTTAGTCGTATCACTGTGCGTCAGGCGCTGGGCGATCTACAAAAGGAAGGTTTGATTTTTAAAATCCACGGCAAAGGCACTTACGTTGCAAAACCGAAAGCATTTCAAAACGTTAGTAAATTGCAGGGATTGGCGGAGTCTTTATCACAACTGGGTTACGAGGTTATCAACCAATTAATCAGTGTGAAATTAATCAAGGCCAATAGCCGCATCGCCGAACGCTTGCAATTACATGAAGGCGACAAGGTAACTGAAATAAAACGGGTACGTTTGATTAACCGCGAACCAATTTCGCTGGAAATCTCTTATGTGTTGCCAGATATCGGTGAAAAATTGCAAAAAGCGGATTTAATTACGCGCGATATTTTTCTGATTCTGGAAAACGATTTGCAACTCAACCTCGGTCACGCCGACCTTGCGATTGATGCCGTGCTCGCCGACAGCGAATTAACCAAGGCACTATCAGTCGAAGAAGGCTCGCCCATTATGCGCATTGAGCGGCTGACGCACACTGCCGATGGCAAGCCAATTGATTTTGAATTTTTATATTACCGTGGCGATGCATTCCAGTATCGCTTCAGGATTGATCGCCAACACAACGACGGCGGGAGCAGATAATGACGAGCTGGGACAACATCAACACCATCGAGCGGGAATACGACATAGTTGTGGTAGGCGGCGGCACCGCTGGCCCAATGGCCGCTATCAAGGCCAAAGAAAAAAATCCGGCATTAAAAATTTTATTGCTGGATAAAGCCAACGTGAAACGCTCCGGCGCCATTAGCATGGGGATGGACGGATTGAATAATGCCGTTATTCCCGGCCACGCAACACCAGAGCAATACACCAAGGAAATCACTATCGCCAACGACGGTATTGTCAATCAGGCAGCGGTTTATGCCTATGCAAAAAACAGTTTCGCTACGATTGAGCAATTGGATCGTTGGGGCGTGAAATTTGAGAAAGATGAAACCGGTGATTACGCAGTAAAAAAAGTACATCACATGGGCTCTTACGTTTTGCCTATGCCTGAAGGTCATGACATTAAAAAAGTGCTTTATCGTCAGTTAAAGCGCGCAAAAATTTCGATCACCAATCGCATCGTTAGCACACGCTTATTAACCGATGCCGATGGAGCGGTGAATGGTGTATTAGGTTTTGATTGCCGCACCGCCGACTTCCATGTGATTCGCGCAAAAGCCGTTATTTTATGTTGCGGCGCTGCGGGCAGATTAGGTTTACCCGCGTCCGGCTATTTAATGGGGACCTATGAAAACCCAACCAATGCTGGCGATGGTTATGCGATGGCGTATCACGCCGGGGCAGAGCTAGCGAATTTGGAATGTTTCCAAATCAATCCGTTGATTAAAGATTACAACGGCCCTGCTTGTGCTTATGTCACGGGTCCGCTCGGTGGTTACACCGCCAACAATAAAGGTGAACGCTTTATTGAATGCGATTACTGGAGCGGACAAATGATGTGGGAGTTTTATCAGGAGCTGGAAGGCGGTAATGGTCCGGTATTTTTAAAACTGGATCACCTCGCGGAAGAAACTATCCAGAATATTGAAACGATTTTGCATAGCAATGAGCGCCCAAGCCGTGGTCAATTCCATGCGAATCGCGGTACTGATTACCGCGAAAAAATGGTGGAAATGCACATTTCGGAAATTGGTTTTTGCTCCGGCCACAGTGCTTCCGGTGTGTGGGTGAATGAGCATGCAGAGACATCGGTTAAAGGTTTGTATTCTGCCGGTGACATGGCTGCAGTGCCGCACAATTATATGTTGGGTGCATTTACCTACGGCTGGTTTGCCGGTGTTAATGCAGCGGATTACGTAGCAGAGCGTGAATATACCGCTACTAATGCCGAACAAATTGAAAAAGAAAAGCAACGCGTGTATGCGCCGCTGTTACGTGAGGATGGTTTGCCTCCTGCACAAGTCGAATACAAATTGCGCCGCTTTGTGAACGATTATTTGCAACCGCCAAAAGTGACCAAAAAAATGGAAATTGGTTTGGAACGATTTGCGATGATTGAACAGGACATCGAGCAAATCAAGGCCAACAATCCACATGAATTAATGCGCGCAATGGAAGTCAGTGTGATCCGCGATTGTGCCGAGATGGCCGCACGTGCATCGCTGTTTCGCACCGAAAGTCGTTGGGGTTTGTATCACTACCGGGTCGATTACCCAAAACGCAATGACAATGAATGGTTCTATCACTGCCATTTAAAGAAAGATGCACAAGGCAAGATGTTTAGTTTCAAGCGCGAGGTAGAGCCCTACCTGATCCACTTGAATGCGCAAGAAGAAGTTGCCTATCAAGGTTTGCGTTTAAAAGTTGCCAACAGCTAGGAGAATATTCATGGCCCAGCAACAACAAAGTATTTTTTTTCGCAGCAATGCACCGGTTACTGTCGATGAAGAAAAATGTATCGCCCACAAAGGTTGCACCGTGTGCGTGGAGGTATGCCCAATGGATTTATTGGCTATTCATCCGGAAACCAATAAAGCGTTTATGCAGTTTGACGAATGCTGGTATTGCATGCCCTGCGAAACCGATTGCCCTACCGGAGCAGTAAAAGTGGAAATCCCCTATTTGCTGCGTTGATATTCATAAGGATTATTTTGCTACCTGAGTTCACCCTCAGATGCCAATCAATAAAAACCTCTCGTTGCCTACCTCCACCCGAGGCGAAAACGATAACCAGCTAGATACCAGAGAGGAACGATTATGCGTTTTACCAACCGATTAGCCCTGGCGATTTCATTAGCCGCTTCATTTACTTTCGCCAGCATTAGCGCAAGTGCGGAAACCATTCGTATTGCATTGGGAACACAAGACACCACCATCAACTGCGCCACCGGTGGCTTGTTGATTCGCGAATTAAAGCTATTGGAAAAATATTTACCAAAAGACGGTAAATACAAAGATGCAAAATATGAAATTGAATGGAAAAATTTTACCAGCGGTGCACCACTAACCAATGAAATGGTCGCGGGGAAACTCGACTTTGGTGCAATGGCCGACTTCCCCGGTTCCTTTAACGGTGTAGCCCATGAAGCTGCCGGCAAGCGCAGCATTTTTATCAGTGTGCTCTCAGGCAGCATTAAAGGCAGTGGTAATGGCATAGTGGTGCCCGCTGCATCGCCCGTGCAATCACTTGCAGAATTAAAAGGAAAAACTATTTCTGTACCCTTCGCGTCTACCTCGCACGGCATGTTGCTCCGCGCAGTAAAAGCGCAAGGATGGGATTTGGATAAAGATGTACGCATTATTGCGCAAGCACCGGAAATTGCCGGTTCCGCATTAAAAAGCAATCGTATTGATGCACACGCCGATTTTGTTCCATTCGCCGAATTATTTCCGAATCGCGGTTTTGCACGCAAAATTTATGATGGATCGCAAGCTAACGCGCCGACTTACCACGGTACTTTGGTAGATGAAGCTTACGCAAAAAAATATCCCGAAATTGTTGTGGCTTATTTGCGCGCTGCGATTGAAGCAGACAGTTTGATTGCCGCTGAACCGGAAAAATACAGTGAATTGATTGAAAAATTAACCGGCATTGAAGCTGAAGTAAATTACCTTTTCCATGGCCCACTCGGATTACAAACTCGTGACCTGACCTGGAAGCCGGAATATCGACAGGCAACAGCTACTGCAATTGAGACACTGAAATTGCTAAAACGCACTGATAGAGGATTAGATGTAAAAACCTTTATTAACGACACCTACGTGCGCGAAGCTTTTAAACAAGCCGGTCGTAATTACGATACAGCGCTAAAAGATTATGCACCGTTGCCACTCAATGCCAAAGACGCAGTCAGCGGAAAACCCATTACCGATTTCAAACACCTCGCGCAAATTTGGGTGCGCGGCGAACCGCTGGTACGTCATTACACATCATTCAAAGATGCGTTAGCTGAGCTGCAAAAACTGGAAGAAGCAGGCACGGATATCCGCGCGATTTATGCCCAGGCATCAGACAGCGGAATTAAATTGCTCGCCAATCAGGCATGGTTTGTTCAAGGCAACAACGGCCAGCTGGATGCATTCCTGTTAAAAGAACAAGCTGAAACTTTTGCGAAACAAAACGGCGGCAAGGCATTGGCATTCAGCGCATTGCGCGGACAAGCTATCGCATCACGTTGAGAACTTAACTATGGCCAGTTTAAAGAAAACCAATGCACTGCCCTCGCGCGTCACAACGGCGGGCATGCAATTAGGTTCTGTCACGGCTTGCGTATTGCTGTGGCATTTTGCATCCACATTGCGGATAGATTTGGGCATCATTACATTTTCCAATGTGCCCACGCCACAAGCCGTTGTCAGCGCTATTTGGCAACTACTGCAATCCAACGCACTGCTACCCCATTTGGGTAGCAGCCTCGCGCGGGTATTTAGTGGTTATACCATGGCAGCAATTGTCGGCGTTGCATTGGGACTGGTCATAGGGCGTTCACGCAAAGCAGAAAATTGGTTGATGCCACCATTGGAATTGTTGCGCCCTATTCCGGCCGTTGCCTGGATTCCGCTTGCGATACTAATGTTTCCCTCATCAGAAGCATCGATGATTTTTATCACTTTTACCGGCGCACTGTTTCCCATTTTATTAAACACAATTCACGGCGTCGAAGCAGTTGATCCACGTTTGATTGCATCATCGCGCAGCCTGGGTGCATCACCGCGTGCAATTTTACGTGAAGTGGTATTGCCCGGTGCACTGCCCAGTATTTTTACCGGACTTTCTATCGGTATGGGCACTTCGTGGTTTTGCCTTGTGACAGCAGAAATGATTTCAGGGCAATGGGGAATCGGCTATTACACCTGGTCTTCCTACGTGATCCAAAACTACGCCGATATAGTGGTGGGCATGCTGTTAATTGGTTTACTCGGTATGGGCAGCAGCTGGTTAATAAAACGTATTGGCGATTGGTTAACGCCCTGGTATCGACTACAAGGAAAATCATGATGACTATTTATGAAAGCCAATCGACAGACACAGGCGAAAGAAATCCCGCTGTTGCATTAGGGGAAATCAACGCTGAAAAATTATCTATTCGCCTTGGCACCGGTGCAAATGAATTTGAAGCGGTACAAGCGGTGGATTTTAATATCCAACCCGGTGAATTTGTGTGTTTACTCGGGCCGTCAGGCTGCGGAAAATCAACTTTATTGGGCGCACTCGCCGGCCATATTATTCCGGCAAATGGCCTGCTTGAAGTGGATGGAGAAATTATCAATGGGCCCTCACCGGAACGCGGCATGGTGTTCCAGCACCACACTTTGTTTCCCTGGTTGAATGTGGTGGACAATGTCGCTTTCGGTTTGAAAATGCGTGGTGTTAGTAAAGCAGAACGTCATGCGCAAGCATTGGAGATGCTGCAACAAGTTGGTTTGCAGGATGTTGCTACACGCTGGCCGAGCCAACTCTCGGGAGGTATGCAGCAACGCGTGGAAATTGCGCGCGTCTTAATTAATAAGCCACGCTTGTTATTAATGGATGAACCTTTCGGCGCGCTGGACGCACAAACGCGGATGAAGATGCAGCAGTTGTTACTCGATATCTGGGGCCGTATCCGCACCACGCTGGTATTCGTCACCCACGATATTGACGAAGCACTTTTTCTTGCGGATCGTATTTTAGTGATGAGCCCGCGCCCCGGCCGATTTATCGAAAACCTGCCGGTAAATTTTGCGCGCCCACGCCGCACTGAATTAGTGACAACGCCAGAATTTATGCAATTAAAACGTCACTGCCTGGATTTATTAAATCACGAAGAAGGCCGCCAGTTGCCACGGCTTTCGCCATTGGGGTTGCCGCCAGAAACACGCATCACCGCGTGATTGTTGAATTAATAGTTTACGAGAAGAATTGAAAAATATGACAACGCAACCGACTACCGATAACCCTGATATTTTAATTTTGCAATCACGCTTACAAGATACAGACGCGAGTACACGCCGTATCGCTCTGATTGAACTCGCTGACCTTGAAGACCCGGACGCACTACCTTGGCTCACTCACGCATTAACTGCGGATAGCAATGTAGATGTTCGCCGTGAAGCAGCTCGCTTGTTGGAAGGCTGGGAAGAAGCTGACGTTGTTGAAGCATTAAGCGCTGCACTGACTGATACAGATGAAACCGTTGGCGAAATTGCAGCGCAAAGTTTAAGCCAGTTAAAAACAGCAGAACTCGGCCATATTATTTTGCGCTGGGTGAATCACCAGAATGCCGAGGTGCGCAAACATGCATGGCGCGCACTGCGTGAGTTGCGTTTACCTGCATCTGCATCAGCGGCACTCACTGCGTTGCAAGATGAAAATGCCAATGTGCGCCGCGAAGCTGTTGGGGTTTTAGGTTGGCTAAAACATATAGATGCGCTACCTGAGCTTGCACGCCTTGCCAGTAATGATTCAGCAATTGAAGTGCGCCGCGCTGCGACCGGTGCATTGGGGTTGGCAAATAACGACAGCGTGCTACCCGCCCTGCGTAGCGCGTTGAATGACTCCGAATGGCAAGTGCGTGAAGAAGCCGCCAGTACACTTGGTAAATTGCGCCTGGCAGCCAGTGGCGATTATTTAATTACCGCACTTGCAGATTCTTACTGGCAGGTACGCCTGCAAGCAGTGCGCGCATTGGGGAAAGTGCGTTTTGTTCCCGCGACTAATGCGCTACTGGAATTGCTCGGCCACAGCATTAGTAATCTGCGTAAAGAAACTGCGCTGGCATTGGGTGAATTAGGCAATACTTCCGCACTACCGGCGCTGCGCGCTGCAGAAAATGACAGTGATCCGGAAGTGCGCAAAGCGGTACGGATCGCGCTGGCGCAATTGGATAAACATTGAGGTATTCGCATGCATAACACTGCGCCGCTATCGCTGAGCAATTCGCAATCACTACAACAGGTGGTAGTGACCTGGCCCAATAACGATGTGCAGATTATTAGCCACCAACACCTTCGCGGCGCCTGCCCCTGTGCCAAGTGCCGTGCAGCGCGTATTCAAGGACGAATCGCATTGATCGATGCCGATGTGAAATTAATCGCGATGAATCCAATGGGGTACGGATTGCAAATGGTGTTCAGCGATGGCCATGATCGCGGTATTTATCCTTGGAGTTACTTGTATGAATTGCAGCATTGATCATCAATGCTGCCACACACCGCTTAATAAAAAATCGAATTGAGCAAAATCAACACAACCGAAAAATATTCTCCTTCTTCACACTAATTCTCCCAATAATCCCTACAACAACATCACTACAGTTACCTCAATATCACTCCAGAAAAATCAAGCACCACCATAGCGCATGCGCACCAAAATAAATTCTACATTGCACCAATAGCGAGCACGCAAAATCAGGCTGTTCGTTGACCTCTGCTGTACCTCCGCTCTTGGCGCGCAAATGCGAACTGGCACACATTCTGCCTCACCCCTATTACAACAAATAAAAGTTACAACAAATAAAAGTTTTACCCCACTACAACTACTACAACTCTAGAAACAGGTGAAGAAGACCTATGCACTTACACAGTGACTCAATGCAATTGTCGCCCGCGGAGCGAGGCTGGTTAAATTGGTCAGGAAAAACAGGAAAAATCTCAATGAGCTGGGCCTGCTGGTTAAATCGCAACCGCTACCCGGCGATGGAACAAACCTTCGAAAGTATCGCTAATACCCGCATCAAACTCTTACAGCAATGGGTAAAACGGCAATGGACACAATTGGAGTCCTGCAAAAGCCAACTGCAATTACTCGATGATTCTGCCGAAAATATTTTGCGCAAATCCTGGCAAGCCATGGCGGATTGCACCGAATTATTCTTGGTTGATGAACATGGAGTAGTGATTTCATCTACTTACAATCAACGTATCGGCAAACAGGATTTGGATAGTCGCGCGGTTAACCAGGGTTTATCCAAACCTTTTCTACATGGCCCCTATAAAGACCCACAAACACTCGCCATAGGTAAACGCAGCTCGGCCTTTCACGACCAAGTGACACTGATGTTTTATTTACCGCTCGACTTTAGTTCAAATAGCGGTAATGCAAATGACAAAGGTTGTTTGTGCGCACGCATCCCGAATGATGTACTGGGTGATTTAATCCAACGTGAAGCCGGGCATATTTTTAGCGAGTCCGGTGATAACTATCTCTTTATGGTGAAATCTATTTTTGATCCTGCCATTAAAAGCGGAACCGCTTTATCGCGTTCACGTTTTGAGGATGATGCATTTACCCACGGCGAAAATTTAAAATCCGGTGTGCACACGGATTGGGGGGTAGTCAAAATCCAACAGCACACTGAATTTGAAATTCGTTTTACTGATCCTGCAACAAACGAGTTGCACCCCGGTGTGCGCGAAACCATTCGCAAAGGTAGCAATTTATTTGTCACCTATCCGGGCTACTCGGATTACCGCCATATCCCCGTAGTGGGAAAAGGTATCACTTTTAATTTGCAAGGTTCACCCGACACTTGGGGCATGATGTGTGAAGCGGATTTGGAAGAAGTGTATCGCCACCGCTCTATCAGTTTTAAATTTATGAATATTTATACTGCCTGTGTTGGCAGCGCATTTTTATTAAATGCCGGCTTGCACGAGTTTACCGATTGGTCGCATGCACTGATTAATTCATTTACGCTACTCACACTGATTATTGGTGCGCGTATATTCCAGCAACGCGCGCCACGCCGTTTGGAACGACGCTTGGGGAAAATGACCGAAGTTATCCATGCGATTGCCGAAGGCGGCGGCAATTTGCAACAGCGTTTGGATACTCGCAAACTCGCTAATGATGAAACCGGTGATCTCGGAAAATGGACTAACAGCTTCATCGATAATCTTGATCATATCGTAGGTGAAGTTATTCGCGCCGCCGATGAAGTAATGAAAAACAGCGATACGTTACTCAAGCGCAATACTGAAGCAAACCAATCATCTACTCATGTTTCCAATTCCATGGAAAAAATGTTGGAGCTGATGCACAACCAATTGCAAGAGATTAGCAATGCATCCGGCACCGCTAGCGATATGAAGAAAGTAATGGAAAATGTAGTCGAGCAAGCGCGCAGCCAATTTGAATCGGTGCGCACCGGTACGCAAAGTATTCGCGATGTAGTAGAAACCTCGGCACGCACTATCCATACCTTGAATAATCGCACAGCTGAAATTGGTAACATGGTTTCCTTGATCAGCGATATCACCAGCCAAACCAATTTGCTTGCACTTAACGCAGCAATTGAAGCCGCCCGCGCGGGTGAACATGGTAGAGGCTTCTCGGTAGTCGCCGAAGAAGTGCGTAATCTCGCAAGCAGAACTGCTGTTGTTGCACAAGAGATTGGGCAAAAAATTGAAGCGATTCGCGAGGAATCGCAAACAGCGGCTAACTATATGGAAACCAGTGTGGCCGATGTAGATCGCGGTTTGCGATTAGCGGAAGAAGCCTCGACCGATAATTCGCAGTTGCATCAAATCGTAGAGCGCATGTTCGACATCATTCATCACATCGACAGTAACAGCCAACAACACGGCCATCACGTGCGCGAAGTTGCCAGTGCAAGTCACACGATGAATAAAGTCGTGCGCGCACTACACACCAGCTCAGATAGATTAAAAAATACCGCGACGAAGCTTCACCAATTAGCAGGTGTATTTCAGGTTACATCGCGGTAAAAAAAGTATCCAATGTGTCTCGCCCTAAATAAATTTTTAGGGTGAGACACACTCATGAGTACATCATCATTACAACAATCTTATTAAAAACTAAAATCTATTTTTCTTAATTACAATTTCCCAAAACAGTCCACGCGGTTGATGGGCCATTGTGGTAATCAGGATCAGAACCTTGGGTCCACCATTTATTCACATACTTAACGCCTTTGTATTGCACTTCAGTGGGTGTTGCATAAACAGTCTCACGAACCCAAGTCGGTAAACCAGCGCATGAGCCAGTTCCTGCAACCGAGCTACTGGAACGGCTAGAACCAATTGAACTACTTGATTTGCTCGATCCAATAGAGCTGCTGGAACTAATCACACTGCTGCTCGAGCGAATGGAACTGCTTGCACTTGAGGGCTTACTGCTTGTACTTGATGGATTGCTGCTTGCACTGGACGTGTTAGTGGTACCGATTAATTCTCTGGCAACAGCGGTGAGCAATGGTTGTACTGGCGGTTTGTTGTAACCAATGTTGGTGTTGTCCTGAGTAATTTCCCAAATCATTGCACCGGCTAAACCATTGGCCTTGATGTAATCTGCTTTTGCCGTCAGTGCTTGATCATCATCATAACTAACAATACCGCAACCAGATTTCTTTTTAAGATAAGGTACACGTGCACTCGCATCCCAAACTCTATCCCAGGCTCCGCTGTTGATGTATTCATTAATTGCCGTGTAAGTAAGCGGGCTACCACCCTCTTTTGGCGTTGCATTTAATTGGCAATTAAAAAATTCACGCCCATAAAATGCCAAGCCCATTACAATTCTGTTAGCCGGAACATTGGTAACAACAGCTGGATAAATTTCTCCGGTCACAGGATCAACGGATTGCGGGCGTCCATCGCGAATATTGATAATGCCCTTATCAACAGTGAGATAGCGATTGCAAATCGCCTGGTTAGCATCAAAATCGCCACAAAATAGTGGTGCATTGTGTGAAGCATGTTGTGAGTAAGACCACTCACCTGAATAGTCGTAAGTCATTACGCCCATCCAATCCATGGTTTGATTTAACACGGTAAAATCTAACCAATTGGCGTACCACAAACTTGAATGAAGATCGATCGACATTTCCAGTTTTTTGCCAAGCTCAGCTTCCAATCCATCGAATGCAGCGCGCACCTCAAGCAACAGGGCTGCAAAGTTTTCTTTATCGTAATTCTTGCCATCTGCACCTGGATACTCCCAGTCAAAATTTACGCCGTCATAATTGTAGGTGCGCATCCACGTGACCAGATTATTCACAAAATTGGCACGATAAGCCGGATTCGCCGCCATAGCACTGAAACCACCAGACTGGCTGCCACCGCCCATCATGACAATAAATCTCACTCCATTTGCATGCGCACGTGCCACCAGCGCAGGGTTGTGGAAGGAACCGTTCGAAGTACCAATCGAACCGCCCTCACCCGGAAAAGCAAAACCGTAAATCAAATGCGTGAGCTTATCGAACTGTATTGCCTCCTGTTTGAGTACGTAATCCTTCTCGTAGGGATAAAACCCGGCGACAATTTTTTTATCGTATTGGATTAATGCGAGCGCGTTGCAAGAAATCAACACAGACAACACAAGCAATGCCTTTTTAAACATTTTCATGTAAGCCTCCTAGGCCAAAATTTTTAACCCTCGTTCCAACACACAAAACGGATAGGTTAGGTGATTGAAAGGCGCCAGCTAACTGCCCCGCTTTCAGCTTGACCAAAAGCTTACAGCTCGCACATTTATGTCAACCGAGCCTGGAAAAGGTTTTTTGAGAACGATTATTTCCAGTCAAGGTTGCGGAGTGGAATAAATCATCGGGTCATTTTTTTTACAATTGCACAACCTAAAGTCAAACCTAAAGGCAAGAAAGTCGAACATCACTAATTCACCGTTCAAATTGGAAAATAATTTAAACGACAGTAACATGAAGGGAGTTTTGTGCACTATGGATTGTGGTTTTCATCGAAATACACGAAAAGAAAAAACGTTGAGGGTAAAAAAAACCATCATTCCCGCCAAGGAATGATGGTCTTCGATAACAAAACCAAGATGTTATTGCTGGCGCCTTGCTAATGATCCAACAACTTCTATCTTGCCGTTAAGCTGAATCATTACTGAGATACGATTGATTACTTAAATACTATTGATTACTGGGACACGATGCGGAACCAATTGATATTCCAGCCACCTGTTTTTGCAAATACACCCAGATTATAAGTACCTGCGTTGATAAACACTGTATGGGAAACGGTAGTCCAGTTTTGCCAGCCGCCGGTATTGGGAATCTCACGCTCTCCCAATACTGTTGCACCACCATTTAAATCCACCGACAAACGGCCACCACTATTTGGACTAGCGACACGGTATTCGATAGTGTAATTGCCGGATGCTGGAATGGTGATGGAGTTGTAAGCCATCCAATCACCAGTTTCAATCCAACCAACGTTTTGGCCACCACCAGTATCAGAGGTAGCTTCAACACCAACACCGGACATAGATGAATAAGCTTCAGCCTGCTTCTGCACATTCAATGTGGGATTGCTGGTAGTGACAGGTACCAATTCCCACTCGGATGACGCCTGCACTTCATTTTGCCACTGCTCTACATAAGCACCGGAGTTTGCGCTATTGCCTGCTACCTTAATTGCTTTGCTACTGTGCGTTGCAATCAGCTGATAGTAAGAACCAGCTTTAGCTGCGATAAAACTTTGGTTAGCCGAACCAAGATACTCCCACAAATGCACCGTGGCTCCATTTGCGGTTGAGATAGCATCTATATCCAGCGCCTTGCCACTGACAACACCGCGAATAATATAAACACCTTCGCCTTGATGAGAAAATTCAAATTGCTGCGCGGCACTGCCGTTATAAGTCCATTGACGAATGCGAGCACCGTTATTGGTATCGCCATTCATGACGTCCAGATACAAGCCGCTATTGCGATTACGCAACATATAACGACCGGTCAAACTGGTATCACCGTTGGGGCGAACTTGTAACGAAGTTACAGAATCGTTAAAACCTTTGCTTACCAGACAGCTATCATTTGCAGTCACAGTAATCTGAGCGCCGGTGAAATTATTATCTTTAAATAAAATTGCTTTATAGCCAGGTAATAATTTTAACGATGACATATCGTCGTTAACGACACCAAAACTTTGCAATTGCGCCAAAGCATGATTACCAGTGGGAATGTTGGCTGAAGCACCTTTGTAGTCGCAATCTTTATAAGATGTCAGTGGTGCAGTAGCAGTGGGCGCAGATGCAAAAACAAAATCCGTTTTCGCTTTATTGTATTGTGCTTCCCACTCCGCTGGCCAACCAAATGCGTTAGTAGCGAGTGGTTTTAAATCCACGCCCGCTGCACCGCTCCAAAAATGCACGAACTCGCCCCAATTCATAGAACGTGAATAGCTATTGCCATTTTTTGGAAAGTGTTGTGCCAGCAACTCAAAGTAACGATTTAATACTTTATTGCCACCGTATTGCGAATAAATGGGATAGAACCAATCGCGGAACCAATAAGTGCCCGCGCGCGGAAAACTGTCTTGCTTGGTGATTAAATCGTTGTAGGTGCTTTGCGCTACGCTGGTCATGCCCAGATTGACATACACATCGTAATTAAAAATTTCCGCCCATTTACTATCGCCCCACAAACCAAACGCAGGCGATCCATGAACACCTTTTGAACCCAGCTCAACGATGTGGGAAATTTCGTGCGCGATGACATCGATATTCCAACCGGCTTGGCTGTGCCAATCACCCGCTTGGCCGATATCAATTACATTGCGATAATCGTGGTGCGCATCCCACCAAGTTGATGGGTGGCCGCCACCGTATTTGTACGCATGAAATATGGCATAGAGATGCGGCTTGCCACCAAAATCGCCATAGGTTCTTTTGGTGTAGCGCCAGACATCGCCAGCGAATTTATTCATCCAGGTGATATTACGATCCACATCATTATCGTAATACACGGCAATGTCTGCATCGAGAAATACGCGGTTTACTACTTGGTTATGTTCAAACCAATGCTCCTGCCACATCAGTGGAGGAGCTTCCTGTGCGTGAGCGATGGGGCTTGCCAATGCTGTCACCAGTGCCGCGATTTTAAAAATCCTTTGTTTAATCATCTCAATTGAGCCTCTTGGGTTTTAATAGTTGTGAATTTCAAAATAGATAACCGCCATTGATTTCACTCGTGTTTTTTCATCAGCCATACATGGCGATTTATTTGTATAACTGTGATTTTTATTGATTATTGTTATGAAATACTGATTTTTGTGCAGAGAAAATCCGCTCGATTGATGTTATTCATTCGAGCAGATAAAAAATTATCAGGGGAAATTTCCGCGCGAGCGAAATGCAATTACACTTCGCCCGCTGGAAATAGTTGAATTACTGAGTGTTTTTGTTATTGGTAAACGCGCACGTAATCCACATACATACGCTGTGGGAATACGCTGCCTGCATCCGGGCTGCCTGGCCAGTTTCCGCCTACAGCAACGTTCAGCAGCAAGAAGAATGGGCTATCAAATACCCAAGCGCCATAACCTTGTACTTGCGCGCGAGTAACAGAATAGAACTGAACATTATCGCGGAACCAGCGAATGCCGTTTGCATCCCACTCCACTGCATACACGTGATAATTCACATCCACATATTCACCCAAGTTGTGAGTGCCCATAAATGGTGTGTTGCCTGAGTAGCCTGGGCCGTGCAATGCGCCGTGCGTGGTAGTGGGTTCATAACCGACGTGCTCCATAATGTCGATCTCGCCAGATTGCGGCCAACCTATGGAGTTAATGTTGTTACCCAGCATCCAGAATGCAGGCCAAATACCTTGTGTTTGTGGCAATTTCAAACGCGCTTCAACACGGCCATGGGTAAAGGTTTTCTTATTCTGCGAGATCATACGAGTTGAAGTGTATTCGCAGCGACCGTACCAACAATTGTAATTGGCAGGATTATCGCGGCGCGCTTCAAGTACCAACACATTACTGCCAACTTGATTATCGTATTGGATAAATGCATTTTGACCGCCAGTGTAATACTGCCGCTCGTTATTACCCCATCCACCGCCGCCGGTTTCAAAAGTCCAGTTAGCGGTGTTGATGCTGTTGAACTCATCTGCGAATACCAATGGGCGAGTAGTTGATGCTGCACGCACAATCACCGAAGTAACGTTATCGTTAAAACCTTCGTTGTTCAGGCAATCATCATCGCCAGTTACCACGCGTGAAGCACCAGTGAAGTTGTCGTTTTGGTAGAGTACCGCTTCGTATCCTGCAGCGACGCGCAGCGATGACATATCGTTATCAACAAAACCACGCGCTTGCAACGCAGCTAAATTATACGAGCCCACATCCAAACCAACTGACCAACCAGTGTAAGGGCAATGTTGGAACACAGTGACTTTTGCGTTGCTTGAACCATTGGCAACTACTTCAATCCAGTTGAAATTCCAATCTGCTGTTTGTGCAAATACACCAAGGGCGTAAGTGCCCGCATTTAAATTCACAGTGCGCGACACTGTTGTCCAGGTTTGCCAGCCGCCGGTTGCGGGAATAACAAAATTGCCCAGAGGAATTGCGCCACCATTTAAATCGACAGAAGCGGTTGCACCATTTGGCGCTGCGACACGCATGCGAATGGTGTAGCTACCGGTTGTTGGAATATTTAATCCGTTGTAGGTAAGCCACTCGCCCTGCGCAATCCAGCCGACGTTGTAGCCACCTCCGGTATCGGTAGTTGCTTCAATATCCACTGCATCGCCACGAAAAACACCGCCACTATTGCCCGGTGTTGTATCGTAAAATGCATTGTAATTTTCTGCTTGATAAACCACAGCATTAGCTAAGGATGCCATACCTGCGCAGGCAAATAGCGTCGCCGTTAATAGCTGGCGAGCCAGGGACGTTTTATTATTCATAATCGATTCCTTATAGATATGTGAAGGATTCAGAATGTGTATGAGAAGCTCATACGTTTTTTTAATTTTGTTCTCTCGAATTATTTAGCAAATTCCATTTTTTTAATTATTGATCCAGTTAGTATTTCCCTCTCAGTAAAAAACCTGTGCGACAACAATCGCACAGGCTGTTTTTATGTTTCCTTTAAAGAAAACTTTCCTTTAAGTTTCTTCCCTTAAATTAATTCCTTTAAAAATCGCTCCTTTGATAATTGATTAACGCGGGCAATAGAAAGTGACCTCGTAACTTAAATTGGTCGCTGCCGGACAACTGGATAGCCCTACCCCATCGTCATACGCATAAGCGTAGGTATCGCAATGAGAGTGAACCATGTTGCGATATTTGGTGCGGTCAGCCGGACCAGCCATACACTGCTCGGGAGAAATTGGCGGTGTTGGGCAGGTGTACATTTGCGCTTGCGCATCAGCCGGATTGTAGATCGGTGTGCTTGATGGCCAATTTCTGTAAGTAAGTTTTGCAGCAGGCGAATAGCAACCTGCTTGCGCACCGGTCACAGGATTAGTCGCAATTAAATTCACATTGGCGAGCGCAGGGAAGCGACCGTCGGTGCTCAGGTTTTCGTTGGTCGGGCAATCCGAAATACGAATAGTTGAACAATCAATCACGCCGCCTGGTGGACCACCGGGACCAAATACTGGCGCAGGTTGTGGACCAACCGGACAATTACCTTTCACGATCACTTTCATCGGTGCGGTGTAACCATCCACAAAACTATTGTTCCACCAATCGCCGCGGCCTAATGGCGTACCAGGTGCCGAAGGATTTTGTACGCACTGCGCATCGTTCACGCCGGGGATACAACCGAAAGACGCTTCAAATTTGGAATCGATTGGCGGTGCACATCCACCTGCTGGGCAAGTGAAGCCCAAGTTTGCAGGCCCACCGCTCGCACCTACACGGCAGTTATGGCCGTTTGCATCGCAACCAAAACCAGGCCAGAAACGCATACTCGGCAAACCTTTGTCGGGAATGTCGTATTCGATAGAACTACCGAGGCCAGCGAGACGATGACGATTTGGCCCGTTGAAACTAATACCAGGCGCCGTTAACCATTGCACCCACATAGGGTCGCCGCAACCATTGATAATTTTCAGGCGCTTGTGTGTACCGTTCGCAGTGCCCGGTGTACCGGGATTAGTGGTGCTGGTTGCACGCACAACAATCGAACTGGCCGCATCATTAAAATTATCGTTAACGAGGCAATCATCATTGGCATTTTTGGTGATCACAGTCCCACCAAAATTATCGTGCTGGTAAAGCAGAATTTCGTAACCGCTATTCACCTGCACCGACGAAACATCATCGTTACGCACACCCAGTGCTTGCAGTTGCGACAGCGTATAAGTTCCCACACCCAAACCAACGGCAGTACCGCCATAACTACAGTGCTGGTAAACCCGCGCTACACCGCCGGGTTGCGGATTGGTGGTGCCGGTCAGGGTGAATTGCACCCAAGCTGTATCGTTTGCACCGCCGGTGTTGTTGCCAATCGTGTAGAAATAACGAATCACCGAATTAGTTGCTGCGGTGATGGTGTACTCATGATTAGTACCGCTAGCCGTCATGCGAATATTCTGCTGGTTCGCACCATTGATTGTGTAATGCACATCAGCCCAGGGAGCAGCTGTCACATAAAACTTGACGCTGGTCGCTGATAACACCGTATGGCCGGAAGCAGCCAAAGCCGATTGCACAGAAAAAAGGGATACTAATAAACACCACCACATCAGCATCCTGGAGTTAAGCGTCGGAATTTTTCTTAACATAATTTTCTCCAGATAATGACTCGCCATGGCATGGGTAAATTACTCACACCGGGGGATTGGATCAGATGATTAAAACGAAAAAGTGCCAGCGCTATAGCAAGTTAATTGAGAGTGCCTTTGTTATTGTTGTGAATTCCGCTGTTGCACCGGAACGAGTATAAAAAAATGCGAATAAAACTCAAATAATCAAACGAAGCAAAAAAGCCGTTATAAATCAGCGAATAGCCGCTGCGACTATAAGCGGGGGAAAGTCGAACCTATCCACCACAGGTTCCCACTTTATTTTCGTTAATCTGAAACAGCTTTTTGATGATCTCGCTAATTAGCGTTACAAAAACTGTTAACCGAGCCACATTGCTTGAGGATTTGGGTAACAGTTTTACGCTGCAAATGGAGGGAGGTAGAGCGATACGTCAATTGACGAAAAATGTGAAACAGTCCTTGTACCATGTTGCAACTTCCTTAAATTGGCACAGCGAAAAAGAACTACTTATTCAGCTTTATCGCATAAACGAGGTAAATCACTGCCGCCACGACCGGAAGCAGATACCACCAATAGACCTGCAAATTACTTCCACCACGGTAGTAATGATTAATCACTACACCGGCGCTGATGAAGCACAACAGTGGTAACGCATATATGGAGACATTCAGAACGAGCGAGTGAAGTGGCCCAACGGAGCCATTATTCATAATCCCGGCAGCCGAAAACGCCACCAGCATAAACAAAAACCCAGCCAAAAATAACTGGGCAACAGAACCAACGATTATCCATGTTAGGGACATGTATTTTCCTTGTCTAAGGTTAAAGGGATAGCAAACGTTAATCAGGAATCTCCGGTTCCACCAACTTCGCCAAATACTCCAGCGATTCTTGCCAACCAAGATAACAAGCCTCAACAGGAATTACAGCTGGTATACCCTCCTCTTTAATCTTAACGTCTACGCCACAGGAGACAGGCGTTATCTCCACTGTCGTGCGCATTTCACCCGACAAATTAGGATCATCAAATTTAGTGGCATAAGATACCCGCTCATTTGGGATCAACTCGATATACGTACCTCCAAATGAAAAGCTATTTCCAGTAGTGAAATTGGTAAATGACATCTTGTAAGAACCACCAACCTTCACATCCATATGATGTACTTTGGCAGTAAATCCGCAAGGTGGAAGCCAGCGCGCATAAGCGTCAGCATCAGTGAAAGCGCGGTACAGTTTTTCTGGTGTAGTGCGGAGGACGCGGTGAAAATGGACGCTATTGGTAGTCATATTAAATCTCCTATAAGTGTAAAAGTCGCTGAACAACCGTATCGCGGCAATTTATAGTCGAGTGACCAATCTACATTTCGACACTGGACTCAAATTATTTAATTTTAAAGATAACACTTACCGACGTAGACAAATCAATCGATTTTGGTACAAACATATTTGCGCTTCCTGAATCAGCTATAAAATCAATTGCTGGTGGAGGCACAAAATCTGGCGAAGCATTTACACTACCGGGATAAACTCCAAAAACTGCATTCAAAGAAGCAAAGTAGCGCCCTTGAGTTACTGCATACACTGACCCCAGTTTTACTCCCATACCATCAGCCAAATCATGGGCTTTGCTTTTAGCGTTTGCTGTCGCCTGCTGAACAAGACTTCGACCAAGCTCAACTTCGTTTGATACACTGAATTCGGAGCGTACACCTTGAATGTTTTGCGTACTAAGCAATTGATCTACTAACGGGGAATAAAGCGCAATATTGTTTATCTCAATAGTAAAATGCTGCGAAACCTCATAACCGATAATTTTAAGATCATTATAATTATCATCACGCTCACGCTTGGCATTCTTATTGTATTCCATCGATGTAATGTGATTGTTTTCGATGCCCAATTTATTAGCCAATGCAACAATAGCTTGCCCACGCTTAACCACTGTCGATGATGCTTCTATTGGATCTTTGCTGAACTCAAAAATACTAAAGGAAACTTTAGCCACATCTGGCTTTACTTTTATTTCTGCTCTCCCATCTACCATTAAAAATGGAAAATCTGGAAATTTTTCAGCTGTTGAACCAGCGCTTAATAACAAACCTATAATTACAAAAAATATACGTTGAAGTTTCAGATTCATTTTTAGGCTCCTCAATAGAGCATTGATTATTAACGAATAACTGATTATCCACCTTCAGGATCAGCGATCTACAGAGATGGGCAGTTAACTACCCTCTCAGTCAAAATCATAGGAGCTAGATCATGAAAGGCGCATATCTTTTGTGTATAAATTTTAACGCGGTTTGATTAACCCTTGGCGAATGACTGGATCGAGCTTACAGACGCTTAACTATAAGAATCCCGTCCAAACTCAATCAAACAAAACCCATGCCCAAACGGATCAGAAAATGTTATGCATTTCGATTCGCGCCATTCGCTGCATTCTGCTTCAATCGTTGCACCAGCACTAACGGCACGTTCGGTGGCTTGCCAGATATCATCGACGACCACGTCAAAATGAATCGGAGTCCAATGTCTTTCATAGTGGCGGGTTGCAGTGGAATATTTTGAGCAGGTTGAACCTTCGTCTTTTTTGAGAAGATAGATAGTTGATGAGGCACCTGTTAGTTCTGCCACATCGTCATCCAGCATACGGTTCAGTTTCAGGCCGAATGCGTTTGAGTAAAAACCTATAGCAGGTTCTAAATCAGGAACGTCTATATTAATTAATAAATTCATCAGTTTCTCCTTCTTGTTCGTCAGGGCAATCTCCTTATTGACCATCAATATCAAACATTAAATCCAACCAATCCGCGCAACACAATAAAAAAGGGCGGCAAAAGCCACCCTTGGAACAATTTAAAGCAGGCGATACCGGATAGTGCTGCAACGAGCTACAGCTATTACCAAATTTTCCACCAACTTCTTTTATGAAAGCTATGCATTGCTATGCTCTCAGGATCGACCTTATTAAGTGAGGTTAAACCTTCGTATTGGTAACCCATTAAATGCAATAGGACACTTTCTCCAAAATCTAATGGATGAAAAGCAAGAGGATAAGAATCTTCTTCATCATCAGGATCAACTGCAGGGTGCTTATTGTTCCAATAATCCTCTTCGAAAGACAGATGGGCACCTATGTCTTCGATTATACCTGAGTCAGGCGAGAGGCTAAGAGATCGGATTAAACTTCCACTTTCCCACACCGCAAAAGCAAACCAGTCCACCCCACTGTGCATTGCAAAAACATAGGTGTATTTATAACTTTCAAAATTTACAAAATTGCGCGGAATTTTAGAGGGGTTGTCAATTGCGACATCATAAGTTGCCACAATTAATACCTCGCCAAGATCAGCAATCTGCACATAGCTATTGTCTGGACATGTAGAAGCCAAGTTTCCATTTTCAATTTCGTCGTACTTTTCACCAGGAAATAAAACACTTAGTATTTTCGAGTTTCTCTCCGAGTTTAATTTTGGTTCTCTGCTCCAAACTAACGGCACATTACCATTTGAATAAACAATCATCCAAGTTTTCGCGCCCATATAAAAAACTCCAATAGTATTTCTGCCAGTTAGTTTTACAACGCCGTCCTATATCAATGCATCATTGAGCATAGGCTGTAATTTATCATCCCTATATTTCATCGACCACCTTTACAGATCAAAGAGACAAAAGCAACCGCTACCGGATTAAACAAGGAAACCTTGATGGCAAAGCAAAAAAAGGGAGCCAATTGGCTCCCGAAGATAGCGTTAATCGATGAACGATTTAGCTAGAGAAGTTTTGCTTAATTCTTCAGCTGCAATGACAGCAAGTTATAACCACCAGCTTTAGCATGGATACGGATTTTATTGGTGCCTTGTTGCAATTTCACATTGGCAAGCGGTGTTGACAGCCATTTATCGGACTGGGCAACGGGCGCATCAACTGCGAGGGTTTCATTATTAACACTCACGCCTATGCGACCAGTCGCTACTGCCGAGTTGGCTTCAGCAGATAACTTGTACACGCCTGCTTTATCTACCTCGACGGTGTATTCAGTCCACTCGCCAGTTTCGATGCTATCGATAAAATGGGATTTTTTCGCTGCATCGAATGCGATATCAACGCCTTCGTTACGATAGGTTGTACCGCGATTCCACGGAGTACGCTGACCGCCAGTAGAGACATGATAGTTGGCGTAGTCTTTATCGAAATAGGCGTAGCCGCTGCGGCCCATATCGTAATCAACTGCTGCAACAGTGCCACCCGATTTACTAATGCGATGCTCCTTAAACGGAAGATTTAAGGTGGAGTGTGGCTGGCGGAACATTGCATCGATAACTTCCGGGTGTTGGATATTGTTGGCAAAATTAATATCGTGATTGGCCAATTGCATTAGCGCTTTCTTTGCTTCTATTGCAGATGGCTTTTCACCTTTGCCATTCCAGTAATCCACTAACGCGAGATAACCCGCATTGGGTTTTACTTCCAACGGATTATTGAAACCAAGTTTTTTGAGCGGCCACCATGCCCAACCTATACCCTGCGATTCCACTAACCCAATTGCATCGGCAAACCAGACGTTTGAATTCTCGCCCGACTCACCTAACCAAATGGGGATATTGTATTTTTGGCGCAGCTCAAGATGAGTCTTGATATCGCCAAGGGTATTGTTGTTCCAATACTTGTGGAAACTCAGCGCCATGTTGCTGTCCCACTGGGGCAACACACCGGCGTAATTATTCCCCCAGCAATTGCCTTCGATGATAATCAAGTGCTTGGTGTCTACTGAACGAATCGCCTTGGTTACATCCACCATCAATTTTTTAAGCGGTTCATTTTTGGTTTCTTTACAACCATTTTTGTCTGCGACATTTTCAAACCCCCAGTTGGGTTCGTTGATAATGTCGTAGGCACCGACAGCAGGTTCATTCGCATAGCGTTGCGCAAGTTTGCGCCACAGCTCAATCATCTTTTGCTGATTGGCTTCGCTCTGCCAAAGCGAAGGTGTATTTGGATCGCGGTCAGAAATAGCAAAGTCATTGCCCTGCCCACCCGGTGCCGCATGCAAGTCCAGAATCACATACATGTTATTGGCTTTGGCCCAGGCAACCAGCTGGTCAGTCATGGCAAAACCTTGTTCCAGCCAAGTGTTCTGACCTTTTACCGGCTCTTGCTCAATCGGCAAGGTATAAAGGTTGTAGTGCATTGGCAGGCGTACAGAATTAAAGCCCCACTTCGCCATCGCATCTATATCGGCTTTAGTCGTGTGATTAGCGAGCCAGGCGTTGTAAAACTCTTGTGTCGCTTCAGCGCCGATCAACTCTTGAATTTTTGCGCGCATCACATGCTGCTGACCGAGATTGCCAAGCTTGAGCATGTAGCCTTCCTGCAACATCCAGCCGCCTAGCCCCATACCACGCAGCAGGACTTTTTCACCTTGCTCGTTCACTATGTATTGGCCATCCGCACGTAAATATCCCAGGGAATTCGCCAATGCGGAATTCATCAGCAGGATGCTGGACAACCCCAGACAGAGAGATGCAGCGAGTTTTTTTATCTTTACAGACTTTTTTGTTGTCACAGAATAGATACCTCTTATTAGTCTTCTGATTAAACAGCGATAAAGCCAACCCCTGACTTTATCCTGATTCGCCGAAATACTAGTAGAGGCATAGCGAAAGAGCGTTCGAGTAAAGAGTGGAGTCGTTCGAGAGCTTCCCATATTCACCAGGGGATAAGTGGGAAACACAGCCGACAAGAAAGATTTATTAAGCAACTCAACAACTTAGAATTTTTTAACCAAAGTGTTAGTCGATGTAAAGTTATGTTGCCCAAATTTAATTAGTCTGATTTATCTTTGTAGTTACATCATTTTCTGTCACAAACAGGATATGCGTACTACTATGGAAATAACTGACAGATAGGAGAAATTCGTCATTTTTGTATTAGGCGGGTCACTTGGCTTGGAATATAATTGCCCCACTGAGTTCACCATAATCGACCACTTGTGCAACGAACTTTTTGGCGCAGACCAAAAAATACAACAATAACTCATACAAGATTAATAATTAAAACCATGAATGAAACCGTATTTAATATCCATGATTTGGTATTGATGATGACGGCACTGCAATGTGCCTGCTTTGCTGTTCTACTCCTCGTCACCAATCCGCCAGACAACAAAAGTAATTACTTCCTTGCCGCGTTTTTGCTCGCACATGCCTTTATCCCACTGCATGAATTAATACTCTGGGGTGCGGATTTCAAAATGATCGCGCTGGATAATTACCCGCGTTTATTTTTATGGATAGGCTTTGGTTATTATCTTGATGCCGCACTGCTCTACTTCTATATCAAGTCATTGGTCTACCATGACTTTAACCTGCATAAACGCGATGGTTTACACCTGATTCCACTCGGCTTGTTTGCATTATTTTTAGGCCTGACATTTTATAGCCACACATTGGAAGAGCGAGTGCTGCTGATTGACGATGATATTTACGTCTACAGCCCCATGTATTTAATTGTGGATTTTTTATGCAAAGCAACTCGTATCGGTTATTGCGTTGCCTCTTTATTGTTAATCGCAAAATACCGCAACCAATTAAAAACCACGCACTCGAATATTGAACGAATAGATATTCGCTGGTTGATTTCACTGGTTATCGGCTTCCTGATTATCACCATGACTGAGGCCGCCCTCGCCTGTGCAAAACTACTGCACCTGTTTATCGGCTTCCATCCACATTGGTTTGAAGTAATTGGATTAACGGGTTACTACGTGGTATTTGTTTTGGTACTTGCGTTGGTATTTACCAGCATCCGCTACTTCTCAGGCTTTGTCGCCGTCAAGCAAAAAGACCACCATAAAAAACCGGCAGAAGAGAAATTACTCAATGCCGGTTTTGCTGAAAAAATAGACATAGCCATGCGCGAGCATAAGCCTTACCTGCAAGCGGATATTACTTTGGATATGCTAGCGGAAATTTTGGAGATTCCATCAAGAGATTTATCGCTGGTGTTCAACCGTCATTTCGATAGCAACTTTTATGAATTTATTAACCGCTATCGCATTGAAGAAGCGAAGAAGATGCTCTCTGACCCTAAACAAAAATCCAAAACTATCACCCATATTTATCTGGATGTGGGTTTTAACAGCAAGTCAGTATTTAACACCTTCTTCAAGAAACACGTAGGGCAGACGCCTTCGGAATATCGGCAGGAGCATTTACCACACTAACGTTCAGTGGATGGGAGCAAGGATTGCTCCCCCGATCTGGCTCACTAACCTTTCTTGATTTCTACAACTTGATTATCGCCCGCTTTTAAAGAAACCTTCTTCATCAAAGCGCCACCAACATCCTGCCCTTTTCCATCTTTCCAGATGACGAAAACGATTACGTAATAATCACCCACCGGCAAATCTTTAAATGAAAAATGGTTTTTATCATCACACTGGGACTTTCTCACAAACTCATGATAGCCAGGATGATCCGGTGTGAATTTAGGAACACCATCTGTTAGCAAAATTTGACCTAACGAATTATTGCCATAGATGTTAAAGATCCGCTCGTTGGAATATTGAGCCACCGGCAGCAGCTCCACATTAAAACCAGCACAGCCTTTTTGTTCATTATCGTTGAGCTGAAGAAATGCAGTCCCACTGATACTGGAATCACCACTTCCCTTAATCCATTCAACATCGGCTGCATTAAATTGGCTTTTCAACTGTATTGGTTCTGCAGCCTGCAAATGACTTGATTGCAATAGGATAAATGCAGAGAGGATAGACAAGAGCTTAATTGCTGGTTTCATCTTAATTCCCTTAACGGTGTTAGTTTATTTTTAATTGCCAAAGTAACGATATGTTTAACCCGAAATTAAAAAATACAAAAATATCAAAGCCTGGTCAACATTAATAAAAAAACCGCGCGCAATTGCTTGCGCACGGTTGAAGTTATCCAGAGCTGTTTTTGTATTAGTAAACTTCAAAGTCCCATAGGGAAATACCGTAACCTGTAGCGCGAGTCACGCTGAGAATACGTACGTAGCGGCCAGTTGCTGACAGCAGGTGATCATCAAACCCACCGTCGCTATTGGTTTCTGCTTTTACGGTAGTCCAGGTATTGGCATCGTTAGAGACTTGAACGTTGTAGGCTTTTGCATAAGCACCTTCCCATTTCAGAGTGACGCCATTAATGCTCGTTGCACTGCCCAAATCAACGTAGATCCACTGGCCATCGCTGAACTGGCTGCTCCAACGGGTATTGGTGTTGCCATCAACTGCAAAGCTTGCCGCTGTACCTGCGCCTTCGCTAGTCGATGCGGTTGCAGGCTTATTCAATGCTTTGTTACCTGCGATTGCCGGAGTGCCGTAAACCGCAAATTCATACAGTGAATAGCCGTAACCGGTGCCGCGCTCTACACCGAACATGCGCACGTAACGACCAGTGCCCACAACATTCAATGTTTCAACACCGCCGTTGCCGTTAGTGGTCCCGTAAATTTTGGTCCAGGTAACTGCATCGCTAGAGGTTTGGATTTCGTAACCTCTACCGTATGCACCTTCCCAACTCAGCACCACTTTATTGATCGCGTAGTTCGCACCCAGATCAACATAAATCCACTCGGCATTATTCCACGCACTGCCCCAACGAGTGTTGGCGTTGCCATCAAATGCATTGACGATAGGTAAACCATCTTGTGTTGTCGATGCTACTGCTGGGCGATTCAATGCAAGATTTGCCGATGCACTTGCCACCGAACTCGAACTTGCAACTGAACTCTTCGATGAGAGTGCAACTGAACTCGCAACCGAGCTTGGTGCAGCACTGCTCACGGAGCTTTTTGACGATGAGACAACTGCAACACTTGAGCTGGATGCAACCGCAACATTATTCACTTGGAAATCAAACAATGAATAACCGTAGCCGGTAGCGCGCGCAGTGCCGTACAAACGTACATAACGACCGTTGCCATTTACCGCGAGAGTTTCTTTACCGCCAACACCAGTAGTCGTTTCATAAATGGTGCTCCAGCTGGTGCCATTGGTAGACGTTTGGATTGCATAGTTCTTACCGTAAGCAGCTTCCCATTGCAGAACAACCTGATTGAAACTGTAGACAGCTCCCAAGTCCACCATAATCCAGGTTGGATCAACAGCGTTACTTGCCCAACGGGTTGTTGCACTAGCATCGAATGCATTGCTTGCAGCCCAAGCAGCCCCTTCAGTGGTTGATGCAACCGCTGGACGATTCAACGCAAGGTTGCCGACCGGAGTTACTACCACACTGCTGGAACTTGAAACTGACACAGATGATCTTGAAGAAGAAGCAACTGATGAGGTTGTCGCGACGCTAGACGACGTAGGTGCAACACTGCTTGAGCTCCTCACTGACGATGAAGACGGTGCGATGCTACTTGAACTTCTGGACGATGAGCTGCCCACACTCGAACTAGTAGTACCAGCGACAGAGAATTTCATCCAATTCAGGTTGATTGCCTGATTAAATACCAGACGCACTTTGTGTGCACCAGCAGTCAATGCAAGTTGTGCAGTTGCATTGCCCCAGGTTTGCAAGCCACCGGTTGAAGGTACATTGATGGTGGCGCGTTGCACACCGTCAACTAATACATTGATAGTACCTGCCGCAGCACTCGCTACGCGCAAATTAATATCGTAAGTATTTGCTGCACCGGTAACATTGTATTCCGCCCACGCGCTTGCACCTACATCACTCAAGTTAAGGAAACCGGAAACGTCTTTGGTTTCTTCAACACGCAAGCCATTACGCGCTGCATAATTTTCTGCTTGTACCAATTTAGGCAAAGTGTGTTTGCTGGCATCACCATGCAACGGCATATTTACATAAATGCTGCCGAGTTCGGTCAACACACCGGATTGACGATAATCAAACAAACCGTTGAATGGATGACCGTTACGACGACCGGTAAACCAGGCGTAACGTTGCATATCCGGATTATTTTCAAATGAATCGACCACTTGAATCAGCATGCGCTTTTGGTCTTCCAGTGTCTTAACAGTTTCCCACGCGGAGAATTCTGTCATCCAAACTGGCTTGCCATATTTTTTGAATTCATTCACGTACCACTCAATACCATTTACATCCGGCATGTACGCGTGAATAGAAAGCGCATCTACTTTACAGGTTGGGCAGAGTTCAAAGAAATCATCAAAGTAATCGAATGGGCTGTAATAAGTTGTGCCGTTTTCGGTTACGCAGTTACCACAGTAGTTCATCGCTACGCTGACAATTTTCAAACCAAATTCATTGGCAATCGCTTCAAGACGTGGCCACTGTGCAACCGCTTGCGACGGTGTCATGTTCGCTTGATCAATAAAGTTAGGTTCGTTAAACGCGAGGATATATTTCACATCCGGATGCGATGCAATGTACGCACGCAATTCTGCATCGTTGAAATTACCGTTCCATGCCATAGGCACAAATTCAACGCCGTATTGCTGGTACACATTTTGAATCGACAGATCCGGTTTGATACTCCAGTTATACCACCAGCTAATGCCTTTCGACATAACGGTCATATCTTCAACTGAATGAGTGCCGTAACCAAGGCCACGCTTCTGGCTTTTTGCATTGCTGAAATCGCGATCAACAAAAATAAATGTTCTCGCTACAGAATTCAGTTCACCGTCACTTACCGTTAGTGTTACGTGATAAGAACCTTCGTTAACATAAGTGTGATTTACAGTTGCGCCAGTGCCGGTAGTGCCATCACCAAAATCCCAGCTGTAAGTCAACGCATCGCCATTCACATCAACAGACTTGGTGCCATCAAAGGTAATAATCGCCGGCGCTATACCACCGAGGATTGAGGTTTTGATTGCAGCAGACGGCGCACGATTTACTACGGTGCCATCGGTGCCAGGATCTTTTGCTGCTTGACCACCGGAGAGATAAACATCATCAATGCTGATGCCTGCAGTTTCGCCAGTGCCAAGCACTTGCAGCAACTGACGCACATCAAACAAATCCAGATCTTTTGCCAGCTCGCTCATTGGAATAACGATGTCATGCCATTGGCCATCGCGCACCAAACCGTAAGGATCACTGCCCGCCTTGAAGTTAATCCACTTCTGGCCTACGCCGTTAAGTGGGCCACTTTTGAAACCGATTTGGAAATCACCAGTGTGAGATGTTTTCAAAGAGAAATGTAATTTTGCATCGGCATTATCAAACGCGGTGAGGTTAAAACCATCACGCGCAGTTAAACCCATACCGTACCAACCTTTGCCGGTTGATTTTAAATGCAATGCAGAATTGCCTTCTTTATTAGTGCCAGTTTCCAGTGTGAGTGTGTTATCCCACAGGAACAAATCACCACTTACACCAAAAGCAAATTCACCGGCATTTTTGTGCGCTGGCGTTTCGGTATAAATACCGAAGTTACCAAATTCCGGCGCTTGCAATGCGATGCTTTCGGTTAAGTAAATATTATCGAAAGCAATATCCATCTGCGCAGCTGGGCCTGGGCCAAACACACTGAAAAATGTTTTGATGGTTTCAAAATCCAGGTTGCCGAATTTACTCAGCGGAATTGCCACGTGATGCCATTCGCCATCGCGGGTTAAACCGTATTGGTCGCCACCATCATTGAAATCCACTTTGCCATCACCACCGGATGTACTTGCCATACCGATACTGAAACTGCTGGTGGAGCTGGTTTTAATATCGAGGTGCAAATAACCGTGTTTGTAATTGCGCATGTTGTAATCTTTGTGGACTAACCCCATGCCCCACCAGTTGTTTGGTGCAATCGAATAAGCCAATGCGCCACTACCTTCGGACGGAGTGGTCGCAATGGTGGTCATGTTATTCCACACATATAAACTGGTGCGGTCGCCCCAATTCAACTCGTTTAATACTGGAGTCGTTTCGGTGCTGATACCAAAATTGCCGCTCGGCAAATTATCGTTGGCAATGTGCAATTCAGTATTTTCATTGGCGTAAAGACGCACGTAATCCACGTACATTTTTCCGGGGAGAGGTGCAGTAATTTGCGCAGGATCGGTGATCTCAACAAAATTCCAACCACCGACTGCGAGGTTCAAAATAATGGACGCCGGGTTGTCGCGGAACTCCGACATGTTCGGGTCGGTGATATCCATGTTGAAGTAAGGATTTCCATCCACACTGATGGTTACATTGGTTGGAGTCCAATCCAGTTTATAGGTGTGGTAATCCTCGTACAGATTTACCGGCAGCGTGGTGGACTCAGCATGGTCAGCTTGCAGCCAATCACTCCAGGTTCCGGTTTCATGCCACCAGTGCAACGCGGCCGATACGGATTTATTTACCGTCCCGTTATCAATAGCCGATTTGTAGCCTGCTTCTAAAATGTCCCACTCACCGGATTTTGGCCAGCCATCCAAACCGAAGTTGGTACCCAACATCCAGAATGCAGGCCAGAGACCGTTATCCATACGCGGCAATTTGATGCGCGCTTCGAGGGTGCCGTATTTAAATGACATACGGCCATTGGTGTGTAGACGCGCGGAGGTAAATTGATTGCCTTCGTAGGCTTCGCGTCTGGCTTCGATAACCAGCTTTCCATCTTCTATATAAGAGTTTTGACTGCGGGCGGTGTAATGCTGCAATTCGCCATTGCCGTTACCGTCGCCGCCGACTTTATAGGACCAAATGGTATTGTCGATTCGCGTCCCGTTGAATTCGTCCGACCAGATAGGTGTAGTTTGCGCAAAAGCGGGGGCAGTCATGGTGAGACCAACACCCAGCGCTAAAGCGCCTTGGGTAATGTACCGCAAGGGAGTTTTCATGGTGTTACCTGCATCGTTATGGTTATTGGTTTACTGTCTGTAGTTTTTGGAGACTATTGCTACTGACTTTTCACTAACTATTGTTATTAGTTGCTGTAGTCGCTCTCTGTCTTATTCCCGCTAGCGCGGTGGCCGATTAAGACAGGTACAGTGTCCACACAAATAACTCAACGAGCGTTCGGTTGGTAACGAGGGAGAAAAATATTTTGGTTTGCCTGGTTTGCAGCATCCGAACGCTGCAAACCAGCTATCTATGCGGACTTCCGTTTACCTCAGGAATCGTCCCACTTTATATTTTTGTTATGTTGATCACGTGTACTACAGGACGATGGTCATTATCTGGAGATCTGCCAGGCGCGATATATGCTCCAGCCGGCCATAAAAATCAGCCAGATCCCAACCCAGAATAATCCCATCCCAATCACGTCATTGCCGATTTTTAGCGCTTCCAAATGCTCTTGCGTGGAAGAAGTATCAACTACCAGCGGTTTGATACGGCTGATCAATAACAGCGGTATCGCGATAGCAACATTAATCACCGCTTCAAGAACTAAGGTTGCAGGAGTCCAGTAGCGATAAATCAGTTTCCACACTCCGAATAACAAGGACACGATCACTATCGCCGACAGCAGCAGGGTCCATTGTTGTACCGGTTCGGAAAACGCGATGGTCAAATTCGCCAGCTGACCAGACGGAATCCACAAGGTGTAATTCAGCAGCAGCAGGAAAAATAAATCAGCAGTGAAATCAACGCTCTGCTCACACGCACTGATACGCTGCCAACCGCGCGTAACTGGCGGCAATTTTTCCGGCGCCCAACATTTGTAGGGATCGAAATAGGGTTTGCCGCCGACTGGATTGCTCAGCAGGTAAAACACGCCTGTCACTGAGGCAAACATAATCAACCCCTTTTGTACTATCTCGTACAGGAAGTTGCTTATTGCCAAATTGCCGCTATTCAGCAAATGAACGCCCAATTGAATCAGCGCGAGAATAAACACCAGAATTAATCCGTAGTGCAGCGACCGCTTATAAACGGGAAACAATTCCGCACTCACCAGCTGTTGCGCTGTGGAAAAACTGCCAGCCACTTTTTGTGGATGACCGAGCGCTTTTAGCACCTCAGCTACTTCCGCGTCATTTGGTGCTCGCCCTTGCTCTTCTGAAATTGCTTCCAGCTTATCGAGGATATTTGCGCGCAACTCGCGGGTAATTTCATCGCGACGGCTCTCTGGCAACCCCTGTCCAACCGCATAGATGTAACGATCAATCAGTTCCATTTCCGGCCTCCAATATTTTGCTTACATGGTTATTCAACTGCAGCCACTCGGTACTCAGGCTTTCCAACAAACCTGCGCCCTCCGGGGATAACTGGTAGTAGCGGCGCTCACGCCCTTCCCCTTGCTGCCATTCACTGGTTAACAACCCTTGGTCGGCCAAGCGGC
>NZ_JBCECX010000018.1:0-57759 GCF_039207905.1 Cellvibrio sp.
AGTTGATGCCGAGCAAGCGCGAGGACAGCGTTTGCAGTTTGGGCGAAATCAGAAAGCCTAACGCCAGCAACAAACAAATAATTGCCGACGATAAATAGATATGAACAAAACTGTCGTGCATGCCGATTCCCAAGCATTGAATGGATTTTTATTGTGCAATTTTGCCAGATTCTAACGGTTTTCATGTCCTCAATCGCGTTTTAGGTCGTTGAAGAGGTGGTTTATCACCAAACTCCGGCCCAGATGTTCAATTCATTGATGGAGCCTGGTATGAAAACTAACCCCTTTATTTTAATTCTTTGGTGCGTACTTTCTTTGGTAATAACACCTGCACAAGCCAGAAGCGCTGATTCTGGTTCTTTGCTAATTCGTAATGTCACGGTGATAACTGCGGATGCCACCTTAAGTAAACGACCACAGAATGTGCTTATTGAGCACGGCAAAATTCAATCCATAGGTACACAACAATTTAAAGCTGAAACCATTATTGATGGCAGCGGGCAGTACCTGATTCCCGGATTGATTGACTCTCATGTTCACTTGCGCGGAGTGCCCGGTGTTCCTGAGGGAGAGTTGGAGCAGGCAGAGTTTTATCAACAAGCAGTAGCGCAAATCCCCAAAAGTTATCTCTATGCCGGCTTTACTACGCTGCTGGATTTGGTGAATACCAAAACGTTTATCGATGGCTGGAATAGCCAGCCGCTAGCACCAAAAGCCCACTTTTGTGCTCCGGCTCCGATTCCCAAAGGTTACCCGATTGCACTGATTCCAGACGAGGCTCTGCAAACTACGGATGCTGCCCGTTACGTCTTGCATGACCGCCATTCGCACTTGCATCCGGAAGTTGCTGATCCCGAACTGCACACACCAAGCCATCTTGTTTCTGCCATGAAAGCGGACGGCGCGCGATGCGTAAAAATCTTCTACGAAAAAGGGTTTGGGAAAGTAAAAAATCTACCGGTTCCAAGCGAGGCAATTGTGCGCGAGTTGGTAACGGAAGCGCATAAAAAGAATTTGCCGGTTTTCCTTCACGGTAATTCGCAGGAATCGTACGAGTTTGCCTTGGCGACAGGTGTCGATATGGTGGTGCATGGATTGTGGAATGCGCCACCCTCAACCACACCAGCGGAATTGGAAAACATTGCGCAGCGTTTGATAAAAGCCAAGATTGCGGTACAGCCATCGGTACAAGTTATTTATGGTGAGCAGGAATTATTGAACCCAGAATTTCTGCAGCAACCGGCAATTCGCCACTATATGCTTGCTGAATTAATTAACTGGTATAAAACACCGGTAGGGCAGTGGATGAGTAATGACATCGGCAGTTATTTTGGTAAGGATGCGGTACTCAGCGATGAGCAAAAATACCAGAAGGTCAAAGCAGTCTATCAACCCTTGTTTGATCGGGTTAGGAAAGTCAGCTTGCCGCTCAACCAAAAATCATTGTTGGTGTTTGGTAGCGATACACCCAGTGGACCTATTTACACTCAATTCCCCGGATTAAACGGGCGCATGGAAATGGATCGTTGGTTGGCGATGGGAATTCCACTCGCGGATTTATTTAAAGCGCTGACGATTGGCAATGCAAAACGCATGGGTTTGGAAAAAGACATTGGCAGTGTGGCTAAACATAAACAGGCGGATCTGTTGCTGTTAGGTAAAAATCCGTTGGAGGATATTACTGCCTACGACACTATTAGCTGGGTGATTTTGCAGGGCAAACCCATTGCACGTGACAGCTTGTCGGCGCAGAAAATAAATAAGAATCTCTGATTAAAATTGTTAGTTTGCGGCGCGTACTTTACGATATCTGCCACTAATAAACCTTTGGGTTTGCTAGTGGCAGATAACTATATGTTTACTTTGTGCTGGAGAGTAAATGAATCGCGTCAGTGACCTGGGTTGATAAATCATCTAACAAAGTGCGGCAATTTTCGTTGGCATCGGTATCGCGTGCATTGCGAATCAACTCCAATAATTGTTGTTCCCGCTCGATGCGTTGTGCCAGCACTTCGTTGGTGTAGTCTGGTGTGAAAGCTGCGCCCAGGTGATGGAGAATCATTTCGCCGGTTTCTTTATCGGGATCGGGCACAGATGGTAAATCGCCCAATTCACGAATTGCGACGGACAAGCGTTTGAAAAACAATTTTCGCTGCGCAGCAATCTGTTGGAAACGTTCGGTTACAGCGGGATTTTCAACTAACTGAATTGCATCCTCATAATGATCCACACTTTCGCGACAGGCGACGAGAATTTCATTGAGCGCGACTTCTGTGTCCGACAGTAAATGAAACATGGTGAACTCCTGATTAATCGGGAATAGGCAACGGGCGAATAACTTCCAATGCTTCGGGAATAACCTCAAACACCGCTGGCGTTTTACTGACTGGTTCGCCGTCTGCATGAATTTCTTTGGGGCGTTTGGTTTTGATTTCAATCCGTTGGGCAAACAGCGTAAATGTGTTTTCCATTTCCCGGTGTCTGCCGTAGCGCAATAAGTGTGCGCGGGTTAATAACTCCCAGAAACCTGATGGTGGCAAGCTGTAAAGGCAAAGTCGGCCGTCGTCTATTTCAGATTTTTCATCAATCACATTACCGCCGCCATAGTAACGGCCATTGCCAACAGCTAATTGGATTGAACGCAACTTATAGGTTTTTTGGTTTGCCACAATAGTGACGTGAAATGGCTTGTTGTGTTTGAACGCGGAGAATACGGCTTTCAAATAACTGAATACGCCCCATTTCTTTTTCACTTCGGGTGTTAATTCGTGAGTGACAGTTACGCCCAGGCCGATATGTGCCACATTAAAAAAGTAGTGGCCGTTAATAACACCGAGATTAATTTTGCCGCGGTGGTTATCGATGATCGTCTGGAAGGCATCGGATAAGTTATTAGGAATCCCAAGTGAGCGAGCCAAATCGTTGGCCGTGCCGAGCGGTAAAATAGCGAAGGTAAGTTGATGTTTGTACAGCGCTGGTGCGGCGGAACTGATGGTGCCGTCGCCACCCCCCAGAATAACCAACTGCACCAGATTGCGATGTTCGTCTATTAGCTTGGTGGTCTCTTCGGTACTGCCAGAATTTTTCTGGATAAGCGTGATACCTGCGTTCTCAAGTGCGGCCAAGCCTTCTTCAATATCGGCATCCGCACCATTGCGACTATTGCCGTTTAAGATCAATAAAGCCGTTATTCCCAAGCCCATTTTGCTACTCATTTTGTGCACGTTTTTACACGGGGTTTTGTAGTATTTTCCTGAGTCCACCGCTATTCCTGCGCGATTTTTTGCGCATCACGATTTTTCTCCGGCATTCGCTGCGATCTTGTCGTCAGTTGGAGTGGCGGCAGTCTCAATCTTTTTATGCAGTTGCAACCAACGCGCCAACAACCAACATCCCAACGCCCATCCTGCACCGGCAGTCCAGCCCGCCAATACATCGGTGGGCCAATGCACGCCTAAATAAATCCGGCTTAATCCCACTAACAGAGTGATGGTGACGCAAATCATTAGGATGTAAGCCTTGATAACTTTTCGTCGCTGCAATTGTGCGAGGAGCGCGCCCAAGGTGAGATAAGTGCTGGCGGATAGCATCGAGTGCCCGCTGGGAAAACTGGCGGTGTAGACGATGCTGCCGTGAGGAACCAGATCGGGGCGGTCGCGATCAATTGTCTTTTTCAGCGTGCTACTCACCGCTAATGCACCCAGTGTAGCGATCAATACAACGATAACCATGCGCGGTTTTCTGTCCAATAGTAGATAACCAATCACTGCGGTAGTCAGGAAGATCAACACGGCATTACCGCCCAATGCGGTGAAATCACGGCCGATTTCTTCTGCCCAGCCGGGGCCGATAGGGTCACTCAAGTCGGCAGGGTTGCGCATGCTCAGCAGCAAAGCCCGGTCAAATTCGTGAGGCTCATTCTGTAGTGCTACTTCGGTCAGTAAGGTAAATCCCCACAGCGACGCCATGATCGAAAAAAGCGCAATTAGCACCGGCAATTCACGGCTGCCAATCCACAGCATCATTTTGGCGATAGGGTTGCGGCGGGGAATCACACCGAGAAAACGACGTGTTTTTCGTGTGGGCTTGGTATTTCCGGTCATAGATGGTTTCCGTTATTTGGTTTTATTCCAGTAACTTTCTCAGCAACTTTTTTGGCAACAATGGCTCAGCATACAGTGAGTCAATGGGCTGCTTATAGCTGCTCCTGCTAATTCCTTGCCATCCAAGGTAAATGCAATTTCGGTGCTATAGATATTTTATTTCAATTGGCTATGTCTTCTATGTGTTATTGATAATTGTTATCAATAAAGATACTATTGGCATCTAAATCAATAGTAATCGGCCGCAATGGCTGATCGTTAAGGAGCCTGCCAATGAAATCCCTTGCCCGTCTTTGCCTCCCATTAGTTTGTAGCCTTGCCTTGAGCGCACCTTTAGCAAATGCGCACACACCGTTCTTGGTGCCGACCAGTTTTGAGCCTTTGCACCAAGGTTGGGTAAGTTTGGATGCAGGCTTTGCCGAGGTTTTTTTCCAGTCGGAAGTGGCTTTTGATAAAGGCAATTTTCAGGTGCTGACTCCAAAGGGTGAGTGGGTTGCACCAGCGCGCCTTGAACAATTTACCACTCGTAGCCTGGTTGAGTATCAAACCAAAGATGAAGGCACCTACCGTTTCTCTTCCGGTGTGCGCAAGGCAGCCATTTTCCGCATGTATGAATTGAATGGTGAGCGCAAACACTCGCGTGATCCGAAAGAGGTGTTGCCGAAAGGCGCCAAGCTGTTGGACCACTACCAGTCAGTCACCTTGGCTGAAACATACGTAACGCTCAAAGCGCCAACCCAAACTGCACTCAAACCTTACAACCAAGGTCTGGAAATTGTTCCGGTTACTCACCCGAATGACGTTTACGCCGGTGAAGCATTCGCGTTCAAAGTACTGCTCGATGGCAAACCATTGGCTGATAACGAAGTGAGTTTGTTCACTGGTTATGACGGCAATGAACACGAAAAAGAAACACTGAAAGTGAAAACCGATAAAGACGGCAAAGCAGAAGTAAAACTGGATAACACCGGCGTTTACTTGCTTTATGCGCGCAAAAGCGCACCAGCACCTAAAGGTGCTGATGCTCCCAATTACGGTTACGTTTACACGCTGACCTTTGCAGTTAACGCGCAATAATTTTTTAAGATCAACGAATATCAAAACCGGGTTAGCCATTATGAAAAAAATTAAAACAATGAAAAAAACATTCGCTCTTAGTTCACTGGCTTTAGTCATGGCATTGGTTGGTTGTCAGTCAACCGCGCCGGTTGCCGATAAGCCAGCTGCTGATCGCAGCAAGCATCAAGCGGATCACGGTGCAAGCGCAGGTCATCGCGCTGCATTTATTGAAGACTACGATACGAACGGCGACGGACAAGTTTCTCGCGCAGAATTTGATGCTGTGCGCGCCGCTAATCTCAAAGCAATGGATGCAAATGGCAATGGCTTGGTAGATGAAACTGAATACCTGGATCATTTCGCCCAGACGTTGGAAAAGAAAATCAGCAGTGAGCGCAAAGGTCAGGTTGAGCAAACCGAAATTCGTTTTAAATCCATCGATAGCAATGCCGACGGCAAAATGACATGGGACGAATACTGGGCTTCCGGTGAAAAAACCTTTACCCATTTTGCAAAAAGTATTGATGGCGTAGTAACGCTGAATGCGAAAGATAAAGAATGGGACGCCGCTCCCGGTGCTAGTCAGGAGCAAGGTGCAAGCGTAACGCCCGCTGCTGATCCTATTCGTCCTTCAATCATTCGTATGCCTAGCTCTCACTCGCTCGAAGGGTTTATTGATATCAATGACCTGAATGGCGACCACCAAGTTACTGCTGCTGAATTTAAACAAATTCGTCGCGGCATTTTTGATTCTACCGACACCAATAAAGATGGTTGGGTGAGTCCGGAAGAATACACGCTTGAGTTTACCAACCGTCTGGATCGTCAGGCTAAGCAAGCGCGCACCGGTCAAATGAAACAAGCAAAAGTTCGCTATGAAGTACTCAATACCAACAAAGATGCAGGCATCAGTCTGGAAGAGTTTGGTGTGTCTGGTGCACGCATTTTTGGTGGTTGGGATTTAAATGACGATGCAGTGGTATCGGTAGCTGATCCTCTTCCACAAGCGAAAGCAGCAGAAAAACCCAAAACCGCTGCAGCTAAACCAACTGCAAAAACCGCGAGTCACTAATGCAAAGGGTTGCTAACTTGCATCAGTACTGGATGCAAATGTGGTCTTTTATTTTTTGTATTAGCGCGTTGTTGTTTGCAAACCCTGTCTCTGCATTAACGGTAAAGGAAATGCCGCTCAAGCTGCACATGGATGATGCGCAGCTGCAGAGTCAAGTCGAAAAAAAATTGTCTCCGTTAGTGCAGAAGCTGGATGCTGTAGCGCAAGAACTGGATCAATTGAATAAGCAGGGGAAACTACAAAATCCTTCTGCAGATGTGAAAGCGCTGCTGCAATTGTGCGAACAATGGCAAACACAGACTCATAGCAATTTCACTTGTCGTCTTGGTGCATTGCAGCGGGATTGGGATGCGGCGGTTGGCAAAAGTGAATTGCCTGATCGCGCATCCTTGCGTCAAAAAGCGCGCCTGCATTTGCAGCTGCAATGGAAAACGGAAGGCGCAGCGGTTTATTTCAGTGAGCAAGCGATTAAAGACGGTTTACAACTTGACTTACACGGGCTTTGGCAAGGCTGGGTATTGGAGCGTGTTGCTGAAGATATTAAGGCCGTTATTGCGCAGCAAAAGTCATCAACTGGTGTAGTCAACGTTGAGTACGGAAATTTGACTCTGGTGATAGGAGCGACTGTGCAGCAAATCAAGGTTGCTGATGTAGCTTCTGTACCCGTGTCATTGAAAGACCAAACGCTTGCAGTATTGGATCGCCAGCAAAATTTACGCAAGGTTGCGCATTACCCGCTGAGTAGTTTGTTAGTGCCCAAAGAAGGATGGCCAGTTGAACTCGCGCCGTCCCTTTTGGTTCGCGCTAGTAGTGCAATTGAGGCTGGTGTAATGGCGCAAGCGCTGATCAGTGTGTCGGTACATGATGCGCTGGAGCAAGTTAACAAAATGACGAGCGTGACAGCTTTGGCTATCACCGAAACAGGGATGTTTTTCGCTAGCAAGGACTGGTATGGCGCTACACGTGCAGCTGATGCGCCTTGGTCTGCGCAAAAAATATTTACGGTGGATTATGAAATTCCGTCACTGGATGTTGCGGAATATCGTCGTCCTTATGTTGCCATTTGGATCGCCGATGATAAGGGCAATTCAGTTCGGCAATTGCAATTATTGGGCGAAAACCGTTGGCTGCGCGATTTGCGTCTCTGGTGGCGCAAGGTTGGGCGTAGCGATGACTCGTTGGTAGATGCGCTGGCAGGAGCAACGCGCAAACCTGGTCGTTACCGGATCGAGTGGGACGGCCGCGATGCACAGGGAAAAACAGTAGCGCAAGGGAATTATGAATTGCACATCGAAGTAGCGCGCGAGCATGGCGAGCATGAGTTGCTGTTGCTGCCGTTTATTTTGAATGGTCAAACTGTATCGGCAAATGCGAAAGGTACAAATGAAATCGGCCGTGTGAGTCTCGGTTTGAATTAAACCTGTATCTATTATTTTCACTGCAACCCTTGCGAACACATCATGAGTAAAAAATCTGCTTTTTCAACATTGCCTGCACGTTTGGTATTGGCAATGGCTACGAGTGCAATTTGTGCATCAGCCACGGTCGTGGCCGAAGTTGCCAAGGACGAAGAAAAACTGATCAGTTTTGATAAGGTTGTTACTACCGGTACGCGTACACCTAAATTGCTGGTGGATTCGCCGGTGTCAGTAGAAGTTGTGGATGGTGAAACTCTGCGTAAAGCATCGCAGACAACCGTTGCTCGTGCGCTCGATCTATTACCCGGTGTAGTGGTAAAGCGCAGTACCAAAGATGGTTACAACGTTTACATGCAAGGCTTTGATGGCGACAGGGTGTTAGTGTTGGTTGATGGTCGCCGCATGATTGCACCGACCGGTGCAGCGGTGGATCTGGATCAAATCAGTGTCGCCAATGTTGAGCGTATTGAAATTGTGCGTGGCGCGGGTTCAGTGCTTTACGGTAGCTCGGCAATGGGTGGTGTTATCAATATCATCACGCGACAGGATACTGGTAATCACCTGAGTCTCACCTCTGAAGTATCTTCTTATGTCGGTAACGAAATTGAAGGCGACGAGTTCGGTTATCAACACCGAATGGAAGCCAGTGCCAAGTTGGGTGAGTGGCGGGGCAAACTCAATATTCAAAATATTGATGATGTCGGTTTTGATTACCAACCCGAAACCGTTGCGCAAACTGCTGCCGATGTGAAAAAAACGTTCGGCCAATTATCTTTGGGTCGCGACTTTTCCAGTTTTAGTACCGACTATCGCGCGCAAATTTTTGATGAAGAAAAATACCGCGATAGTTTCAAATTGCCCGGTCGAAATGACGTTATTTATTACATGTCCGATGTCGAGCAAGTACAGCATGACTTGGAGTTTCGCGATCGTCCTGCAACGGAAGAAGATCGCAAACAAGTGGGCAGTTGGAAAATTAATGGTCGCTATACCACTCATGATGAAACCAGTGGCGATTCTAATGGCTTGCGCGATACAGAAATTCGACTTGCTGAAATAGACAGCCAAAAAGCCTGGGTCGGAAAACATTATGAGGTTGTTGGTGGCTTGAGCGCGCGCCGCGATTTGTTAAACCAAACTAAAGGCGATGTCGCCGAAGTGGATGACCGAACCAGTCAAGGTTATGAAGGTTTTGTACAGTACAGCCATTTAGCCGCTGATCACGAATTGCTAGGTGGCGCGCGCGTTCAGCACGATTCTGATTTTGACTGGCATTCCGCTGTGCGTGTAAGTGGAATGAAAAAAGTAAATGGTAGCGGCGATAGTCAGTGGCATTTCCGCGGTGGAGTAGGGCAGAGCTATCGCGTGCCTACCATCAAAGAGCGCTTCTACGTTTTTGATCACAGTAATCTGGGGTATATGGTATTGGGCAATCCCGACCTGCAACCAGAAACTGCTGTATCGGGTAATGCCAGCGCCAGTTGGTTACTGCCATTCAAAGACGATGCCGGCATCCTCGAAAATGAATTCAATATCCATTATTCAGAAGCTAAAAATTTATTGGAAACTGTGCGCGATGACGAAGCGTCGGTCGCACAGCAAATGGATATTTTCCGTTATGCCAACTTTGCCAAAGCTGAAATCTACGGTGCTGATCTGGGCAGTAAATATCAATATGGAAATTGGCATGTTCAGCTGAATTACAGCTATCTGTATGCAGAAAATAAAATCACTGGCGAGCGCTTACCCAACCGCCCGCGTCATCAAGTTAAAGCAAATTTTGGCCACAGCTTTCCAGAATATGAATTGGATAGCTTGCTCTATTTCGTTTATGAAGCGGACGAATATTCAGGTACAGCAGGCAAACCCGTCGCTAGTGATAACTACCTCAGTGTTAATTTCAATTTATCGCAAAACCTTACGCGCTATTTCAGCTGGCGTGTTGGGGTAGACAATATTTTTGATGAGCATCAAGACCCGAAAGCGGTAAGTGCAGGCGAATTTGATCAGCGTGCAGTGAGTAGTCGCCGTGTATTTGCGGGTGTAACGCTTAATTTTTTCTAGATGATGTAAATAATTTATTAACTGATGTTGGCTTTGATAAGTTAACAATTTATGGAGATTCGTATGTTTGAAAAACAACTTAAATTAACAGCTGTAGTTGCCGGTTGTTTGGCAATGGTTGCTTGCGGTGGCGGCGGTGGTGGTTCTTCCAAGCCTGCCAGCAGCTCTAGCTCGGTGGCAAGTTCTGCTGCAGTTTCCTCGGCAGTTTCTAGTTCGGCGCCATCATCTGTTTCCAGCTCAAGTATTGAAGCGAGCTCAAGCTCTGCGCCAGCTTCTTCCTCTTCCAGCAGTGCAACTCCAATTCCGTTGACCAATGTTGAGCTTGGGACTGGTTCAGCTGCTGCGCCAGCGTTTGCATACTACGATCTGGATACCAGCACTAAGTTAACCCTGACTGAAGCGGAAGCAGCTACTAATAAAGAGTGGGATATTGCATTTCGTCGTGACAAAATTTATCTGAACGCAAAAGCAACTACTCCTGTTAAAGCTTATGCTACTGGTAACAATGCGGACTTTTTTGACGCGAGCAAAGCGCCCATCGCAGAAAAGTTTATCAATGCAACTTCCGATAGCGAATTACCGGATTTTAATGCGGTAGTTGCTGCATCAATTCCAGCGGCTACGTCATTTACTACCGATAAAGATGAGAAAGCAATCGGTGGTAAATTTTACAGCTACAACATGACTACCCATGTCGTTACTGCTGACCCTACCAAAGCCTTTATCGTTTTCTCTGATGGCAACTACAGTAAAGTCCGCGCTAAGGCATTGACCAGTGCTGGTCGTACCATGAGCTCGATTACGCTGGGTGTTTCTTTCCAGGACGTAGCGCGCGGCGATACTACTTTTATGGCTGAAGTAGATGTAACAGTTGACGCTGTTGCTTGTACCGGTGATTTATACGTTGATCTTGATACACAAAAAACCGTTACTGCAAACGACAATTGGGATATCACGATTCCCTGCGTGACCGTCGGTGCAGACACTGGCGCAAGCTTCGAGTTGAACCTTGCAAGCGATGCAACTGCAATAGCAGATGCTACTCCAAGCTACACAGGTATTGATAAAACCGCTCACAACTTTATGGGTTTCCAACCTAATGTTTCCAGTGTGTTATTTTTTGGCACCTACCCATGGTACCAATACAATGTTAACCCGAGCTTGCCTCACTACCTCTACTCACAATTCCAGGTTTACTTGATTAAAACGGCAACTGCTACCTATAAATTCCAGATCGTGACTTATTACGCTGGAGCGGGAGCATCAGGTACTTACGGTTTCCGTTATCAATCTTTGTGATAGTTTTAATGGCTGGCAATGAAGATTGCCAGCCATTTTTTTGAGGCGTTATTGTTGATTGGTTTTATCTTGCTCCTTGAATATCGTGTAAATTTGATTTTTTCCTTTAGCATAAAAGCCTGATTTTCTCAGGTGATAGTTTATTTCCTGCTTTTGTTCGCTGCTTATTACCCTGATTCTTGCACCTTCGGCATCTTTTTTTGTTTTGGGTATGTTGTTTCCGTTAATATCAACTACTCGATCAACTTTAACGTTGAAATTCTTATTTTCTACTGAACTCTCTATCATTAGGTAGCCTTTGTTGCTATGCAATGTTGCCTTTTGTATTACAGTCCCGCTCGCTCTTGAATGCATCCAGTAGCTGAATCTTTTAAAAGGGTTTTTTAACTCCTTGGTAAGTTGTTCATCAATTGTTTTGGAGATGGCTTCTTCACAGGAAGCGCAATCCAGATATTCCCAAGGAGAACTCATTACTGACTCTGGAATAATGAGTTTTGAAGAGACTTGCATTAAAAATATTATCCTGATCCCCAGCAATAAAAGTAATATAAAAATGCTTGTTAGAATAATTAAAAATTTAAGTGATCGTGGCATTTATTGGTGGTTCCTTGATTGTCCTTTTGGAAAACTGCTTTGGTTTTTCTTTTCTTAAAATCATAATCCCATTTTAACACTCATCTTTTTCTTGTTTAATAAAATAATCCTACTGCTGGCTATAACGGAGGTTGGGAGTGATTGATTTTTGATAGCCCCTATATTTGATAGGGCTCTCCCTTGATGTAGCTATTTTCTTAATAGGTTTATTCTTTAACTTGTTTGGATAGTTACCAGAAGCAAAGCGTTAATCTGGTATTTACTATTTGTCATTAAGTGAGCAAAAGCATAAGCTACGGGCGCTGTTTGCTTTTATTAGACCAATAAATATCAACCATGAGAGAGACATAACAATGAAGAATTTGTTATCGGCAAGTTTGTTATCTGCCATGTTACTTGGCGTTTTATCCAGTAGTCCCGCTGTATTGGCTCATGAGGGGCATGACCACAGTTATGTGACTGAAACTAAAGCCATAACAATTGGAAGGGATACCACGACTCACTTTACCCAGAACGACCCTGGGTTCGGGTTTGGAAAATTGCCTGCAAGCTGGCGCGATCTTCCCATCGCCAATGCCAGATTGCTCAAGAACGGTGATGGTTATTACATAGTAACCGTGACGAATGAAGCGGAAAAAAAGACGCTTTTTCTGCTGATGACCTCAAATGGTGATGTTTACGGTGCAAACTTTACCGGTGAATTTGAGCAGCTAAAGCACGATAACAATCACGGACACCATTAATAACCCCGCTATAACTCTATAAGTTATCTTCTGCAAAAAAGCGCGTAGGGCGACCTATACGCTTTTTTACATTTTAAGGCCCAAGTTTTTCTGTTATCGGCCGATAATAGGTAGAACCTATGGAGAAATTCTTATGGAAGTATCTATTTCACCTACCCAGGATATTGCAATCGCCAGCCGTAAAGTGGCGCTTGAGCCAATGCCCGCCGTCTCATCTGAGGCATCGTCAACACCTGTTAGCACGCCAGCTCCTGCACCGGCCAACAACCCAGCGGTAATCGTGGCCATTAGTCGCCCCATTGATCCTCCTGCGGTTTATCAGGAGCCTACTACTGTTTCTACCTATGTGCGTGAAACTGGTTATAAAGGTGCTGCTGCTTCTGCCGCCTCACAGGCAATGGTGCATTCGCTCAATCAAGTTGCGGAGAAAAAAACCAAGTTTACCGTTAGCAGTTTGTTTGGGCAGATAGGCGCGCTTAGTCGGGAAACGAGTGAGTATCGCAATGAGGCGCGCCAATTTCAGGTTCCCGCGAAAGTGGCAATAGAAAAATTTACGCCGGATTTTGGGAATAGTAGCGGTAGCCGTCTTGAATCTGCTTTTTTAAACATCAGAACCAGAGATGGAGATAGCATCAAGATTCAGCTAAGCCGTGTTTCCAATGGTGGTCAAGGTTTAGAGTTTTCCTTTGTGGTCGATGGGAAATTATCCGAGCAGGAACAAAAAGCGATTGGTGCGCTCGCTGAAAAACTGGGCGTTATGGGCGATGAATTTTTTCGTACGGATACCACCGAGTTACGCGGAATAAAAGATATTGATACTGATGTTATCAGCCATTTTAGTTTCAAATTAGAGCGACCTGATCCTAAAACTGACAGCTATGTTTCACATAGCTATGATTTCAACTTCGATGAAGTTGCGCAAACCCAGAGCTTGAATGCAACTGATGTTGAAGGCTATAGCGTGGATGTTTCCATGCAATTGCAAACCATGGTAAAAGGGAATAATGCTGAAAGTGAGGTATTAAAACAGTACCTTGATTTGATTAACCGTGCTGGTGAAGATGGTAAAAGTCCCAACGCCTCCAAACGTTTTATGCTGGATGCATTTGAAAGTATGTTTTCCAGCTTTCTAAGCGTGACGAGCGAGCAGCTAGACAAGAGCACTAATCGCACCGATACAACCCTAATGGCTTTTGATTCTGGCCTGCCTGATTTTAAAGCAGCATTTCGCTCTCCGGTTTATCACAACCCTGGCAATCGTGGGCAAGTAGAGTCAATGATGTTGACTCTGGAACAAAAGACTACTGTTGAAAAAAACGGCGAGAATAAACTGATTAAACAAGAATCCAGTTACGATTTTAGCAACAGTTATTTTCAAGGTTATCCAGGTAAGCTGCTTGAGCATTTGGGTGGCAATTACACTTATGTCACTGAGCATAAAACCGGTAGTGTGAGTCGCATGCTGTCAATGACTAATGATGTGGTAAACAATCTCTGGATTGAGCAGGACGCGAGCAAAGATGAAAAGAAAACCCGCTATCAAAACTATCAAGTAGTAGATGAAGATGTATCTTCTTATTCGGATCGTCGCCTGCAGGAATTTTCTGAATTACTGAAACGATACAACGGCAATAATCAGCATTCAGCAGTAGAAGAATTGTTGATGTCGAGCAAAGATCAATTGTTTCTCAAGATATAAAAAAACGCCCCGACAGGGGCGTTTTTTTATGGGGATAAATTACTTTTTAGCTTGCTGTTGTTTTACGTAGGTCATGATGTTTACAAAAGTATCGGTCCAGTAGATTTTTTTATTCTCGGCAAGATATTTTACCAATTCTTCATGTGCTTCTTTGGAAACCACAATGTGGTCACCGCCGATGCCGTGAAACGTAAAGTTGGCCATAGTCCCTTTTTTCGCAGCTTCTTTCACAATCGCAATTAATTGTGCACCTGTTACGTCACTGGGAAAATCGACTCCCACTGCATAAGGATCAAGGGTTTTCATATCCGGTGTGACGCCGCCGCTTTTAGCTTTGATCGCCACAAATTCGCTTTTTAATCCATCGATGTAATTGCTTCCACCGGCATTCAAGTCAATACACGGCGGTGTATAGGTGCGCGCTGTTTTGCCATCAATTGCATGCAGGAAGGCATTGGTCACTTTCACCTGGTCTTGCATTTGAACTACGCTGACTTTATCGAGATCGCGATCTGCGGTAACCCATTCACGTCCTTCGCCGCTTTTTGAGCATTGGTGGAAAATGCTGTGGTTGCCTAATTCATGACCTTTTTGGGCGGCTGCGCGCCAATCGCCCAAGCGAGTGGTAAGGGTAGGGCTGACAACGTTTAAGTAAAAGGTGCCTTTAATACCGTACTTATTCAGGGTAGGAATGGCGTTATCCAGCTGGCTATCAAGGGCGTCGTCATACGCGAGGTTGACCGCTGCTTTAGCGCCGTTAGGCCAGATAAACGCTTTTTCTGCTGCAATAGTGCTCTGGGTGCCTAGTATCAGACCAATACCGATTAGTAATGAAGGTAACTTCATTCGAAGTGAAGACGATTTTATTGTCATTGCTGCTATCTCTAGTCAATAGATTATTGAGCAGCTAAAGATAGCTATTTCTGGGCGGATTATCTATGTCTTTCCCTGCTCACCCATGGTTAAGATTTGTGGTCTTCACTCTTCAACGAGTAATGCTTTGCGGACTCATGAATGCTGGTTTCTACTAATACGCCAACTTCCGCCAGATTTTTTAGCACGTAATACAGGGTGGAAAGCGAAACTGTTTCCTGTCTTCTCATTAGCACCTTGAATGCATCGCAAGCGGTTAAGCGAATACTTTTATCGTAAATAAAAATACTCAACACAGTGACGCGCGAATGGGTAACTGACAGCCCCGCATTACGTAGCATCGATGTAATAAGGTGGTTGTTGCTCCAATTGTTTTTCTTTTCTCTCTTAACTAATTTCATACTGCTTACATCTTCGTTTTGCTTTATAAAAAATTATCGAATCAACACAATCAGCATGCAGCTGGCGGCAATGATCAATGCGAACGCGGTTGTTTTGATTACCCATGAGGGTTTGTATGTGAGCAATAACATCAATCCAAACGCGGTGACGGCGAGCACACCCATCCAGGCAACCGGGCCGACAAACCAGCCTTTATAAATAACGGCGCTGACGAATGACATGAGCAGAGTGCTCCAACCCAATCCATGTAAAGCATTTAGATAGCGTTTATTCAAAGCCACTGCCGTTTTTCCGTATACATCGTGATAATGACGTTCAATTGTGAGCGACAGTGATAAAAATCCCGTTATTGCCCAAGCGAAACTGGCGATAATAATAAGGTTGTTCATGATGACAGCACCTCATTAGTTGCCAGGGTTGAATCGTCGGTTGTATTTTTTACTTTTACTGCTTTAGTCACCGCGGATGGATGACGTTTTATCTTTATTGCGATATAGGCAAATGTTCCTGCGAGTGCGAAGAAGGTTAAATCTATTCCGGCAAGAACCCAATCGCCGTACACCAGTGATACGCCGAGATGACGCTCCGTTGTAAATAAATTCACAAGGGGCAGTGCCAGATAAAGTGCAGAGCTAACCCAAAATACTTCGATCCAACCGCGCTTGATTGAACGGAATGCAGGGTAAATCAGCAGGAGCAACCAACCAATAAACATGGCATGTACCTCCCATTCGCGGCGACCCACAATATCTACCGGAATTAACCTGTTCGCTAAAAAATAAATTGCTACAGCGCCGGGCAGGCCTGCCACTGTGCCAATATTGAGCCGTTCAACCAGATTGTGGCCAAACGAAAATTTTCCATTTTTCATTGCTTTGGGGCGACGCTTTACAGTCCAGAGCACTAGTCCTGTTGCAATCATGGCGCAGCCGAGTACTCCCGCCAAAAAATACAACCAACGTACAAGAGTATTGGCAAAGACACCTTCATGAAGTGCAAGAATAACGTTGTTGGTTTTTTCAACTGCACTGACTTTTCTTGCCGGGTTATCAAGCACTTCACCTGTCGTACCATTTAATTTTAATTGTGGATATTCATTTAAATAGCGGTCATAGCGCGGGGTGATCGTAATAGTTGCCGCTGAGTCCCCCGGAAATTGCACGTTGATGTTGCGTACCTGGTTCTTGCCAAATTCCTGTTCGCCCAGTTTTAAAGCTTCTACCAAAGAAAATAAAGGCACTGCATTGCCGTCACGTTTTCCTTGGTCACCAAAAAAGCGTCGTTCGCGCTGCACACCTTCATCGCCAAATAAAATTTTCGGTGCAAGTGGCATATAGGTGTAAAGATAAAAAAGTAAACCGCTGAAGGTAATCATGATAAAAAAGGGCAGGGAGGTGACACTGATAACCGTGTGCATATCCATCCACGAGCGTGCTCCTTTTCCTTTTCTGAAAGTGAAAAACTCTTTAAATATTTTTTTATAAATAATAATTACGCCGGTAATAATGGCAACAAACATAAACATGGTGCAGATACCGACGATCCATGCGGCAGCAACATACGGCATGTAGTGCAGCGCCCAGTGCATGCGATATAACAATAAGCCGCCACCGGTTTCACGTGGTTTACTTGGTTGGACTTCACCGGTTTGCGTATCAAGAATGTCAGACGGTCCTCCGAATCGACCACCACCTCCGCGGCCTTGGGGTGGTTCTTCACCGGGTTTGGGTGGATTGCGCCAGCTAACATTTAAGTATGGCGTCTCGCGTGCACCGGGGATGTTGATCGTCCAGCTGTCTGCATCGGGCGCTCGTGATTGCAAATGTTTTTCTGCCATTGCTACCGCAAAATCTGCGGCGACGGGTTTACTTTGCAGCGGCTGTTCTGGTCGCATCCAGCGATCAATTTCCATATAAAAGTATCCGGCGGTACCGGTGACAAAAATAAAAAATAATACCCAGCCTACGACCAAACCAGTCCAGGTGTGTAGCCAGGTCATACTTAAATGGAAATTGTCTTTCATAATAAATTCTGTGATTAGATGGCTATGTGTTGATGTTATTGTTGAATGCTATGTAATAAAAATGCTAAAGCGCCCAGTAGGCCTGTTGCGACTGAAATACCAATCCATGCCTTGCGCACCGTCTTTACCGAAAATACCCAAATAATCGCTAATAAATAAATGACGTAGCTCAACATGGTGGAGAGCATGAGCGCATCTTTCTGCGGTAGCGGTAATAGATAGGTCAGTACCAATATCATCACCGTTGCAAATGTATATCCACCTGCCACAGCGGCGACAATTCGGGAGAGAACTAACAGCCGGTAGTGGGGTTGTTCACCTGTTCCCCTTCTGGTTTTTGTATTCATAGGCAATAAAAGTTCTGTTTCTGAAAATAGGAAAAAATGCCCGCACTCTGCAGGCATTTTTTGTTAGGTTAACGCCGGTTTGTATTAAAAACTGACTTTCAAATTCACATAGAATTGACGCAAGCGTGGATCATTAAAACGGCTGTAGTAATTTCCCTGGGACATATCGATTGCTTTCTTATCGAATACATTTTTTACACCCAATGTAAGTTCCGCATCGCCATCAATTGCCGATTTCACTACTGATGGAAACAATGCGGTGCGCACATAAAGATCGTGATAAATCTGGCTGTCGATTTTGTCGCTGCCTTGATTCAATATTGCTGCAACACTTGCAGGATCAAGATCATATGCACCGTAATACTGCGTTGACCAACCAAGATTCAAGCTGTCGTTCACAAACCATTGGATAGATGCATTGGCTCTGTGCGATAGCGGAGCGCCATTACTATTGCGTGATGGAATATTCACGTGGTCGATCAGTGCTGCCCCCAGTGCGGCTTGTTGCAAATACTCTTCAACATAGGTGTAGCCGCTGCTCAAGGTAAAGCTGCCTAGCTCGTCAGTATTGATTACATAACTGATGCTGGTATCAAAACCTTTGGTTTCCAAACTTAATGCGTTTGTTGGGCCGGTGTAAATTTGCGTTACACGACCAACATTGAATCCATCGCTACTAGCTGCAGCACGTGTTATACGGTTGGCATAGGTGACTTCATCAGCCAGAATTTGTTGCGCGCTCAGGCTGCTAATGTTGTTGTCTTTTTTGATGTGATAATAATCGAATGACCAGCGCAGGTTGGGCACAAAATCAGGCGTGAAGACCAAACCGGCATTAATGCTTTCAGATTCTTCTGGTTGCAAATCCGGGTTACCACCTGATAACACTGCAACCTCAGTATTTTGTTCATTGCCACGCTTGGGATCAGTGATTGTACTCAGCGTTGCAGACAATGTTGGTTCTGCCAATTGAGAGTAAGTGGGTGCGACAAAACCTTCGCTGTAAGATGCACGCAACATTAATTGTTTGTCAGGAGCAAAGCGGAAGCCGACGGTAGGAGTGGTCGCGTCAAATTTTGCACCAGAGGTTTTTACATCAAAGCTCTCGCGTCTCAATGCGACTTGCACATCTAATAAATGTGCCCAACTCCAACCCATTTCCGGTGAAATAAAGGGCGTATCCAATTCCGCATAAATACTGTCTGTTGTTTGTTCACGCAAGGTGGGTGGTGGTGGTGGTGATGTGTAATCAGGCACGCCGGCGCTCTCGATTGCACGATGTTCAATACCGGTGGCAAGAGTAATTTTTCCTGCATACCAGCTAGTCAGGGTGCCTGTGCCGCGTATAGTTGTATCGTTTAGCTCTGCCTCAGTCCAAGTGACCGGAAAGTTTGCGTAAGCGGTAACATCTGTTGCAAATGAAGTTGTATCGCGCAGTAAATCTACTGTGCCTGCATTGATTGCTTGTGCAAGGGTAGGTGTTCCGAATTGACGCTGGTACAAACTTTTTACGTAGGATTTGCTCCAGGAATGATCAGCCGAAATAATCCAATCTTGCGGTAGTTTGTAAGTGAAACCAACTGCTGCAGTTTTGGTTTCAGTTTCGCCAAAACTTTTGCCGCGAATTCCCATATCGCTCATGCGCAAAGGATAAGAAATTAATACGGCTTTCCCAAAAGGATTATTGGGTGCATTCGCAGCGAGTGTAGCTGTACCCGTACCGTAATAAGTTCCTAAGCCCTCGGCTTCTTGGCTGTTGTAGGCTCCTTCAATAAATACATTCAACTTATCGGTCATGTCGCGATTAACTGACAAGCTTAATGCTTCTGATTCGATTGCAGGAATAAGTGGTACATCACCGGCGAATTGCCCAATCAAACCTTCGCCAGCTAAATCAAGGTTGTAAGTGCCCGCATTCGCTATTAGTGGTGCAAGCCCATCAATTGCTGCACCCTGGTACCCTTTGGGTATGTGAGTAAAACTTGATCCTGTAGTGCCAAATATTGGCGAGCCATCGACGGTTCTGATATTGACCAATGCGCCCGCTGGTGGGTTGATAGCTCTAGTGCCATTCATTCCATAAATAGAATTTGGATTATTGTTCGCAATTAGTTGGCGGCCGTCACGACGATAATCACTGTCACCGGAAAGTAATGCATCTGCATCTTGTTTTTGAGCGGTAAATAAAACTTGCGTGCGGCCTTCTTCAAGTGCGAAACCAGTGACTAGTGATGCGGTTTTTGTTACTTGATTACCGTCAAATCGATCACCATAGCGCAGGTTTACTTCAGTACCGACATAATCGCGACGCAAAATTACGTTCACCACACCACCAATTGCACCGCTGCCATAAATGGCTGCTGCTGATGTTGGTAATACTTCAATACGTTCGATAGCTGCTAGAGGGATATTATTCAAGTTGGGTTGATCGGTGACATCTGATGTTGAGCGGTTGCCCACACCTGCAGCGCGGCGACCATTAATCAATACCAGTGTTTGGTTCGCACCCAAGCCGCGCAAATTAATTTTACTTGCACCGCCACCAAAGCCATCAGCACCGGATTCGCTTGGTGCTGATGTGCTCATGGTAAGTTGCTGTTGCAGTAACTCTTCAACAGAGGTTGCGCCGGAGCGTTCAATAACATCACGATCAATAATTTTGTAGGGTTGCACATCATCTTCGGTGCGTGGAATATCCGTATTGCCCGATTCGTAAGGAGTGGCTATCGCTGCTGCATTGACTTTAACCGAGGACAAAACTGTTTTCTGTTTTGCATTGGCGTTGCTATCAGTTTGTTCTGCTGCATGAACATTTGCACCCAAAGCAAATGTAGAGAACAGCATTGCGCATTTAATGGCATGTACCAATTTGTTGTGTGCAAATAATGATTGTGCAGATGTTTGATTATCACGATCTATTTGACGCGATGATGAAAATAAATAACCCACGACTTAGCCCTTTCTTTTGATGGTAATAGTAAAGGCTAAATGGTATCCATTCTCAATTGTCATTGAGATAATCTTTTATTTTTTCGCTTTTTCTTTTGATTTCTTGACATTGCTGCAATGAAAAATTGCGGGAATTTTAATGTATATCCGGTGTTAGTACGGGCAAAACAACGGTAACAATCAAGCCTGTTTTATTTTCCGTATCGGCTTGGTTGGATCGATTCCGTGCTGTTATCCAGCCCTTGCACGCAGCAACGATATTGGCGGAAATAGATAATCCCAAGCCGCTGCTATTTCTGGGAATGTTTGAGGCTGCTTTGAAAAAGGGGTCAAACAGTTGCGGCAATTCTTTTTCGCGCACACCGGGGCCGTGATCCGCAATATCGATAACCCAGTAATCTCCATTCTTTCTCTGTTCGGATGATTGGCGGATGGTCACGTCGATAGTGGTAGATGGCGCAGTAAAACTTACCGCATTGCGCAGAATATTATCGAACACTTTGCGCAATTCGTTTTCATCCCCTTGGACAAACGCATTTTTTGCGCCTTGCAAAATAACCTGGGTATCATACTGCTGTGCTTCAAAGTTTGCGTCGTCGACCACTAACTCAAGTAGCGCAATCAGATCGATTTGATGATGTTTTGAAGACGATTGATCAACAGATTTTGACAGCTCGATGATTTCACCAATCAAGCTGTTAAGTTTTGCGGATTCCTGCTCGATACGTTCAAGCTGCAAATCCATGTGTTGATCTTTGCGGCGCGCAAGTTCCAGCGCTAAATCTATGCGCGCTAAAGGAGAGCGAAGTTCATGAGAGACATTGCGTAATAGCTCTTCCTTTGCCGCAAGTAGGGTATGTATGCGATTAACCATATGATCAAAATCGCGCGCGAGTCCGCCCAATTCATCGCTGCGTGAAGTAAATTTTTCGCCAACAGGCGTGTTTTCTCCGACCTCCACCAGCATGCGCGCTTGCTCCTGTAGATGACGCACGGGGGTGCTAATGTAGCGAGCGAGTATCCAGCAAATAGGTGTACTGATCAGTATGCTGATCAGCAATAAAAAATAAGGCATGTAGGGCAGGGCGATAATTTCCAGGCGCGAGTTATCAAATGGCTGGAAAATAATGGTGTAGGTTTTACCGTTGGAAATATTTATCTTGGGCATATCCCACCAGCCCCAGCGTCCATCAATATCGTATTCCGGCTTTTCGTAAGTGAGGCCGCGATAGACTTTTAGCATTTCAACCAAGCGCGTCGATAATTCTCTTTTTTCAAGATCCTGAAGATTTTCGTTATCGATTAAAAATATCTGCAGCGCGCCGTAATAATTTTCTTTTTCACGGCGCCATTTTTTTAATCCGTCTTCACCATCATTTTGTGCCGCCTGACGCGCTTCAGTAATGAGCGGAAGTACTTGCACATTGTCGAGCGAGTGATGGCGGCTGGCGTACAACCAGGTTGTTAAGGCCGCACCAAAGATCAGGATTAATGCTACAGCTAGCCAAAACGAAATAAAAATTCGCAAAAATAAAGTGATGGGGCGCTTCAACATATTAATTTATTGCCCGGTCTTCAGTGAGTTCACCGGGTAATAGCATGTAACCCAAACCGCGAAAGCTGCGAATGCTCGGGCGTCCTTGTTGCTGCCCCAATCCCAATTTACGCCGCAGATTGGATACGTGTGTATCGATACTGCGATCATGGGAAACCAGTTTTCTGCCTAGCGCCTGCTCGGTGAGATCTTCGCGCGAAACCATTTGTCGCACTGAACGCATCAATAATTCCAAAACGCGAATTTCGGCAGAGGTTAGCGCAACAGGTTGATTGTCTGCCCAAACCTCCAGTGTCAGTGGCGATAAACTCAACGGCCCGACTACAACATTATCGACCAATTGTGAGTCAGGTAATTGCTTCAGGCGACGCAATACCGCACTGATGCGTGCACGCAGTTCACGTGGATTAAAGGGTTTGGCCATGTAATCGTCGGCACCCAATTCAAGGCCAATAACGCGATCAAAATCGCTCCCTTGTGCGGTTAGCATGATGACTGGCACGGATGATTTTTTGCGGATGAGACGTAAACAATCGAAGCCTCTGATCGTAGGCAACATGACATCGAGAATGATGAGATCAACATTGTTCTTGCCGATAAATGCCAAGCCTGACTCGGCATCATGTGCGGTATTAACAGTGAAATTTCCGTCAGAAAAATACTCACCCAGCATCTGGGTTAACTTAACGTCATCATCAATGATCAACAGACTAACCATAATTCTACAGCTCATTTAATATTGAGAATTATTATCATCTAATGTTGCCCCTAACGCCACTTTTTTTGACTTCATGTCATTTCTTATGAGTTCTTGACAGTGAGATAAAAGGAGCTGGAAATCATAGGTGAAAGTGCGTGGCGGCTGAATCTGCGCACGAATATCGTTATTCCTTTATTTTTATTATTTGTCGGAAATTTACTCTTCTAATTATAAAACGATATCAACATGTGTTAATTGGTTCTCAGAATCTTCCTCGAATAAAAATGAGAATGACAGCGCTGTCTTAATGGGTCAGACAAATAACAATAATAATATTTTTGTTTTTTTACGCGACATCTCTCCATACAAAAATCATCGGCACCCGGATTTGCAATTGGCAATCACGGGCGTTTTCAAAACCGTAATAGCTTGTTTTTACATCGAATGTGATTGGATCACGGAGGCGGCTGCGAGTTGTATCTATGCGGCTGTGTCTTTGTTTGCGACTGAGCAAACGACAGGAGTGTGTGATAACGACTCGCCCTGAGAAGGGTAAATCAACAATAACGAGGGTATTTAACCCTTTTCCTCAAGAATCAAGGAGACAATAAATGATTACTCCGCCCAAAAAGAACCTGAGCCTGCTAGCAGTGCTGAGCCTCTGCACTATGGCGATGGGTTACAGCAGTGCGGCTTCTGCTGCCTGTACTTACAAGATTGATAACGAGTGGAACACAGGTGCTACAGGCACGATCACTGTTACTAACTCTACCAGTACAGCGATCAATGGTTGGTCAGTAAACTGGCAATACGCCGCTAACCGTTTAAGCGGTTCATGGAATGCCACAGTGTCTGGCAGCAACCCTTATACTGCGAGCAATCTCAATTGGAATGGAACACTTCAACCTGGCCAGTCTGCCAGTTTTGGTTTCCAGTTGAATAAAAATGGTGCGACTGCCGAGATTCCAACCTTGAACGGCACAATCTGTTCCGGTGGCAATACTTCATCGACGCCAGCGGTGTCATCATCTTCTGTTGCGGTAACCAGCTCATCGCGCTCAAGCGCCTCTGTGAGCTCTTCTTCAAGTTCGCTGCAAGCGTGTCTGCAGCAATGTAATTGGTACGGTACGCTCTATCCTGTGTGTGTGACGACTCAAAGTGGTTGGGGATATGAAAACAATAAGAGCTGTATTTCCAGATCTACTTGTACGTCACAACCGTCACCATTTGGTTTGACTGCGGCAGCGGGTTGCGGTGTATCTTCAAGTTCAAGCGTTACACCGTCGAGCCGTTCAAGCTCTTCATCCTCGGTGTTGCCTCCATCCAGCAGCTCATCAAGCATTGTGACGACTAGCAGTTCTGTTAGCTCTTCCAGCGTATCCAGCAGATCTTCATCAAGCACCAGTTCGGTGAGTGGCCCTGGCGGTGTATTCGCTGTTGATGCAACCGGCAACATCACCAAAAATGGTGAAGTCTTCCCGGTACGTTGCGGAAACTGGTTCGGTCTTGAAGGCCAGCATGAACCAAAAGATGCGGAAAACAATAAAGATGGCGCACCGATGGAATTGTACGTAGGCAACATGTGGTGGGCTAATACCGGCCGTACCATCCAGCAGACGATGACTGAAATCAAAGCGCAAGGTATTAACACTATCCGCTTGCCAATTGCTCCGCAAACTCTTGATGCAAACGATCCGCAAGGTAAAGGCGATATCCGTGCAGGCGGTGTGTTGAAAAACCACCCGTCAGTGCGTCAAACCAATGCGCGTCAAGCGCTGGAAGATTTCATCAAGCTGGCTGACCAAAACAATATCGAAGTATTGATCGATATCCACTCTTGCTCTAACTATGTTGGTTGGAGAAAAGGCCGTCTGGATGCGCGCCCACCTTATGTTGATGCAACTCGCGAAAATTACGAGTTCACTCGCGAAGGTTATTCTTGCGCACCGGTTAATACTCCAGGCGTAGTGGTGCAGGAATATAACGAAACCAAATGGTTAGCGAACCTGCGTGAAATTGCAGGCCTGTCTGCCAAGCTGGGCGTGGACAACATTATCGGTATCGATATTTTCAACGAGCCATGGGATTACACCTGGGCAGATTGGAAAAGATTATCTGAAAATGCGTACACCGCGATCAGCCAGGTTGATCCGAATATGCTGATCTTCGTAGAAGGTATTTCCGCAACCGCAAATAACCAAGACGGCACACCGGAAACCATTACCCAGGTTCCGCACGGTTCGGAAGAATACAATCCAAACTGGGGCGAAAACTTGTTTGAAGCTGGCACCAGCCCACTCAACATTCCGAAGAGCCGTTTGGTTTACTCGCCACACACCTATGGTCCATCTGTATTTGTACAGAAGCATTTCATGGACCCACGTCAACCAGCTTGTGAAGGTTTGGAAGGTGATGCAGCGGGCAACGCCGATTGTAATATTGTGATCGACGAAACCAAACTCAGAGCGGGTTGGGATGAGCACTTCGGTTACTTGCGTGCGCAAGGTTATGCAATGGTTGTGGGTGAGTTCGGCGGTAATATGGACTGGCCACAAAAAGGCAGCATCTCTGATCGTAGCAAGTGGAACCACATCACCACCAACGTGGATCAACAATGGCAACAAGCATTTGTTGGATACATGAAAGAGAAAAATATCCAGGCATGTTATTGGTCTATCAACCCTGAATCGGGTGATACCCACGGCTGGTATGGTCACTCTTACGATCCCGTTAGCAATGAATCCGGTTGGGGCACCTGGTTGAGTTTTGATGCACGCAAAACTGCGCTGCTGAAATTACTCTGGGGTAACTAATCCTGATAATTAATCAGTAATTGATTGATGTATGGAAAACCGGAGCTGATGAAAATTGGCTCCGGTTTTTTTATTGTTGTTAATAGTTGTAACTCACCGTTGACTCGCTGTGATTCCAGTGACAGACTGACATCTGTTTTATACCCATATATTTCACCTGCATTTCCACAACCTACAGGAGCCTCAATTATGACCGCATTTGATATTGCACTCCTGTCGGCTGCCTGATTACCCGCGTCCAATTTCCTTTTCGGGTTTCTTAATGGCCGCATAATCGCGCGCCGACTTTCAGTTCGTTTCTTTACTGTCGCATCATTGTTGTAACAGACAATTGCGATGCATTGGCTCGTGCCTGCGAGCTTAACGAAATTGGAAGATTTTCTATCATGATCGAAATCGATTTTGATTCTTTGCGTTTTATTGGGCTTACACCCTACATCGCGCAACAATTGCTGCAGTTAGATACTGCTAACACTGGCGAGTTTGCTGCTCGCGTCATTGAAGTCCAGCGCGAGTGGATGTTGCTGCACAACGGCGAAAGTGAATTTCGCGCGCGTGCATTGCCGGGAATTTTTCTCGCGGTGGGTGATTGGGTAATTGTTGAGCTTCATGCGAACAACGAATATTGGATCAGCCAGCGTATGGAGCCGGTGGTACAAATTGCAAGGCGCTCACAGGAGGGTAATCGCCAACTATTGGTGACCAATGTTGACACTGCATTACTGGTTATGGGGCTTGATCACGATTTTAATTTACGCCGCATGGAACGCTATCTCACCATAGTGCAAGCGGCGCAAGTAATGCCGGTAATCGTGCTTACCAAACAAGATATTGCTACCGATGTTGCGCAAAAACTGGAACAAATAAAACAGCGGTTGCCAGCACACATTCCTATTGTTGCGGTGAATGCACTCAGTGAAACCACGGCAACAGTGTTGGCGCAATGGTTGAATCCCGGTCATACGCTGGTCCTGCTCGGTTCCTCGGGCGCGGGCAAATCAACGCTGACAAATATCCTTGCTTCCAGCACACAAAAAACCGGCGGCATTCGCAAAGGTGACGGCAGAGGGCGACATACCACTACGGCGCGTTCACTGCATCAGTGTGCGAATGGAGCATGCATTATTGATACCCCGGGTTTGCGCAGCTGGAGTCCGGATGCAGATGAAGAATCGCTGGGAATTGCATTTGATGATATTGAAACGCTTGCGCAGAATTGCCGATTTCGCAATTGCGAGCATAAAGAAGAGCCAGGTTGTGCAGTGCGGGATGTGATTGATGAGGATCGATTGCTGAACTATCAAAAACTGTTGCGCGAAATTCGCCGTAGCCAACAAACCGCATTGGATCGCATCGATGAACGTGCGAAATGGAAAGTGCTACACAAAGCTGCTGCGGCACGAGCGCGCGATAAGCGTAGGGATTATTAAAATTTAATTTTATTTAAACGTTGAGTGGCAAATAAATCCCGGCAGTTAGCAAATATGTTTGATAGCTGCTGGGAAATTAATTGAGCATTGAAAAATACGTTAGGATCTATTTGTCCATTCCTGCACATAAGCGGGCGTGGGTATATCACCAGAATTATGTTGATCTGCATTGCTCTGTATTGGCTCTCCGTATTTGACGGACATTGGCAATATTCCGGCCCACACGGGCAGATCAAGATCTTCCGGTTTATCTTCCGGCCCTGTGTTGTTAATTTTTGCTGCTGCTTCAGCAAGCGAAATTCGCAACACACTGGTAGCTGCTAATTCATTGGCATCACCGGGGCGCGCTTCGTGTTTGCGGCCAGCGGCAATTTTGTCCATAAATGCATCCAGCGCTGCCATTTTTTGTTGGCTGCCATCCACAATTTCAAATGTGCCGTAGATAACAGCAGAACGATAATTCATCGTGTGATTAAACGCAGAGCGCGCCAATACCAATCCATCCAGATGCGTAATCGCAATTGAAACCTGTATTCCAGCGGTTAACACTTTGGTCAAGCGGCCGCCGTTTGATCCATGCACATACAGATAATTTTCTTGTCGCCAGCAAGCGGTGGGAATGCAATGCGTACTTTCGCCATCGTTAAAGGCGATGTTGCATAAGTAGGCTGCATCGATAATCTCATAAAGTGTTTTCTGATCGTAGTGCGCTCGCTCGGCCAAGCGGCGGACGCGCGTACGTTTGGATGGTGCACCGGGTGACTGCTGGTTCATTGTGGTCCTTGTTTGAATGGATAAATTACACGGTTTGAAGGTGTAGATTAGCCTGCTGCTGGCTCTATAATAAGATCCACATTCAATAAAATTTTTAGGGCCATATGGATTACCAGTTCCTGTTCGATCAATACAACGCCAAGCAATCTGGTACAAAGCAATCGCAACAGCGCCGTTTGTATCACTGCCTGCGCGATGCGATTTTGCGCGGGCAGTGCAAAGCGGGAACATCTTTGCCCGGCAGCCGCAGTTTGGCGGCGGAGCTTAAACTATCGCGCAATACCGTGCTTTACGCTTACGAGCAATTGATCACGGAAGGTTTATTGCTTTCCTCCGGTCGCAGCACCATTGTCGCCAGTGGTTTGCCCAGCTTAACAACGGCTGCAACTGATGCGGAGGCGAACAAACCCCTGCAATTGTCTGCGCGTGCGCAGCTCACCCCTTGGCCGTCTGATCCGCATGGTTCATTTACGGCATTTATGTCAGGTGCTCCAGCGCTTTCGCATTTTCCTATCGCGCAATGGCGCCGCTGCCTGGATCGCGTTTGGCGAGAGATAAATTTTCAGCAACTCGATTATGCCAATGCTGCGGGTGAGCCGGTGTTGCGTGCGGCGATTGCCGAGCACATCACCAGTACGCGCGGAGTATTGTGTACTGCCGCGCAAGTTTTTATTACCGATGGGACACAGCAGAGTCTCGGTATTTGCGCTCACGCATTGGCAAGCGCGGGTGATGTTGTGTGGATGGAAAATCCCGGTTACGGTGGTGCGTTTCAATCCTTGAAAGCTGCTGAGCTAAATGTGCGTGGAATTGCAGTGGATGCTAATGGTATTGCGCCCAGTGAAAGTGATTGGGAAAAATTTACGCCGAAATTAATTTACACCACACCATCACATCAATTTCCATTAGGCAGTGTGATGAGTATTGAGCGGCGGATTGCATTAATCGAATCAGCTAAAAAGTACGGGGCGTTAATTATTGAAGATGATTACGACAGCGAATTTCGCCGTGATGGGCCGCCACTGCCAGCGATGCAAGGATTGGTTGCCGATGCGCCGGTCATTTACCTTGGTACTTTTAGTAAGACATTGTTTCCAGCTTTGCGGATTGGCTATGTAGTGGTACCTAAAGGATTGGCTGAACCTTTCGCGGGAATGTTAAAGCTCGGGCATTTACGCGGGCGCAGTGCCGATCAACTTGCACTGGCGGAATTTTTACGCGCGGGTCATTTTGCTACGCACCTTAAAAAGATGCGCCGTTTATACGCTGTGCGTCGCGATGCGCTTGTAGCGGCAATTGATAAATATCTTTCGCAGGTTGCTACTATTTGCGGTGGATCATCCGGCATACATATCACCATCGCTTTACCGGAAGCCTTGAATGATGTGGATATCAGCGTTGCTGCATTAGCGCAGGGAATATACACCCAACCATTAAGTCGTCTGGCAACGGGTGAAATTATGTGTAACGGTTTATTACTCGGCTATGCACAGGTGCATGAGGGCGAAATGGATCAGCACATTGCAACTCTGGCGGCGGTAATTAATGCCAGCAAAAAATGAGCGCGCCTATGCGCTCATTTCTCTTAATCTTGTTAGGTTACCGATACAGTTGCTATTTAGACTGCTACTATCGGTGCTGCTGTTAGCGATGATAACAACGACGTTAGTAACAATAGCGAAACCACCAGTGACGGCAATACCACCGATGAAATTACCAGCGTCGATATCACCGGCGATGAAAGTAGTGTGAGCAAAGTTCCTGTTATATCTCTGAGCGATTTCATAGCATTTCTCCTTAATGGCTACCCGCGTTTATCGTTAGTACATTTGATGAGCGCCGGGATTTTCAGATTACATCCATAGGTAAAATGCCGATGTGAGGAATGAGCGCGGAGATTTGTGAAATATTCACACACTCTTCTCGGTGGGTGAGCACGGTTGTTACTGTCAAACAACTCGTTTTGCCAAGTGTGATACCGGCTTTACTCTTGCGTGTTAATTTGTTGTAGTCTTACCGCACTAAAAATCAGTTTTTCTGTAGTAAAACCATAACAATAAAGTTTATAAAAAATCTCTCCGTTAAATATCAACCCTTTGATGTTCCTTGTTTATTTGCGTGACGAATAGAACAGGGGATTGATTCGTATGATTACCAACAACCACTGCGCCTTGCGCACCGGGTTTTTGTTGGCTGCATACTCTATTTTTCGTGGAGGAATTATTTATGAAACTATTATTTGCAAAACCACTATTTATAAAGCCACTATTTGTGAAGCTATCCTTGGGTAGGATTTTAACGGGATGTTGTGTATTGCTAGCGCTCTATGGCAATACTGCATTGGCAGCCAAATGCGAATACAAAATTGCAAATGACTGGGGCAGTGGTTTTACCGCAACTATTCGCATCACTAATGATGGTAACGCACCTGTATCTGGCTGGTCGGTGAATTGGAATTACACCGATGGTTCGCGTGTCACCAGTAGTTGGAATGCCACATTGTCTGGCGCCAATGCTTACGCTGCTACGCCGCTGAATTGGAATAGCAATATTGCAGTGGGTTCGAGTGTTGAATTCGGTGTGCAGGGAACCAATGGTGCGAGTAGGGCGCAAGTGCCAACAGTTGCTGGCACAGTTTGTTCCGGCGCGATTACGTCAAGCGTTGCAACATCAAGCATCGCCGCGCCCAGTAGTGTGCCAGCGAGTTCAAGTGTTAGATCCAGTTCCAGTGCGCCATCGTCAGTGGTACCGAGCTCGAGTTTACGTTCATCTTCAAGTATCAGCGTTGCTTCTTCCATTCGTAGTTCCACTGCTACATCGGCAGCGGGGCAAGCGTGTAATTGGTATGGCACGCTCACGCCACTCTGCGCAACTACCGCCAACGGCTGGGGTTATGAGAACGGCAAAAGTTGCGTTGCAGTTTCCACTTGTAGCGCGCAACCGGCACCTTATGGCGTTGTTGGTGCGACATCGAGTATCGCTTCTTCCGCCGTAACATCTTCAAGTAGATCGAGCCTTGCCAGCTCTGCGCCATCATCAATACCGGGTTCGTCATCGCGCGGTTCATCCAGTGCAATGAGCAGTTCAACCAGCAGCATTCCGCCTATTGTTGGTGGATGCGACGGTTACGCGACGCGCTATTGGGATTGTTGCAAACCGCATTGTGGATGGTCGGGCAATGTGCCGGCACTGGTTGCGCCTTTGCAAAGTTGTGCGGCGAATAATTCGCGCTTGAGTGATTTAACCTTGCCGAGCAGTTGCGACGGTGGCAATGCACATATGTGTTGGGGCATGGCACCGTTTGCAGTGAGCGATACGCTCGCTTACGGCTTTGCTGCTACATCCAGTGGCGATGTGTGTGGCCGCTGTTATCAATTGCAATTTACGGGCAGCTCACACAACTCACCGGGTGATCCTGGCTCGGCGGCGCTCGCCGGTAAAACCATGATCGTGCAAGCTACCAACATTGGTTACGACGTAGGTGGCGGGCAGTTCGATATTCTTGTACCGGGCGGTGGCGTTGGGGCGTTTAATGCCTGCTCGGCGCAGTGGGGTGTTTCCAATTCGGAATTGGGTGCGCAATACGGTGGATTGCTGGCGGCATGCAAACAAGAGCTGGGTTATAACGCCAGCCTTGCGCAGTACAAATCCTGTTTGACCAATCGCTGCAATAGCGTATTTGGTTCGCGTGGATTAACCGAGTTGCAGCGCGCCTGTACCTGGTATGCCGATTGGTTCCAGGCTGCTGATAACCCCGCACTTAAATATAAAGAAGTCGCATGCCCGGCTGAACTTACATCGCGTTCCGGCATGAGTCGTAGTGCATTAAACGATATTAAAACCAGCTGTAATTAATCGATTTATACATAATTAATTCTCGGGTTAATGAAAAAACAATGTGCCCCTGCGCACATTGTTTTTTTGTATCTGCGCCTAAACTCTGGACTACACTTAAATCAGGAAACAGCTGGATCAGCAGCAAAAAGTTTCTGTATTAGTTAGTTTGGTGGAGGCGTTAGTTATGCACTTGAAAGAATTGGTAAATCAGTGGGAATCCCATGCCCAGGGTGTGTTGACAAAAGATACCTACGCAGTTCATTTGCGCGCGGAAGATGCCGCAAAAATTGATGCACTGGCAGAGATGTATCCCAAACGCTCGAAGGAGCAGTTGATCTGCGAATTATTATCGGCGGCGCTCGGCCAATTGGAAGCAAGCTTTCCCTATGTGCAGGGCACCGCTGTAGTTGCGACCGATGAAATGGGTGATGCTATTTACGAGGATGTAGGTCCTACTCCACGATTCATGGAGCTGACCAAAAAGCATCTCGCGCAATATAAAGAATATCGCGCGAATTAGTCTGGATAGCTGTTGGTAATTTATTTATCGCCTACGCTTTTTTGCAGCGATGGGAAATAAATTCCTAGGCAAATCGCACGCGCGACTACGTAAATGATAAAGGCTATCCACAGTCCATGATTGCCTGCAATCGGTGCCAACAACCACACCGCCGCTAAAAATACCAGCAGCGAAAACAGCGATGCATTTCGCATCGCACAACTGCGCGTGGCCCCAATAAAAATCCCATCCAACTGAAATGCAGCGAAGGATAACAACACATAAATTGCCGCATAAGGTAAATAAGTTTTAGCTTCCTGTTGGATTGCTTGCAGTGGATTGAGTGCATCGATCGCAGGCGAGCCAAACAGCAGAATTAAGCCCATTAACCCCAGCGCACAAGCGGCCGCAATTTGGGTTGAAACAATTACTGCGCGATCAAATAAAACGCGGTTGCGCGCACCAATTGTTTTTCCTACTAGTGACTCTAACGCAAATGCAAAACCGTCCAGAAAGAAAGCAGAGAAGGAAATAAACTGCAGCAGGATATGGTTGGCTGCCAGTGTTACATCACCAAATTGTGCACCGCCATTGGCAAACCAACCGAAACCGGTCAATAAAAATAGCGTGCGCCACATAATGTCGCTATTGGTTTTCAAGGTATTGATAAGGGCAGTGCGATCCAGAATTTTTTCCCAATGGAAAAACATATCTTTGGTTGCTGCATCCGGATGCAGCGATTTAAATAGCAGCATGCAGCCCACAATAAAACTGATCCACTCTGCAATTAAGGTTCCTAGCGCAACACCGCGCACGCCCCAGTCCAATACCACGACGAAAATAATATCCAATAATAAGTTGAGGCCGTTAAGCAATAATTGCAGCCACAATAATCGGCGCGTTTGCCCAAGCCCAACCAGTGTGCCGATGATCGCATAGGTGCCCAATGTAGCTGGTGCACCCCAAATGCGGATTTGCATATATTCGCGCGCGCTTTGTTCAACGGCTTCACTACCATCCAATAACCAGAAGGCGATTGATGCCAATGGATATTGTGCAATGACCAATATCGCTCCGATGGCGATGCCGAGTAACAGCGCGCGCGTAAATGCGCTGCGCACTTGCACCTGGTCACCAGCGCCTGCAGCTTGCGCAGTAAAACCGCTAGTGCCCATGCGCAGGAATCCAAAACCCCAATAGACAAAACTGAAAATCAGCGAGCCCAATGCAATCGCGCCCAGAGCGGCAGCATTTCCGGTGTGGCCAATTACGGCGGTGTCGACGAGACCGAGTAGTGGTACGGCGGCATTGGCGAGAATAATCGGAATCGCCATGTGGATAATGGCGCGATGGCTGGTTGCTTGGGGGATCACTTTATCGAGGCTCTGGTTTTCTATATTGGGATTATAGATAAGTTTGCATTGGAGAAGATTTAGTCTGCAACTACAATACATCTGCGAACATTAAATAGTGTGTTCGAATGTATTGATTAACGGCGAATTGGATTGCCTTATGAATGTGCCTGAAAATATTTCCACCGCAATGCTGAAGCGACCTTTGTCTGTAGCAAAGCGTTATCTGTTGTTGATTTTTGCCTGGTGCTGTTTGGCGATGGGAATAATTGGAGTTTTTGTCCCGGGTTTGCCTACGACGGTATTTATTCTGATGGCGGGTTGGGCAGCAGCAAAAAGTTCGCCGCGATTTTCCCATTGGCTTGAGAGCCATAAACTGTTCGGCCCTATGCTACGCAATTGGCGCGAGACGCGCAGTGTGAGCCGCAAAGCAAAATGGAGTGCAACAGTGACTATGCTGTTGTGCGCAGTTATTTTATTTTTTACCGCGCCGCAGTTATGGATCGCGGAAGTGATTAGCTTGGTGATGGCAGTGGTGCTTGCCTGGTTGTGGATGCGACCTGAGCCTAAGTGAGAAATAAAAAACCCGGCTATGCGCCGGGTTCTGTAACAAATCCTAATTTTAAAATACCGGATCGTTGCACTGCAGCCATCGTCTTGATGACGTGTTCGTAGTCTACTGTTCTGTCACCACGAATATGCACTTCCGGTTGCGGTTGCTTGCTTGCTTCGGTAGCCAAACGCAACTCCAATTCTTCCATTGTCACTTGGGTTTCATTCCAGTAAACATGTCCATCGGCATTTACTGCCAGATTGACCGTCTCCGGTTTTAATTCATTGGGCGTGTTATCCGCGCGCGGCAAATCGACTTTTACCGAGTGGGTTAATACAGGTACAGTGATGATAAAAATAATCAGCAATACCAACATGACATCCACAAGTGGTGTCATGTTGATTTCATTCATTACATCGACGTCATCGTCGAGTCCACCGCCGAAAGCCATGGCTTACACCTCTTTCTCTTTGCGTGGAGTGATTTTGGTGATGATGCCTTTATTCTGCATTGGGCTGCCAGTAATAAAGTAAGCATGCAATTGATGAGCAAAGCGGTTGAGCTTGTTCAGCACACCTTTGTTCGCGCGTGAAAGGGCGTTATAACCCAATACTGCTGGAATCGCTACTGCCAAACCAAACGCGGTCATGATCAGTGCTTCACCCACCGGGCCAGCTACTTTATCAATACTCGCCTGACCGGAAACGCCGATACCTACCAACGCATGGTAAATACCCCATACTGTTCCGAACAATCCTACGAACGGAGCAGTAGAACCAACCGATGCCAAAATTGCCAAGCCGCGCTGCAAACGCTCTGCGCTTTCATCGATAGAGCCGCGCAGACAAGCGGTGAGCCATTCAGCCAATGGCAAGTGACCGTGCAGGTCATCTTTATGGTTGCTGTGATGGTCGAGCGCTGCCTGGCCTTCTTCTGCCAAATGACGGAATGGCGTGCTGCGGTCTTCACCCAGAGTGCGCAAGCCTTCAGCGAAAGTTTGTGCATGCCAGAAATCATTCAGGCCTTGCGCCGGGCGACGCAAACGCCACAAACCCCAGGCGCGCACAACAATAACCCACCAACTGGCGATGGACATAATTAACAGAATAATCGCGACGCTTTTGATGAGAAAGTCGCCTTGCTCCCAGATTGAAGCAATGCCGTAGGGGGAAGAATCCATATAAACCTCAAAATGCAAAAATAAAAATTACTAAAACAAAAAGTGACCAACCAAATCAGTGCAAATTAAATTCAACTGGTTGTTCGTACCAAAAATCGATTTTGCTACCGCCTTGGGTGGCCGGATGGTAGCGCCACTGTTTCACTGCTTTTACTGCGGTATCGTCCAGGCGCTTGTAACCACTGGAACTTTTTATCTTGATCTCGCCTACGGTGCCGTCGGCTTTGATCAGGATTTCTAACACTACAATTCCTTCTTCACGTAAACGACGTGACAAGTTTGGATATACCGGCGCCGGGTTGCTGAGTTGTCCTGCTTCAGCACGCGGTGGTAAAACCGGTTGTGGTGCTGGCTCAGCCTGTTTGGGTTCCGCTGGTTCTTGTACTGGCGGAGGCGGCGGTGGCTCTGGTGCTTTTACTGCGCGCTCCGACGGTGGTGCTTTCGGTGGCGGTTTTGGTAATGGTTTCGGTTCGGGTTTTGGTTCCGGCGGCGGTGGAGGTGGTGGCTCCGGCGGCGGCGGTGTTTCTTCAGGTTGGGACATCACAATCGTCCCCTGAATAGTCGGCATTACAATTTCAATGGGTTTGGGTGCTGAAGGTGCAAGTAGCACAACAGCAAATACAGCGGCATGAGCGCCGATGACTATCAATAAGGAAATTAACGGAGAATGTTTGGATTGCATTGGCTACTGCTATGAGAATCGAATGAAGCTGCGAATAATTAGGTGGCGCTAATGATAATGTTTCTCATTGATTTAGGCAATCGATTAAGCGCCACTGACGTATAAAACTTCTGCACTTATAACAATTGTCGTCAGTAAAACTGGTTTTGACCGCATATCCCAATGCTATACTCGGCGTCCCGCGCACATGCGCCTTGGTCAGTAGGACCTTATGGAAATCTTTATATTGCTGGGCCTGATTGTCTTGAACGGCCTTTTTGCGATGTCGGAAATCGCCATCGTTACCGCAAAAAAATCCCGCTTGATGGCGCTCGCCAGCAAAGGTAATGGCTCAGCCAAAGCTGCACTGAAACTTGCAGAAGATCCCACCCAGTTTTTATCCACGGTTCAAATCGGCATTACGTCCATCGGCATCATGAACGGTATTTTCGGTGAGTCCATCCTTGCTGAACCTTTTGCGCTATGGCTGCAAACCTTTGGTGTGCCAGTACACTTCAGCGATAACTTCGCCACGATTTTGGTGGTAGTAGTGGTGACTTATTTATCCATCGTTGTCGGTGAATTGGTGCCCAAGCGTATCGGCCAGATCAGTGCGGAGCGCATTGCTTGTTATGTTGCCAAGCCAATGCAAATACTGGCGATCGTTACTAAACCCTTCGTGTATCTATTATCAGGTTCCACTCGCACGTTGATGCGTTTGCTGGGGTTTCATCAAACGCAAAGCTCGCAAGTCACCCAGGAAGATATCCACGCAATTCTCGATGAAGGTTCAAGCTCTGGCGTTATTGAAGAGCAAGAACATGCGATGGTGAAAAATGTATTGCGGCTTGAAGCGCGCAGCATAGTGTCGTTGATGGTGCCGCGTGCAGATATTATTTATCTCGATACGTCTTTATCGCTCGCTGAAAACTATCAACGCGTGACCAAGTCACCTCACTCTCGTTTTCCTGTGTGCACCAAACAAATCGATAATTTAATTGGTGTGATCAACGCAAAAGAATTATTGGCCGAAGCGATTCGCGGCAGTTCGGTCGATCTCGAATCCATGGCGCAACCGTGTCATGTTGTGCCTCAATCGCTGACTGGTATGGAGCTGCTTGAATTCTTCCGCTCATCGCACAGCCAAATGGTATTTGTAGTCGATGAATACGGTGAGCTCAGAGGCATAGTCACGCTGCAGGATTTGCTCGAAGCACTCACCGGCGAATTTGTAATGGGCGAGGGTGAAGATGCCTACGTGATTCGCCGCGATGATGGTTCGCTGTTGCTGGATGGCATGTTGGCAATTGTAGATTTGAAGGATTGCCTTGAAATTGAAGATCTCCCCGAAGAGGGCGATTACCAAACCCTGAATGGCCTGATCATGATGTTGATGGGGCGTATTCCCGCTACTGGCGACAAGGTGATAGTGCAGAACTGGCAATTGGAGATTGTCGATATGGATGGCCGTCGTATCGATAAGGTTCTCGCTTACAACCTCGATAATTAATTTACTCGCTCTAAATCCCTTCTTTCCATCAAGTCCTATCTGCTTTGGCTTTCATCGCCAGCGATAGGGCTGATACCCATCTACTCACTAAGCACGCGATAAAAATCCGATAAATGGTTTATGTGACTATATGCTTATGGTTTATTTGACAATAAATAGATCTGGATGTATACAAGTATACGTTGAGTGGCCACGCCGTTTTTAACAATAACAGCAATGCTATATGGCGCTCGATAAACGCCTGCTTGCAATGGGCAGGATCAACCTTCCAACAGTCCTTCCTCCTCTATAGGTGGTATTGGTTGAAAGGCTAAAATCCAGAGAGACTAATAATGAAATTAACCAACACCGGCAAAACTATGTTTACCGCGCTTATCGGCGCTGCAGCTCTGTGTGCAACAGCAGTAAGTGCACAGACGTTAACTTCCAATTCAACTGGCACTAACAACGGTTTTTATTACACCTTTTGGAAAGATTCCGGTAATGCCTCAATGACATTGCAATCCGGTGGTCGTTACACCTCGCAATGGAATAGCGGCACTAACAACTGGGTAGGTGGCAAAGGCTGGAATCCGGGGACGAGTTCACGTGTAGTCAGTTATTCCGGCAACTACGGTGTTACCGCTAGCCAAAACTCTTACCTGGCATTTTATGGTTGGACCAGAAGCCCGTTGATTGAGTACTACATTATCGAGAGCTACGGTTCATACAATCCTGCCAGCTGTTCCGGCGGCACTGACTACGGCAGCTTTCAAAGTGATGGTGCTACTTACAATGTGCGTCGCTGCCAGCGCGTCAACCAACCTTCAATCGATGGTAATCAAACCTTCTATCAATACTTCAGTGTGAGAAATCCGAAAAAAGGTTTCGGCAATATCTCCGGCACCATTACTTTTGCGAACCACGTTAATTTTTGGGCGAGCAAAGGTTTGAATTTGGGTAGCCATAATTATCAAGTATTGGCGACTGAGGGTTATCAAAGCACGGGTACTTCAGATATCACTGTAAGCGCAGGTAGCGGCAGTGGCGGTGGTAGCTCCAGTTCTGCACCATCAACCGGTAGCAAAACGATAGTAGTGCGCGCACGCGGTGTTACCGGGCAGGAAAGTATTAGCCTCAAAGTAAACAACACCGTTGTGCAAACCTGGACATTGACTACCAGCATGGCCAATTACACCGCGACCACTAATTTATCTGGTGGCTCGTTAGTTGAATACACCAATGATGCAACTGGTCGCGATGTGCAAGTGGATTACATCAGTGTTAACGGCAGCGTTCGTCAATCGGAAGCGCAGAGTCACAACACCGGTGTTTACCAAAGTGGAGCCTGCGGTGGTGGTAACGGTATGAGCGAATGGTTGCATTGCAATGGCGCTATTGGTTACGGCAACCTTTAATCTCTCGCTCAATTTGTAGATGTAAGTTCGCAAAGAAAGAGGCGGGCTATCCGCCTCTTTTTAATCAAATGATTAATCGTTAACAAATTTAGTCGACATTAAATTTGATCGATAAGATTAAAAAAATAATAACGAGAGCTGACAAATGAACATTACCTTTGAACGCACAAAACCTCTGCTGCTATCCGCTGCTATAGGTGCAGCCATAACCTACGGTTTTCTCACATGGATGGCGGACAAAGAATCTGGTCAGAATCAAGACGTTGTTGCACTGGAAAACAAAGTCCAGCAACTTGAAGAATTACTCGCACAGAAAAATGCCGAGCTGACCCGTGCATCATCATTAAACATGAGTAATTCTGGCAAGCCTAAACAAACTGTAGAGGCTCAGGCGGCGCAGCAGGAAAGTGGTAAGCAATCCGATGATGTTAACCAGGCATTGGGCATGAGCAACCCAACACCGAGTGAGCAAATACAGAGAGACTTGATTACCCAATCTGATCGCGACCCGCGTTCTTTTTCGGTAAAAGTAAATGATCTTCTCGCAGCCAATTCCAGCGCAGAAAATATTGCCATTGTTAGCAAGAGTGTTTTTGATTTAGCAGAGAGTCGCGAGACCTTGTCCGATTCTGAATTGGATGTGCTTTACCATGGGCAAAACAATCCGGATATAAAGCGGGTTGTTGCCCAAGTAGCATCCGCGCGTGGCGATAACATTCTAATGGAAAAACAAGTTGCCGAGGCGCAAGCGGGGTTGCGTAGCGAGAGTCCTTCGGTGCGACAAAAAACACTGATTGAATTGGCGAAAACCCGTCATGTCAGTGCTGCTAATGCAATCACACCATTGCTGCAGGATAGTGACAGTAGCGTGAAGTTGGATGCATTATTAGCGCTGCGTGCAACGGGAAATCAAAGCCATATCGGTGTGGTTGAACAGCTGGTTAATGATCCTGATCCCGCTGTGAGCTGGCTGGCAAACGATGTGATTAGCAACCTACAAAACCTGAGCGATAAAGCGCGCACTAAACTTTCCAGTATCGACATAATGGCAGAATTACCGCTAATGCCTGCTCCCAATAGTTAAACCAAATATACAAATAAAAATGGGGCAGTTAATCTGCCCCATTTTATTTTACGTGTTTGATATGTGTGCCAGAAGTTTACCCTTCGCTAGAGTTTTAATTCTTTCACTAAATGATCCGCTTTATACACTCGCTTTAATGCTTCACTGATTGCGGCGGGGTGTACTGATACAGCGCGGTTAACGGTTTCATCAAAAAAGTAAGTGCCGCCGAGTGATTTAATATTACCATCAAAAATCAGCCCGACTACTTCGCCTTTTGCGTTGATCAGCGGGCTACCGGAATTTCCACCGACGATATCGTTAGTTGAAACCTGATTAAAGCGCGCTTTTTTGTCGAGCTTTTTCTGGGCAGCAACCCAGCTATCAGCAAGTTTAAAGGGGGCGTAATCTGTTGCACGTTCAAACAATCCGTTAATGTCGGTGAAGGGTTTGATCGCTTTGCCATTTTCATCCCAGCCGCGAATTACACCGTGGGATAAGCGCAGCGAAAAGGTTGCGTCCGGTGCTACTTGAGTGCCTTGGTATGCGAAGCGGGCTTTTGCCAATTGATTGGCCGCCGCTTTCTGTACTGGCTCGATATTATGGTCGTATTCAGTCCGCAACTGCCGAGCGTATTCATCGATCAAAAATGCCAGTTTTATTGCAGGGTCATCGCTGGCCTTAACAGTAGTTGCACCACCTTCCCAGAGTTTTTTGCGCGTCGCAATGTCACCCAGTTTGCTGTTTGACACTATGTCATTCGCCAGCGATTCCGGAGATTGTTTACCGAGGATACGTTTTACCGCAGGATTATCCACGCCCAATCTTTCGCGCAGTTTGCTCAGCGACCAGCCTAATTTCATGCGCTCAAAATCCGGGTATAACGGTGATTCTGCAAATAATCCTGCTTGCACTGTGGGCAAGCTTGCGTCAGAGAATTCGCGCAAGCGCTGATTGTCCGGCTTTTCTTTTTCGGCTGTGCCACGCACTAAAGTACGCGCCCACAGCACGTGTTGCGACATGGCTCCAAAGCCGGTCTCGACCATCATGTAGTCCACGTAGAGGTTGCGCCATTTAGTTTGCACATCGCTCAGGGTTTTCCACGGATCACCGTAAGTGCTTACGCGAGTTGCATCGCTCGTCGCCCAATTGCGGAAGGCACTTTCCTGCTCGCGTTTTTGTTGCATGACTTGTTTGGATAACAGCGCCTGGAACATGCCGGTACGCGCTTTAATTCCATTCTCAACATTGGTTAATTCAGTTTGGGCGATGCGCGCGTGCTCCTCACTTTCTGACGAGTATTGCAGCAAAAGTCCGCGATATTCCGCCGCGATTAATAAACGGAATGGCAACACCAAATCGCGTTGGGTTTCCAATTCGTCCATGGTCAATAAACGTTGCGTTGAGCCCGGGTGGCCGAGTGTCATCACCAGTTGGCCTTCTTGCGCGCCTTTTGGATTGATTTGGAACCAATCTTTATTCGCGAGCGGCTTGCCTGTTTTATCGTAAACACGCAACAAGCTCATATCCAAATTATAGCGGGGGAAATTAAAATTATCGGGATCGCCACCGAAAAAACCTGACGCATATTCAGGTGCAAAGACCAGGCGCACATCCTGATAACGCGCATACTGATAAACATGATATTGACCACCGCCATACAGCTCGACTATATCGCAGCGCAGTTGATCACCTGTTTCACCAACACACTCTTTTTCGATACGCGATTGCTCAGCTTTTTTTGCATCGCTAAATGCTTTACCTGATAAACCCTCAAGTGCTTTCTGCATGCGTGCAGTGACATCTTCTGTTTTTTCGAGTCGATTTATTTCCACGCCGGGGCATTGTTTTTCTTCGCCAGTTGTTTTTGCGAGAAAGCCATTATTCACCAAATCCTGCGCCTGACTGGATAAGTCTTCTACACAACCGGCTACGCAGTGATGATTGGTCAGTACCAAACCCTGCGCAGATACAAATGAGCCGGAACATCCGCCTGCCAAACGCACTGCGCTGCGCATGGATTTATCCAGCCATGCCTGCGTGGGCTTGAAACCGTAGGTTTTCTCCAATGTGGAGAGCGGAAGATTGTCCAATGTCCACATGCCTTCTGCTGCGGTTGATGGCAGCGACATCAATGCGCCGCTTGCTAACAGACATAACCTTGTCATTAAACGCATAATCAAACTCCTGCTGGTGATGGATAGAATCTCTTGCTGGAGTGTAGTTTATAAGATGATTCAAGACCTATAAATTCATCACGTCTTGATTAGTGGAATAGATTCTATAAATAAAATAACCACCGGCGACAGTTAGAGCGCTGGTGGCTATATTTCAAGAGGTTTTATTGAACCAAATTAGTAACTCTAACTAAGCTATTGCTTTGATCGTTGTAATAGAAAGCATCGCATTTCATCGTGGTTGTTTTGCACAGGCTTGTAGCACCAAAGCGGAATGTGTCTGCATCTGCCAAGTCATAGCCCACATCTGGCAATGAACCTAAGGTATTGAGGCTTTGGCCTGTGGTGCCACTAATCATACTAACCGTACCTTTAGCCATGGTTAAGCGGTCATCTGCGTATTTGACTACAACATATCTATCGATACTTAGTGAATCGTACAAACTTATTGCAGCACCGTAGAGTGAGATCAATCCAGTATTTTTGTGTTCGATGTTGGAAGTGTTATTACTGAGTATCGATCCGAAGGTTGATTGTGACTGGTCTGTCACGTTAATTGATAAATAAAATACACGTTCATTATTTGCACCAAGTGTTACTGCGTTCGCAGGTATATTTAAAGCTGATAGAGATCCGCCAGTTTTATTTAACGTTGAGTATCCTGTAGGGTCGCTCAGTACAAGCTTGGTATTTGTTAAATCAAGCAATGTCATGAATGGCTGATTACTGGTAAAAAGTGTTGATAATTGTGGGGTTGCAGTATCTGTCAACTTATTGATAGTGGTTTTTCCTGTCGACGCGCCTTGGGAGTTTAATTCTGGGGCAGACCAATAGTAATCTGAATTATCACTTATTCCGATTGTAGAATTATTGTCGGGGTAGGTAATGATCGAAGAGGATAGTTGTTTTGTTGAATAATCAAAGCGTTTGATTGCTCCATCTACAGCGATAAGAAGTGATTTTCTGCTGCCGTTAATGACGCTAACTTCATCAACAACACTACCTAGAGATACAAAATTATTAAATTGCGTGTTCACGTAACCGTAGTTGCTGCCGTCTCTGACAATGAATCCGGCTATTCTGCCGCTATCGCTATTCATGTACGGAGCTAATACCTCTTTTGTTCCCAGATTAATCGGAGCACTATTTATATCCATTGCTACTGTTACTGCTTTGTTGGTGCAAGTGTTACCCGATTTTGCGCTATAAAATATTACGGATGAGGTTGGGACATAATCCGGGAAACTGGTTAATACCCCGCTGCCAGATGAGCCATCTTCGCAACTTACTGCTACTTGAGTTTCGTTGCTAAATTGTACTGGTGTAGGAGTAGTGGTATTAAGATCTGTTTTATAAAGTTTTCCATCTTTAATAAATACAACGTAAGCAGGCCGTAAATTGCTCAAACCTGATGTACTGTTGTAGTCAGCTTGTGGCAGTGTAAGAAATGTTGATTGGATTGATGATGCAATTTGTAGTGGAGATGTTGGATTTTTGGGGTTTATCAATATGACATCTTTGGCGGTCATAGAGTTGACGCCTGTAGGAAGTAGGCCTAAGTTGCCGTTGCCATTACCCGAGCTTGAGTTGGCTGCACTGCTGGTTGCGGCGGATGAAATATTTGATGACGCTGAGGATTTACTGCTGCTCAATGTTGCTGTGCTACTTGTACTCGAAACAATGCTTGATGAGGTGGTAGCGGATGAACCTTGTGAGCTGGTTGGTTTGGAAGAAGCGAGTGAGCTGGCAGGTTTAGAGGACGCTGGAGAGCTCGACGATTTTGATGTATTACCATTACCGCTGCCACCGCAGGCAGTTAAAAAGGTTGATACAACTAGTCCTATGATAAGTCTTTTCATAAATTCAATTCCATGTTTATGTCAATTATGAGTGTCAAATATGACGGCGCCAATTGTAATTTGATGAAAATTTTTGAATTGTAAAAAGATTTAATAATTCGAAATTTAGTGTTAACAGCAGGATGGTAGGTTTAACAGCTTGGATAGGGGAATTTAGGTAAATAGCATTTCTCCTTCTTTTTAAGGGTTTGATTTCTTGATGGGTGATTATGACGGGGCTATCATGTGGGGGAATGTAAAACCTTGTGCTATTTCAATTAACACTATTACTTCATTGCACTGATCTTCATTATATTACCCTTGCTCAAGACAGTCATAGCTAAGGTCATAAAGGTAACAACCATTAAAAGCACCTCCTTAGTGGAAGATGGGATTTCTGAGGTGGTTGCGGAACAACTTTATATTTTCATGTTTGTTGTGTCTGCTCTGATTGTAAAGGACTCCGTGGTAGTAAATTGTAAAAAATCTAATACCCCTAATTATTTTTGCCGTTTTTGTCACCGCTCACGATAACAAGTATTGGAAAAGTCTATGAATAAAACAGCTGCTATTTTGTTTTTCTTTTTGCTTTCTGGCGTTTCTCAAGCAGCTCGATCAGTCGGTGATTACGCGCAAACCAGCCCTGACGGGCGTGTCGCGGTCGCTACGGTAAATCCTTATGCAAGTTCAATTGCCATGGACGTTGTGGCACGGGGTGGTAATGCGATAGATGCCGCAATTGCAGCAGCTTTTACATTGGGGGTTGTCGATGGTCACAATTCCGGAATCGGCGGTGGTTGTTTTATTTTGGTTCGCACGGCAGATGGCCGAATATTGGCAATTGACGGTCGTGAAATGGCACCTGCAGCTGCATCGCGCGATATGTTTTTAGTGGATGGTAAAGCGAATCCTGAATTAAGCCGGACTGGTGCATTGGCCTCAGGTATTCCCGGTTCTGTTGCTGCACTTGAACGATTGCAAAAGCAGGGCGGTAAATTGCAATTTCGCGATGTGGTTTTGCCTGCTGCTGATTTAGCGGAAAAAGGTTTTTCTATTTCGCCAGCATTAGCTGAACGGATCGCAGCGACGGCGGATAATTTGGCAAAGTTTCCTGCAAGCGCTGCTATCTTTTTAGATAAAAATAATAAACCGCTACCTGCTTTTTCAACCTTGCAACAAAAAGATTTAGCGGTGACGTATCGCGCAATCGCGAAGCAGGGGCCACGTTATTTTTATCAGGGCGATTTTGCTAAAAAAACCGGTCGTTGGATGGCCGCAAACGGCGGCATTATCACGGATAAAGATTTTGCAAATTATCAAGTCAAAATGCGCAAGCCTATAGTGTCGGAGTTTGCAGGTTATACACTTTACGGTTTTCCTCCGCCCAGCTCCGGCGGTGTCCATGTTGCGCAGATTCTGAATATTCTTGAGCAATTTGATCTGGATAAATTAGCGCCTGCCGAGCGCTACCATTTAATTGCCGAAGCAATGAAATTCGCTTTTGCGGATCGCGCTTATTGGTTGGGTGATGGTGATTTCACCAAAGTGCCACTTGCACTCACTGATAAACGTTATGCCCAAACAATTGCGAAAAAAATTAGCCTTGATAAAACCACTGCTGATATCACCCACGGCAATCCGGATGTGGATATACAACACTTAATGAACAAACACACCACCCATATTGCCGCAGCAGATAAAGACGGTAACTGGGTTGCGATTACATCGACGGTGAACACCAGTTTCGGCAGCAAAGTGGTTATTCCGGGAACCGGTGTGGTATTGAATAACCAGATGGACGATTTTTCCGCGCAAGTCGGTGCTGCTAATGCATTTGGTTTAGTGGGGTCGGATGCGAACGCAATTGCGGCGCGCAAACGTCCGCTGTCCAGTATGAGCCCGACCTTGGTGTTTAAAAATAATGAACCGGTAATGGCACTCGGTGCGGCAGGTGGCCCGACGATTATTTCGCAAGTTGTGCAAACACTTTTGTATTCACTCAATGATTCCATGCCGGTCGAAAAAGCCATGGCGCAAGCGCGTATTCATCAGCAATGGAATCCGAACCTGTTATTTGTAGAAGCTGCTATTCCTGCAGAAATCCAGCAAGCGCTACAGAAAAAAGGTCACGATTTGAAAATTTGGCCGACCATGGGTGCTTCGCAGGCAATTCAATTGCGCGATGGCAAATTGGTGCCCGTAGCTGAACCGCGCGTTATTTTGCAAAACCAGAAGAAGTAATCTGTTTTGATTAATCAGGAATCATGATTGTGCGTATTGTGTTGCTGCACCTTAAACAATTGCTCGCGCTAAAAAAGGCAAACCGCCCCTGGCATGTTCCTTTTATGGCATCGCTCTGCGTGGGTATTCCCGCGTTATTGGGCGCTTATTTCGGACGATTGGATTTAGGGCTTATCGGCTGTTTGGGTTCGATGGTTTTTTTGTACATTCGCCCAACCAGCATTCCCCATCGCATGGCGACTATGGTCGTCTGTTCATTTGGTTTTTCTGTGTGTTTTGCGCTGGGGTTAAGCGTCGGCTTTTCACCTTACCTCGGCGCAGTGGTATTGGCATTTGTTGCGCTCTTGGCTGCATTCATCACACGCCTGTATGCGATGCCGCCACCGGCGAGCTTCTTTTTTATTTTAGTCACAGTGATGGGCATTACTTTGCCGTTTGATTTGGCGATCTTGCCGATGCGCGTGGGCTTGATGACGCTGGGCGGAATTTTATCTTGCCTGATGGTTTTCTTTTACAGCTTATGGGCGATTCGCCGGGTCGCAGTAATTGTGCCGGATGTGCAACAAGAACAGCGCACGCCGGTATTGGTAATGGAAGCTACGGTGATCGGCATTTTTGTCGGTGGCTCTTATTTAATCGCATTGTTATTAGGGTTGCATAATCCGTATTGGGTGCCGATTTCTGCCGCTGCCATTATGCAAGGCGTTAGTTTCAGAATGGTATGGCAACGCAAAATTCATCGCATCGTCGGTACTCTGGTTGGGATGGGGCTCGCGTGGAGTATTTTTAAACTGCAATTGAACGCTTGGGAAATGGTGGCGGTAATTGTGGTGCTGAATTTTATCGTGGAATTTTTGGTAGTACGCAATTATGGTTTGGCAGTGATTTTTATTACGCCTTTAACGGTTTTGTTTGCCGAGGCATCACCAATAAAAATCAGCCCTGATGTGCTCTTGGATGCGCGCTTACTGGATATTGTTTTAGGCAGTTTTATTGGCTTTATCGGCGGTTGGGTTTTGTACCAGCCTAAACTATTCGAGAAGTGCTACAAGCGTTTCTTTGCTCCGAAAAATTAATGCACAATTATTGACGCAATAAAAAAGAGTGGAGCCTACGGCAATCCACTCTTTTATCCGATGTGTTTACATCATCATTTTACAAACCAAATCCACCATCAATATTCCAGCTTGCGCCAGTCACATAGGCTGCTTCATCGCTCACCAGATACGAAACCAATCCGGCAATTTCATCTGCTTTGCCGTAGCGTGGTAAAGCCATGATGCCGCGCAATGTATCAGCAAAGTCACCATCAGCAGGATTCATATCGGTATCCACCGGGCCTGGTTGGATATTGTTAACGGTAATCCCGCGTGAACCTAAATCCCGCGCAAGACCGCGAGTGAAAGTTGCGACGGCTCCTTTGCTCAAGCTATACACCGACATACCGGGGAAGGGCACAATCTGCGCGTTGATACTGCCGATATTGATAATGCGTCCGCCGCTCTTCATGTGGCGAATTGCTTCCTGTACCGCAATAAAAATCCCTTTGACGTTAACCGCGATTAGTTGATCGAAATCGGCCTCCGCAAAATCATCAATCGCGGCCATGGTCGCCACACCGGCGTTGTTGACCAGAATATCTAGCCCGCCCAATTGTTTTACGGTTTCTGCTACTGCATGGCGGATCTCATCGGCTTTGGCGCTGTTGGCTTTGATCGCAATTGCGTTGCCACCTGAGTCACGAATCTGCTGAACTACTTCTTCTGCACTGGCACTGTTGCTTGCGTAAGTGATGGCGACGGCAGCGCCTTGGCTGGCGAGGCGTTTGGCTGTAGCTGCGCCAATACCGCGTGATCCGCCAGTAACCAGCGCTACTTTGCCAGACAGTGATTGATTAGCTTGAACTGCGATGTTTGATTGAGTGCTCATAATATTTGCTCCGGTAAATTTGTTAGGGGAAGTCTTTAGTACGGAGCCAGTTTGTTATTTTTATTGCTTTACTTGTAGTGGGTAGTTTGTACAATCATTTTCAACTAAAAGTTGAATATAGACAGTGAGGAAACATGGAGACTCTGGCCAGTATCGAATCATTTGTACGCAGTGCAGAGACCAGCAGTTTCTCTGCCGCAGCACGGATGTTGGGGCTAACACCTGCGGCGGTAAGCAAAAATGTTGCGACCCTGGAAGGAAAACTGGGCATACGCCTGTTCCAGCGCAGCACCCGCCGGCTGACCTTAACCGAAGCGGGCGAAGCCTTTTTATTGGAGGTGAGTGGCGGGTTGGATACCGTGCAAGCAGCGTTGGCCAACGCCAGCAGTCATCGCGGCCAGCCTTCGGGTACGCTCAAGGTCAGTCTCGCATTCGGATTCGGGCGGCAATACATACTGCCGTTGCTAACGGAATTTATGCGGCGCTACCCCGACATCCAACCTGATTGGCGGTTCGAAAACCGTCAGGTCGATTTGATCAACGAAGGGATAGACGCTGCGATTGGCGGTGGTATCGAATTAGCGCGCGGTGTTGTCGCTCGTGAACTGGCGCGGCCACATCTGGTGTTGGTGGCATCGCCCCAATTTCTCGCGGATAAAAAACTGCCAAAGACCCTTGCCGATGTTGCTGGCTGGGATGCCATAGTGCGCCGCTCTTCCAACACAGGGCGCATCCAACCCTGGCAGCTACGCGACAAACAAAACGAACAAATGTTGATTGAACCCAAAGCGCGGCTGATTCTTAACGACCCGGAAGCAATATGCGATGCAGCCAGAATGGGCTTGGGGGCTGCTCTGGTGCCAACACCCCATGCCTTTAACTATTTGCAAGACGGCAGTTTGGTGCGCTTGCTGCCCAAGTGGTACGGTGATGTCGGCCCCTTATCGATATATTTTACGAGTTCAAAATTGCTGCCAGCCAAAACCCGCGCCTTTGTCGATTTTATTGTGGAGCATTTTCGGCAGGCGGAATTAGCTAAAAAGTTTTCGGGCGCCTGATGATTTTTGCCGCAGGCTAAAGGTTTTCTTGATAACGCCGATATTCAGTAGATGGATTTTACCAGCGCACTATTGCAGTGTTAGAAAGGAGCAGTTTATGAGTGAAATACAAGCGACGACCTCCAGTGTTAGCAATCTTCATCATCAGGTAGCATCGGCTGCTCCAGTGCGGTCGGAATCTGTTGATGTGCCTAATGATCCGCCCAAATCCAATTTAAATATCAGCGCGGAAGCTCAATATCTTTTTGAGATAAATAAGTATCTTTCGGGGCTTGAGCACAGTGAGCGCGCGGAGGTTCTTGCGTATCTCTCACAAGGCAGCGATCCGCTACAACAGAAAGCAGCTGAACACTTTAAGCAAGTCCAAGAGCCTTTGATCGGTTTGAACATAGTGTTGCAGGATAATCCAGACCTCAAAGGGCCTGAGTTGTTGAATACCGGTTTTGTCCTGGATGAATCAACGGCTGTCATTGTTCGCCCATTAACAACCCATATTTTCCGTCTTGATGACAATGATAATTTTATTCATGCAAGTCAGGGGAATCTACAGCCGTTCAAAGACCGGCTTGATGCATTAGAAAACAACTCGGCAACTATTTTAGGGGCGCAAGACCGGGCTAATTTATTTGGCTCTGTAGCCAATGCCCTTGCTGAGTCAGGAAATGTTTTTTATTCGGCTGACGATGTTCTTTATTTCAATTACGTACACCAAAAAGCGCGCGATGCTATAAATTTTTTTGATGCACCTGATGATCTCAAGTCTGCATTAAGTAATTTATTGCAGGAAGGCATTAACTTCCAAAAAAAGACGCAAGCCAAAGTGTTGTCTGAAGCTAGCGCGTTTGCAAATCATCCCATCCACGGCGCTACTGTGCGCGAAAACCTACGTTTGGGTTCTGCGGCGCAACACTTTAATTATCAATACCAGAATGCCCTCCAGACAAATAATCTATCGGTATTGGGCTCAGCTGCGACACTCCATAGCCTTCTGCAAGGTCATACCGATCTTGCCCGATTCAGCCCTGATAAAATTAATGAAGCACTTTCTTTTTACGAAAAAGACTACGCTCGTTTTGAGCGCGCTTTGAATAAGGAGTTTTCATCGATAGGGGCTGAGGCAAAACCCTTCTTGGATATTGAAGCGATTGATGCCGGGCGTAATTATGCGTTGAAAGTGATTGATGAGATTCAGGGGTATGTAGCGGTGGGAAAATAGGTTGATAGCCCTGCAGCTAAGCCAAGTGCGAAGATTATTAGGCTAATAATTCATCTGTAAAAATACAACTAAACAATATAGCGTGGCGTTTCAGATTTTATTTCTCCTTGCGTACAAGTTTCTGCTATCTTGGATAACAAAAATTTAAGCGACAAAATAAAGCAAATAATGGAGTTATTATGCGCAAGGGGTTCTACGTTTTCGGTTTTTCGGCGCTGGTTCTGAGTTCAGTAGCAATTGCAGATCAGCAAGGTAATCAGACAAATCCTATAACAACACGATCAATATACTTGCAAGGCGCCGCCGGAGGATCAACCTCCACAGTTGAATCGCAAGTAATCGATATATCCGCTAATGCTGTTGTTACTACAACGGGCAACCAGTCCCCAATCATAGCTTCTACCCAGCCAGCACAAACTCAGCGTCTGTTGATCCGATTGAGGGATCCTGCATTGCAGCCGAAGCTGAAACAATTGCGTGCGCAGATGGGGGCAACTAATAAAATGTCCCGCGCAGCGCAGCAACAGTTTTCCAAGACTTCTATTAACTATCGCCAGCGGTTGCAAAAAAGCCAGAGTCAGGTGTTGGATCAATTGCATCGCCAGCAGCATCTGGTAAATGTCCATTATCGATTTACCGAATTAACCAATACCCTCAGTGTCACTGCCGCCGCCGATAGTGTCGACGCAATCCGACGCTTGCCGGAAGTAGCCGCTGTGTTTATTGATAATAAGGTTTCGGCATCGCTGACGGATAGCGTTTCACTGACTGAAGCTCCATCCCTGTGGGCCATGCGGGATTTGCAAGGTAATGCTGTGACAGGCAAAGGTATTACTATCGCAATTCTTGATACGGGGGTTGATTACACGCATCCGGATTTGGGTGGATGTGTCGGCACCGGCTGCAAGGTTGTTGCGGGATATAATTTTATCCTCGGTGAAGATTCGGCCAACTTTATGGATAAAAATGGTCACGGTACGCACGTCGCCGGTATCGTCGCTGCAAAGGGCACCTTGACCGGTGTTGCACCAGATGCACAACTATATGCTTATAAAGTGCTGAATGACTATGGCAACGGCATGGATAGCTCAATTATCGCTGCGTTAGAAAAAGCAGTAGATCCTGATGGCGATCCATTGACCGACGACCAGATTGATATTGTCAATATGAGTTTAGGGGGGGTGGGTGTTCCTGACTCTCCTTTGTCTGAAGCAGCCAATAATGCAATGGAAGCCGGAACCTTGATTGTTGTTGCTGCTGGAAATTCGGGAAGCAATTATTCCACAATCGGCTCCCCCGGTAATGCCGAGGAGGTATTGACGGTAGGTGCCAGCAATAATATGGGTGAAATTGCCGATTTCAGTTCACGTGGCCCGATTGCAGGGAAAAAATATATCAAACCAGAGGTAGTTGCACCTGGTGTAGAAATTAATTCCGCTGCTCCTGGTGGAGGATACATCCGCAAAAGCGGAACCAGTATGGCGGCACCGCATGTTGCCGGTGGTGCGGCATTAATTAAACAATTAAAGCCTGAGCTAACTGCGTCGGACATAAAAGCGCTATTAATTTCCAGTGCAGCGGATCTTGGTAAAGATCTTTTTGCACAAGGTGCGGGTATGATGAAGTTGATGTCTGCTGCGACGGCAAAAGCATTGGTTACACCTATGCTTTTATCCGCTGGCCGGATTGATATATCCGTTCCTCAGTTCAGCGCACAAGTACCTTTTAAAGTAAAAAATATTTCACGCATGTCCTTGCCTGTGGAGCTGACAGCTCCAGTTAATTTACCTGCGGGCGCAAAAGTCAGTCCAGCGTCATCCACACAGATGCTGGCTGTGGGGCAAGAGTTTGAGTTTTCTCTGCAGCTGGATGTTGACACGGCTAGCTTGCCCTATGCAGATTCCAAATCACTTTATCATCAATCCGTCGCGAGTTTACGTATCGATAACTCTTCACTGCGGTTGCCGTTAATTTTTTCAAAGTCTGCTTTACTTGATATTCGATTTGCTAACCAGCCTTATACACTGTTGATTTTTAACGAAGATGGAACTTATTTTCACAGCACTTCTTTTTTCTGCGATCAACCACAATCTGCTTATTCTGTTGATGTAAAACCAGGCACTTATCAATTAGCGGTTTCATTTGTGAGTGATTACTGTGCTACAACTGCGCTGGTTTTTAAAGAAAATCTTCACGTCAATCACATCACTCAACTTGATTTAAGTGCTTCGATGGCTGTGCATGAATTGAAGCTGGCGGAAATAATCTCTGAGGCAGGAACCCCAATCGACGTTAACCAACTCGGCGTTACCGCTAAAGAAATTAGCTGGGCGCACAAGGCTGCGTCTGTTGGGCAGTTTATATCATCAAGTGGTATGACCTCGAATATCATGAAGGTTTCGAATACCTCGGAAAAAATTGCGATGAATATTACAGCATTGCTTTATGAGTTTCCGAAATACGATGCTGATCCATCAACTTATTACCTTATTCAGGATTCTGTTCCATCAGGAGTTTCAGCGGGAAAATCTGTTCAGCTTGATCTGCGTGAATCTGGTGGGTTTAATTTTCGTTACGCTGATGTTGATAAGTTGGCCGAAGGAGTAACCTTTAGTATTGGTTATCAGCAGCTTCGCTCACTGTCCAGTCCTCACTTATCAATTGGGCTCTTGTCTACACGATCCATCGCACCGCGCTACAAACCTGTAGAGGTAACCGTATACTCTTCGCTCTCAACCTTTGCCAACGGTGAATCCTATCCACTGGTGGGTACTAATTTAGCAAATCCTAATGATCCATTTGCTTGGGAAATTGAGCACTTTCGCAGTGGTCTGATAGCCTTTGAAGATAAGGAATCGTACACAAAATTAAAAGGTCCACTTACGTCTTTACAGCAGAGCGCCTACCGCAGTTCAAATCGTGATCTTGTAATTGAAAATAATGGTTATTTTTTTTCTGGTTATTTTATTTTTGATCCAATTACAAAAAACTTTGTAGTAGCTGATTCTGCAAATAGTTTTGGTAGTTCTAATGTGCAAAAAGACTACGAACAAAATAGCTTCTATGATTCGATGCCTTACAAGCAATTATGTGATGGTCGGGTATTAAAAGAAGATCAAACACGAGGTGTCTATTTTAGCTCTACTTTTGAGGTGGGTGAATGTTCGGTTTTATCAATCGAGCTTGAAATGGCCACTCGCTTTCAGCGAGAAAAAAATACTTCGAAAGTACATCTAACCATTGATACCAATGTTGCAAATCCAGAAAACCATTATCTTGCTGAATCACCTCTGTTAGAGCAATTGATTTTTCTCAGTGATGGTATTGCTACACGTTTGTTAAATGGTAATGACGTTGAGTTGCGCTTTAAGGCTCGGGCCGGTCGTTACGGATTTGCAGATATCCCACCAGAATTAGCGACAATTGAGTATAAATTAGATAATGATATAAATTGGATTCAACTTAACGCTGCTCGATCAGGTGTGGAGTATTTTGCCAAACTTCCGGTGGTATCGGGTGCCCATAAACTCTCGTTGCGAGTTGTGTTACATAATGGCAATGGTATTAAAGTTGAGCAAATACTCAATTCTATTGCTATTTTAGGTACGGATGTTCCCACCGCTGAATCATTACGACCAGTTTTTGAAAATTTACCAAATCTTGTTGTTGAAGCTGAAGGGCTGCTGACGAACTACATTTTGCCTCCTGTGATTGCCAACGATAAGGTGGATGGAAAAATAGTGGCGGAGGCCGATAACCTTGGCCCTTATGGTGTTGGTGATCATGTGGTTCGTTGGAGCGCAACCAATTCAATAGGTAAAAAAGCGAGTGCAATCCAAGGGCTGACAATTCGTGATACAACGCCGCCTACACTAGATATTCCATCAGATATTCGTGTATCTGCAACAGGCGAGCTGACGCAGGTGCTGTTAGGTGAAGCGAGTGCTATTGATTTGGTTGACGGACCGCTCATGTTTTATATAAGCGATGTAGGGCCTTTTGCGGTAGGAACTCATCAGATTACATGGGCTGCTACAGATAAAGCGGGAAATCGGGCAAGTGCAATCCAGATAGTAACTGTTGATCCTGTTCCTCAATCTTCAAAAGCTGCTTCAAGCGCGTCCACCAGTTCAGTAAAGTCAGGTAATGGTGTTAGCAATGGAGGAGGCTCCAGCGGTGGAGGGGGAGGTGGTGGAAGCATCGGATTGCTAATGTTGATTCTATTGGGTATGGCGGGAGTCTGTTGTTTTGTCAGGCACCCGATGACCCCAAGGTATTTAACGAAATAATTCTTTCTCAATCATGGAAAGCAGTTTGCGATAACCAGTGCTCAAGGTTTTGCGAACTTCGCGTGCGTCTATATAAAAAGGCGCACGCTTGCCGTGGTACTCAATCGGCGCTCCTATTTGGGTAAATTTAATTCCTACAAAACTCAAACTGCGCGCAAGGCGCGGTTCCATCATCACAAAAATATGCACACGGCGGGTTTTGTAGCACATGGCCACCGCTGACATGTAAAGGCAAATGGCGATGTAGGGGAAGAAGCGCAACTCCTGCGTGGAAAATGCCTGTTCGTTAATGGCACCGGTTGCGCCACCACTGAATTGGTCTACTTGCCGTTTGCGAAACGCGAGCGGTACTGCCAAGCGCGATAATTCACAAATTTGATGCGGTAAAAAATTGCGCGGCCGAAGTTTTTCGTCGGTAATGGCATGGGGGCAGAATTTTTCCATTGGCAATAATTCGTCTTCATTGCGCGTAGTAATCAAGCGCAAGGTTCCCGCAAGCGCATCAGAACTCAGGTGACGAATAAAGCAATGGATTGAGCGTAAGTCGAACTCGTCCTGCTCAGTGTGATCGGGATTAATCTCTTCAAAATGCAATTCTTCGCAATACACTTGGTAGCGCAGTTGGTAAACCTGCTGCTTGAGTTGTGGGTTCCATGCTAATTGCGGTTTTAAATAATTGGAAAAGTGCTTGGCAATATTCTCCGCTTCTTCACTTGCCAGAGTGGCAGCACTTTTTTGATTAACTGGTTTAGCGATGCTATTAACCGCATTGTCAGATATCTTAGGTTTAAGCTGCTTCATAAGACTCCCTGCATCCTGTTCCGCTCTTGTTTACAGACAAAATGTCACGCACCAACATGTCACGTACCAACGTCACACAAACATTTCACTACAATCTTCACATCAAATACATTACCTGTGGTTACTTCAAGCACCAGAAGTGGTAGTCGCCATCTTTGCGCACCACGCCTTCTACTTCTTTTTCAAAACCGGGAAAACGTTTGCCCCACTCTTGTACTGATTCAATGTAACCCAACCAAGGGCCATCAATTGGGCCGAGATTTTCACCGGGCATTACAATCGGAATCCCCGGTGGGTAGGGCATAATCCCCACGCCAGTAACACGATTTGCCGCTTGTTTGAGTGGCAATAATTCAGCATCGCCCGCTTGTAATTGCTGGAAAGCTACACGCGGTGTGCAAGCAATTGTTGGCAGGTTATCGAACGCGCTGGCTTGCAGTGCATCCATATGGCTGGTGCCCATGTAGTCGAACATTTCGGTAGCGAGATCGCGCAGCCCCAGATCGCGATAGCGTGCGGGTGCTTCGGCAACTAATTCTGGCAGCACCTGTTCAAGTAAGGTGTTTTTATCGTAATGGCGTTTGAATGCGAGCAGCACATTAATTAGCGTGCCCCATTTTCCTTTGGTGATGCCGATGCTGAATAAACACAGCACCATAAAATCGGTGGTGCGCGATGGAATAATATTGTTGCGATATAAAAATGCGCTCAGCACCGGTGCAGGAATTCCGAAAGGTTGCATCTGCCCATCAATACCCATGCCGGGCACCATGATTCCAGCTTTGATGGGATCGAGCAGCGCCCAATTTTTTTCCAGTCCTTCAAAGCCGTGCCATGCGGCACCGGGTTCAAGTATCCAGCATTCAGGATCAGTCGCCAGTTGCTCAGGGTCTGCATCGGCAAAGGCAACCCATTTGCCGGTTTTTGCATCGCGTATTTCCGGTGTATTCCACGGCTGAAAAAACCAATCACCTTTTTCAGTGAATTCGCGATGTGCACGCGCGAGTGCTTGACGGAAATCAATTGCTTCGCGAATCACATCCTGTGTGAGGCTGTAACCGCTCGCGCCTTCCATCATCGCTGCACCAATTTCGTTCGATGCAAACAAGGTATAGAGCGGTGATGTTGTAGCTTGAATCACAAAGGATTCGTTAAAACGACTGTGCTCAATCGGATTGCGACCATTGCGCACATGAATGTAAGACGCTTGCGATAAAGCCGCGAGTAATTTGTGGGTTGAGTGAGTAGCAAACACCGTGGGCGATGTTTCTGCATGACTGCGCGGATCGCCGCGCATCGCATAGCGGCCTTGGTACATAGGATTAAAACGCGCGTAGCCGTACCAGGCTTCATCAAAATGAATGCGGTCTACTGATTCAGCAAGAATTCCCTCAGTGCGCTCAGCATGCAAACAAATACCGTCGTAGGTGCAATTAGTTACTACGGCGTATACAGGTTTTTCGTGTTTGGCCTGACTGCGTAATGGATGATTGGCGATGCTGGCGGCGATAGTTTCCGGCGCTAATTTTTCTGGCAATATCGGCCCGATAATTCCGTAGCGATTGCGTGTGGGAGTTAGGTAAACCGGAATACCACCGGAGAGCACTAAACCTTGTTCAATGGATTTGTGGCAATTGCGGTCGCAGAGTGCAAATTGTTTTTCGCCGACACAAGCCATAAAAATGGTACGGTTGGAGCCGGAAGTTCCATTGAGAACGGCATAGGATTCATGTGCGCCAAAAACACGCGCAGCAAATTTTTCTGACTCTTCTACTGGCCCGGTATGATCGAGTACAGAACCTAACGCCTCGCGTTCGATTCCGCCATCAGTACGAAATAAATTTTCGCCAAAAAAATCAAAGAAGACACGGCCAACGGGTGATTTGGTAAAGGCAATTCCACCTTGATGGCCGGGTGCCGCCCAGGAGTGTTCGTCTTTTTGACTGTAACGCAAGAGTGCATCGGTAAAGGGCGGCAGGAGTTTATCAAAGTAGCGATCTACTGCGGCGAGTGCGCGGCCAACAATAAATGGTGCTGTGTCTTCCAGCGTCCACACAAATTCATCGGCCAGCTCCATCGCTTCAACGGTGAGCGTTTGTTTTGCGGCGCGGTCGGCCATTAAAAAAATCGGGACGTTGGCATTGCGTTGGCGAATGGTGCGCAGTAATTCCATCACTTCCGTGTGTTGCTCATCGGTTTCGTCGCCGAGTGTCCAGTCAACAAAAATACAATGAAAACCAG
>NZ_JBCECX010000018.1:57769-117400 GCF_039207905.1 Cellvibrio sp.
CTGCATGACCGTCGTCGTAAGAACGCGCTTGCACCAGCTCGACATTGCGGTGGCGAAACTCACTTACCAAATCATGCAATGCCCGGCCGCGGGTGCTGTCGGTTGTCGCGAGTTGGTCTTCTACAATTAGCACGTGCAACTGCAAGGTTTTATTGGTGCGACCGATCAACGTAATACTCCTTTATTAATTTAATTCGAGCGGTTTCCTGCTAAGGGTTCCGCTGTGATGTGATTGTAAAAATTACCTGTCTTTGTGTGAGTGTCGTAAGTTTTTACTTCGGCCTCAACACAGCTTCCCATCGCCCACTTTCAAATACTAGGCCTAATCCTGAATGTGACAGCAAAAAATTACGCAAGTTTGGTGATATAGAAATTTCCTCTCATTTCCTTTTGAACTAGGCGGCGGGATTTACCGATTGTCGCCGCTGTGCTGTAGTGATTTTGTGATATGGGGTGACAGTTCAGCACTGTTTCCCAATCAGCAAGTCGTGTTTGGTTACTGATAAATGTTGAGCAAGTTAAATGCCGATTTTTATAACCCGGATTTTTAAGGAGTGAATAATGCGTATCGAAGAAATGATTGCGGCAGTACAAACTGAATTGGGAATAGGCGTGGACGGTAAGGCCGGGCCGGAAACCTGGGGTGCGATATACCGAAAAATCTGCAAAGTGCCCAAGGCAGAAATGGCAAAAGTGGGGGCACTTGATCCGGTGGATGCGCGCAGTGAAAAAACCATCGCCGGCTTACTGCCTGAAGTGCAACCTTTTGCACGCGCGCTGGTACACAAAGCGGCTGCTAATGGTGTGACGATAAAAATCCTCAGTGGTCTGCGCACTTATGACGAGCAAAATGCGTTGTATGCGCAGGGCCGTACCGCACCGGGTAATAAAGTCACGAATGCCAAAGGTGGTTATTCCAACCACAATTTTGGTATTGCATTTGATGTAGGTGTGTTTGAGGGTGCGAAATATTTAGGTGATTCACCCAAGTACAAAGCGGTGGGCGTGTTGGGAATGGAATTGGGGCTGGAGTGGGGCGGCAATTGGAAAACCTTTGTCGATCAACCGCACTACCAATTGCGGCCACTGTGGGCGACGGATATGGCCGAGCGCGATATGTTGGCCGAGCTACGCGCGCGCAAGGAATCTGGCAAAGGCGTTTACAGTTAGCGTTGATGTGTAAAAAATCGCTTTTGTTGAGGGGATCTTGCACTCTTTTGGTGAATGATCCCTTTAGCCTCTATACTGCGTAACATAAAACCATAATATCGCGGTGACCCTATGTCGAGGTTCTTGGCTCAATTCTTCCAGCAGGTAGGACTGTTAATTATGCTGTCTTGTTGCGGAGCTACGTTGGTGTTGGCGGGCGAGCTGGCCGATACTGTTGTTATTCGTCAGTCCAATATGACTGACATTAAAAATGAAGATTACTATTTTTATCATCTGCTTTCCCTTGCGTTAAGCAAGACTGATTCAGACCAACATAAAACCACCATCAAACAATTACCTTATCGATTGGAAGATAAACGCTTGCGTACTGAGATGATGCATGGCGTTGTTGATGTGCTCTGGTCGCCCACCAGTGGAGAATTTGAACAGCAGATGTTGCCGGTGCGCATTTCGTTATTGCGCGATTTAAATAATTACCGCCTGTTATTAATCCGTAAGAATGAGCAAGCGCGCTTTTCATCCATCCGCTCGATTGAGGATCTTCGTAAACTCAAAGGTGGTATGGGATCGCAATGGACTGATGCCAACATTATGGAGTACAACGGATTGCCACTGGTGCATGCGGTTGGATATGGAAAATTATTTAAAATGTTAGCCGCAAAACGGTTCGATTATTTTTCGCGCGGGCTTTACCAAATTCAATCAGAGGTGAATTTTTATCCCGAGTTGGAATTGCAGATTGAGCAAGAGTTGATGTTAAGTTATCCCAATGAGGTCTATTTCTTCGTCAATAAAAACAACGCTGTTTTGGCAAAACGGCTGGAGAAGGGTTTGAATATTGCGCTAGAGGATGGCAGCTTTGACGAACTGTTTAACAGCATTCCCCGCTATCGCTGGGGTATTGAATTGCTTAAAACACATCAGCGGCGGGTAATTGAGCTGCAGTCTTTGCCGCCCGATTTACCCGCTGTTGATGATGAAGAATAATTAGTGCGAATGTCCGCCTTCTGTCGGTTCAGCAATTCCCAACCAAACAAATTTATTCGGCACAAAATCCAATTGCAGGCTGCTGGTGATTTTGGCTTCGTCCAGATTGATTTGCTTTATCTGGTTAGCAATCGGGTCGCTCACATAAGCTACATGGCCGGGAGTGAGTGCCAATTCGAAACGGCTACCGGTTGGTAACAGTGCGACATTGCTACCAATTGCCTGCACGCGTGCTTTCACACTGAAGTCGTGGCTGTCGAGAATTGTTAGTTGCCCCGCACTATTCAAAATCACAAAAAGTTCGTCATCATCGGCATAACCGTAGCCAACAGCGGTCGGTGCAGGTGTTGCGTTGGTCTCCGCCCAGTTGATAGGAGTAATGGTGTTTGCAGCTGTGTTGATCACAAAAAATTGACCAGAAGCGATGCCGACAAACTCGTCATGGTGATGAGAGCCTAACACAGTACCAATGCGCATAGTGCCGGTAAAACTCGCCGGGTTGGCGATTTTGCTGGCAGTAAAATTATCGCCATTCTGTGTGACCACTAATACCCCATCGGTACAACCAAAGGCGATCTGGTTTTCAGTTTGCGCACTGCCATGTAAGCCAGGGCAGGTTTCAGCCAGGATTTGCTCGTCGGTGTAAAAGCCATTGTGCGCATGATAAACCGCAACTTTATTTGCCGAAGTTTGTGCAGGGTCTCGCAGCGACGATAATAAATAATCACCGCGTGCCTGGGCTGCACCATGCATATTATTGCTGTGGTTTAACCAGTTACCTACACCATTATCGGCAACATTTTGCTCGGTAAATACACCGACTTTTGCGGGCGTAGCCGTTTCAGCGTTGCCGTCATAGAAGATGATGGTTTGCTTATCGGTTGTCACAAAGTGTGTTGGGCGCGAATCGTCGGTGTGAAATGCCATCACTTTGGGATCAGCGCTGTAGTCGTGCATGTGATCGCCATGATCTTCCTGCCATTCACCACCATCGACAACATCAACTCGATCGGCAAGGCGCTGGATAACATAACCGTAGCGGTAACTTGGCGAAGCATAAATTGCGCTCGGTGCAATGCTGGTTGGCAACTGATAAATGACTTTTTGCTGGTTGATGTCGTACACACTGACGCTAGCTGCATCTTTGGGCGAAATCAGCAGGCGACCTTGCGTAGTTTCTTCATCGTCATGATCGTGGTCGTGATCGTCTTCAATGGGAATAGGATCGCGCTCAACAATTTTAGTGTCGCTTCCGCCACATCCACCCAAGAGTGCAGAAATAAGTACCAGCGAAACGCCGGGCAATAAATTGGTGTTCAACATAAAGATTACCTTTCAAATAGTTGTTCGAATTCGGTGAAGTCCGTTAGAAGTTGCCGCTAATGCCTACCGCAAATGAGCGTGCCGGTAAGGGTGCTTTGTCTTTCAGGAATGAAGAGTGGACGCGGGCATATTCATCGGTGAGGTTGTGACCTTTAAGATAAATCTTGAGGTCATTGCTCAGCGCATAACTGATTTGTGCATCGACCAAGGTGTAACCGTCGGTGCTGGTTTCCAGTGCGGCCGTTTTGTCTTGCTCGAAATAATGTTGGCTGCTTAATTCAGCGCGCCAGTTGCCAATTTCGTATTCAGCACGCGCGCCAATTCGCAGCGGTGGAATGCGCGGTAAATCGCCGCCGTCATCGAGTTGCGCGCGGGTGTAGTCAGTTGTGAAACTGAGTTTGAGTGGCGCACTGGCTTGCCAAATAAATTCACCTTCAAAACCGTAGAGGTTGGCATCGCGCGCTTGATAAATATAAACCGGCAATTCACTCGCATGTTCATGTGCATGCTCTTCACCTTCTGCGCCGTGTTCGTGCGCAGTTTCACGGGTCATGCCGGTTTCAGAGAGGTAATAGTAATTGTCGATGTTGTTGTAAAACGCGTTGAGGATAAAGCCAAAATCGCCTTCAAATTTGCGCAGCGAAATATCGATATTGTTGGATTTTTCCAATTCAAGATCAGTGCGCGCCAAATCAAAATGGAACTCACCTGGTTCGTCTTCTACCAAGCGGAGCAGAGCGCCCACTTCATATAAACCTGAGCCAATGTGCGGGCCGAATGACAATAATTCTGCAGCAGATGGTGTGCGCTCAGCATGGGTGAAAGAGAGCCCGATGTTGTAGCCGGGAGTGAAATCCCACACTAAACCTGCGGAAGCACTGAACGGAGTAGATTCGTGATCAATAGAAAATACGCGCAGATATTCATCGCCGTGATCATGTTCATCTTCATGGTGATATTCATTCAGATCGACTTGCATATTGTCGGCAGTAATTTTTACTTGCTCGACGCGCGCACCTAATTGAACCAACACATCACCGAAGTGACGCTCTTCCATTAAAGCAATGGCGAGGCTGCCAGTCGTGCTCGGTGGTGTGAAGGCTTCTTCACCGACAGCAGAAAAATCATTGTGTTTGTAGTGCAGGCTCAAGGCGCCGCGCCAATCGGCAATCGGGTGATGAAATAAATCGATGCGCGCTTCCTGACTTTCGTTATTGAATGTGGTGCCGACGACACCGTCTTCAATCTCGCTGTGTTCATAATCGGTAAAACCGAAGCGCGTATTGATCGCACTGAAAAATTCGTGGTCCAGTGAAAGTTCGCTCAGGAATTGCACGCGATCTTGTTTGAGATCGGCGTAAACCGAAACATCTTCATCGCCGTGGCTGTGACCGGGAATACCGTATTGGCGTTCGAGATGGCCGTAGGAGAGGCCGACAAAACCTTCATCCAAAATATAACTGGTGCCGAGGTTAAAACCTTTGGCTTCAGCAGAAGAGTTGGCAAGGCGACCATTGCTGACATGTTCTTCGTGATCATCATCATGATCAGTTTCTACTTCAGCAGCGCCGGGAATTTTGTAATCGTCAGCATCGCGCCAGAAACCATCCAGATGCAAACCAACGTTGCCGATGCCGGTATTTCCACTCGCAGAAACAAGTTTGTCATCGGCAACTGAATCGTGCTCAACGCGCCATTCACCGTAAGTATCGAGACCTTGGGGTACACGGTCATCAACAATATTCACTACACCGCCGATGGCACCGCTGCCGTAAAACAAAGTGGCTGGGCCGCGCAGGATTTCAATCTGGCGTGCGGTAGAGGCTTCAGTCGCTACCGCATGGTCTGGGCCAACGCGTGAGGCATCGCCAGCGTCGAGGCCATTTTGCGTAATCAATACACGTGGGCCTTCAAGGCCGCGGATAATCGGGCTGCTGGCAACGGGGCCGTAGTAACTGGAGTGGACGCCGACTTCATTTTTCAACGTCTCGCCCAAGGTGGATGCCTGACGATCTCGCAGTTGCTCTCCACCAACCACATTTACTGGCTGGGCAGATTCCATATTGGATGCGTGCCAGGGCAAGCCAACCACATTCACAACATTGACTGCTGTGCTATTGAGTACAAGCTCAACAGCTTTGCTGCTTTGTTCCAGGTGAAAAGTTTTATGCATAAACGAAGGCGCTTTTACGTGTAGCTCCACTTCTGTTCCTGCTTGCGCGGGCAAGTTGAATTCACCTTGCGCATTGGTGCGGATCTGCAAGTTGGAACCCACTACATCGAGGGTCGCATTGCTGATTGGCTGGCCGACTTCATCGCGTACCACACCTTGTACTTGTGCCAATGCCGAATGGCTCGCGGCGACTATCGCCAGGCACAACAAAGACTTGTTCATAGTTTTCTCCACTTCCCACAACTCAAACTGTTGCCGTCCAGTATTGGGCGGCGTTTCAAATTGTAGGTGATGTTATACTATAACAAATTGCAATGACAACCTTTCTGATGGAGATTTTTTGCGGGCGCTAAAAACAACAAAGCCACCGCAAGGGTGGCTTTGTTTGATTCTGGTAGGTATCGCGTTAATTAATTGCGAACTACATAAGTACCGGCAAGTTTGTCGTGCCAGGTTTGTTTTTTCGGGTCCCAGGCTGCCCACAGGAAGCCAAGACACAAAGGCAATGCTGAAAGAATATAGGCGAAGTAGCGGCCAATAAACTGGCCAGTGCTTGGCTTGCCGCCAGTTTTTGCGCTAATGATCTTGGCGCCGATCACCATTTTACCCGGAGTTGCCTGACGATAAGTCCAAAAGCCAACCGTCCATACAATCGGGAAAAGGTAATTGAGCACAACGTCTAAAGGCCCAAGTATAAAGGTTGTTTTGGTGAAGTAGCCGGTGCCGTACGCCATAAACAAAATAGGGTAGGTGATGATGGCAACAATAATGCCGTCGATAATTTGCGAGCCAAGACGCGGCCAAAAACCAACGTACAGATGCTCCTGCTCTTCAGAAACCAATTCCGCGCTGGGGGCTTGATATGGGTTATTCATAAAAAATCCTTGTGTTGTTATTGAATAATTGCTGCTGAAACGCGTGCCAACTATAGCCACTCGTCGGAGTCTTTACCAGTTTGGAAATAAATATCATTTGCAGGTTGACGCATACAGGTTCAAATGATAATAATTATCATTACCAAGAAATGCCGAATCACCTGGAGGTGTTTATGTCCGGATTATCAAGTGTAACTAAGCCAGTTTCTGGGTCAGTTCCTGTTGCAGACAAGGGTGCCAATTGGGGGCAGGATGCCGATTGCGACTGTTTTGATTGTTATCGCGAAGAGTTGCTGATTTATCTGGTTTACCGTTTTGGTTCGCTTGCCGTCGCTGAGCGGATTGCGCGCGAAACCCGCCTGCGCCTTGGGGAATCCAATATCCTCGGTGTTGTGGGCAACCCGCATATTTACCTGATTAGTTTCGCGTTATCCGTTGGTTTGCAACTGATGACTGAAGATCGCCTGCAGGCGCAAGCGCTTACCCGTCAAGCGGCAGCTAACTAATGAAGCTCGCCAATATGGATAGCGCCTCGTGGCTGCAGGAGTCTTATTCCCTGCTGTCCCAGCGCGCCGGCGCGCGCAAAAACTGGCCGCAGCTGGGGTTCTGTGATCCGGCAGCGCAAATTGTGTTGGATCGTTTGAATGCGGGAATCCGATACCTGCAGCCAGTGTCGACTCCCTCCGATTGCATTGCGCTCAAGCGCAGCCAGTGGATGGACCATCGCTGCCAACAATTCTTCGCCCGTTATCCCCATGCGCTCTGCGTGGAGCTGGGGGCTGGATTCAGTACGCGCTTTCATCGTTTGTCCGAGCTTGCCGATTGGCCGAGATTTCGTTGGTTGGAGGTGGATACCGCAGAAGTCATCCAGCAGAAAGCCAAACTGCTTCCGGCTATCGACAATTACGAATTGGTCGCCGCCAACATAGTCGAAGGTGACTGGCTCGCGCATTGGCAGGGAGAGCCATTGATTATTGTGCTGGAACATCGGTTGATGTTCATGTCACAAGCCGAGGTACAGCACGTGTTTGCAAGGATCGCCAAACACGTACAAGGACGGGCGCCAGTGGAAATCGTATTTGATTACCTGAGTCCGGCGACACTTTTCTGGGCGCATCTAAAATCCCTGTGCGGCATGGCAACTGCTCCGGCGTATCGTTCATCATTGCGCTCGGCGCAGGAGTTGTGTGATATCGACCCTTGCTACAGAGTATTGCGCGATATGGATATCCGCACCCAGGACACTTTTTGGCAGTCATGCTCATCGGCAATCTACCAGCGCATCAGTGGCGGCCTCTATTTACAGGCCTGCGCCTCCGTGTCGATTCCGGCTTGACTACCCCCGCATATCCCCGTAACTTGCGCGCCCGAGGTGTCTGATAGGCGCGCAAGCGTCAGGTTCAGAGTCAATGGGAAGTCGGTGCGCATGCCTGCTGTTTGATCAGCGCTGCAATCCCGACACTGCCCCCGCAACGGTAAATCTGCAGCTTTGCAGATGAGTCCGATACCAGCCTCAATACCAGAACGATTGTTCTATTTGTTCACGATGTCGCGGAGGGCAGCATCGGTGGAAATCTGTTTATCGGGCTCACCCGATTGCATCTTTTTTCCGCTTTACCCTCCCTCATCCATCATTCAGGATTGAGGAATCTCATGTCTAGAAAGTCAACCGTTAAGCCAACCGCCTTTGCACTCACTGCACTGAGTGCCGCTATTCTTGCAGTTCCGCACACCTTTGCGGCCGATAGCAAAGCGGACGACAAGAAACTCGAAACTGTCTACGTCAGCGCAACCCGCAGCGAAACGGCGCAAGTGCCTGTCGCAACCCAAATTAAAGTGATCAGCGCGGAAGAAATTCGCGTGAGCGGTGCAAAATTACTATCGGAAGTCCTGCGCACCCAGGCTGGCATTCAATTGACTGACTCTGATGGCAGCGGTGCGCGCAACGTCACTGCATCAATGCGCGGTTTGTCCGGTGCCAACAACGTACTGGTGTTAGTTGATGGCCGTAAATTAAATAACCCAACGCTTGCTGCCCCTGCACTTAACACCGTTGCACTGAAGGATGTGGAGCGCATCGAGGTTGTTCAAGGTAGTGCTGGTGTTTTGTACGGTGATCAAGCTGTTGGTGGTGTAATTAATATTATTACTCGTCGTGCAGTTGCAGGCGAAGTGCACGGAACCGTGAGCGTAACCGGAGGTACCGATAATCTTGAAGATTATAGTGCTAGTGTTAATCAAGGTTTTGAAAATGGTTTGAGCTACAACGTATCGGCACAAAAACGCAATGCTGATAACTATCGCGATAATAACCAATCTGCCTACGAAAATTTATTGGGCAACGTTCGTTATGATTTTGCAAAAGGTTTTGTTTTTGTAGAAGGTCAAACGATTGATGATGAGTTAAATCTCGCAGGTTATTTATTGGATACGCAAGTAGCTGTTAACCCACGTCAAGCTCGTACTCCAACTGATTATGCAAATCAGAAAACTGATTTAGTTCGTGTGGGTGCAGGTGTTGATATCACTGATAACTGGGAATTATTGGCAGAGTATGCTGATCGTGATGAAGACACTGAGTCTTACTATGGATACGGTACGCCAACTCTCGGCAATATGCGTGTAAAAAACATTACTCCTCGCGTTGTTGGTACTTTACCTACTTCTAACGGTAACGCCATAGTTACACTTGGATACGATCAAGTTGACTCAGAATACACAGTGCCGGATTGGGGTACTGACATTAAACAAACAATAGATGCATTTTACGGTCAATTGATTTATCCACTGACTAAACAATTGAGCGCTAGTGTTGGTGTGCGTACGTCATCTGTTGAAGATACCAATAACATGCTTGGCGTGAAGCACGATGATGATGCTACCTCTGGTGAGTTTGGTTTAAGTTATCAATTGGAAAATGGTTGGCGTGTATTCGGTCGTTACGCCGATGGTTTCCGTTTTGCTAACGCTGATGAAAACAATCTGATACTGCCGGGTGTGGATTTCCTGGAGGCACAAACCAGCCGTTCAGGTGAGTTGGGTGCTGAATGGAAGGGGGATCGTGCATCGGCGCAATGGTCTTTGTACCGTATGGATATTGATAACGAGTTGATGTACGACGCGGTTATCGCAAATAGCAACTCTTGGAATGGATTTGGCGCTAACATCAATCTCGATTCTTCGCGTCGCCAAGGTATCGCATTTGATGGTCAGTTAGTGCTGAGTAAAGAAATTAGCTTGCAAGCTAATTACACCTACACTGATGCAGAGCTAACCAGTGGTAGCTTTCCTGGCAACAGCGTTCCCTATGTTGCAGAAAATCGTGCGAACGTTGCGATAGTATTCACTCCAGTAGAATCCCTCACTGTTTATCTGGATTCTAGCTACACCGGTTCTCGCTATCGTTCAGGGGATGACGCTAACAACCGCGATAAAATTGATCCAGTTGTATTGTTTAATCTGAATGTGTCTTGGCAGTATCAAGGTGTTGAAATTGGTGGCCGTATTAAAAACCTGACTAATGAGCAATATGCAGGCTTTCAAGCTGTTTCACCGACAGCAGGTTACTATCAATACCCACAACCAGAGCGTAACTACGAAGCGAGCATTACTTACCGCTTCTAATAGCAATTATCCCGTTTAATTGTTAAGTTGATGCCCCCAAGCCCTGCTTGGGGGCATTTTCTTTTTTTGAACCAGACAAAACCGGTGGTGGTGAGTATGACCGACGATAAAAATCCAACTGGCGGCAACATTGATAGTAATGATGCACAAACTGACAGCAAAGCCAAACGTCATCAAGAGCGTATGCAGCAACGCAAAGAAATTGTGGATGCTGCAATTGCTCGCGCTGATGAAGAGCGCGGCGTAGTGATTGTATTAACCGGTGATGGTAAGGGAAAAAGCTCATCGGGGTTTGGCACTGCATTGCGTTGTCTTGGGCACGGCTACAAAGTGGCCATAGTGCAATTCATTAAAGGCACATGGGAATGCGGTGAAAAGAATTTTTTAACGGAAAGTATTTTCCGTGGCGTCAGCCCGCAGCTGGAATATTTTGTGATGGGCACAGGTTTTACCTGGGAAACCCAAAACGCCGAGCAAGATAAAGCCGCTGCTGAAGCTGTATGGGCTGAATGCGAACACGTATTTAATGATCCGGAAATCCATTTAGTGTTGCTTGATGAATTAACCTACATGCTGAATTATCATTATCTCGATAAAGATAAAGTGGTAGCGGCAATCCAGAATCGCCCGCGCAACCAAAACGTGATCATCACGGGCCGCGGTGCTAAAAAATACTTGGAAGATCTTGCTGATACTTTTAGCGAAGTAAAATCAGTCAAGCACGCTTTTAATGCTGGTGTGAAGGCGCAGAAAGGAATTGAGTGGTAAGCATTTGATGCGGTGAGCTGCCTAGGGCAGCTTGCGTATGTTATCCAAAATAAGTCCGGTTAATTTTTGATAATCGCCATCAAAGTGGTGATCACCCGGCAAATAAACCAGATGTTGTTCCTTTGGTTTGGCGGCAATATTTTCCTGAATTTTTTCGCACAAGCTATCTTTTTGCTCGCTGTATAGACAGAGTGTGGGCCACTGACTCCAGCTTTTCATTTCCGGGTATAGCAAATGTGCAGCTTCGCTTGAGTTGCCTAGCCAACCACTTACATGAAAAACAAAGTCCACACTGGTGGATGGGTTTAATAAACTGACGTTAACGACTTTTGCTTTGGTTTCTGCATTTAAGCGATTCGCCATAAACGGCATTACATCCGCGCCCATTGAAAATCCGATTAGCAAAACCTGCTTTTTATTCCACAGTGGTAGGTAGTGATCAATTGTGGCTTGCAGATCTTTTCCTGCAATCTCGGGTGATTTTTCCTCCCAAAAATAATCCAGCGAGTTCCAGCCAACCACCGCAATTCCCTGTTGTACTAATTGATTAGCAATATCTTTATCAATATTCGCCCAGCCGCCATCGCCGGAAATAATAATGGCTAGGAGATCATTGTTATCGTTGGTCTGAGTAGTAGGGAGTTCAATTAATGGTAAAGAAGCAAGAGCATTTTTATTGTTGTCCTCCTGCTGATCTAACTCATGCACAAAAGATTCCCTGTCGCGCAGCCAGTTTCCGAGCAAAGGGAATGTTGGCATCAACTGCTGGATCACAAGGGCAGTGTTAAACAGTCTCCATCTAGTGGAGGGTAGGTGAGCGATATCCAAAACCAGTTTTTTCTGCTGTGGAATCCATTGTGCTTGATTACTGGTTTTACAAGGGGCGACGGGCATATTGATTTCATTTTGCCAGTTGATACTGTAAGCGCCACGATAAATACCCTTGGGTAATTGTCCGAGCATTGCGAATACATAACTGCCTGCGCTGCCAAAGCCAGTAATGAATGGCTGGCTGAAATGTTTAAACTGGTGATGCTGCTGGATATCCTGCGCGTATACCGAGAGCGGAGTAGCTGCATCAAAACAACTGGCGTTGCGCGCAGTGATTTTCTCTAAATAAACATCGATATTTAATACTGCAGCTAAGTCGCCTTGCCAGCTAAGTTGCGCAGCAAATTTCTGCGCTTGCTGTTGATGTGCGGTATCGGTAAGAACCAATTCAACTGCGCGTGTGCCGCCAACATAAATCCAAGTGTTATCAAAATCGCCCCAGCGCAACACTTCCGGTTGGTATTGCGCATTGCAATGCAAAGATAGAAAAATTATGAACCATAAACAGTAGCGCATCATTTTCCAAAGCTTCCCCTGATTCCACCTGAGATAGCATTGGTGATGGTGAAAATTACGCGTGCTAAATGTCCACCGCGTGGTAGTGCAAGGTAGACAGGATTCCATTGGGGGTGGAATTTTTCTTTGTAGTGGTGCAATCCTTTGAAATCATAAAACTCGTTACCCATACGGAAAATAGATGAGCCGAGGCGGTGCCAGAAAGGTGCCAGCTCATCGTCATCAAGACCTGCCAGCGGCGCCATGCCCAAATTAAATTTATGGTAAGACTCTTCTTTTGCCCACAGCATAATATTGGTGAGTAAATAATCCATTGCACCTTTGGGTGCGCTATCGCCATAACGCATCAGGTCGATGGAGATTTCATTGGACAAACCAGTGTGCAGTAAATTTGCAAAGGCCACAATCTGGTCATCTTTACGCACCACTGCAATATCAAAAAAGCGCATATAGGTATCATCAAAAAAACCAAGTGAAAAACCTTTCTCGCGCGATTTTTTATGATTTAACCATTGGTCGGAGATTTGTCTTAATGCCGGCAATACCGGATCTATGTCAGCAGCACGAATAATGTGAAAGCTAAAACCTTCTTTATTAATCTTGTTGATAGTGTTGCGGAACGAAGTCCATGCATTTCCTTTAAGTGCAAAATTGCTGAGGTCGACATGGGCTTCTTCACCCAGCTTGATCAGGTTTAAACCCAAATCTACATAGAGTGGCAAGTGCTCGGTCGCGATTCGGTAAAACACAGGTTTTGCGCCGTGCCAATCAGCACGGGTACGGAACTCTTTTACCAATGCTTTAAAACTGGCAGGGTTGCCGCAAGGGTCATTGAGTGCGATCCAATATTTTTTGGTGGTGATGTAGGCGATAAAAGCATCGCGCTCTTCACTCCAAAATAAATACTTATCGCCACTCAAGCTGATGTAATGTTCGGTGCTTTTTTGTGCACTGATGATTGATCCCGCTTCGGTTAATTCTTCGATGGTGGGTAGCTGGGGTTTGTATTGGCTTCTGGACAACAAGTAATGAAATAGCCAGCCACATAGCACGACGCTTGTTAACAATGCAGCGCGTAAGAAGCGCGATACATTCGAGTCCAACTCAAATTGCCACCATAACTCATGTGCGTAATCCACTTCACTGTAGGCGATAAAGCCAATCAGAATACTAAGGCTCACTATCGCAATAACAAGCGCAATCCATCTTGGTGTAAGCCAATAGCTGTCGATATTGGATTTGCGATAAAAATAGCTTTTCCAGGGAATAAACAGTAGAAACAAAATGCTGAGAAATATTGCCTCCTCATAGTCCAGACCTTTGGTCAGCGAGAATAAAACTCCCGCGCCTAACAATAATAAGGTGAGAGGATAGGCAGTGTTGATTCGCAATAAAATGGCGCGTGCAAGGATGATCAAAAATATCCCGATTACACTGCCGAGCAAGTGTGATAATTCGATCAGGGGTAAATTAATAACGCCCGTTAATTGTTCAAGCCGACCCGGTAAACCTGGAGTACTGCCCGAGACTAATAAAATCGTGCCTGCAATTACCAGCAGTAATGAAAGCACCGATGGCAGGCTTTTGTGCAGAAAGAGGGAGAGAGTTTTCACAGTGTTTTGTACTGGCATGACTCCCGGTATTTTATTCCAGCTATCGCGCAGTGCGATTCGTTGGTATACAACAAAAACAACTGCAGCAATCAGCAGTGGCAATAAAAAATACATCAGGCGATAGGTTAGTAGCGCCATGATGATAATTTGTTTGTCGGAGCTATCACCCATTAAATACAGGAAGGTACCTTCAAACACACCTATGCCGCCGGGCACCTGGCTAAATAATCCAGTGAGTTGCGCAACAATATAAAGCGTAAAAAACCACATAAAATGCATATGGGTAGATGGATATATCAAACAATAAAGCACTACACCGGCTAACAATAAATCACAAATACCGGCAAGGCTTTGCAATGCTGTAATGCGCGCAGGCGGAATCACTAAATTTACTTTCCACCATTGGATGCTGTGGCGACCAGTGGCAATCAGTAGCCAATAAATTCCGAGCAACAACATCACTGCCCATATCAGCCAGGAGAAATGCCCGCCGAGTAATTGCGGGTTATGTAATTCCTGCACGGGTATAAAGAAGTAAGCGAAACACAATAATGTCGCAGCGCCCAATAAATAAGTTACGCTGGAGAAGACGATAATTTTTCCAATCTCAAATGCGCCCAACCCCCAACCGGAATAAAAGCGATAACGAATTGAGCCACCCGTTACCATTGCGTGTCCGGTATTATTGCTGACGGCAAAACTGATAAAACTCACCAGCAGTGCTTTATGCCAATCGATTTTATATTTCAGGTGATGGGTTGCGAGTAAATCGTAAGTGGCTAAGACGCCGTAGCCGAGGATTGTTGCAAGTAAGGCCAGTAATAGCGGCTGGCCGTGAAAATCCTGCAGGATTTCACCTGCGCTAGCCCACGTCAGGTGGTAGGTTGTTATTTCCCGCCCGACCATATAAAAGGCGGCCACTGCCGCCAACAAGGAAATTCCGTTTACCAGGATACGCGAGTTAATCAAGGTCGCACCTTTTAGTGAATTGGGTTAAAGGTAAAAAATCGGGTTGGGGATTATGTGTCTGGTTGCCGGGGTGTGATAAGGGTAGGAAGTTGGGATTGTCGCCTGATAGTCAAGGCCCGTCCCCTAGACACCGAATAATTGATCTGGTTTCTTTTGTTCTGAGTCTAGTTGATCTTTTTGTTATTTTTTTCAGGTTATTGTGTTTATGTTTGAGTCCAAAACCATAATGGTGCAGGGCACCACTTCCGATGCCGGTAAATCTACCTTGGTTGCGGCGCTGTGCCGGATTCTGAAAAACCGTGGCATTTCTGTGGTGCCATTCAAACCGCAAAATATGGCTCTTAATTCAGCGGTCACTGTCGATGGTGGTGAGATTGGTCGAGCCCAAGCGTTGCAAGCGCAAGCGGCTGGATTGCAACCGCACACAGACATGAATCCTATTTTGATTAAGCCCACCAGCGATACGCGCGCACAAATTATTGTGCAAGGGCGAGCGATTACCGATATGGACGCGGCGGTTTATCACGACTACAAAACGCGCGCGCTGGAATTTGTGCTGGATTCATATCGGCGTTTGCAGCAGCAATATCAAGTGATAGTGGTGGAGGGGGCAGGCAGTCCGGCGGAAATTAATTTGCGTGACCGCGATATCGCCAATATGGGTTTTGCTGAAGCGGTGGATTGCCCGGTGATTTTAATTGCAGATATTGATCGCGGTGGTGTCTTTGCCCATCTTGTCGGTACGCTGGAATTATTGAGCGAATCTGAACGCAAGCGTGTGATTGGATTTGTGATCAATCGTTTCCGTGGTGACATAGGTTTGTTGCAATCAGGTCTGGATTGGCTGGAGCAAAAAACGGGCAAACCGGTGCTGGGCGTGATTCCGTATTTGCAGGGTTTGTATCTGGATGCAGAAGATGCGCTCACACGAGATTCATCCAATTCTGATGCGAGTTTTCGTGTGGCCGTGCTGGCACTACCACGCATTTCCAATCACACAGATTTCGATTCCCTGCGCCTCCATTCACAAGTAAATTTCCAATGGGTTGGTCCCAACCAAAATATTCCGGCTTGCGATTTATTGATCATTCCCGGCAGTAAAAATACCCGTGCAGATTTGCAATTTTTGCGTGACCAGCAATGGGACAAGGGCATTCAAAAACATCTGCGTTACGGTGGGAAATTAATCGGTGTCTGCGGTGGTTTTCAAATGCTGGGGGAAATGATCCATGACCCGGATGCTGTGGAATCAGTTTCAGGATCTTCTGCAGGTTTGGGATATTTTGCGCTGCAAACCGAGTTGATGCGCGAAAAAATATTGCAGCAACGACAGGGCTTTTTGTGGGACAAGACCACATCAGTTGAGGGTTATGAAATCCATACCGGGGTTAGCAGTGGCGAAGCACTTTTGCGGCCTGCGTGTTATCTAAAAGATGGTGATGAATCTTTGCCCGATGGCGCTATCAGTGAAGACAATGCGATTCTTGGAACTTATCTGCACGGCCTGTTTGATCAACCGGCTGCCTTGTCTCAATTGCTTGCATGGGCGGGATTGGCAGCGGCAGACGTGGTAGATATCAATCAACAGCGCGAGCAATCGCTTGATTGTTTGGCCAGTGCTACAGAGGCTGCATTGGCCGAGAATTTTTTGCAGGAATTGGTGGCGGGGATTTAGATTTGCCTGCTTGACGCAGTAAGCAGGCGGTAGTGATTAATCGCTATTTTTAGATCGACTTTTGAAGCGGTTCATCCACTGATCATGCTCAAACAACACCACAAAAATCAGGGAGAGTGCGAAAGGAATTAGCAAATAAAACAGGCGGAAGATCAGCAGGGCTGCAACAACATCGGCTGGGTCGACATCCGGCAGGGCGAGCAGGAACATAACCTCCAATACACCTAATCCGCCCGGTGCGTGGGATATAAGTGCCGCAGAAAATGAGGCCAGGAATATTCCCAGCACCAATAAATATCCCGGGTTACTGGCTTCCGGTAATGCAAAATAAATAATCGCCGCTGCCGCCAACAACTCCAATGGGCCGATCAACAACTGGCGCCACACGATGCGTATTGAGGGATATTCCAGGGAAAATTTGCGGATCTTCAGCGGTTTGAATTTCAGCACACTGCCGATGATATAGAGCCCAACCAAGGTCAACATACCTATACCGGCACCCAGTGCGACCCATACGGGAATATCCTCATTGAACCGGTTCAGCATCGAGGGCTGGGTCACCAGCACAATTCCCCCCAGCAAAATACTTCCCAGCGCAAAGGTGAATGAGCAAAAAGCAACCAAAACACCAACATCTGCGCCGCTCAGGCCTTGGGAGGAGTAAGCGCGATAACGAACTACGGCACCGGAAAATACTGAGGCGCCCAAATTGTGGCCGATGGCATAAGCTGTAAAAGATGCCACCGAGATAAACTTCCACGAGATCTTTTTGCGCAGGTGCGACAGTGCCAAACGGTCATATCCAGCCAGCGCCACATAAGCCCCAACGGTTGCCAAACCCGCGAGCAGCCAGCCTTTCAGCGGAATTGCTTGCAAACTGTTGACGATATCGTCGTACGAAATGTCTCTTAGCTGGTGGTACAGTAAATATGCAGAAAAGGCGACAGCGATAAGCCCAACAACCGGCCAGATATAGTCTTTCTTCATAATCAATAACTTATTACAAAAGGTTGGGCGCATTGTAACCTGTTTGGCTGCCATGCCTAAACAGCAATTATTCCGCCGGATGATTGAGCGCTTCCTGCAACGAGCAATCTCTCGCAGCGAGCCTATACTAATTTCATGTAATTAGTGGTGTTCGATCAGGAAGGAGCAAGGGTATGCGTTTTGGCTATTTATGGGTATTGATTCTAGTCGCTTTCTCTGCGGCCAACGGTGTTGCCGATCCGGCCGACACATCATCGGCACCATCTCCTAATGCCCCTATAAACCTCGCGACCAATATTTCCTCTGCATTCAGTGCGGACTTACCCGCAGGTAGCAATCAGGAACTGCTGCCGCATTTGCAATGCATATTTAAACAAATGGGGCGCGAATTTAACGTGCAGGTCATTCCCTGGCGACGCGCCTATCAGGATGTGAAAAGCAATCGCATCGATGGTTTTTTTACTGCGATCCCCATGCGTCAAGTCGATCCTTACGCAGTTTTGTCATCGCCATTAGTTTTGGAAAATTGGTATTGGTTTTGGCGGCAGGACACCATTGCCCCTGAGTCCTGGCGCGATGGTTATAAGTTGGGGTCGATTTTAGGTAGCCAGCAGGAAACCTGGTTAGGTGAGGCTGGTTATAAGGTTGATATGAGTGCGAACAATTTGCCGCAGTTGATTAAATTGCTGCAAAGTAAACGCATTGATGTGATCCTGGCCGACCGCGAGCATTTTGTGCAGGCCACCAAAGAAATCAAAATGGATGTTAACCGCTTCCAGTCACGGTTTTTCCGTTACGTTCCACTTGGAGTTTATTTTAACGAGCAGTTCCTCAACCAGAACCCGGATTTTTTGGCGAGGTTCAACCAACAAATTACCGGCTGCTCCACCACACGTTTTGCACTCTCTGACTACGAACAGCAACTGATAAAAGAATTGCTCACCCGTAAAATTGAGCGCTGGAAACGCCTGCCTAAATTGGAATCCTTGCTAAAAGAGCGCAACCAGAAGTCGCGCCGTTTTACCGCGCAGGACATTGCCGAGCGCGATAAAAAGTGGACGCAAGCATTTTTACGCGATGATTTTTCCTACTCGATAAAACTGGTCGATCAGGAAATGTCGGCACAGCTACGTGAAATCAAAAAACAATCCATGGATACCATTACCGAAATTATCGTGACAGATGCGCGTGGGTTGAACGTGGCGATTAGCGATATGACATCAGACTACTGGCAGGGCGATGAAGAAAAATTTACCGAAGTGTTCGCTAAGCCCGCCAATACAATGCACTTTGGCGATATTAATTACGATGAATCCACCAAGCGTTTCCAAATCCATTTAAGTGTGCCGATTTATTCCGAGGAAAAGTTTGAACCTTTAGGTGTAATGGTATTTGGGGTGGATGTTGAAAAAGTATTGTCGCAAGCTCAGTGATGCGCTCACCTGGTTAATAGACAGTATTCATTGTTTAGATGCCCGGTAAATATTGGCCAAGTTGTTCTTCAATTGGGCGTAATAAATTCCCGAGTTGCTAACGGAAAGCCCATTCATAGTGTCAGTTCTGAAAAGTTGGGTGTTTTGGTGGGTTGTAACATTAAACTGTTCTACATAAGAAGCACTTGCTTCCATCGATAGATAGAAAACAGAATCGCCACTTTTTAATAGATTAAAGCGTCTATTTTGTAGCACTTTAATTGGTTTCAGTGCGAGTGGTGTATGGTGTTCGCCATAAAAAGTATTGTCGTTTCGGTCTATCCATAAAGAGTCATTATTATCGGTGGCGTGGCGAACAAATTGCCATTCCCCTGGTGCGTTTGTTAATTGATCATTTGTTAGATCGTAATGCTTAACCTGCCATAGCTCTCCACTTTTAATGCTGAAGGAAAGGGTTTGATTGTCCTTCCATGAAATTCCAGATAATTCTTCCTGCGGAATCTTTAACTTTCGCCAGTTGCCGTTGGCGGCATCTGTTACGTGAATTTCATTGATTGTCATTCCCGCAATCAATTTTCCATCGGGCGACCATTGCAAGTCGAAATAGTGTCGACCATCCTGGTAATTTGTCAGTTTTCGTTCAAAAGATTGCCCTTGCTCGCGAATCCACACTTCTTCACTTCCTGATCTGTCTGAAATAAATGCCAGTTTATTTTTGTCGGAAGAGATAATTGGCAACCAATCGTCCATGGCTGAATCAACTATGGGTTTTGAGGTCTGCTCATTAAAACTGTAGTAATAAATATCGCGATTTAATGCTCCTCCGACATAGGCGTAACTTTTGCTGTTGGGGATGCGTGCCGGAGAGGAAACACTATGGGGAACCTGAAATAAAGTGGTTTTACTTTTACCATCCAAGGCAAAGCTTATTAACTCTTGCGCTGGGTGCTCGCCTTGTATTACGACACGTTCACCACTGTGATCCCAAATTGCGCAGCAGGTATATTCCTTGAGTTCAAATAAGTGGAGTAATGCATCGCTAACTAAATCGAGGCTGTAAATTTCCAGCCATTGTTGTGCATTGGGTGATGAAATGAGTAATTTATTTTCGGTGGGATGAAGGTCAAATTGACTGTTGCCGCCCAGTATTAATTCCGGTTGGGGCAAGCGGCGTACATCGCCGGTATGCGTATTTAATTCAAAGATAGAAAACGGTTGGGTCGGCCCCGGGGTTTCAGTGTAAATAAGTTTGTGGTTCTCATGGCTAAAGATAATTTTTCCATAACTCCCTTTGGGGCAATTGTGGATGAGTTTTCGTTCGGTGATGATCAGCTTGTCGATGTTTAACAAATAATACCGGCAGGCGTCGCCGGTGGTGTTCAAATAAGCAATCTGTTTGCCGTCATCTGACCAAGCGGCAGGGCCACTCCATCCATTCTGGTCCCCGATTTCTACGGTTTCCTCTGTCGCCAAATCCTTGAGGTGTAAACGCATCTTGTCAGCGTTGAAGGTGCTGTAGGTTAGATAGCGGCCGTCGGGTGATACTCTGGGGTGAAGCGTTCGCTCCATGCCTCGTGTTAATGCATCAATTCGGTATGACGAGACGGCGGCTGGTTGTGAGGAGGGTGATGAAAACCAAAACCAGGTTAGTAAACAACAGATGAAGACACCGAGTATCAGGCTTGTGGCTGGCAAGTGGTTGGACGATTTTTTTTCTGCCGTGGTTGGATGTGCAATCGCAATCGGGTTTTCAGTGTGCTCATCAAGCAGTTTTACATCGGCTACAAACTTGTAGCCTTTTTTAGGAAAGGTAGCAATAAAACGTGGTGTCTCTGGAGTGTCAGCCAGTGCTTTGCGTAGCTTGGTTATTACGCGTGTTACCGCGTTGTCGGTGACTATTCTTCCATTCCATACTTCGGCAATCAGAAGGTCGCGACTGATCATGACATTGGGATGGCGACAGAAATAGGCCAGCACCTCAACAGATAAAGGTTCGAGAATTATCGTTGCGCCTTCATTGCTTAATGTCTGGCTTTTTTCGCAAAAAACCAAATGGTGTATTTTCCAGCGCATCCAGAGTCCTGTCCCCTTCGAATTTCGCGCAAACCTACCATGTAATAGGGGTGTGGTCACTAATAATCACAAAAAATCACCGCAATATCATGTCGTTTTCATGGGATTTTCCTAGTGTGGTTGCAGCTATACAAGCCACATAAAAATCATATATTTGGAGCTCCTATGTATTCCTCTGTAAAAGCGCGATCTGTGTTCATTTCGCTGATCATAACAATAACTTCATTGATCAGTGTCTTCGTCCGAGCTGAAGAACATAACAAACCTGTACAACATGTAAGTGCTGGTTGCCTGATTCCAAAAGGATCAATTGCGGGAAAAGTTTTGCTAGAGAATGGAATCCGCAATCAGGTGAGGTTTTTGAATGAGCCGGAAGAGTTAAGTTCTATTACCGATAAAATGTCCGAGTATAAAATTCCCGCATTATCTCTCGCCGTAATAAAACAAGGCGAGATTGCATGGGTTGATATTTATCAGGATGCGAACTTTACTGAAGAGCGTAAATTGAATTGTAAAAGCCTGTTCCAAGCCGCGTCCCTGTCTAAGCCAGTGACATTTATGGCTGCTGTGCGCATGCAGGCTGCCGGTAAAATAGACCTGGATAAAAACATTCAACTTTATTTGCGGGACTTTGTATTACCCACAGGAAAACAAACCGTTAATAATCCGGTTACATTGCGCAATATTTTTTCCCATACATCAGGCATTACTTCCGGAGGATATCAAGGGTACGCCAGGGACATTCACTTTCCCGCAGATATTGATATTTTAAAAGGGAGCGCAGGCGCGAATTCACCGGCTATAGCTGTTGTCGCACCACCCAATGAAAAGCTGGCTTATTCTGGCGGCGCGTACTCTTTAGCTGAACTAGCTATTCAAGATATTTTTCATGATGAGTTTGCGCGCATTATGAAAAAGTGGATTCTTGATCCTGCTGGCATGAAACATTCTGATTTCACCCAGCCGTTACCAGCATCTAAATACCAGCAAGTTGCCAAAGGCCATGTCAATTCAGGAGCTATCTTGGAGGGCGGTTGGCGAAACTATCCCGAGCAAGCCGCTGCCGGACTTTGGAGTAACTCTACCGATATGGCTACATTTCTTATTGAAATTTATAAGGCTTATCACGGTAAAACTTCCATATTTTCCCAAGCTGAAATTAAATCCCTGCTCACCCATGAGCGAGACGGGCATGTGTATGGATTCAGGGTGGATCGGTCTGGCAATAAAATCTCTATCACTCACTACGGTGGCAATGCTGGCTATAACACCGGAATGACCATAAACCTTACCACTGGAAATGGTTTGGTTTATTTGATTAATTCGGAGAACGGTTGGGAGCTGGGAAGGGATCTCTTGTTGTCCGCCTCCGAGGTCTATGGCTGGAATAACTTTAAGCAAACAGATGCGCATCGAAAACACCAAAACAATGAAACCTTAAAGGCACTTTCCGGCAAATATAAATGGAACAATCAGGATGACTTTGTGGTTCGCTTTGACGAAAACAATAACATCATTTCGCTGGTCTTCCCTAGCGGGACAGAATACAAACTCACACCGATTGTTGGTGATAGCCTTGATTTTATTCATCAAAATACCGGTGAAAGAATTACGTTTGTGAAAAAAGATGGCATTCAGGTATTTAATCTTTATGGTGGGGTTGCAGTAAAACAAAACTGAACTCAGATACAAAAAAAGCTTTGTTTGTGACAATCCCATTAAATTTTTGTGATCACCTAATCCTGTCATTTATCGAACCCTAGACTCCCGGTTCCGATCTCGCTCTTGATTCAAAAGGCGAGGTCGGTAAAAACAACCATCATCAACCGGAGGTTCGACTCGTGTTAAACAGAATAAACATAATCAGCGTGAAGATGTTAAAAGGCTTTTTTGTTTTTTTAACCCTGCTCAATGTCAGTGTGGTAAATGCTGACGAATTTCCAACCTGGGAGGCGGTGATTACTGCTTACAATGAAGGGCAGGTTAGAAAATTTCATCCAACGTTTGATTTTGATTCGGATGGCTGTTATCCCGGCACACCATTTCACCGCAATGAAAATCTGCGCCAAAATCCGGGTTTGGGCGCAACCTCCAGCTATTACGGCGGTTGCCGTGATGCGGGTTGGGGCAACATTTCCAACACCATCCACAGACAGTTATGCCAGGTAGGCACAGATGGTTGGGAGCGCTGCGCGCATTTTTATGAATTGTATTTTGAAAAAGACCAAGCTGTTCATTTAACCTTTTTAGCCGGCCACCGTCATGATGTAGAGACGGTGATTGTCTGGACTCTTAAAGGTTTTAATCAGGAATTTATTAGCCATGTGTCTACTAGCGCTCATGGAAATTTTGATACCCGAGCCATGAACGGTTTGCAGCAACACAATGGACATCCGCTGGTGGTGTATCACAAAGATGGTGCGAGCACTCATGCGTTTCGTTTTGCTAATGCATCAGATAAAGCCAAGGTTGAGTTTCAGGGCAACTGGGGTGAATTTTATGCGCCGAATATTATCAGCCATTATCGCGCGCTAGCTCACTGGGATTCTAATGAGCGCACCCGTCATGAGCGCAATACCCAATATCGCATGGTGTTGGAGCAATCCAATTTTGGTTCCGCCAGTTTTAAAACTCGCAACGATTCGCTGATTATGGATCAGGCTAATGCCAACGTGCCGCGCTCCGATTCGCGTTGGGCTAATATCTGGTTTAACTGGGATGATATTGCCGCTACAAAAGCGAAAGAGTTGCAGGCTAACTATCCTGGTATTTATCAGGAGATTAAAAATAATTATTAAGTTTGATGATTTTAAATATCCAGAAATAAAAAAGCCGCTCATGTGAGCGGCTTTTTTATTTGCTGATTGCGTTAGGCTTTCAGCGGTTTGTACTTCATACGCTTCGGCTGTGAATCCTGACCTTTGCGTTTTACAAAATCTTCGTGGTATTCGGTGTAGTTGCCTTCGAAGAACACGATATCTGAATCACCTTCATACGCGAGTATGTGGGTTGCGATACGGTCGAGGAACCAGCGGTCATGCGAGATCACCAATACGCAGCCAGGGAAAGCGAGAATTGCATCCTCTAATGCGCGCAAGGTTTCGATGTCCAAATCGTTTGACGGTTCGTCGAGTAAGAGTACGTTCGCGCCTTGCTTCAAGGTGTTCGCCAAATGCAAACGGCCGCGCTCACCACCGGAAAGTTCGCCGACGCGTTTTTGTTGATCGCCACCCTTGAAGTTAAAGCGGCCGAGGTACGAGCGCGAACTCACTTCGTAGTTGCCGATTTTCAAAATATCCAAACCATCAGACACGGCTTCCCAAACCGATTTTTTATCGTCCAGGTTTTCACGGCTTTGCTCAACGTAAGCCACTTTTACGGTATCGCCCAAAGTCACGGTGCCACTATCGGGTTTTTCAGTGCCAGAGATCATACGGAACAGGGTTGATTTACCGGCACCGTTACCACCCACAATACCCACCACCGCACCTTTAGGAATGCTCAGTGACAAGTTGTCGATCAACAGACGGTCGCCGTAACCTTTGCTCACGTTTTCCAGCACGATCACTTTATCGCCCAAGCGCTCGCCTGGCGGAATGTAGATCTCGTTGGTTTCGTTACGTGCCTGGAATTCTTGTGATTGCAATTCATCAAAGCGGGCGAGACGCGCCTTGCTCTTGGCTTGGCGGCCTTTAGGATTTTGGCGAACCCATTCCAATTCGGTTTTCAATGCTTTCTGGTGTGCAGCTTCGGTGCGTTGTTCTTGCTCCAAACGCGCATCTTTTTGTTCCAGCCAGCTGGTGTAGTTACCTTCGTACGGAATACCGTGGCCGCGGTCGAGTTCCAAAATCCAACCAGCGGCGTTATCGAGGAAGTAGCGATCGTGGGTGATCGCCACTACGGTGCCAGTGAAGCTGTGGAGGAATTGTTCCAACCAATAAACAGATTCGGCGTCCAGGTGGTTGGTAGGTTCGTCGAGCAACAGCATATCGGGGCGCGATAGCAACAGGCGGCAGAGCGCGACACGGCGGCGTTCACCACCCGAGAGCACAGTGACATCGGCATCCCACGGCGGCAGACGCAATGCATCAGCAGCAACTTCGAGGGTGTGTTGCAGGTTATGCGCATCCCAGGCCTGGATGATGTCTTCGCACTTGGCTTGCTTTTTTGCCAGCTCGTCAAAGTCGGCATCCGGCTCGGCGTAGGCAGCGTAGATTTGGTCCAGCTCGGCCAGTGCATCTACCGCTTCACGCACACCATCTTGCACGTTGCCCAGCACGTCTTTGGCTGGATCGAGTTGCGGCTCCTGCGGCAGATAACCGATTTTCAGGTTCGGCATAGGGCGGGCTTCGCCGTTAAAATCCTGATCTACGCCAGCCATGATGCGCAGCAGGGTAGATTTACCTGAACCGTTCAAACCGAGTACGCCGATTTTGGCGCCGGGGAAGAAGGAGAGGGAGATGTCTTTCAGGATTTCACGCTTGGGCGGCACTATCTTGCCGAGCCTATGCATACTAAATACGTATTGAGCCATGGGGCTTAACCTCGTGGTGCAGGCGGTGGGAAATTAATCGACCAGCGCCAGTGACAGGGAATTTTTTCAGCGGGCGTACTATAAAGAAAGCGCCCATTAAGGGAAAGCGACATTAACTGCATCTGTTTGATCAAGTCTGACGTCGGTTGTCGCATTTTTGACTTATTTTATCGTTAGGCTTTGACCCCAAATGAATGAGTATGGGGCGAGAAGTGTCGATGAAGTGCTGGGCGAGTTGTATCGGGCTATTGTTGGTGATGTTAAGTGGCGGCCTGCGGGCAGAGTCAGGTTTAAACGGTGTGGCGGTCTACTCCGAGTTGGGGAATGACGTATTTCTCGGGGCGCTTTACAGCGGCCAGATAGGTACTAATGCGCAGGAACTGATCAATGGCAGCTATCCCAAACGAATTGAATTAAAAGTTATCTCTCCCCAAGGCATTACCCAGCGGCAATTTAGTCGGATTTGGCGCGAATCTGTCGCCATCAATAGCGCCCGCGACCTGTTAACAGCGCAAGTTAATAACCTGATTTATTTTGATGGTTTGATCCGCGACCGCTTGGAACCGGGTGATCATCTGGTGATTGGTTTTATTCCCGGGCGCGGCGTTACTATCAGCCTTAATTCCGTGCAACTTGGCCATGTAAAAAGCGATGCATTTTTTGGCATGTTGTTGCAATCCTGGATCGGTATAGTCCCTCCCTCGACAAAATTTCGCGATGATTTATTAAATCTGAATGAGGCGAGCAATGCACAGGTCAGTCGTTTTATTACGATGTATCCGCGCACCGCGCGTGTTGAAGTTGTTAAGAGTTGGTTGCAGCCTGAAGAGAAAGAAACGGTTGTAGCTAAACTGGTAGAGGCTCCCAAGGTTGCGGCAGTAGCACCACAACCCAAAGCATCAGTTGAAACAACCGCTGTTGCCGTGAAAAAGCCCATAGTAACTCCAGTGCAAACAATCGCTGTCGCAGCTCCCGCAATCGTGGAAGCAAGCCAGCCGGAAATCAAATCAGGGTTGAGTGAAGCGGAAGCATTATTGGCGCGGCAGTTTTATATTTCGGATGTGTTTAAAAAAATCTATGCCCAGGTTAATTACCCGCGCCGCGCGCAAGAGCTGCAACAAATGGGGACAGTGAAATTGGTCCTGGTGATTGATTCGGTCGGTAATGTTAAAGCGGTTGAATCGGTTGATGAATCCAAATTCACATTGCTGAATAAAGCAGCGCTGGCGGCAGTTAGAAGTGCGGCTCCGTTTCCGCCTTTGCCACGTGGACTCAATTTAGCTGAATTGGAATTGTTTGTGCCGATCACTTTTTCGATGGGAAAATCCTGAAGTCACTAAATCCCGGTTCTGGAACACGTGCGCTAACGAACGGAATGCCATGTCTTAATCAGCGACGCTGACTGCCGCAAACTTCATTTCTGCAGGCGGGCCAATATGTCGGTGTATATCGCGTTGGTAATACTGGGGCTAGGGTTGGTGTTGTTTTACACTCTCCTGTCCAAACGTGTTCTCGCAACCGATGGTGCATCCAGCGCGGGTGCATTATCTGGAACTGAACTGAATAATGTGCAGGATTTATTTTTTCGCACTGTCTTCACGTTGCTAGGTTATGTAGCCAAACGCGATGGTCCGGTCAACGCGCAAGAAGTTAAGCGCACTGAAACATTTATGGAAAAAATGGATCTGGATTCAAAACACAAGCGCGAAGCTATCCGCTTGTTTAAATCCGGTGCTGATCCCGCGTTTAAAGTCCAGCAGACGCTGGATGATTTCAAAGGCCTCGCCAAAAAAAGCCCCAATCTCGCGCAAATTTTGCTGGTTTATCTAGTCAATCTCGCCCGTGTAGACGGGGCGTTAGTGAATAAAGAAGTGGAAGCGGTGGAAGAAGTTGCCTTCGGCCTCGGTTATTCCAACATTACCTTCAAACATCTGCTGAAGATGATTTCATCGCAAAATAAATTTGCGCAAGGGTTGGAGGAAGAACTCAACAGCGCCAAGGCCAGTAATCAGCAGGCCAACAAAACGCAGAATAATAACCAACAAAAAGAAGCGGATAATAACCGCAGCAAACAATCTACCAATAAAACTAATGCCAACGTAAATACGAAACTTGCTCAGGATGAGGCTGAAAGCTGCGAAGAAAAAACGCGCGATTTCCAGGGCCAGAAAGTCAATCTGCAATCTGCCTACGATGTCCTGGATGTTGCATCAAGCGCCAGTGATGCCGAACTCAAAAAAGCCTACCGTGTGCTCGTCAGTCAGTACCATCCAGACAAGCTCATTGGTTTGGGGTTACCTCCATACATGGTACAAGCGGCAACTGAGTGTTTTAAAACCATCCAGGCTGCCTACGAGTACATTCAGAAGGCCCGCCGCTAGTTTCCTTTTTTTACACTCTTGTGACTACGGCTGCTATATACTCGGGCACTTTATTGCTTGCTCGGTGTGCTATGTACCCACTTCCTCATGGTTATCGCAAAGTTGCTGATGGTGACATTATCCTGCCGGGTGATCTCGCCTTGGGTAAGGTGACATCTGCTTGCGGCCAAGGTAGTTATGGTTGGGCGAATGTGGCACCGCAGTTGATTGGGCAAGAGTATTTTGAGGGCGCCCACGAATTGGGGCATCCAATTATGCTAATTAGGCGTACAACAGGCTTCGACAATATTGCATAGAGAAATTGGGCGATTTCAACTCGCCCTGCAGGAATGTGTTACTCCCCTTATTATTACAGATGTAAGTAAATAATTATGGATAAAGAACGGATACTGAAAGAACTGAACAAAGGCGCTAGCTCCTGGAACAATTGGCGTAAAAACCAAGCCACTGGCGAGATAAATCTCGATGGCGTTGTCTTGAGCGGGATGAATTTCGCTGAGTATGATTTCTCGAAAATATCGCTGCGCAATGCCCGCATTAATCAATGCAGTTTTAAATACGCTGATTTTATTTTGGCGAATCTGCAATATTCTGAATTGCGCGATAATGATTTCTCTCACGCAAAATTAATTGCTGCCAACCTGACGAGTTGCGATCTCAGCAATTCCAATTTATTCATGGCCAATATGCTCACGGCCAACACCCGCAACGCACGTCTTGAAAATATTGATTTTCGCGGCCACGACATCAGTGGATTGATGCTGCGCGATATTTCGCTGGCGGGGAGTAATCTCGAAGGGCAGCAACTAGCGCGGGTTGATCTGACCAACTCCAACTTGCAAGGTGTTAACTTGCAAGGTGCAGACTTGACCGGAACCCTATTCACCGGCGCAAATCTCACCAGTGCTGATTTGCGCGGTGCGAGCTTGGCAGGTGCCGTATTTAAATCGAGCAATCTAAGTGGAGTCGATTTAAATAAAATGGATTTAAGCAAGGCCGATTTCACTGCCGCGAATTTAACCTATTGTGATTTACGCTACGCCAATTTGTCCAAAACCAAAATGGCCGGTGCAAATATCACCGGTGCAAAATTGTGCAAGATAGTGACGGCCGGATGGAGCATCGCCAATATCGAGTGTACCCATGCCTATTGGGATAAAGGCGGCCAGGAAAAAACGGTTTATCGCAATCACGAGTTCGAGCGCATTTTTGCCGAAGCCATCACTATTGAATTGCGTTATCCCTATCGCTTGGTTGACCACGAACTGGCAACCTTGCCGATTTTTATCGAGCATTTGGCCGCAGTTCACTGGGGAACGATTTTACGTTTGAAATCTATCAGCGATGTTGCTGGCGGCGCCTTGGTAAAATTTGTGGTGGAAGAAGTCGGTAGCCACAATCCAACAGAATTAAAAAACCAACTGCAAGCAGAAGCAGAGCGCATCCAATTGGCGCAGTTGATGTTGCGCACCAATACCCAATTGCATTTACAGCTTAAAGAAAAAGTTGCCGCTATTCGTGAAGAATTTTGGCCTCGCTTGCTTGAGCTGGCTGCGGATCACGAAAAAGATCAGGTGCGTAACCTCACCATTTTGTTTATGGATCTGAAGGGATTTTCCAAATGGCGTGATGATGAGCTATCGGAAAAATTATCGCTGTTCCGTGGTTTGATCAAACCGATTTTGAAAAAATGGGCTGCAGGCCATCCCAATATGGAGGGCGATTCGTTGCGCGTGACATTTACCAATGCAACAGCTGGACTATCCTGCGCCTGCATGATTCGCAATGTGTTGAGGGCAGCAGGTTTTGAATTGCGGATTGGTGTGGAGTTGGGTGAAGTGGCGGTCATCCATAACGAAGTGACTGATATTCCGGATTTGGAAGGCGTGGCAGTGAGCATGGCCGCGCGTATGGAAGCGGCAGCTGAGCCAGGCGAAGTACTGGTAAGCCACAAAGTTCGCCATTACGCAGAGCGCAGTGATTTGTTTAAATTTACTCCGCGCCGTGTGCCGCTAAAAAAATCCATTGGCGCGATAGAGCAGGGCGAACACATTGAATGCTTTGCAGTTGAAGCTACCAAAAACCTGCAAGACTCTTTAGTTTAAAATTTTCCATCCCGATCAAAATACCGCGCAGTGAATAGCAACACTGCGCGGTATTTTTTTACAGCCAGCCGGATTTTTTAAAGCGGTAATGTAAATAAACACAAATTACCGATACCACTCCCAGCGCAACCGGGTAACCGTATTTCCATTTCAATTCCGGCATGTGTTCAAAGTTCATGCCCCAAATACCGACAAATGCTGTTGCCACTGCAAAGATTGCTGCCCAGGCAGCGAGACGTTTATTCACTTCGTTTTCATCGATACTCACCATTGAAAGGTTCACTTGAATTGCCGTGCCTATGGTGTCGCGAATGGCGTCGATGGAAGTATTGATGCGATAAAGATGGTCATGCACATCGCGGAAATAATCTTTGGTATTGGCAACAATCGGTGGTACGCGGCCGCCATCCAATTTCCCAACTGCTTCCAGCAAAGGTGCAACTGCATGTTTCAGTTGCGTCACTTTTCGTTTTAATGCATAGAGTCGTTCAATATTGGCGCGTTGCGAGCCCTTGGTAAAAATTTGGTCTTCAATAGTTTCCAATTCGGTTTCAAGTGCAACCATAACCGGAAAATAGCGATCCACCACCGCATCCATTAATGCATAAAAAACAAATGCTGAACCCTGCACTAAATGATGCGGCTCGCGCTCGCAGCGTGCGCGTACACCGAGGAACCCTTGCTGGCAACGGTTGCGAGTAGAGAGCACATAATTCTCACCGACAAACACATCCACTTCGCCCACATTGAGTTCATCGTTAACCATTTCTACGGTGTGCATTACCGCAAACAGCGAGTCACCGTACTCTTCTATTTTGGGGCGCTGGTGTCCGGCATGGGCGTCCTCAACAGCGAGTTCATGCAAACCAAATTCGTGTTGCATTTGCTCAAGCTCGGCGGGTTCTGCATCTTTTAATGCGACCCAAACAAAACAGTTTTGACGCTCAAGGTAATCACTTATCTCTTCGACTGGAATATTGTCCAGGCGTTTTCCTTCCTGATAAGCGACACAATTAATAAGCATATGCAAAGCTCCGTAAAATGGGTCATGCGGGTATTGGTATTCTGGATCACCCTTACTTTTGTCATCTTTGTAAATGATGATGTGAAATAAAAAGACGTTGGTTAGAAATCGTGTTATTTAATGCAACTTGATCCATTTGATTTGTCCAAGCATAGCAGAACAATCTTACCCAATAGTAGTTATGAGAACCGGAGTTATTATGAGCAACGTTGAAAACCTTTTTCGCCCGCTCAGTCTGGGCGGTACCGAACTTTCCAATCGTATCTGGATGGCGCCACTGACCCGCACCCGTGCTGGTCTTGAACATCTGCCAAATGCATTGATGGCCGAATATTACGCCCAACGTGCGAGCGCGGGTTTGATCATCGCGGAAGCGACTATGGTAATAGAGGGTAACTCGGCATTTTGGCAAGAACCAGGCATCTACTCACAAGCGCAAATTGATGGTTGGCGTTTGGTTACCGATGCCGTGCATGCTAAAGGCGGTAAAATTTACTTACAAATTTGGCATGGCGGCCGTGCTTGTCATCCGGCTTTAAATGCGGGCAAACAGCCTGTTGCACCAAGTGCAATTGCTATTGACGATGAGGTACATACACCTGAAGGTAAATTACCTTACACCGAGCCACGTGCATTGAAGGATGATGAAATTCCCGCAATCATCGCCGGGTTTAAACAAGCAGCGATTAATGCAAAAGCTGCCGGTTTTGATGGTGTGGAAGTTCATGGTGCTAATGGCTATTTATTAGATCAATTCCTGCGTGATGGTTCCAATAAGCGCACAGGTCCTTATGGTGGTTCAGTTGAAAACCGCGCGCGTTTATTATTGGAAGTGATCGCGGCCGTGTGTGAAGTGTGGGATAGCAAACAGGTGGGTTTACGTTTGTCGTTGCTCAATAGCTATAACAGCATGAAGGATAGTGATCCGGTTGGATTAACCACCTGGTTAGCAAAACGTTTGAACGATTTTAATCTCGCTTACTTGCACATTATGCGCGGCGATTTTTTCCAAGTGCAACAAGGTGACGTATTAACTCCTGCACGTGAACATTTCAAAGGTGTATTGGTGGGCAACATGGGTTACACCGCTGATGAAGCGGCGGAAGCAATTGCATCAGGAAAATTGGATGCCGTTGCCTTTGGTGCAACCTTCCTGGCGAATCCTGATTTGCCTGCGCGTTTTAAAACTGGAGCTGAATTAAACAAACCAGACTCGGCAACTTTTTATACGGCAGATGCGAAAGGCTATACTGATTATCCTGCACTGGCTAAATAATTCAGTAAGTTGTACCTTGGTTGTGACATTAAGAGCCCCAGTGGCTCTTTTTGTTTGTGATACAAATTTATGTGTTCATCAGGAGTATGAGATAGATGGTTCACAGTAAAACGAAAACCAGTTTTTATCGTCGGATTTATGTTGCCTGGCTTATCCAGCAGGGCATTAATAGTGTCCCCAAAATTATTGAGGCTACTGGCATGCCGCGCCGTACCGCGCAAGATACGCTAGCAGCGATCCATGAGCTGGAAATTGATCTGGAAAATAACAATGGCAGTTATCGGGTGCGGGATTGGGGGGCAGTGAATCCGCAATGGGTAAGTGACAATATTGCTACAATTAAAGCGGTACTTGAATACCCTTAGTGTCCGTTAGTATTCGATGGTTGTTTGAGTTGATTGTTTTTTACCATCTTTTTAGCTCGTGTTTCGATGGTGAGATAAACGATGCACGCTATTGCTAACGGAATTAGAAAATAGAAAATGCGGTAACCAATCAATGCTGCCAGGATTGTACCTGTGGCTACTTGATGGTTAAGCATAGAAATAAAAATAGCTTCAAGTACTCCTAGCCCGGCGGGAATATGGGTTACCACACCCGCGATACTACTAATCAGTAAGATGCCTAATATGGTTTGATAGCTGACCTTGTCTGGCATAAGAATATAAATAATCAGCCCCATCAATGACCAATTGAGCATCGCCAGTGCTGCCTGAATGAATGCAAGTTGCACTTTAGGTAAGGCGATTTTGTGCGATCGAAAGTGAAATGATCGGCGTTTTGAGAAACGACAAGCCCAAAAATAAAATGCTGCAACCGCAAGCAAAGTAAATCCCACTAGCTGCAATGCAGTCTCACCGATTTTGGCTTTCTCTGGTAAATCCACCAGTCGAAACGAAAATAAAATACCGGCCAAAATAATATAGCCCAACCAATTAGTGATCAGGCTCATGCTCAGGATTTTGGTGATGGTAGACGGTTCCAATCCCAAACGACTGTACAGCCGGAAGCGCAATGCAATTCCACCCACCCACGCGGTGAGGTTTAATGTAAACGCGTAACATACAAATGCCAGCGGGAGAACTTGTCGTACTGGTAGCTTGTGGCCAGTATAGTGTCGGCCGACCAAATCGTAACTTGCAAACACCAGATAACTGAGCAGGGCGATGCTAGCAGCGAGTAGTAATGTTGTGACGCTGTAACTTCTTATAGCCTGTTCTACTTCAGCCCATTCAATATTTTTGACCAGCATAAAAAGCAGTGTGGGAACCAGAATAAAAAACGCGATTGTTAATATTCTCTTGGCCCACATCCATTTTTTGTTCGGCGCTTTCTTGGATGAGGAGTGCGCCTTAGCATGAGTAGCAGTGGCTGAGCCTGTGTTGCTCATGATGATTCCTTTTGATAGGCCGGCTCTTCACTTATTACATCCATATTGGCTCTGGTCTTTTGTATATCGTCTGCCTTTTTATCAATAGATTCTTTTGAACTGCCAACTAACTTCAGCTGATGCGCGTGGGCAGGAAGCCATCCCATAATGGTGGGAAACTTACGCAGGAAGTGAAAGCTTAAAAAAACAAGCGGGGTACGCCACCAATAGCCACGCGTTGCTATCTCCATATTCAAATGTTGGCATTTATTTTCAACCAACCCGGTTAAATGCTCATAGAGTTGTTGGTTAAGCCCTTGGTCTTCAATAACAAGATTGGCTTCAAGATTTAACGAAAGACTAAGTGGATCGAGATTGCTTGATCCTACGGTAGTCCAGCTATCATCCATCAAAGCAACTTTGCCGTGCAAAGGGCGCTCGCAATACTCATAAATTTTTACACCCGAGCGCAACAGATAGCTGTAGAGCAAACGCGATAGTGCTGTCACCCAAGGCATATCCGGTTGGCCTTGCAGAATCAAGGTTACCTCAACACCGCGTTGTGCCGCGCGACGCAAAGAGCGCAGCAACCGATAGCCGGGAAAAAAATAAGCATTGGCAATCACCAGGCGTTTTTTCGCAATGCGCGCAGCAATTAAATATTGGCGTTCGATATCCCGCGAGTGCCAACCGTTATCGCGCTCTACCATTAATACGCGCATATCGCCCGCTGGGGCAGGTTCGTTAGCGCGCGCATTACGGATGTAATTGCGGCGATCTTTGCGACGTGAACCGCGCAGTAATAGCAGCATGCAGGTTTTGTGGATGTCGGCAACTATTGGCCCGTGGACTTCAACTGCATAATCCTGCTTGGCTTTTTCACCAGAGCGGATGACATGGTCAAAAGCAAAATTAATTCCCCCAACAAAACCTGTGTGCCGATCAATCACGATTAATTTGCGATGCAGGCGGCGGAATAAATTGAGGCGCACTCCCCAGAGCTTCGGTTGGGGATCAAACAGATGAAGTCTCACGCCCGCCGCTGCAAGTGCATCGGTAAATTCCGGGCTGAGATCCCAGGTGCCGTAATCATCAACAGTGATATCAACTTTGACCCCGCGTTTTGCAGCGGCGATGAGTTCTTGCTGTAGCTGGCACCCTATTTCATCTTCTTCAATGATGAATGTTTCCAAAAGGATTTCTTCTTTCGCCGCGCGAATGCATTCGAATACGCGCGGGAAAAATTCTTCGCCATTAATGAGCAATTTTACATCGTTGCCATCGCGCCACTTATTCCTCATAGATGAACCTCAACCGCTAATGGAGCATGATCTGAAAGATGCGACCAAGGACGTTGAGACAGCACTTGCGCATTGTGAGTGGTGGCATTGCGGACATAAACCCGATCCAGACACAGCAGTGGCCAGCGAGCAGGAAAACTTTTTGCCGGTCTGCCTTTTTCATTTACAAAAGCTTCACGCATATTACAACGCGCGAGAATGGCGTCGGCACGCTTGCGCCAGTCATTAAAATCACCGGCGATAATAACCGGTGCAGTCGGATGAAAACTTTCAACCAGATTCGCTAGCAAATGCAGTTGTTGTTTGCGGTGATTCTCACGCAAACCCAAATGCACACAGATCGCATGCACTTCTTCATGGCCGGGAACTTTGAGCACGGTATGAAGCAGACCGCGCTGCTCAATTTTTCCAATTGACACATCCAAATTTTGAAAGCGGATAATAGGATATTTAGAGAGGATGGCATTGCCGTGATCGCCGTCGGGATAAACGGCGTTGCGCCCGTAAGAGAATTCAGGCCACATTGAATCTGCTAAAAATTCATATTGCGGTGTTGCTGGCCAGTTGGTGTGACGGGTGGCATGCCGTTTGTGACTGCCGTGCACTTCTTGCAAAAAAACCAATTCGGTAGACAGTGATCGCACTGCCTCACGCAATTCGGGCAAAATAAATTGGCGATTAAAAACCGTAAACCCTTTGTGCATATTGAGCGTGAGAATTCGCAGCTTATGAACCGCGGGTTTCTCTGCAGTTAAATCAAAAGGTTGTTCCTGCACAAGCTCGGTTTTTATCGTGTTTACTGCTGAATCAAAACCGGTATTCATATGACAAGCCTTTTTTAGTCCAAGTGGGGCGTGATAAAAATCCTCTCAGTGTTTTGTATCATCGCCACCACCTGGTTTCTGTATGTTTTCGCACATATTTGCAGGCTTGAACTTGTTGATTGGTCTTGATCAGTGCGAATCCATTGCGACTAAATATACATCCGGATGGCTGGACAGCGCTTGATGTACTTGCTGTGTTGGTTCATCCGCTAACACCTGATGCGCATTTTGCTCCAAGCCATCGTAAGTTCGCGAGACAACCAGCTCAGGCGCAATTTTTGGAACATCCATATTGCTGGTTAGATCGGTATCAATAAATCCGACATGCAGGCCGAGTACTTGGGTGTGTTGTGAGGTTAATTCCTGGCGCAACGCATTGGTCATCGACCAAGCCGCCGATTTTGTTGCTGAATAAGTGGCGAGTATGGGGCCGGTGATCCAGCTGGCGATAGACAGCACATTGATAATCCCGCCGCCGCTGTTATTTGCCAATACCGGAGCAAAGCTGCGCGAGAGTCTGAGCGGGCCAAACAGGTTGGTTTCCAACTGGCGGCGCAACATGGCTTCTGCATCATCGCTCAGGAAGCCGCCCATCTCTGCCACACCTGCGTTATTGATCAGCAGGGTAACGTCAGCACATTCGCGCGCTACGCGAGCAACGTCCTCAGGGTTATTCACATCCAGCTTTACCGGAACCACGCCCTTAAGGGTGATGCTGGCCGGGTTACGCGCCGCCGCATAAACCTTGCGGGCACCGCGGGCTAATGCTTCTTTCGCAAAGGCCAAGCCCAAACCGCGATTGGCACCGGTAATCAAAACGACTGCATTCTCAAGTTTCATGGTGACGCCTCTTTCATTTTATATGATGACTATCATATTTTGATTTAAAATAAAACGGGATTACCCCGTCATGATGTGGTCTTGCCTAGAGTGAAAAAGTACTGAGTAAATGGTGTTTGGTTGCCGCTAGATAACCTGTTATATCGCCTTGATCTTTAAGGCTGCGTGCCAGTTGCAACGTACCTATCAACGAGCCAGCCAGAACAAAAGCATTGGCGCGAGTTAATTTCTGATCGCTCAGTGCGATTAATTTTTCAATAAATGCCTGGCTCGCTTTAACCGCTTCGGTCTTGATCGCATTTTCCTGCCGCGAAAACTCTGAGCCTAAAGCGGCTACCGGGCAACCTTCACCCTGAAAAGACGCCTGTACGTGCGCATCCGATAAATAAGCCTCGATGTACGCAGTGAGTGGCTTAGCACCCTGTTCGAGTTGTTGCACTACTGCTAGAGCAATTGTATTTGCACTTGATTTGCGTGCGTAATCCAGAGCTTCTGCTACCAGTGCATCGCGGTTAGGAAAATGCGCATAGAAGCCGCCGTGGGTGAGGCCTGCCTGTTTCATCACATCGGCAACCCCCAATGCTTCAAATCCATCGCGGCTGATAATCTTCGCCGCTGTTTCCAGAATTCGTTGGCGCGTGGCTTCTTTCTTGCTCTGCATGGTTTAACCTTGAATACTTAATATGATGATCATCATATTTTGAGCAATAACTAAAAGCAACTATTTTTTAATCAATCTGGTTTTTGATCAATCAGGGTTAGGCAAGACGGAGGGACACTGAAACGGTGCATTAATTGAGTTATGTATATATTTGTAATATTTATCGCAATAGTGAGGCTGTTGATGAAAAATAGTCGGCGAGCGCCAATCCCAAGGCTTATGCTCGTCAAATACGACCTCGAAAGACTTATACAAAATCTATAAAAGAATCAAAAGATCTATAAAGGAGAATAACAATGACCTACCAACGCTTACTGTCGGCAGTTTGCTTGCTGGCAGCCGGTTTTGCCCATGCAGAAACTTATACGGTTCAATCACCTGATGCTCGCGTTCAAGTCGCAGTGACTAACGATGCAAAAGGCTTGAATTATTCGGTCAGTCTCGATGGTAAAAGTATCATTAGTAATTCAGCACTCGGTTTGATTATTAATGACTTGCCGCTGGGTAATTCGGAATTGGACTTTATTGGGAAAACCCAAAATAAAGTCAAAGACTCATTTGAATTGTTTGCTGGCCGCGCCAAAAAAGTAAACGATCACTACAACACTATTACATTAAAATTTGCGGGCAAAGACGAGCGCAAACTCAACGTTAATATCATTGTGCGTGCATATGACGAAGGTGTTGCGATTCGTTATTTACTGCCAGAACAATCCGGCTTGAAAAATTTCACCATTCAAAATGAATTGACTCGTTTTAGTTTTGCGAGTGATTACACTTGCTACGGTTTAAATCTCGGAAAATTTGCTAATAGTCACGAAGGTGAGTTTGATCCAATCAAAGCATCCGCTATTCGCGAACACAATCTCTACGACAATCCACTCGTGTGTAAAACCGGAGTAGGGCAAACAACCTTTGCGCTTGCTGAATCAGATGTGCGCGATTATCCCGGCAGTTGGTTTATGGGGCGCGGTGATGGTGGTTTGGGTGTAGATGTTAAATTAACCCCGCGTTTTGATAGCCGCCCGGATGGTTTGGAAAAAGCCGCAGTGCGCGCAACTATGACTGCTGCGGGTGTTAAATCCCCTTGGCGTGTCATTATGTTGGGTGATAATCCCGGTGACCTTACGGAATCCTCATTGATCGCTACCTTAGGCGAGCCAACAAAAATTAAAGACACGCGCTGGATTAAACCGGGAAAAACCGCATGGGATTGGTGGAATGACAATCAAGTTGTGCTGGAAAATACCGATGTAAAACCCGGGATGAATACCGCAACCTACAAAGCCTATATCGATTTTGCTGCAACACTTGGTCTTGAATATATTTTGATTGATGCTGGCTGGCATGAAGGTGCTGCCTGGACGAACTCACCAGGTTCGGATGTATTAAAACCAATCGCGGCAATGGATATTCCGGAAATTTTAAATTACGCAAAAAGTAAAAATGTCGGTGTGTGGGTGTGGTTGCAATGGAAGCAATTGGATTGGCAAATGGAAGAAGCGCTGAGCACTTATGAAAAGTGGGGAATTAAAGGTATTAAAGTCGATTTTATGGATCGCTCGGATCAGGAAATTGTCGACTACTATCACAAGTTGCTCACCATGACTGCCAAGTATCACATCATGGTTGATCTGCACGGCGCATATCCACCAAATGGTTTGGTGCGCACCTATCCGCATTATTTAACACAAGAAGGTGTGATGGGAGCTGAGTACAACAAGTGGAGCGAACGCGTAACTGCAACGCACAATGTGACTTTGCCATTTACGCGCATGATCCTCGGCCCTATCGATTACACTCCTGGTGGTTTCCGCCACACGACAGCTGAAGAATTCCCACAATTGCGTCGCAACACTTTGCCCTACGTGAAAACCACTCGCGGCCAAGCGGTTGCAATGTTTGTGGTCTACGACAGCCCATTCCAAATGCTTGCTGATTCCCCCATCAGTTACAGTAAAACCAATGGCAAGTGGCCGCAGCCACAAAGCGAGTGGGAAGATGGTTTGGAATTTATCAAAGATGTTCCAGTAACCTGGGATGAAACCCGAATCCTGCAAGGCGATATCGGCGAATATATTGTTTCCGCTCGTCGTAAAGGTAAGGACTGGTATATAGGTGTAATGACCAATGAGTCAGGCCGTACTGTCACTATCCCGCTGGAGTTTTTAGATAAAGGAAATTACAACGCGCAAATTTGGCAAGATGGAAAAACAATTTCCACCTTGGCGAAAAGTGAAGCGGTAAACACTGCCAAGCAAACCATCACACTGACCTTAGCTCCGTCAGGTGGTGCGGTGGCAGTATTCAAAAAGAAATAAAGTAAACAAACACAGCGAGCTGTAAACGGCTCGCTGTGTTTTGTACAGATTGCGGCGTAAAGAATATTGTTTAGCTAATCCTCTAAATGCCTCGCTAACTCCTCAATCGTCAGTACTACCAAATCATGCTGCCGGGCGTAGTGATCAATATCATCGCCACGCGCCATGGTTCCATCCTGATTCATCAATTCAACTAAAACACCTGCCGGTTTTAATCCTGCTAAACGTGCTAATTCAACTGCACCCTCGGTATGCCCGCGTCTTTGTAACAGGCCACCGCTGGCGGCTTGCAATGGAAACACGTGACCGGGGCGGGCGAGATCGTCAGGTTGTGCAAGATCATTGATTGCAGTAAGGATGGTCGTGACGCGATCAGCTGCCGAAACACCTGTGGTCACTCCATTTTTTGCCTCAATCGATACAGTAAATGCTGTACCGTTTTTGCTTTGGTTATTGCTAACCATGGGAGGTAAATCTAGCTGCTGCAATTTTTCATCGATAAGGCAGAGGCAAACAATTCCACTGCCGTCGCGAATAAGTTGCGCCATAACAGGAACGGAAACTTTTTCGGCAGCGACAATCAAATCGACTTCATTTTCGCGGTCAGCATCATCCATTAATAAAATGGGTTTGCCATTGCGTAGATCTGAAAGTGCCAGGGGTAAACGCTGGGCGAAAGGTATTGCCAGCGATGAATGTGTAAAGCAATTGTTAATGTGTAGTGTATGTGACATTGAAACGCTCTCGCGATACTTCAGTTGGCGAAAAACGTTTCAGGGCTTGCAGCACTATCATGCTTTTATTATGACAATAAAAACACAAATACCCGCACACCCTAAGGTGTGCAGGTTTTCCAGTGCAGTCTTCTTTCATCCGGACTCTAACCGTCGGCTCTGGCATCTCACCAGATCTGCTGACCCTGTGCATGTATTGCAGCACAGGCGCTCGCGGGCTCGCTATTACTAGCATACCGCCGGTGGGGAATTTCACCCCGCCCTGAAGACGCGTGTAAATGCTGAAAAATTCCAGCGAGGTAATTATAAACACGGGCGGTTACAGAGTTAAAAGATTAATTAGTTTTTATGACCGATTTTTAGTTAATAAAAAAGGGCGCAAATGCGCCCTTTAATCGTTAACAACTAGTAATTATTGGCAGGGGATAGCAGGTAAAGCGTAGTAGCGATCTGCCGCTAATGGGGAGTTGAACGGAATGGCGCCTTCTCTTCCTGCTGTCGCACTCACGTAATCCTCTAATTCCTGGCCTGCACTGAATCGCCATGCATTAAGCGTAGTTTGCGATGCGGCGTTGTATTGCAGTGCAAGATTCGCAACGGTTCCGGATGCGGCAGTTATTTGTGTCTTAGTCGTTTCATCAAGATTACAAGCTCCATCGGCGAACCATAGATAGATGCCTTCACCGCGATAATTTCCACCGTTGATATCTTTGATCAGGTTGCCCTGTAATTCGGCCAGTGATGCTGCCAAAGAGCTTTTTTCCTGATGGATGCGGTTGATCACAAACATATTGTCTTCCTGCAATATGCTCGCACCGACGCGAATGCTGAGTAAGTCTTTGCGATAATTCACAAACACGTTGTTCAACATATGCGAGGTGCCGCGACGAATCAGTGGCACGCGGCGCAATGTATTGCCAAGTGCTGTATAGCTAGCATCGCGAGTCACAAACAGGTTGTGGTGCATGGTAGTCCTGATTTGTGAATCGATAGTGTGGCTATCGCTTGAGCTGTGCAGGGTTGCACGTTTTACGTCGAGAATTTTGTTAAACGACATGGTAATGCCATACGCGCCCACCTTCACGTCAAATGCTGAATCGCCAGTAGTATCAAACGTATTTTTGTGAATCCAGATATCGTGCGATGCACCGGTGGAACGAATCATATCCGGATCAACATAATGGTCTTCAGTATGGCCCGCACCTTTAAAGTTCAGGTGTGTCAGGATCACGCTGGTCGCAGTTTGCGTTGGTGTGCCGGTTGAGTCTTTACCAATAGCAAAACCGCTAAACAGAAAGTAAGCCTCATTCATGCGTCCATCGATACTTTTGTTAGAGCCAATCACAGGATTGCGAATTGGATTGTTCGATTTATTCATCGCAGTGTTAAAGAAGGTGCTCACACAGGCCGATGGGCTAACACTATTTTTGCTACACCATTGTTGGTAATTAACGCACTCGGATTCAGTTGCTCCGAGAATTGATTGTACAGTGGCGTTGCTGCAACCTAAACGATACATGCCGATTTCATATGGCTGGGCAAATTCAATTTTATCGAAAACGATCCAATTGTGTTCTTCACCAGTAATCGCTTCCAGTAATTGTTGTTCAACAGACTTGCTGGAATTTTTGGTGATAACAGTGAGTTTGCTGTTGCCATTTGGATCGTATCCACCTTTAGCATTTTCACCGTAACCGACGGGTGTGCCGAGCGTCTGGTACAAACACTCCACAATTTCCTGATCGGTTTGTAATGCTGTATCACGCCAGTTCACACTGCGGTTAGTCGCGAGGCGAATACAATCTGCGCTCAGGTTTACATCAACAGGAATGTAAGGTGCGCTGGATGACGCGCTGCTGGAGCTCACGCTTGATGACACAGACGAAGTCGCCACTGCGGAAGAGGTTGATAAAACACTCGACAGTGATTGGCTACTTGCTTGACTGCTGGTGCTCACACTGCCTTGGCTTGATGAGGAAACACCGGCACCATCGGTATATTCCAATACCAGATTATCGATGGTGACACTTGCCGAACTTTCGGTGCGCAATGCAAAAAATGAATTCGCTGTACCAACAGTGCGTGAAATTTCAATACGCTGGCCGGCGACCAAGCTGCTTGCAACTGCTTCGAATACCTTTGAGTTTGCACCGTGTATCGAATTGCCTTGGCTGGTAGTGTTGTTATCGACGTATACCTGCAATTTCCCTGAACCTGATGCAGCAACAATAGTAAAACTGATGCGGTAAGGGCGGCTTAAATCAAAATCACCATTTGCGTTAGTATCACTCGCCGTGGTCGATGCTCGTGGCGGGCGATGCCCAACGGTCAAGCGTCCACCCACTAAAGACAACTCATTATTAGCGATAGTAATACCGCTAGCGCCGCCGGTAATAAAATACAGCGCTGCAGAAGCATCGGTAGAGATTGCTTTATAACTAGCACTGAAGAGTGTTGTTTTGTCAGTATTAAATGCTTCATTAATTAACGCGCTGTTAATAACAGAAGATTGGGAGGAACTTGATTCACTTACAGGTGCTTCGCTTGAAGCGACTGAGCTGGAAGAGTTTTGTATTACACCGGTTGATGATGCATTTGAACTTGTCACGCTGCTCGCTGTTGAAGATACAGGATTACTGGTGGCCGCTGATGAAACTGCAACTGAACTGTTGTTGCCTGTATCACCATAGGACACCTTTCCGACACCAGCGTTAGCCATCACAATTGCCGGTACTTCTGACGAATGGTCCATCGCGACACTGTAAGGAACATTTACGCTGCAGGTTGATTGCAGTTGGCCATCAACTACTTCAGGTATAACCAACGCACCATTGCCTACTGTGCGGCTGTAGTAAATAGAGGGCAGCACAGTGTTTTCATTATTGGTTTGCCAGCAACCTGGTTGGTTTGAATCATCGGATGCAATCAACGGATTGTTTACGTTGTAGAAGTAGTTGCTTTCTACCAATGCCTTGGCGTTCATGCGCGAGTTAATCGCATGGAACATATAATCCATCCGATCGTTTGACCAATAGTTGTTGTACATATGTACTAATGCATGGCGAATTAACGGCGTACGTTGTTCAATGTTTTTATACCAATTGTGGTGGAAAGTAATATTGGTATTTTTATCATCGCTATCGCTTGAACCGATTAATCCTGCGCGGCTGGAATCGTTGTATAGGTTATAAGAAACCGTCACGTTGGTTACACCGGCTTTCATATCCAATAGCGAGTCATAGCCATCTTTCTCACCACCGGATGCTTCCAGATGATTGTGGTCAATCCACACACGATTGACATTGGTTTCCATGCCGATTGCATCGCCGCCATTGGATGTAGGCGATCCACTTTTCTTCACGTTACGAATATGAACGTTCTGGATAATGATATTCGACGCATCGCGTATATGAATTCCCATTTCATCAAACAGAGCATTGGTGCCAACACCGATGATAGAAATGTTGCTCATTTGTTTTATTTCAATCACGTCGGCTTGGGTGTTACAACCTTGTGCAGTAGTGTTGCTGTGATTGATGGTTCCATCGACCAGAATGATGATTGGATCAGTTTTGGTAGAGCGGCTGCAAAGTGCAGCATTTAATTGTGTACCCGTTGATACGGTGATCACTGGGCCACCTTGACCACCAGTCACTGCAGCATGGGCAGCGAAGCCTTCCATTTTTGCAGCGCGAATTGCACCGTTGTAAGACGCAAAACTGCTGGAGGATTTACTGGAAGTTGATGAGCTAACCGGCGCAGCAGAAGTGTTTGAACTTGATGAGGTGCTGATCGACGTGGCACTGTTCGATGATGTGCTTATGGCAACACTGCTTTTACTCGATGCTGGTATTGAAGATGGTGCTGATGAGTTGTTAACAACATCATCCAAATATTCAATGACCAGATCATCAATAGTGACCGATGCAGAACTTTCGGTCCGCACCGAAATAAACGATGTCGCTGTGCCTACACTAGGCGTAAGCACAACGGTTTGACCTGCGACCAAACTATTTGCAGCGGCATTAAATATGCGCGAAGCACTGCCATGCAGCGAGCTGCCAGCACTGGTCGTGTTGTTATCTACCATTACTTGCAATGCACCTGAGCCAGAGCTTGCCAGTACACGAAATGAAATGCGGTAGGGTTTACTTAAATCGAAATCACCATTGGCATTGGTATCGCTTGCCGTGGTATTCGCGCGCGGTGGTTTATGGCCAATAGTAAAACGCGCCGCCGCGAGAGTTAATTCATTATTGGTAATCGTGATTCCGCTATTACCACCGGTTACAAATAATAATGGCGCACTGGCGTCAGTGGAAATAGAGCGATATGCGGCACTGAATAAAGTTGCTTTATCGATACTAAATACTTCATTCAATAAAGTACGGTTTGCTGCGCTGGATGATGAGCTTGCAACAGTCCCACTTGCTGACCATACAAATGCAGATTGGTTAAACGGTATTGAGCGGTCATGGCGAATTTTAATTGTGTCTGCTGGTGTTACTTGTGCGTTAGCCGCAAGATCACCAAGGATTACGCTACCGTCGATAATACTGGTGCCAGGGCCGCTGGAAGTGAGCGTTTGCGCTGCGTTAGTAACGACCTGTGAGCCATTTTTAACAGTAACGGCGAATACATAATCATATTCTGTGCGAGTAATACGTGTTTCACTCAATTTGGTGAGCGAAACAACGTCCAGCTCCAACGCTGAACTATTAGCTGAAAATGAAAGGGTGGCTGAAAGTGCGAGCGCCAGTAGTGCAGGTATTGTTGCAGCGGTGTTTAACAGCTGGCGAGAGAGTATATTTTTCATGCTGCCACCTGCTGAGTGTTGATGGGGTGGGCGATGAGTTTTTTATTGCTTGAGTGTGCGCGCAATGCCACGGCAATCAGTCCGAGCATTAGCAGAATCAATGATGAAGATTCTGGTACTGATGCAGGCACATTGGTAGATGTTCCCGATTCGACCACATTAAAATCAACATCGTAAAAATAGTATGCCAAGGATTGAAAGGGGAGGTTGGAGAGATAAGTGAAAGATATACGTGCAAATCCGGTGCTCAAACCTGCTGCGTTATAGCTATCAAATAATCCGGCCCCCAGTAATGAGTCTGGTTGAAAAACTACGCTATCCCATTCAGTAGGTGCCGAAATAATTGTTAAATTGGAAAACAAATTTTCGGAGAAATAGAGCGAGAAACCATTAAAGGTTTCACCATTTGATAACGAGAGGTTAATGTCCACCGTTCCTTCATTCCCAACCAGATTCGAGAATTCAGTAGTGATTAATGCAGCTTTTGCTGGATTAATCATGCAGAACAGTAAGGTGCATAGCAAACTGATTTTTTTAAAAAGACTTTGTCTCATGTTGTTCCCCATTATTAAAATAATTAAACATTTTGGGGTATTTTCTAAACAACATTGCCGGTTGGAATCTATTTATTATGTAAGGCTAATAATGCTATGACCGAAAACGCGAATTGCCGATCCGTTATAGATAAATAACAGTGGTCTGTTTTTATAACGGTGTTTGTATCAGTGAAATAATAATTATTGTTGCTTTTATCTGTGATGAATCGTGATGTGTTTGCTCTGTTGCGAGCAGGCTGAACATTCTAACTAGATCATAACCTGTCTTTCCAGCAAATTTTTACGGTTTTTCTAATTAGGATATAATTATTCGATTCTTGGTGAATGTTAGGGATTTTGTATTGCTCAATTAGGTGTTTTTATGAATATTAAGTTTTCTTTTGCGGTGTAATCGTTTGCATGATGGCTTGCGACAAATATGTAATCGTGTTTCACTCCAACACATTTTCTCGCATTGGTGATCGTTTTGGGTAAACGAGCCAATGGCTCGTTAATTCTGGTTTACCAGTAGCTCACGCAAAGCACCTATCGCCAACTGATGATCAATCTCTTGCGGTAAACCTGAAACCGTAACTGTGCCAATGATTCCGCTATTTTTAATCCGAATTGGAAATGACCCACCATGTGCACAATATTCTTTAGCATCTATGTGCGGTTGTGCTTCAAAATCGCGATTTTTGGAGGCGTTATATTGGCCCGTGTAATAAGAGCTGTGTCCAAAGCGCATAACTGTTTGGCGTTTGCGTCTTACCCATTCGTGATTGTCTTTATTGGTGCCGGGCATGAAGTAGCTAAATAGCACGTGTTCAAAAGCGTAAACTTCAATAGCGACGGATGCAGAGATTTTTTCTGCGGCGAGTTTAATTGCACTACCCAATTCCCATGCAGTCTGGTTATTGAAATACGAAAGTTGGATTTCGTCTTCTTGTGCCAGTAATTCATTTAAGAGGTCGTTGTTCATTTTTAATACTTCATTTGATGTTGGATTAAGATGTCAGTTTGCCAGCAATCGGCGCTGATTTTCACTGGTTATTCGGCAGTCTTCGATGGTCTTATCAATATCCGCCAGGGTTTTTAATGAACTCCCATAATATTTTGCAACCTATGGTCCAGCTTCTAGTCCTTTGTTCGACGATACTTTCAATATTATCCAATTTATGTCGATCATAGAAATTACCATTGAATATAACGGATTCAATGCTGGCGCTGTTGCGAATATCGTCCAGTGGGTTTTTATTGAGTAGAACCAAGTCTGCCTTTAGTCCTTCCTTTACTTGCCCGTAATCTTGGGTTAGCGAAAAGTATTCAGCGGGAGAGAGTGTGGCTGCTTTCAATGCTTCTGCCGGAGAAAGCCCAGCCTGCACAAGTTGCTGTAACTCATCGTGTACCGTTGCACCGGCAACAATATAATCGGTTCCCGCCAAAATTTTCACGCCAGCCTTGTGGGCTGCGCCGGTGAGTTCAAGTCCTTTTTTATAGAATTCACGATAAGTTTGTCGTGCTTGTGGGGATGGATCTTCATCAATTGTTTTGTTTACATCCTCAAGCCATTGCCATTTCATTAGCGGATGCAGATAGCGCAGCAAAGGATCTTCCAATATCAGTGGCTCCTCACCGTAAGCATCCACCCGGCGGGTAAGGTGAGTGGGAACGTACCATGTTCCCGCGTCTTTCATTGCAGTAAAAATTTCATTCGCGAGTGCGGGATCATGTTCATCCAGCATGCGTTGCCGATCTTCTTTCCATTCACCCTTTTCCGCAGCGCTGCGCAATTCAGTGCTGCCAGAAAAAGATTCATGCAAAATAAATCGCGCATGCTCAATACTTTTTTGATGTGTTGCTGCTTCTATCGCACTAACCGCAAGAGGTCTGTGTCCAATAACGTCCATGCCTAATTTTTTGGCTTCATCTGCTACGGCAAAATACGCATCGCGCGATATATGGTCATACACTTTAATTGCGTCGACTTTGCCTTTGTAATAGCGAACAAAATTCCGCGCTTGTTGTGCGTCGGCTGCACCAAAAAAATCGGGCAAGTCTTTAATCTGGTTGTGAATACCGGAACCATTTAACATCCAGCTAGTAGTACCCTGGATGCGAGGCCCAACTAGTTTATGTTCTGTTGCTAATTGAGACCATTGCTTTAGATCTTCAGGGCAGGGGAGGAATGGGTCACCTTGTTTTGGGCAGCTGGTTAAATCCCTTACATTGGTCACCCCGTAGCTTATGTAGAGTGGCATATCCAATAGTGGAGTGACTTTGTAAATATGGGTATGCATATCCCAAAGTGAGGGAATTAAAAACCGATTCCGGCCATCAACCTGAAGTGCAGTTTCTGGAATTGCTAGCGTGTGTGCTTGGCCGATGGAGATGATGTGTTGATCAGCGATCAGTACACTTTGGTGCGGAATTAGTGTTCCCTCTTGCACATCAACAATCGATACATCATTAATAACAATCGGTGTTGTGGTATGTATGGGTTCTACATTTTTTAATGGCCACATCACACCCAGTGTAAATATCGCTACAAGTAAAGCGATGAAGTAGAGCGCATAGCGAAAAAACGGCTTGAGTATCCTCATTATATTTATACATTCCTGTGTTTATATGATGTGCGGGAGAGGTTTGATATTGTAGTTTTAAACGATTAGCTACCAGCCCCGGTTTTTTGCTTTTTCAAATTCTCAATATAGCGAATCCCAAGTAATTTTAGTAACAGTGTACGAAAGGCTTTTCCCATTGGGTAGAAAATTTTTGAGCCGACTTTGGTGCTAAACACATAATAATTAATGCGATTGAAAATCCCGGAAGGGCTGCTGAGCAGGGTGAGCATATGAATCGCGTCCGGCCCATAATAGATTGCGTCTTTAAATTTCAGCACCATGCCTTGGTCTATGTCCAAGCCCATGCGAGTTATTTCATCCATTAGTTCACCGGGTTGGCGTGCATCAACCAGATGTAAAGTCCCCACGGCTTCGCGGATACGAATGTACTTGCAGTAGGTTTTGCATACGGGGCATTCGCCATCGTATACCAGCCAAACATCTTCTTTCGTGCTTGAATTTTGTGACATTTTTAACCGGCTTGATTTTGCAGTTTAAGGAGGAGATGGGGGGAGATTACAGGCGTTGCTGACTATATCGCATTACGCGAAAACTAAAAACAGGTGTATATGACGAGGGGTAATTAAGGGGTTAGGTATGGAGCACAGGTGTGCTCCTTTGGGCTTACTTGGTGGTGTCAGGACTCATCAAAAACTTGTTCCCATTCCTCTTTGTAGCCGATGCTACTGAGATAAGTACTGATGATATTCATACTGCGACCCATCCAATATTGTAAATCTATATCTCCCTGCACCATTATTTTTTTGTTCTGATCGTTCGCTGAGGCTTCCAACATTTTCCAGAAAAAACGCGACAGCGCCAGTGCCTGTTCTTTAGTATTTACCGGTGCTTTTCCTTCAATAATATCGATCAGGTATTCTCCACTCAATAAGGTTGCATAATGCAAACAAATCCATTTTGCTTTCTGATCTTTCTCGCTGAACTCTAACAAGTTTATCCCTCTAGGTTGTTAAGTTTTTATCGGTGCGTTTTATTTTGCCACCCGAACTTCATCTCCACTGCGAACGGCATCTGGTGGGGTGGTGATGATTCTGTCAGTTGCATTTATGCCTGCCAGCAATTCAACGGTGGTTCCTTCGTCGCGTCCAATTTTTACCGGTTTGAGCGCGACAATATTTTTATCGTTGATTGTTGCAACAGATGGTTTTTGATCGCGGTATAAAATAGCGCTACCGGGAACACGGATGCGGTCTTTGTTGCTAGCTAATTTAAAACTGACTTGCGCGTAAGCACCGGGCATAAGTTCACCTTGCTCGTTGTTTGCTTGCAGCTCGACGAGTACTGAGCCGGATGCGACATCAACTGCGTGAGCACTGCGGGTTACAGCCGCAGGGAAGGTTTTGTCATTGTATTCGGGTAACACCAGTTCTGCTTGCTGATCAGTTTGCATTTGTGCTGCGTAATTTTGCGGCACACGCACAAAAACGCGCATCAAGCGAGTATCGGAAATGGTGAACAATGGTTGGGCGTTTGAATTGCCAGCAACCACCAATTCACCAAGTTGCGCCGAACGGCTGGTCACTTTGCCATCAAACGGAGCGGTAAGTCTGGTAAATGATTGCAGCGATTCCAGGCGGTTTACATTGGCGCGGGCTGCCGCAGTTGCTGCAGTTTTCGCTTCGGCATCTCGGCTGCGTTGCTCAACCATTTCACGTGAAATCGCCGCACTATTCATTTTCATTAAACTGTTAGCGCGATCCGCCATGCTTTGCGCATTATTTTGCTCCGCGAGTGCAGTGGCGTAATCCGCTTTTGCTTGCGCTAGTTGATGTAGTAATTCCGGTGCATCCAATATTGCCAGTACCTGGCCTTTTTTTACCGTATCACCGATATCGACCAACCATTCTTTTATGTAGCCATTGGTTTGCGCGTAAATAGAAGCGCTGTTGAGCGGTTCCAAATTACCGGGCAATACCAGTGCGTTTGCATTATCTGATAATGCCGCGTTTATTACCGATACCGTTGGGATTGCAGATTGCGCCGCGACTTTCGCCAGCTCTGCGGTTGCATTGCTGCGCTGCATTATTCCAATACCGGCAAGTGCTAAACCGACTACGCCGATAACAATGCTGACTTTTACCAACTTGCGACGATACTCAGTTGGATTTACATGCGGGATTTGCGGGTGATAGTTAGACATTGTTTGGCATTAACTCCGAATTGTTTGCAGCAGTTTTGGTGGTGTGGCGATGAGCCAGACTAAACACAGCAGGAACAAAAAATAATGTGGCAATGGTGGCGGTAATGAGCCCGCCGATAACAGCGCGACCGAGCGGTGCATTTTGTTCTGCACCTTCACCGATACCGAGCGCCATAGGGATCATGCCGATAATCATGGCGAGTGCAGTCATAACTACCGGGCGAAGTCGAACATAACCGGCTTCTAGCGCGGCTTGTAAGGCATCGCCAGTTTCTGCGAGGCGATCACGCGCAAAACTGACCAACAAAATTGAGTTTGCCGTCGCGACACCCATACACATAATTGCGCCGGTTAATGCAGGCACCGAAAGCGGTGTAAAGGAAACAAAGAGTATCCACACAATTCCGGCCAGTGCGGCGGGCAGTGCTGAAATAATCACGAATGGATCTTTCCAGCTTTGGAAGTTCACCACGATTAAAAAATAAATCAACACAATTGCGCCGAGTAATCCATAACCTAAACCACCGAAGGCGATATTCATGGTTTGGTATTGGCCGCGCAAAGTTACATTGGTGCCAGCGGGGCGCTCTTTTTCAAGCTCTGCGATAACCGTATTAATATCACTGGCCACCGAACCTAAATCGCGATCCTGTGTGGTGGCGAAAATATTAATCATGGGTTGAATATTGTATTGCGACACTACCGGCATGGTAGTGGAGCGGGTGATGCTGGCAAGGCCACCTAAATTTTGTGTGTTATCACTGGTGGCGGTTGGCCCCGAGACGGGAATATTTTCCAGATCGCTAATATTCGCCATTAAATATTCCGGCACCTGCGCTACAACTGGATAAGAAACGCCGTTCGCGGGATTCACAAAAAATACCGGTGCGGTTTGCTGGGTTCCCGATAATGAAGCGCCGAGACTATTGGTAACATCGCGCGAGGTAATGCCGTATTGGCCGATACGTGAACGGTCGATATCAATATTTAATTGTGGCGAACTTTCCGGTTGTTGAATGCGCGCATCAGCAACACCGGGAATGGTGTTGATACGATGTAATAATTTCTGGGCAAAATCGCGATTCGCGGCAAGATTACGGCCAGTCACTTGTACATCAATCGGTGACGGAGAGCCGAAATTTAAAATCTGACTGGTAATATCTGCCGGTAAAAAAGAAAAGGTCACGCCCGGAAATTGTTTTGGCAATTCCTGCCGCAGCAAGGCGATATGTTCCGCTGAGCGATAACCGGGTTTGAGGCTTATCATCATGTCGCCATCCTGCGGGCTAATCGTGCCTGAGGTGTTGTAGATCATATTCAACATACTTACCGGCATACCGATATTATTGATAATAGAATCCAGTTCTTCTGCAGGAATCAGCTCGCGTACCGAGCGGCCAATTAAATCAAATTGGGCCGCATTCTCTTCAATTTTAATTCCGCTAGGCATACGCACATGCATCAGGATGCTGCCCGAGTCTACTGCCGGAAAAAAGTTGCGACCTAAAAAGGGTACTAATAAAAACGATACCAACACCAAACCCATAAAGGTCATGATAAACAGTTTGCGCGTGGCCAGAACACCGGCTAATGATTTGGTGTAGCTAATGCGTAACTTCTCAAAGCCGTGTTCAAATTTTTTCTGAAACTGAATGAACGGTGTAAACATGCTTTTGCGTTGCGGTTGTGCATGTTGATCGCTGTGACCATGAGGTTTCAAGAGATAGATCGCCATGGTTAATACCACGGTGCGCGACAATAAAAATGACGCAACCATCGCAAACACTACCGAAAGCGCCATTGGGACAAATAAATATCCGGAGATGCCGGGCAGGAAAAACATCGGTACGAATACGATACAAATGCACAAGAGCGCTACAAATACCGGGATCAGAATTTCAGCCGCACCATCCATGATCGCCTGGTTAACGCTTTTACCTTCCCCCAAATGGCGCTCGATATTTTCAATCGTCACTGTGGCTTCATCGACCAAAATGCCGATTGCAATCGCGAGGCCGCCCAATGTCATGGCATTCAAGCTTTGCCCGAACGCATTGAGCACGGCGATAGCAGCAAAAATAGACAGTGGAATTGACGCGGCGACAATTAAGGTCGCGCGCCATGAACCGAGAAACAGCAAAATTAATAACGAAATTAATGCAGCGACCAGAAAGGCTTCATGCACTACGGTCATCATCGATGAGCGTACAAATACCGATTGGTCCGCAACGGGAATTGCAGTGAGTGAATCGGCCAAGCCTTCGGTAATTCGCGGCAGCGCTTCTTTTACACTTTCAACTACGGTGAGTGTTGATGCTGCACCGTTTTTCAGAATGGTCAGTAATACTGAGCGCGTGCCTTCTACTTGCACGATATTTTGTTGCGGGCTGTTGCCATCGCGCACCGAAGCAACGTCGCGAATATAAATGGTCGCGCCGTTGACGACTTTGATGGGGATGTTGCTTAACCCTTGAATAGAATCGGGTGCGTTGTTGAGTTTAACGTTGTATTGCTGCGCGCCGATTTTCATAAACCCGGCGGGGCTGATTTGATTTTGCGCTGCAATGGCTGCGCTCACATCCGCTGCCGATAAACCGTAAGACTGCAACGCAACCGGATTTAAATCTATCTGCACTTGCCGCTGTTTACCTCCCGATGGCAAGGGCATAGCAACACCGGGAAGTGTGAGCAATTGCGTGCGGATTTGTGCGGTACCCAAATCATTCAACTGTTGTTCGCTCAAGCCTTCACCCGAGAGCGCAACCTGTAGCACCGGCACGGTAGACGCATCGTAATTCACCACAAAGGGTGGCGTTGTTCCCGGCGGCATGCTGCGCAACATGGTTTGCGATACCGCAGTAACCTGCGCGCTCGCCGTGCGAATATCCACATTGGGTTGGAAATAAATTCGCACTATGCCCATGCCGGTCATCGACTGACTTTCGATATGTTCGATATCGGCAACTGTTGTCGTCAGCGCGCGCTGGTAGGGAGTGATGATGCGATTGGCTACATCTTCCGGTGCGAGTCCGTTGTAAGTCCAGGCGACGGCAATAACGGGAATGCGGATGGAGGGAAATATATCCACGGGCATGCGCATGGCGGCCAGTGTTCCGAAACCTGCAATCAAAATTGCCATCACGATAAAGGTGAGTGGTTTTTGCAGGGTGATACTGATCAGGCTTTTCAAGGGGGAATCGCTCCTTTATAGAGTAGATGCCAATATCAGAATGGATGGTGGGTATTGCAGTAAACGCGAAGTTGTTGGGCCTAGTTTACCTATGCTTTCCCGTCACCAAGCCAACATTTTGCTGACAATTTTGTCAGCAATTGTTAAGTGGATTTAATGGGTTTCTGAAGCGAATAAAAGATGAGCGAAACGATCAGGTTGCGCTATTACAGCTGATCGGTTTCTGCTTTAACTGGTGCGGATTTGGATAATTTTGATTTGAATGCGACTAACAAACCGGCTGCGGCAATGACTGACATGCCCAGCAAACTCATGCTATCGGGAATGGTATCGAAAATAATCCAGCCCAATAAACCGGCCCACAACAATTGAATGTAGGTCAGGGGCGCGAGGATTGATGCGGGTGCGTGGCGATAGGCGAGGGTGAAAAGATAGTGCCCGAGCCCACCGGTTACGCCCATGCTGATCAGCAATATCAATTCTAATTTGCTCGGTAATGTATCTTCCCAAAACCAGGGCAGGGCGATGCCGAAAACAATTGAGCCGATTAGCGCGGTGTAGAGCAGCAGCGTGATCGCTTTTTCGGTGCTCGCTAAAAGACGCGACAGCAATTGATAAGTGGCATTGGCCGCTGCCGCTCCCAACGCAAACATGATTCCCACTGCATCCAAACCGCCGCCGGGTCTGGCGATCAGCAGTACGCCGATAAATCCCGTCACAATCGCCGCCCAACCCAAGCGGCCAATATGTTCGCCCAGCATGGAACCGGCCATTAATGCCACTAAGGTGGGGGCTAGATAATTGATTGCAGTGGTTTCCGCCAGCGGCATGCGTTGGAGTGCCATACCCATACACAGCGACGCAATCGTCAACACGACTGCACGCAGCACTACGAGGCTCGTGCGCTGGGTTTTTATCAGCTGCGTGGAATGGCGCGGAGCGAGGATCATTACCATCAACAAAAAGTGCACTATGTAGCGCATCGCCACTACAAAAGGGACGTTGTAGTGGGTGGTGAGGTATTTGGTGGTGCTGTCCATGCAGGCAAACAAAAACAAGCCCAGTGCAGCTAGCAGGAAACCTTTGAACGCGTTTTGAACTAACACAGGTTGTGCTACTACAGGGCGATCAGCCTGAGGGTCATTCATTCGTTAATCCAATCGATGGCCAGCAAGATGACTTGTGGCGTGAAAATACCTGGCTATTGTCTCAGATGTTAGGCCCGAGAGGGGACTATTTGTAAGATTTATTAACCATAGCAGCAATTGGGCGATGTGATTGGTTTGGAATGAGAAAAACTCAAGGCTGCGCTTGTGATGTAAGCGCAGCAGCTCCGGGAGGTAGGGTTAGTGGTGTCGGGCGGATTCGAGCAATTCGTTTATATCGGCGCGGGAAAACCAGCGTGCGTTGGTATATACGCCGCTTACACTCCGGGTATTTCGTATATCGATCAGCGGGTTTTTATCAAGGAGGATAAAGTCAGCGCGTGCGCCAACCTGAATTACACCTGCTTTGCCTTTCTCGCCAAGATAGTTCGCCACATTTACTGTACTGCACTTAAGCGCCTCAAAGGGCGTTAATCCCGCCTCAACGAATAGGCTTAATTCCTGATGTAGGGACAAGCCGGGTACCAGTGTGCCGAAGGTATCTGTCCCGGTTAATAAAGGAACTCCTGCATCATGCAATTCTTTGGTCAGTAAAAATAATATTTTCAGGTTGTGGTCGACTTCTGCTTTAGTCAGCGGAAAGCCTTCTTCCTGATAAGGATTTGTAGCTGGGTTCAGCCAATGCTCGCGAACATCAGCCGGTAAATATTCTAGTTCGGGGTTATTGCGCATTGCAGCTAGATGTTCGTCTGATGCCCATTCACCTACCATCTTGTAGACGATCAATGTTGGGTCCACATAGATACCTGATGTTGCTATGTCATTAACGACCTGCGCGCGATATTTGTTATCGAGCAAACGCTCTGCATTGGCGCGATAGTCAGATAAAAATTCTTCCCTGTTATCCGCTGCGAAAGGAGTATCGCGCGAGACATATAAAAATTCTTCCATATGCTCCAGCGAATTTAATGACAGTGAATTTTTTAATGGTTTGTTGCGCTGCGCGTGGCCTCTGACGTTAAGCCCGCGCTTTTTAGCACCGGCAATTATTGCGTTATAAATATCGCTATCAATATCATCGTGAATTTTTACAAAATCAATGCGTTTTTTTTGATGTTCATCCAGCACTGATTCTACTTCCGCCAGCGTTGCTGGAAAATCGCCACCTAAAAATACGCCGCCAACCAGGTAGCGTGGGCCTACTACCTCACCGGCGGCGATTTGATCGCGCAGCTGCAAATGATCAATCGCGCCATCGCCATCAAGCAACCACATATTTGCCACCGTAGTAACACCTTGTGCAAGAAATAAATTAAACATGGTTTGCGGCTTCCAACGAACATGGATATGCATGTCGGCGAGGCCAGGCATCAGGTAGCGATGCTCGCCATCAACACGTTTATTCGCGTTAATTTTGTGAGCACGGGATTGGCTGATAATGGCTACAATCTTTCCCTCCTTGATTGCAACAGCCATATTGTTTTTTGCGACCGGTTTGTCCATAGCGATGACATTAACGTTTTCAACAATATAATCCGCTTCGATATTGGCGGTTTTATCTATCGCACAGCTGCTGAGAAAAATAAATGAAAGTGCAATACACATTGTTTTGTACATACTAAAATCCTTTCCCTTATTTTGGTTGGTTGAGTAAAAATGCGTTGCCGGAAAATGGTTTTTTCTTTTCTTGAATCCATTCGGCAACGAGACGAAAGTAGCCATCGGTCACGCGGGTGATATGGCGTGATCCATCGGACATTTCCGTGTATTCATACATGCCGTGGTCTGTATTAGGAAAGATATAAACTTGTAATTTGGGATTGCGCTTTTTGAGTGTTGCTAGTTGTTGCAGCGTTCTTTCGCTGGGGGCTTCGCGATCATTTTCCGCTGCTATCCAGAGTACAGGGACTTTTATTTTTTCCATTACGGATGATGAATCGTAATCCCATATTAATTCCAGGTTGTCGAACAGGGCGCGGCCGATTCGCGTTAACTCAGCATCGCTCATACGCAACATGGCGCCGCTATATTCACCGTTGATGGTATTTATCCAGGGTTTATTTTTGAGTGTCTGGCGCAGCGCCTCTAATTCTTTTAAACCATCAGTAAACTGGGTTCTTAATACTTCAGCGGTGACTTTGGATAAATAGCGTATTTGGTTTATATCTTCAGCTGAAAGTTTTTGTTGTCGGGCTTCCAATATCATTTGATCGAGGTCTTCTTCAATTGGTGATGCCACCAAACCAAATCCCACCACGATAAAATCAGCAGGTGAACGCGTCGCAGAGAGCGGAGCTACCCATCCTCCCTGGCTCGAACCCCAGAATCCCGCGCGATCAAATCGACCTACAGCAAGTGACCGTGCATGCGACATTGCTGCCGCGGCGTCATCGGCTAAAAGTTCAAAATTTTGCGTGTAAATTCCATCTGATTGACCGGTTCCTCGTTTGTCGTAGACAAATACAGAAATTCCTAAACCTGCAAGCAGCAAAGCCCGTGAATTGCCTATGGCGGGTGATTGTTCGGAGCCGTGCACCATAACGACCAATGGTCGAGAAGCCTTAGGGCCACCTGCGGGCTCAATTAATTCTCCCGTTAATTCAGTGCCGGCAGAAGTGAAAGTAGTTTTTGTTCGATTTAGAGGAGTGGGCACGAGTTGGCTGGTTATATTTTTCTCATCTTTTAATGAGATGAAATTGTTGCCGCACTCGAAGGGTTTTGATGTGGAAAGCGTTGTTCCAAAGCGTCCGTCCAATAATAAATATTTGAAACCGGTAGAGGGTGAATCAATGGTGTCGGTGATGACGGCGACATGATGTTTATCGTCTTTGTAAACGCCGGGCGCACAATCAGCGTTGGCTGATGTTGGTAAGCTGGTTGCGAATAGTATTGCCAGAAATACAGTTTTGTAAGTATCCATCTTGCGCATCGCCTAATTGCAGATACCTTGCTTGTTGCAGGTAATTTCACAGTTAGATGATGCTTTGCTTGAAATAGATTCAGGGAGAGAAATTATTTATTGTTGTGTCGCCCGTAAGGAGTGAAACGTATTACGGGATTGTCGCCTTATTTTATGGAGCACATTAAACAAGCCGCCGTATTTCGCTAGGCTCCATACGGGCTACGGTTGGGGGATCAGAGAGTTACTCTGCTGTAGGCATCAATAATATGCTGCACTTCGGTTTTGCGGTTTAACTGAACTCTTTTGTAGTGATCCAGTGTTTTCTTTAGATAATCAGAGGCGATTTTTGCTTGCTCCGGTGCGTCGCTTTTCCATATCAGACTACCGACTTCATTTACTGGAGTGTGGAAATTACTGCGGTCAGTTGAAACCAATAATATTTCATAGAAACGATGGTTTTCCGCAATCAGGCATTCGGATTTCAGGCTGAAATTCAGTTCGATAAGTTGTTGGCGCAGTGTGAATTGGTGATGGACAGGGCAGAGTAAGAAATCGATATCGACAGCTGTGTTCTTTTGATAAATCGTTTTAACTAATTCCGTCATCAGATCACCACCTACGCCAGCGATGATCACCAGATGTTTGCCAGTGTATTTTTGCAAGGGCAGGGCAGATACATCCATGCAGTGTGCTTGCCATTGAGTGCTTGAGGTTGGCTCGATATTTTCCGGATAAAAATGTGCGAGCTTGTTTTTGAGTTCGTGCATAAGTTCGGGAACTATATCGACAAAATGAATCTTTGGTGCGGCTTGCCGCGCAAGTAATGCGGCGCCTAACAATCCGTGATCGCAACAGCAATCCCAAATGTGGTCGTAGGTTGCGGTCACCATGGAGTCAATGTGTTTTAGTCGTTTACCAAGCTTCAACGGGAACTCTCAATACAAACTTGTAGAACAGGGGGCAATAAAAAAGCCCCGCCTGTTTACACATGCGGGGCTCTTTTAGCGTTTGCTTAAAACTTACTTGGCAGCAGCTGCTTTTTTCTCTTTTTCTTTCGCGATTACTGCTTCAGCCACGTTTGCAGGGCATGGAGAGTAGTGAGCGAATTCCATAGAGAACTGACCGCGGCCAGAAGTCATGGTACGCAGGGTAGAAATGTAACCAAACATTTCTGACAGCGGAACTTCAGCTTTAATACGTACGCCAGTTACACCAGCTTCTTGGCCATTGATCATGCCGCGACGACGGTTCAAGTCACCGATAACATCACCTACGTGATCTTCCGGAGTGAATACGTCCACTTTCATGATTGGCTCAAGCAGTTGTGGACCTGCTTTTGGCATAGATTGACGGAAAGCGCCTTTAGCAGCGATTTCGAACGCGATTGCTGACGAGTCCACGGCGTGGAATGCACCGTCGAACAGGTCAATTTCAACGTCCAATACCGGGAAGCCAGCCAATGGACCAGTGCCCATCATTGATTGGAAGCCTTTTTCGATCGCTGGGTAGAATTCTTTTGGAACGCTACCACCAACCACGGAAGTCTTGAATACAAAACCAGTGTTTGCTTCACCCGGCTTGATGCGGTAGTCGATCTTACCGTATTGACCAGAACCACCAGATTGCTTCTTGTGGGTGTAGCTGTCTTCGATTTCGCGGGTAATGGTTTCGCGGTAGGCTACTTGTGGTTGACCAACATTCAGCTCTACACCGTAGGTGCGCTTCATGATGTCCACTTTAATATCCAGGTGCAATTCACCCATACCTTTCAGGATGGTCTCGCCAGAATCCTGGTCGGTTTCTACACGGAAAGTCGGGTCTTCAGACACCAGCTTACCGATAGCGGTAGCCATCTTCTCGATCATGCTCTTGTCTTTCGGAGTTACAGCAATAGAAATTACTGGCTCAG
>NZ_JBCECX010000019.1:0-109140 GCF_039207905.1 Cellvibrio sp.
GTGGTTCGTCGCTATCAGCGAGAGCATCCTCCAGCGGGCCGACCATTAGCGTGAGTGGAGTGCGGAATTCGTGCGAGACATTAGAGAAAAACGCGGTCTTGGCGCGATCAATCTCGGCTAGCTCCTCCGCCTTGCGTTGCTCATGCTGGTAGGCCACGACGTTGGCGACTGCTGTGCTTACCGCATTCGACAGCAATGCGTAGAAGTCCGAATATTCGGTATCGAGCGCACGCCGTGCACTGACCCCTGCAATGAGGAAGCCGAATGGTCTCTCAGAGCCGACTACCATGATTGGCAGCATCAGTGCGCTCGAAGGTGCCTCAGGATAGGGACCCGACGGTTCATCGCCGAATCGTTCCTGAAGGTTATTTACTGTGGTAATGGTTGATGACTGCATTGCCTTATCAAAAGGCCAGCCCTCGGTATTGCCCAATTCAACATTACCCAGATCAATCAATTGGGGGGCCATTCTTGAGTCACTGGAGAGTCCGGCAATCCCCATCCGTTGCAGCTTATTGCCATTCAGTTGATAAAACATAACGAATGGCAGATCGAGTTCCATCGACTCATAACGCTGTGTCAGCGCTTCGCACAATTCTTCGATAGACAGGCTTTTTGCAATCGCGGCCGACACATCACGTAGCACCGCTGTACGACGCGCGCCGAGGACTTTATCGGTCGTTTCTGAAATCGGGTGAAAGACACCGCCCACTTCGCCCGACTCCACACCGATAGGTGAAAAAGAGAACGTCATAAACGCCTCTTCCAAATAGCCGTAGCGATCAAGAAACATTCGCTGGTCGCGAATGTACGTGCCTTCACCCTCATGTGCGCGATCAAATGCATCGCCAACGACAGGTAATGCGGTAGCCCAACAGATCTTAAAGTTTTGGCCGATGGCTTCAGGATGCTTGGGGCCGCAAATCGGACGATAAGCGTCGTTGTAGATTTGAATATCCTCCGGTCCCCAAGCAATCAGGATCGGGAAGGTCGAGGACAAGCACAAGCTGACCGCCGTACGCAGACTTTGTGGCCATTCCTCGATAGGGCCCAATGGAGTCTTTGACCAATCTTTTGATCGAATAAGATCGCCCGCTTCACCGCCGCCACTTAACCAATTCATTTTTTGTTGTTCACTCACAAGTTCACTCCGGCTGGACTCTTTATGGGCATCGTCAAGTTTCCAGATATTTCTTGAGCAATGCGCTTATTTTATGTGTGTTAATGGCTTCATCACGTGTTCGATAAAACCTGGTTGTAGAGCCCTTTTCCTACAGGCTAAGTCGGTTGTAATTCCGCAACTATCTCAAGCCATAATCGATATTGGTTTTGGGAAAGAAACGAATCTCTGGAGAATGAGATGCTGACTTCCAATTCTTGACGAGTTTTTCGTTAAGGTAATTTTCTCAACAAAGAGTTGATCTAAAGATTTTCAGTGCCCATTTTTTATTTCCGGCGCAGTGTCCTCAAAGGCCGAATGCAGGCATCATTCGTGAAAAACCGAGATCAAATTATCCTCTTGAAAGTCTCCAGAAATTTCAATGCTCGATATGGGTTATTCTGATAGATGGAAAAATTCAAATCTTCAGTTAAAAATAAATTATGAAGCTCAGGTTTCACTTCTCTCAAATTTTCGATGTTTTTATAACCCATTGTCCAGTTGCTAAAATTCCTATGAGTAATAGGCTCTTTCAATAAAAGCTTAACGTCTCTATGACGGCGGTCTTTTTCAATTTTTGTATACAAGGTATCTACAATTAATTCTTCACCTTCCAGCAGTTGCATAAAATTGCCACTATTGAAAAGCAATAATCCTGTTAATCCGTGTTTTTCGTTATTAATCCGGGAGTCTTCTACGATGTTGTTTATCTCACTGTGGGTTAAGCCAAGTTTGGCAGAGCTGATATAAACAATACAAATCATTTGATAACCTCGGGATGTTAATAAAAAATCTTTAAACGATAAAATAAGCTTGTGCACTAGAAGAATTTAGTTGTGACCAAGAGCAGTTGTAAATATTTATGGTGGAATCAAGGTACGAGAATTGCCCCTTAAGACTTCGGTGTGTCATCTAAATGTGATTGCATCGTGAGGCCAATCAATCTTGCTACTACACCAGCTAGATAGAGTAAGCCCACAAACATTTCGACACTTGCCACCGCACGTGCATGCGGGGTCAATGGAATAACATCGCCAATCCCCGTGCTCGACAGAAGCGCAAAGCTAAGATAGTTAAGCTCTGTCCAGGTACGCATTTCCTGCGGGTTGATCGCGGCGCCGTAAGCACCAGGTTGAAGTAGTTGGATCAGCATAAACAAGTGAGTAAAACCCCAAGCCAGCAAAGTAAAGGTCGCACCGGCAGCAAATAGTTCGTCGGTCGTGGCTCGTAGATCCTCCATCATATAGGCGATCAAGCTGCCTGCGGCGTAGAAGTAAAAAATCGCTTCCAAGCCCGAACTCCAAGGCAGCAAGTGATTCATTCCAAAAAAAGTTTGCAGCACTAGCAGTGCGATGATGACGGTGGCTAGAGTCACGCTAATCCAGGTTAGCCCCGGCGTGCGCTTTACCATACGCGTGGTAAGTGCCAGCACTGTCACACCAAAGGCGTTGAAGGCAACCAGTCCCGCCTGCGTTTCTTCAAGGAATGGATACAGCAACATTCCCATCAGCTGGACTAGCAGCAGAATCGCCGAAGGGTGACGTTTGGTGAGATAAAAGACAGGAAGATATGCCATTCGATAGCCAAGTAAATGTATAAATGAGGTAATAGTTTAACGTTAAACAACGTTGAGATTGCAACGAATTATAAGCGGAAATTTTTCAGGAAATAGGCGCATATAATTCTGCCGGTTTTTATTAGAACAGGACTACTTTAACTTTTTATAATTTGTATTTGATCTCCGGTACTGCTTTTGGTCAGAACGAGATGCAGGGCCATGAATGGGTATTTTCTCACATAATTGACGGCAATTTCCTACAGACTAACATTATCTTGCAGGTTAGATTAAACGAGCTAACTTAGGCCGTCCTGAAGTAAATCTAATGATTTACTATGTTCTTTTCACATGCTTATGCTATGTGCGATAGGCCTCTTAATCGATATGTTTTTCAGCGACTATTCATAGGAAGAATGAAATTATTAAAGTGGACTGATGCCGACTTTACGTTTGGGTAATGAAGGTTTTTTCAGGTGTTCTATAGGAGTAGTAAAAATGGGATTTCTAGCACTTGCCTTATTTTCTGTATTCGCAATCTGGCTGCTTTCATCTTCAACGTCAGATAAGTAAAACGCTTTATTGTTATTGATTTTTATGACCGTGGATCTTTACTAAATTTTCCTGTTTCGCAGCCGTGGCCCACGCAAAAAAGCCACCCGGCATTTTGACCCATACAAAACTACCAAAGCGACCTAAAGCCTGTAATTTATCTCCCACAGAAAAATTACTAATGACCGGTGCGGTGTTATTGGGCAAGGAAAAAGCTATATGGTTTTCAGTAAGCGTTAATACTGATTCGGAGGGGGCGCCTGTTAAGTGCCGGGCAATAAATCCGTTTGTACCATTGCCTGTTGTCACCCGTAGCCAATCCCCTGCAACTGAGTCCACTTGTACTAGCTCTGTTCTCACTAAGGAAGCAACAGAACTGGCTTTTGAGGAGGGGCCGCTGCGTAGATTTGCACTCTCTGTTTTGATGGACAACCAGCGCGGGGCCAGTTCAGTGAGTGGTGGAGTGTAAGTATCTATCACTTTTTTTCGACCAACCATCGGCAAAGGATCAACGGCGCCCTGCGCGAATTTGTATATCCCAAAATGCAAATGCGGACTGGTAGTGACTGCATTACCGGTGTTTCCTACGGTTCCGAGAACTTCCCCACGCACAACACGGTCACCGGGTGAAACCGCGATTGAATCAAGATGCGCATAATAAAAAGAACGCTGATCACCCCGAACCCATACATTTTTTCCGCCCCGTGGAGTATCCCCCACACGAGTAACTTGACCTGTTTCAGCCGCAACTACCGGAGTGCCGCGCGGTGCAAAAATATCAATCCCCTCGTGCCGTCTAGTTCCGCCATCGCGACCAACACCAAACAAGCTCTGCACTGCATTTTCACGGTCGGTATCAACGGGAAAGCCATAGCGTAGTGGCGAAGTTATGATGGCATCTATTAATCCTTGCGCCGAGTGGGATGGTTGAATGCGCACCATATACTTACCTGTATGTTCGACGGCTATCTTAAGTTGTTGTTCTTTCGCATCCATACTGCCAATGCGAATTGGTTCAGTGATAGTGTCTTCTGCATAAAACACATCCACGAAAATCTCTGCCCGCGTATTTTGTGATGGAATGATATGAACTTGAATGAGTTCATCCATTTTTAGATTAAACGCAAAAGCGATTGGTTGTAAGTGGTTGGCTTCAAGCAGACGGCGCTCGCTGTATGGTAGGGATATCTGTAGTGGGGTGGCTAAGGATTCATTCGCTTCCATCTTCCAACGCTCAGCAGTCACCTTGAGGTTTTCGCGTAGCAGTGCCGAGTAATAAGCGTCGTGCGGCGATAGCAGCATCCGGTCTTTGAAGTACAGAACTGCTACACCGAGAAGCACAATCAACATTATCAAAATATATCTCAAGTTTATTTCCGCCGTACTGGTTCTACATTATTGTCCGGTTGTTCCAATATGCCCTCACGAATTTTTAAAACGGCGTTGGCTACCGCTTTTGCGATGTTACGAACTTCTTTCTGTACTAATTCATCTTTATCCAAAACTTCATGACTCTCGGCGTAAGATTCGTAGTAACCGATGTAGCGATCCAGTCGGGCAGACGGGCCAGCATCAATCAATCCCATCCAATCAAGCCAGTCTGACAATTCGCGCCGCAAACCTTCGATTCCTGCTACATCCCCGTGTACAAATAAACCATAAGCGCGACCTGCAAGGTGTTTTGGATAATTCCATCCTGTTAGTTCAATTTTTTTTGCTTTTTGTGCATCTTTGCCTTGCGTAAGTGTTGGATCGGGATTTCCTCCGTCCGCGCAAACCAGTCGATCAATCATTAGCTTCAGCACACTGGGCGCTTGATACCAGTAAACAGGAGTGAGGATAATTACTCCATGGGCGGCTACCCATTTCTCGTAAATCTCTGCCATCCAATCATTAGTTTGGCGTAGAGCATGGTTGGGATAGCAACTGCATGGCCAGTGGCAAAGTGGCATTGCCGTTGAGACACAGGCTTTGCAAGGATGGATGTGTTTATCGTAATCCGACGTTAATAGGCTCAAATCAAGTATGTCAGTTTCGATGTCGGCATTTTCGAGCTCGCTAGCCGCCAAAGATAACAGTCGAGAGGTTTTAGATATTTCGCTCGGGCACGTTGCATCATTTCGGGCTGAACCGCTTATCAAAAGGACTCTCGATTTTGTTGCCAGATCTTTTTGTTTTTTCTCTGCTTCAACGAGTCGCTTCTGGGTAATTTTCCATTCAATAGACAAATCATAATTAGGATCATGAAAATCTGGTCCTGCTTTCTCTGTGAGGGGGGCCTTGTGCCCACCTTCAATGTAATTATTCCAAGCTATATTTTCTACACTTGCCAATTCATCTTTTACTTTAATGAAGGTCGGATCAATAAAAGAGTTTTGGAATTTTTCATGAAACTCTTGGCGAGTTAGTTTTTTCTGATGCTGGCCTTTACGTGGCATGGTTGACATGCAGACTCCTTAAGCAGTTAACGGGAGTTATAATGCCTCTAGTATCGCACTTGCAGTGATCTTGGCCTGATAACGCGAAAGCCTTAGCTAGTCTAATTTTCTGGTGTTTTCACGTGGCTTTATTGAAACGCTACTCTCAATAGAGTCCTTTTCAGTTTTACCTACGCTGTCACTTTTAGCTGCTCGGTTTCTTACCCGAATCGCCATTATTACTAATGCGGTGATCACAAGAAAAATGATAGCAATCCAACCAAAATTATCTGAGTTACCCATTGCTTTCCCCTCTAAGTAAAATTCCTATATAAGTTTCGCGTTGGAGAATAGGTTGATTTGATGTGATTGGTAAGTCATTGAATTACTCATACACGAAATAGTTCAACTAAATTATCTCCATTCTAAATGGAAAACAAAGCTGTTAGCGTTCGTTTCCGAACGGTTAATGAATATGTAGTGTTTTATTTTCACTCTGCAAATAATCAACAAGTTTTGCAATTACATCATTTGTCTACTTCGGAGAAAAATTATGAACTACGAAACTCGTGACACTTATGGGATTTATAAAGCTAATCAACTGCATAGCCACGACAAGGGCCCCGGTCCTCGTTTGATGGGGGCAGATACCTTGAACGGGAATGACGTTTATAATCGCGAAGGCGATAGTTTGGGCGACATCAAAGAAATTATGTTGGATGTTGCTAGCGGTAAAATCAGCTATGCCGTGCTTTCATTCGGGACTTTCCTTGGGCTGGGTGGAAAGTTGTTCGCAGTACCTTGGAGTGCTTTGACACTCGACACCGAGAATAAGCGCTTCATACTCGATGTTAATAAGGAGCGCCTGAAGAATGCTCCTGGATTTGATAAAGATGATTGGCCTGATATGGCTGATGAAACCTGGGCTAAAAATGTCCATAGTTATTATGGTCGCCAATATCAGGATCTGACTATTAACAACTGATCCTGATTAAGTAACATCCCTCATTCAATGAGGGGTGTTCGCTTTCATTAATTTTAAAAATTTACACCAAGAATAATTTCAAAAAATAAAAATGGATAAATACTTTCTGTGTTGCATGACTTGATCCTGTGCAAAAGCCATATTATTTAGTCAACCCCTAATTAATTTCCTCCCATAATTGGTCAAAAAGAAGTTGTGGTGAGTGAGCTACACCTTTTACTCTAATTGTTTCTGCCGTTAAGCCTGCAACGAAGCAATAATTATTTGAAAGCCGGGAAATTATTTGTTGCATAACTGCTTTTTTTAATGGTGGGCGTGATGAGAATACGGTTAGGATTTTATAAGCTTTCGAGGATGGGAGTTAAATTGTTTTTGACTTAGGTATAAGTGAGGTCTTCGGAGATGCTGAGCAGTCCCATCGGCGTCTGATCTCGTGTGGCCCCTTCGCATCCGCCCGATGGCTGACTGTATATGGTATAGCCATTATCAATATGTTGGCATGAAAAGTTGCATGTGATTTCTTTTTGAGCGGAATTGACTATCTCGCTCGCATCTTCTAGCGTACCATTCAACACATGTTTGATTCCGCTGAAGCGCTGCGGCTTCACTAAATTCCAGAATCAGGTCAGATCATCCATTATGCCGATGCCCATCGCGTTTCCGCCGAAATCCTATTCCGATCTGGAGGAGGAAAACAACGCTTTACGACTCAAGTTGAGCAAGGCGGAAAGCATCATCCAGAATATCCAGCTTGATGCAGTAAATCAGGTCGGGCGTCAGCAGGTAGAAGAATCGTTGCGTCAAAGTGAAGCGCGATTACAAATGGAGTTGGCGGATACCAAGCTTTTACAAAGTATTAGTGCCCATTTGATATACGAAGAACATGTCGATTCGCTTTATTCTGAAATCACTGACGCCGCTCTGACGATAATGCAGTCAGACTTTGCAAGTATGCAGATGTACTACCCAGAGCGAGGAACAAAGGGAGAGTTGAAGCTACTGGCGTCCAGCGGGCTGAGTCAGGAAGGTAGGGAGTTTTGGGCGTGGGTGGGTGATGGATCGGGTACCCTCTGTGCTGTCGCTATGTGGACTGGCAAACGCGTTATGTCTTCGGACATGTACAACTGCGAGCATGTTATTAACACTCCCGATCACGAAATGTTTGCACGTGCAGGAGTTTTGGCTGCTCAATCTACGCCGCTTTTTTCGCGCAGTGGGGAGTTGCTGGGAATGATTTCCACGCATTGGACACGCAACCATACTCCATCTGATCGTGATCTTAATTTGCTAGATATTCTTGCTCGTCAGGCAGCTGATTTAATTGAGCGAAAAAAGGGTGAAGAAGCACTACGGCAAACTCAAATTGCGCTAACGGAGGCTGATCGTCGTAAAGACGAATTTTTGGCTACATTGGCGCACGAGCTTCGTAATCCTCTCGCCCCAATTCGCAACGCGCTTCAAATCATGCGTGCAGATTCTACTGGCGATAAGGTGCAGGAATTGCTTCCGATGATGGACCGGCAAGTAGTACATCTAGTCCGACTGATCGATGATTTGCTAGACGTATCACGGATACGCCAAGGCAAAATCGAACTGCGCCGGGAGAAAATCACCTTACAAAATGCTGTATATGATGCGGTTGAAATATGTCATCTGTTCATAGAGCGTAACTCCCATTCACTTACGCTCAGTCTGCCGGAAGAGCCTATTTGGATTGATGCAGACTCGACCCGTATCGCTCAGATCATTAGCAACTTACTCAATAATGCAGTCAAATACACCCCTCGTGGTGGACACATTGTTGTTTCCGCTTACAGTGATAGTGGGAATGCAGTGCTTTCCGTAACCGATACTGGGCAGGGTATCCCGGCAGATATGCTGCCGAAGGTATTTGACCTCTTCACTCAGGTTGATCGTAATCTGGAGCGCTCACAAGGGGGACTAGGCATTGGGCTAGCTCTTGTGAAGCAGTTTCTTGATATGCACAGTGGCACTATCAAAGCGACTAGTTCAGGGTTGAACCAGGGATGTACGTTCACAATTTCCCTGCCTCTTGCAACTGCCCCAGACGTCGGTACATCGTGTACTGACCACGATGAAGAGAATCTTGCACTGACAAATGTAGATACATTGCGCGTTCTTGTAGTGGACGACAATGTTGCCTCAGCTCAAACAATGAGTTGGATTCTTGAGCTGGAGGGCCATGAAACCAAATTGGCGCATGATGGAGTTGATGCTCTTGTTTTGGCGAATACATTCATTCCCGATGCCATCCTTCTAGATATAGATTTGCCGGGTATGAACGGCCATGATTTGTGCCGCGAATTGCGGAAAAACTCCCAGTTCAAAGACACACTCATCGTTGCTCAAACTGGTTTTGGTCAAGATCGGGATCGTCTCCTTACTACGGAGGCGGGCTTTGATTATCATCTTGTTAAGCCTTTCGACTTTAAATTGTTATCCCAATTGCTCGTAAATGTTCGTGTTGCAAAAAACTAAGTGATTTAGAGTGTTGGAACTTGCTACCCACAAAAAAATTCCTATGTTGAATTGGTGTAGCAGCATTTATGCATATCAATACCATCCCCATCCAAGCTTCTGCTAATAGTCAACCTGATCTGTATCTCTGAAGTATACCGTTCTTGCATTTAATCCCGATCATTCCCAACTATTCATGCATTTCGTGCAGACGCCCGTTCGATAAGAATTCCCTTTGATGCAACGAGCCATGAGGTGCACATGTTGGGCAAATCTCCGACGCCACCCGGTGGATCACGCTGTACTTTGGGGGGGGTATTTGGGCAAGTTGGTAACAAATTAGTGATGAATGTATTGCTTTATGTGGGATGCCGCACATCTGGTCTAAAAATCGCATTAGCGTTTCGAAGAGTGGCGTGCAAAGTTGCAATTGTGGTGTGATTAGACTTCCAGGCTAGTGTTGAAACTTGGGCAAAAGCCAGCAGCATTGTAAATGACGATTTAAAAAGTAAATCACACAGTTCTTTTTCACTTGGGCGTGATTAATTTTGATAATTGAATGAGCTAAGCATCCAGAATAATGAAATCCTAAGCCATATATTGATGGTAATTTTTACAATTTTTGAAAGTATTGCAGTGTTCCATGCTGTTTCTCCAGATACCATCCTTCGACACCGAGATAAAAATGACAACAACAATGGTCAATATATTAGTCGTAGATGACGAGCGAGCTAATTTGCTTACGCTCGGAGCCGTGCTTAAGGGGCTTGATGTAAATCTGGTGTTTGCTGCATCGGGAGAAGAGGCGCTCAGGCAGGCATTGCGTTATGACTTCGCAGTTATTTTGCTAGATTTTTATCTGCCTACTATCGGTGGGCTTGAAGTTGCCCAGATTATTCGAACCCGGTCCTCCACGCCGATAATATTTATCACGGCATCCGGCCCAGATGATTTTCCTATCGAGGAAGCATATTCATTGGGGGCAGTTGACTATCTGAACAAACCCTATAACTCGACTGTGCTGAAGTCGAAGGTCGCATTCTATATTGAGTTGCACAAACGAACCGAAGCCTTAGCAGCGAGTGAACGCTCCCGTTATCTTTCTGAGCTCAGCGTCAAAGACGGACGTATACGCCTAATTTTGGAGAACGCTAAAGGATACGCATTTATCGTTACCGATATCGACGGAACAATCACTGAATGGGAAGGTGATGCATCTGTTGTAACTGGATGGTCGGCGAACGAGGCTATTGGCCAATCAATTGGCCTAATTTATACAGCGGAAGACCGCTTTGCAGGGTATCCACAAATAGAGTTAAGTCTGGCAAAACTTGATGGTCTTGCCTCCAACAAACGTTGGTACGTGAGCAAGGATGAGCGTCGCTTTTGTGCGGACGGAGTACTGGTGCCATTGAAAGACTCAGCGAATCAGGTTCACGGTTTTAGTAAAATTTTCCGCGATGTAACTGTCGAGCAGCTAGCAGTGGATGAGTTGCGCCGACTTGCGGATAGCCTAGCTGAAGCAGATAAACGTAAAACGGAATTTCTTGCCACTCTTGCACATGAACTACGGAATCCTTTGGCACCGATTCGCAATGGCTTGGAAATATTGCGCATGGGTGGAGATAGCACGATTCCAATGGAAAAAACTCGCGAGATGATGGAACGTCAAGTCACGCACATGGTTCATTTAGTGGATGACCTGCTCGATATCTCACGCATAAACGGTGGGAAGATTGTTCTCAAGAAGGAAACCATCGCAATAAAGGAATTAATTGCGAGCGCGGTAGAGGCCAGTATTTCATTAATAGAGAGTGGTCAACACACGCTAACAATTAATATCTTCGACGATTCATTGATGCTCCACGTTGATGCAATTCGAATTGCTCAAGTCATTACTAACTTATTGAACAACGCAGCTAAATATACCCCTCTTGGTGGGCGGATTGATGTGTCTGTGAAAGTTGACGGACAACAAGTAATTTTGTCGGTGGAAGACAACGGCATCGGCATTCCAGCGGCAGCCCAGCAATCAATTTTTGAAATGTTCAAGCAAGTGGATAGAAATATTGGGCACGCACAAGGCGGGCTTGGCATCGGTTTAACACTAGTTCGACAGATTGTTGAGATGCACGGCGGCACGGTGGATGTTACGAGTTCGGAAGGGCTGGGAAGTAAATTTTCAGTCAAGTTATCTATCGAGGAAGCATCGCTCATTGGTGCAAAAACGCCAGCAGTTGCAGTTCGTAGAACAGAGCCTCAACCACTGCGCATTATGGTAGTGGATGATAATGTCGATGCCGCAGAAAGCTTGTCTGCATTATTGCAGTTCGGTGGTCACACACTCTACGTTGCATATGGTGGAGTGGAAGCAATAAAAATAGCAGAGAGCTGTAAACCTCATATTGTTTTTCTCGATATAGGAATGCCGGATATGGATGGTTATCAAACCGCATCGGCAATGCGAAAAGTGGAAGGGTTGAGAGATACAAAATTAGTAGCGCTAACCGGTTGGGGAGCGGAAGAGGACAAATGTAAATCGCATGAAGCTGGTTTTGATAATCATCTAACAAAGCCTGCACAGCTTGAGGCGATTGAGGCTCTGATAACTACATTGGGTGCAGTGCCGGTTGGCCAAGTTTAATTCATTTAATTTTTTACGCATTTACTAACAGGAGTTTTCATTAGTGTTACACAAAATTTATTCTGCTCGCATTTCGGATGAAAATTCCACTGTTAAATGTGCTGTGTCGAAAAATTTGTCCCATGGGTTAAGTGGCCAAGCCTCTCATGTTTTTGTTTCTCTATCGATTCACCTACCGTTTAAGTAGCTATGAATTCCTCCGAATTATCAAATGAATTGCGTAGATTCATCAACACAATAGTCTCGATCCCTCATCTGGAGATAATGTTGCTGTTGCATCAGTCTCCAGAACAGGCTTGGAATATCGCTGTGATAGCGCAGCGAATGTATGTGAGCCAGTCCCAGGTGGCGGTGATGCTTAGAGAGTTGTGTGATGCAGGAGTTTGTAAATCATCCTCTGGGGTGAACGATGAGTTTATTTATGCTCCCATCACTTCCGAATTGGCTCAGTTAATTGACGAGCTTTCGGAATTTTACCCGCGCAATTTAATACAGGTGACGAATATGATTCATGCGAAATCATCTTCCGGCCAACGTGTTCAAATGTTTGCAGATGCCTTTAAGTTGCATAAGGATAAATGATGGCACCCTTTATATATGCGCTTTGTGCAGTGACCTCGTCGGTATGCGCAATATTGTTACTCCGAAGCTATTTTGACAGCAGGTATCGATTGTTGTTATGGGCTGGGCTTTGTTTTGTTGCATTAACCATCAACAACCTCTTGATGGTCGCCGACAAGTTGATTTTTCTGGAAGAGCATATGCTTACACTTCGGCTCTCGGTTTCTTTGGTCGCGGTGTGCTTTTTATTATATGGATTAATATTTGACGAGTAATGCGTATGAACGAAATGTTAATTGGAGCCATTGCGGCTTGTTGCTTTGTCATCGGATTATTCTTTTTGCGCTTTTGGCGGGCAACTTCTGACAAGTTTTTTCTATTTTTTGCACTCTCTTTTTTCATTGAAGGTGCAAACCGTGTGTCATTGGAACTGTTTCCTAATTTGCATGAAGCTTCGCCGAGCTATTACATCATTCGGGTAATTTCCTACAGCTTTATCATTGTGGCCATTTTGGATAAAAACCGACGTCGAAAATCCAAAAGTAACTTTAAATAAAATTCAAGCGCTCCCTGAAAATCAACCAATTTACCTTTCCTTATATTTATAAAACCAGGAGACAGTTATGGAACTCGCTGTGCAATTGGATGAGCAGCTAGATGTTAAAAGGTTGCTGCACGTGCTGATGGCGCTTAAGAAAGGTGATTTTTCTGCGCGTATGCCAAGTGATCTCACCGGAATGCCAGGCAAGGTAGCTGACACGCTCAATGAAATTATGGAATCTAACGAGCTGTTGGCAAAAGGAATTGCGGAAGTGAGCCGTGAAGTAGGCCGTGAGGGACGCCTTTCGCAGCGTGCGGTTATTTCATCTACCTCGGGTGGATGGACCACAATTGTCAATTCTGTGAATACATTGATCGACGATCTTGTGCGTCCCACTACCGAAATGGCCCGAGTTATTGGCGCAGTAGCAAAAGGAGATTTGTCACAAACCATGGCGCTTGACGTTGATGGTCGTGCACTGAAAGGACAATTCCTTCGCTCTGCAACTACGGCAAACACCATGGTGGAACAGCTATCGTCATTTGCATCGGAAGTAACGCGCGTTGCGCGTGAGGTGGGCACAGAAGGTAAGCTTGGTGGGCAAGCAAATGTTCCCGGTGTTGCCGGTACCTGGAAGGATTTGACCGACTCAGTAAACTCAATGGCCGGTAACCTGACGTCGCAAGTGCGTAATATTGCTGACGTAACTACTGCGGTTGCTAATGGCGACTTGTCTAAAAAAATCACCGTGGATGTACGCGGCGAAATTTTGCAATTGAAAGACACCATCAACACCATGGTGGATCAGTTGCGTTCATTTGCATCGGAAGTAACGCGTGTAGCACGTGAAGTGGGTACCGAGGGTAAATTGGGCGGACAAGCGTATGTACCGGGTGTGGGTGGAACCTGGAAAGACCTCACCGATAACGTGAACTTCATGGCATCGAACCTAACGGATCAGGTGCGTAACATTGCTAACGTAACTACAGCGGTGGCAAATGGTGATCTCTCTAAAAAAATTACTGTGGATGTAAAAGGCGAAATTCTGCAATTAAAAGACACCATCAACGTGATGGTGGATCAGCTTTCTTCATTCGCATCGGAAGTAACACGTGTAGCGCGAGAAGTAGGAACAGAAGGAAAGCTTGGCGGGCAGGCACAAGTAAAAGGTGTTGCAGGAACCTGGAAAGATTTGACCGATTCGGTAAATTCCATGGCGGGAAACCTGACATCGCAAGTACGTAACATTGCCGACGTAACGACGGCGGTGGCGACAGGCGACCTCTCCAAAAAAATTACTGTGGACGTAAAAGGTGAAATTCTCGAATTAAAAAACACCATCAACGTGATGGTGGATCAGCTCAACTCATTTGCATCGGAAGTAACGCGTGTAGCGCGTGAAGTGGGTACAGAAGGAAAGCTCGGTGGTCAGGCGCAAGTAAAAGGCGTTGGTGGAACCTGGAAAGACCTCACCGATAATGTAAATTTCATGGCCTCCAACTTAACGGGGCAGGTGCGCAATATTGCCGAGGTAACCACCGCTGTAGCGCGGGGTGATCTCTCTAAAAAAATCACCGTGGATGTAAAAGGTGAAATTCTCGAATTGAAAGACACCATCAATGTGATGGTGGATCAGCTCTCGTCGTTTGCATCGGAAGTAACGCGTGTAGCGCGTGAAGTGGGTACCGAAGGAAAGCTCGGCGGGCAGGCAAATGTGTCCGGTGTGGCGGGAACCTGGAAGGATCTGACCGACTCGGTGAATTCGATGGCGGGTAACTTGACCGACCAGGTACGTAACATCGCCGAGGTAACTACGGCGGTGGCAAATGGTGATCTCTCCAAAACAATTACCGTAGATGTAAAAGGCGAAATTTTCGAATTGAAAAACACCATCAACGTGATGGTGGATCAACTCAACTCGTTTGCATCGGAAGTAACGCGCGTTGCGCGGGAAGTGGGGACAGAAGGTAAGCTCGGCGGGCAGGCAAATGTATCTGGCGTTGCAGGAACCTGGAAGGATCTCACCGACTCAGTGAACTCGATGGCCGGTAACTTGACGGGGCAAGTACGTAATATCGCCGACGTAACTACAGCGGTAGCGCGTGGTGATTTGTCTAAAAAAATTACGGCCGATGCTAAAGGTGAAATTCTCGAATTGAAAAACACCATCAACGTAATGGTGGATCAGCTCTCGTCGTTTGCATCTGAAGTAACACGCGTTGCGCGTGAAGTGGGAACAGAAGGAAAACTTGGCGGTCAGGCGCAAGTAAAGGGTGTTGGTGGAACCTGGAAAGATCTCACTGATAACGTGAATTTCATGGCCTCCAACTTAACGGGTCAGGTGCGCAATATTGCTGAGGTAACCACCGCCGTAGCGCGGGGCGATCTTTCTAAAAAAATCACCGTGGATGTAAAAGGTGAAATTCTCGAATTGAAAGATACCATCAACGTGATGGTAGATCAGCTTTCGTCGTTTGCATCGGAAGTAACGCGCGTTGCGCGTGAAGTGGGGACGGAAGGAAAACTTGGTGGGCAAGCAAACGTGTCCGGCGTCGCAGGAACCTGGAAAGATCTTACGGATTCAGTGAATTCCATGGCCGGTAACTTGACCGACCAAGTGCGTAACATTGCTGAAGTAACTACAGCCGTAGCAAACGGTGACCTATCCAAAACAATTACGGTAGATGTAAAAGGTGAAATTTTTGAATTGAAAAATACCATCAATGTGATGGTGGATCAGCTCAACTCATTTGCATCGGAAGTAACACGTGTAGCACGGGAAGTGGGAACAGAAGGGAAGCTCGGTGGTCAAGCGCAAGTAAAAGGTGTTGGCGGAACGTGGAAAGATCTTACCGACAATGTGAACTTCATGGCATCCAACTTGACCGGTCAAGTACGTAACATCGCCGACGTAACTACAGCGGTAGCGCGTGGTGATTTGTCCAAAAAAATTACGGCGGATGCAAAAGGTGAAATTCTTGAATTGAAAGACACCATTAACGTAATGGTGGATCAGCTCTCGTCGTTTGCATCGGAAGTAACGCGTGTAGCGCGTGAAGTGGGAACGGAAGGAAAGCTCGGTGGGCAAGCAAATGTATCCGGTGTAGCGGGAACCTGGAAGGATCTTACCGACTCAGTAAACTCAATGGCCGGTAATCTGACCTCACAGGTGCGTAATATCGCCGATGTAACCACCGCAGTAGCAAACGGTGACCTCTCTAAGAAAATTTCGGCCGATGCCAAAGGCGAAATTCTGCAATTAAAAGACACCATCAATACCATGGTGGATCAGCTGCGTTCATTTGCATCGGAAGTAACGCGGGTAGCGAGGGAAGTAGGTACTGAAGGTCGTTTAGGTGGGCAGGCAAACGTACCGGGTGCATCGGGTACCTGGAAAGATCTCACTGATAACGTAAATTTCATGGCGTCGAATCTGACCGATCAGGTGCGTAACATTGCAGCGGTAACTACGGCGGTAGCGCGCGGTGATTTGTCTAAAAAAATTACCGTAGACGTGAAAGGCGAAATCCTTGAATTAAAAAATACCATCAACGTGATGGTAGATCAGCTCTCGTCATTTGCATCGGAAGTAACGCGCGTTGCGCGTGAAGTAGGGACTGAAGGAAAACTTGGCGGACAAGCGCAAGTGGAAGGTGCAGCAGGTACCTGGAAAGATCTGACCGATAACGTGAATTTTATGGCTGCAAACTTGACCGCACAGGTGCGTGGTATTGCGGGCGTGGTAACAGCGGTAGCCAATGGCGATCTCAAGAAAAAACTAACGGTAGCAGCGCAAGGTGAAATTGCGGCACTCGCCAACACCATTAACGAAATGACTGACACGCTTGCAGTCTTCGCCGATCAGGCCACCACTGTGGCGCGTGAGGTGGGTGTAGAAGGAAAACTGGGCGGGCAGGCGAGCGTGCCCGGTGCGGCGGGAACCTGGAAAGACCTCACCGAAAATGTAAACCAATTAGCGGCAAACCTTTCAACGCAGGTGCGTGCAATTGCAGAAGTGGCGACGGCGGTAACACGCGGTGACTTATCCCGTTCGATCCAAGTTGAAGCACTTGGTGAGGTATCGGATCTGAAAGATAACATCAATGAAATGATCCGCAACCTGAAAGAAACCACACAAAAAAATGCGCAGCAAGACTGGCTCAAAACTAACCTTGCGCGCTTCACGCGCTTGCTACAAGGCCAACGCGATTTAGAGACGGTGACCTCATTGATCTTGTCTGAATTGGCGCCGCTGGTGAATGAACATCACGGCGTGTTTTACATGATGGACTCCAGCACAAAAGATTCCCGACTGCGCATGATTGCAAGCTACGGCTATCGTTCAAACCGTAAATTGCCAACATCTTTCCTTCCTGGCGAAGGTTTGGTGGGGCAATGTGCAAAAGAAAAAGCGGGCATTTTGCTAACTGACGTTCCTGGTGATTACATTCAGGTTTCATCCGGGCTTGGGTCAGCAACTCCAAACAATATTGTGGTGCTGCCGATTTTATTTGAACAGCAAGTAAAAGCCGTTATTGAGATTGCCTCGCTAGATCGTTTTACTGAAACACATTTGTCGTTTCTTGATCAGTTAATGGAATCCATCGGCGTAGTATTGAATACCATTGAAACAAACAGTCGCACTGAAAGTTTGTTGACCCAATCGCAATCGCTTGCGCAGGAATTGCAACAAACCAACCAGGAACTTGCTGAAAAAGCACGCTTGTTATCAGAGCAAAACTTTGAGGTGGAAAGAAAAAATACCGAGGTTGAACAGGCTAAAATGGAATTGGAAGAGAAGGCGAGCCAGCTTGCACTTTCTTCCAAATATAAATCTGAATTCCTTGCCAATATGTCCCATGAGTTGCGTACACCGTTAAATAGTTTGTTAATCCTTGCGCAGCAATTGAGCGATAACCCGAACGGCAACCTCTCCGATAAACAGGTTGAGTTTGCACGCACTATCCATGGTTCTGGTAGCGACTTGTTAACGCTCATTAACGATATTCTTGACCTGTCAAAAATTGAATCAGGGACCGTTACTCTTGACATCAGCGAATATCGCTTCCAAACCATCCGTAATTATGTGGAGCGTACCTTCCGCCATATGGCGGAAGCAAAACAACTTGGCTTCTCCATTGAACTTGATAATTCACTGCCTCCGTCAGTAATGACCGACAGTACTCGGTTGCAACAAATCCTTAAAAATTTACTATCTAACGCGTTCAAGTTCACTTCGCGTGGGCGGGTGACATTAAATATCAGTTTAATAGATGGAGGATGGACGGCAGATCATCCAACTTTGTCACAAGTTGATGCCGTATTGGCATTTAGTGTAACTGACTCGGGTGTCGGCATTGCCGCAGACAAACTCCAATTAATTTTCGAGGCATTCCAGCAAGCAGATGGTAGTACCGCCCGTCGATACGGTGGTACTGGCTTAGGCTTATCAATTAGCCGCGAATTGGCGCGTTTATTAGGCGGAGAAATTCGTGTTGAAAGCGAAATAGATGTGGGTAGTACCTTTACACTGTTCCTTCCCTATCAAAGGAATGAATTTTCACATGAGGCTTTCACCAATTCGAGCACGACTCAGTTTCTTACACAGCACAAAAATGCTCACGTAGATCGTGCTGAGCCAATGCGTAGGTCAGTAAACCATAATGAGCAGCCAGCTGAAAGTAATATTGTTGTTGCGGATCTGACTGTTAATCCGGTATTTGATGATCGAGCTTTGGTCGTCGCGGGTGCTCCATCGGTGCTGATTGTTGAAGACGATTTTGATCGTGCGAGCTTGTTGTTGGACACGGCGCGCGCGCAAAACTTTAAAGGGATTGTTACTTCTTCCGGTGAATCTGTTTTAACACTAGCCCGCGACTATTTACCTAGTGCCATTTTACTCAAGCTCCGGTTGAGTGATGCGGATGGATTCACCATTCTGGAGCGTCTTAAACGTGATCCTGCTACACGTCACATTCCTGTGCATGCTATTTCTGGTTCGGATGAAATTACTGTGGCATTACAAGACGAAGATCGTGAGCACATTGTTCGGCTCGGAGCTGTTTCATATCTCCCGGAGCCAATTTCCAATGAACGTTTGCAGCAGGAGTTTTTACGAATCCAGCGTTACGCGCAGCTCGATAAGCGAAGACTATTGGTAGTAGAGGACGACGAAGTTCAGCGTAATAATGTTGTTGAGCTTATCGGCACTGCTGACGTTGATATTCATGCAGTTGCGAGTGGTAAAGAGGCACTTGATGCATTGTCTAGTGCGCAATTCGATTGCGTAGTGTTGGATTTGACGTTGCCTGATATTAGTGGCTTTGATGTTATTGACACGATTGTGAAAGACGATGCGTTAAAAGATATTCCTATTGTTGTGTACACAGCGAAAGATTTGGAACGCAAGGAGCTAACCAAACTAAAGCGTCTCGGAAAAACAATTATTATTAAAGATGCTAATTCACCCGAGCGTCTTCTTAATGAGACTTCATTATTTCTGCACCGCGCCCATGCAAACATGCCAGAACCCCAGCGTCGTATGATGGATGCAATGCGTGCAGCGGACAGTGGCTTGGCTGGCAGGAAAGTGCTTGTGGTAGATGATGACCTGCGTAATATTTTTGCGTTGAGTTCTGTGCTTGAGAGGCAGAATATGAAAGTGTTATTTGCTGAAAACGGTCGCGATGGAATTGAAGTTCTGAAAAAAGATTCTGATATCGAGATTGTTCTAATGGACATCATGATGCCCGAGATGGATGGTTACGACACAATGCGTGCAATTCGTCGTATCCCGAAGTTCAAAGCCTTGCCAATCATTACACTTACCGCAAAAGCGATGAAAGGAGATCGAGACAAGTGTATTGCCGCAGGGGCGTCTGACTACATCACTAAACCTGTTGATGTCGCACAGTTGCTTTCGTTAATGCGTGTTTGGTTGCATTAAGAGCGGTGTAGTGTTTTAGCAACAAACGTTTCTATTGGAGTGCGCCGACCATTAATGACGGTGAGTTGAAATTTTGCTATTAGTCACTGTTGTTCTTTATTCGGTATTGCGATTATTTCATTCTGATCCGATTGATGAATATGTATGGTTGGCATCCGATGCTGAATTTGCTTCGGTGTAATAGAAACACGTGAATAAAATCGGAAACACTTACAGGTAAATATGAGCTCTTTCGATTTACAACGAATATTGATAAATGAACTTCCAGTTTCATTCCTTTATGAAGTAGCCTTTCGGGCGAGCTTAGCGTTTATAGCTGTGTTCCTATTTTTAAAATGCAGCGGACGGCGAGGGATAAGGCAGCTTTCGTTATTTGAGTTGGTGATAATTCTCACGCTAGGTTCTGCTGCTGGTGACGTATCTTTCTATCACGATGTGGCTTTGCTGCCGGTAGCAGTAGTATTTCTAACACTACTGTTAATTTACCGCTTAACAATTTTTGCTATTGGCCGGAATAAGCATCTTCATGCTTTGATCGAAGGTGTTCCTATCACCGTTGTAAAAGATGGTCTTTACCAGCTTGAATCTTTAAAAAAATTAAATATTTCATCAGGCGAACTGTTAATGGAGTTTCGTCAGCGAGGTGTAGAACACTTGGGGCAAGTGAGATTAGCGATAGTAGAAACAGATGGAGACGTTAGTCTTTATTTCTTTTCCACAGAAAATATTCGCTCTGGTCTTTCTGTATTGCCTCCCGAACATCGAGATGAATACAAAATTGCTACACAATCCGGTCTTTATTGTTGTGTAAATTGTGGGTTCCCTCATTTAATTGAAAGCGGATGCGAAGCTCAGTGTGATCGGTGCAGCAAGGAAATCTGGTCCCCAGCACTCACAAATCATCGTACCAATTAGATTGTCGATCAGCATCTAGTCTTGCGCAATTGGCACTAAAAAAACCTCAATATTAATGACTACCTAAAGGCGCTTAGCGTCATATCTCTACGAGTTTTTTTCAATAATAGTAGTGGCGTGCCTTTATATGACTTTGGGCTTTCCCGTCTGAACAACCCATTCATTGGTAATTTTTTTCCAGTTAAAACTACTACAAGTAACGCTCCCGTAGTGATGCAAGCTGCGGTAATTGACGTCAAGCTTGATGTCATGGACTGCTACGCCGAAAGCGGAAATCGAGTATTCCACTATAAATATTTATTTTTAATCATGGGATAATAGTTTGAGTGCGGGTCATTAACTGAGGTGTTAGCGGATTGGAAAATGAAATATGAAGGTTACTACATTATTATCAATCGTCATTTGCCACCATTGTTTCGATTTTTTTCGATGCTTTAAAATTGAAGGTGAGTCGACGTTTACTTTTGGTCGAAATTAAATGCGTGGATGACTTTTTAGATAGCTGCCTGTTAATAAGAATTGCCAGCTTTGAGTGACAATTCTTATCCAAGGCCAACATGCGATAACGAAGTCTACATCATGAATAAGAAGATAATTTAAGTCTTTTCATTTGGATCAATAACAAGCTGGAAATAAATAGTAGCCAGATTGATGGTTCAGGAACTTCTGCCGGCCTTCTTTTAAGTGAATCAATCCTGAAATAATACTCGTGTCCTATACCCAGATCGTTTAGCTGATAAATCCAGCCATAGTTATCATGATTGGCGAACTCGGGTTTTATGATGACATCATTGTAATTGGCACTGCTAGTTAACCAGCGCGCATTATCATCGACAGCTCTGAGAGATAAAGCAGCGCTATTTCTTGGATAGGGCACAAAATTATTGTATATGCGCTGGGCATAAAACCCGCTGTCTCCATATAAGTAAGATTGATGGGCGAGGTGTGTGTAAGCATTGTTTCCCTCAAGATCGGGTTCGGGGGTAATTGGAATTGAATCTGAAATGTCAAGAATACTGCCATCCGGATTCGTCACGCTAAACGACATCCAGTCTGCGTAGGGATAAATATCCTCTTGGGTGGAGTACTGGGAATAGCCTAGGCCGTTGTAGGGACTTGCTGATGATTCATCCAAATCCATAGTTACAGTGCCGGTGACTTGTAGACCATTCCATTGTGGATGTGACGTGGCTAGTGTTTGTTGTATTTTGGAAATAAGAACGGTATTGCTAATTGTACCGGTAAAATCAAATGTCAGAGGAATTGCCCAGCTGGGTGCAGTGAATGTTGTTAGTGCAGATATTAACGCTAGCGTAGCTAATCGATAAAAATTTTTGGTGATAATCATTCTATGTACTCCTTTAGCGCTGATTATAGAAAATGTATCTTTGTTGAAGGGCGAACAGTAAGTGCCGATAAAGTATACGCCCATGCTTTTTTCAATCCAATCGGAAGAAAATGTGTTAATAAGTGACACACAATGGGGCAGTAATAATTTGGATAGGAAAACTAGGTTGATGCCATTTAGCACTTAACTGCTATTAGCTACATTCAAAACCATCGGCGGCTTGGGCTAAACTCGGCGTTATGTATCCGAGTTACTTACAAAAAAATAGATATAGAACTTGGGCGTTTGATCATTATTTTGCGCGTCTAAGTTTGAGCCGAATGAAGGCTACACTGAACTGAAAGAATGTTATTTACGTTCAAGTTGACCCGTCACGCGATGAGCGAAAAAATTTCAAAAGTTCAGTGTGAATGTGCTCATAATTGATCTCGTCGCAGCTCACGTTCACCGGAATCCTGTCGTTAATAGAGCGGATATTTCCATGTTCGTCGTAATGAATCACAAGTTTGAAAGAGTCAGTTTGGTCAGGTCTTTTTGATGTGCACCTGATGTAAATAAGCTTCCCACTACGGCTGAAGCGCGGGAAGGCTTCCAGATATCTGTTTCTACATGTTAGAGCATCAGTAACGCATATGATCAACTGGTCCTTAACGGGTAAGGCCTTCATATTTTTTAACGTTGGCATTTTTATCAAATTTAGTAGTTATGAGCGCAATATAGGTCGTTATGTATAAATTTTCGCCAAAGCTCTGGCTGTTCGTGTATACGAACCGGGGAAGGTTTTAGATCACCAAATTCTGGGGTTACAGCTGACATTTTCTTTCTGTCATTGCTGTGCAATCAATTAAGAAATTTTTCTTTATTTTAGGGGGGTAATGCGTACCGAAGTTTTTTTTGAAAATATCTCGTTCACAAGATAGCGATATATGTCTCTATCCAGCAGAGGTTCTGAGGTGAATGGAAGGATTTCAGCATGATCTGCGGGTGAGTCAGCAATACCCAATACGCACCAATTATCAACCACCAAGTATTTCTGCTGACCTGAGGCATCCTCTTCAAGTATTGAAACCGGTCCTTTATATGGCCAGGTTTTCAACGCTAATAACGCCAGTCCATCTAAAAGCTCGACGTTATGTTGCAATGCAAGTTGTTTCCCGACGCAGAAGCCTTTACATTTTTTCAGTTGATGGCTTGAGCATGCACGATTGTTGGTCTTTTCAAAGCCACATACTTGATAACAAAGGTTACGTTCGTTGCAGATAGATTGAATAGCCTGATTGGCTTTTTTAATTGAGGGAAATAACCCATATAGTTTTTTTCTTGTTATTGGCATTTCGGATATCGACACTATCTGTGGCTTCAATATTCCATCGTGTCCTTCTTCTAGCTGAATGCTGTAGAAACTACTTATTCTTCGTAGTTTGCGGTTGTAAATCGGTTGGAGCTCTTTTACTTTTCTGGATTCAAGTATTAACGCTGTCAATTCGCCAGTGGTTTTGTCAAATGTGATATTTCGAGTCTGTTGGCAAATTTTCATTTCCCGAGATGACTTATGGTCAGCGGTGAAATGTGAAAGAACTCGTTTGCGAATGTTGATGCTTTTTCCTACGTAAAGAAGTTCCTTTTTTTCTCCCCAGAAATAATAGACTCCTGGCGAATTGGGTAATTCAAGAATCAAGGTTGAATCAAAATTTGCGGGCATGCTTTCTTTACGATATTGGTGTTTTATTGCTTCCTTGACTAACTCTTCACCTTTTTCCTCTTCAGCAATCGCCATGAATTTAAGCGTGGCTTTTGCATCGTCGAGCGCGCGATGACGATGGGTGACATAGATTTGATGGCGAGCGATTATTTTTTCAAGGCTATGGCCGTTGCTATCCGGGTATAAAAATCGGGAAAGCTTTACTGTACACATAAGCTTTGATTTGAATGAATAAGCTAAACGAGCGAATTCGTTACGAATAAAACCATAGTCAAAACGTACATTGTGAGCAATGAATAATTTACCTTGAAGGCGCAATAATATCTCTTTTGCTACTTGTTCAAAGTAGGGCGCGGCGAGCACCATTTCGTTTGTTATGCCGGTGAGTAATTGTATTCCTTCAGGTATGTGAGCGCGTGGATTAATTAGAGTGGACCATTCTTTCACTCCATCTTCGGTGACTTCGATTATTCCGATCTCGGTAATACGATCATGGGTCACGTTACCCCCAGTTGTTTCTATGTCCACAATTACGCATGGGGTAGGGATGTATTTAAGCATCTAATTCTCAACATTAAAGAACGTCTCACAAAACTGAAGCTAGGTTTTTAAATAAAAGCTCTAAGCACTAATAGGAACAAACACTTCCACTTTTCGCTCACGTCCATCATCGATCAGCGGAATTTTGTCACCTTCTGATTCAACGCCATCAAGTACAACTTTGCTGTTGTTTTCCAGCGTATGAATAACATCAATTCGATAAAGCGTCTGACCGAAACGGTAATCAACTGAATAGCTCGTCCACTCTTTTGGCAAGCAAGGTTTAATTTGCAGATGCACACCCTGACGGGAAATGCCGAGCAGTGATTCGGTCATCAAACGATACAACCAGCCCGCTGAACCTGTGTACCAACTCCAGCCACCGCGACCGGTATGAGGTGCAATAGCGTAAACATCGGCGGCAACAACGTAAGGTTCTGCTTTGTAGAGAGCAACAGCATCAGCACTATTACCGTGGTTAACCGGATTGATAATGTTGAGCAGTTGCCATGCGCGTTGGCTATCGCCAAGTTGTGCAAACGCCATAGTCGCCCAAATAGCGGCGTGGGTATACTGCCCGCCGTTTTCGCGCACGCCGGGAACATAGCCTTTGATATAACCGGGGTTCATAGCGGATTTATCAAACGGTGGATCAAGTAGTTGAATGATGCCGTGGTCGCGGCGCACTAAATGCTTGTACATGGAAGCCATGGCCAATTGTGAACGCGCCGGATCGCCTGCACCAGAGAGCACCGACCAGCTTTGGGCGATGGAGTCGATGCGGCACTCATCATTGACTACCGAGCCGAGCGCGACACCATCGTCGAACCAGGCGCGCCTGTACCAATCGCCATCCCATGCATGTTGTTCGATGTTCGCGCGCAATTCTGCGGCTTGTTCCTGACAGCGAACGGCGAATGCATGATCTTGTTTGAACGTGGCGATTTCGGCGAACGACAGCAGCACTTTGTAGAGCATAAAGCCGAGCCAGACGCTCTCGCCTTTACCGTGAATCCCAACCAGATTCATGCCGTCATTCCAATCGCCCGAGCCCATCAATGGAATACCACGCTCACCAAAACGCAGTCCGTTTTCGATGGCGAGTTGGCAGTGGAGATAAAGGCTGGCGGTATCACTGCTTTGTCCCGGCAGATCGTAATAGGATTCTTCATCGTCATTGAGTAAACGGCCGGTGAGGAAATGCAGCGGCTCGTCGAGCACACCGGTATCGCCCGTGCTATTCACGTAATGGCAGGTGACCAGCGGTAGCCATAGGTAGTCGTCCGAACAGCGAGTGCGCACGCCGCGCCCTTGTGGTGGATGCCACCAATGTTGCACATCACCTTCGTGATATTGACGCTGCGCTGCGCGCAATAGTTGCGTGCGGATCATGGCTGGTTGGCTGTGTACCAGCGCCATGGTGTCTTGCAGTTGATCGCGATAACCGTAAGCGCCGCCAGATTGATAGAAGCCGCTGCGCGCCCACAAACGGCAGGCCAGGGTTTGGTAGAGCAGCCAGCCGTTAGCGAGCACATTGAATGCAGGATCAGGGGTTTTAACCTGCACCGCGCCGAGGGTTTGCGTCCAATATTCATGGACTTTGGCGAGTGCAGCGCGGGCTGAACCGAGGTTGCGCATGCGTTGTGCCAAGTGACGCGCTTGCTCCAGATCCTGCCCGGCACCGAGGCGGAAAATAATCTCGCGTTCCTGGCCTTCACCTAACTCAAACGGCACTTGGATCGCACCGCAAGGATCAAGCCCCGCACCTAATCGACCGGACAAGCGCACACGGGTGAGTGCGTCTGGATTGGCAAGCGATCCATTGCGGCCGAGGAATTCAGTGCGGTCGCCACTCAAGGTGCGAGCGTTGTCATCCACATCGAAGAAGCACACGCGTCCACCAAACTCACTGTTGTAGGCATTGCGCGCAAAAAGGGCGCCACTGCGGGCGTCAATCTCGGTGACTAAGTGCAATGCGGATTTAGTGCGCAAATCGCCCAGCACCCATTCAACATAACCAGTCGCGGACAAGCGCCTTCTGCGGCCAGAATCATTACGCACTTTTAGCACTGAGAATTTGACCGATGCTTCCAGATCGACATACACCCATAACTCCGACGTAATGCCGTCTTCCGTGTGCTCAAATACGCTGTAACCAAAACCATGACGGGTTGCATAAGGCGAAACGCCACGTGCTGGCAATGGAGTAGGCGACCAGAAATGACCGGTCTCGTCATCGCGCAGATAAATTGCCTCGCCACCCGAAGTGCCGACCGGGTCATCGCACCAAGGCGTGAGGCGGAATTCGTGAGCATTTTCAGCCCAAGTGTAGGCCAAGCCGCTTTCCGAAATGACGGTGCCGAAACCCGGATTCGCCAGCACATTCACCCAAGGCAACGGCGTCACTTGCGCAGCAGTCGTAGTGATAATGTATTCGCGACCGTCGGTAGTAAATCCACCCAAATGATTAGTCAGGATCAAGTCGCTACGCGGGCCAATCTGCTGGGGTTGTTCGTTCACCAATCCACGCGTGCGAGTGGGTGTGAGGCGGGCGATTTTTTTGTCTCCCAGACTGCGTCTGTTGACCTGCTCGGCCAAACTGCCACGGCTGCCATCGACAATTACGCGCGCTACTGTTTGCAACAAAATGCGGTCTTCATGGGAAATCTGCTCACCTGAACGCACAAAAATGCCGCCCGGACGATCAATCGCATGGCTCTCACTGCCGGTGGCGATCAAGCCCATAATTTGGTCTTGCAGATGTTGCCGATAGCCAACGTGATCTTCGTTCCAGATCACCAAATCCACCTTCAAGCCTTTCAAACGCCAGTAGGCATGGCATTGGATCATTTGCCGCGCCAACTCAATGTGGGCGGCGGTGGCGATCTTGAGCAGCACAATCGGTAAATCGCCGGAGATGGCGTAGCCCCAAAGTCCTGACTGTCCACGCCGATTCTGGATTAACAGGCTCGCATCCGCACGCAATGCCGATTGAGCGTAAAGCACCGGGCCAGCCAGCTTGCGATAGAGCTGGGCATCGGCCTCGTTCGCGTTAATCTGGCGCAGAGTCACGCCGCTGTGGGTAGCGGCAAGGTCAAACACCCGGTCGGCAAAATGCCGCTCCTGATATTTATTTACCAGCGCCATACAGGCATCGCGATTTTCCGCAGCACCGGAAACCAGATCGAGCGTCGCCACTTGCCCTGCTTCCAAGGTGATACGGCAGCGAATCGCGACTACCGGGTCTAATACCGAACCTTGGCTATCGCTTAATTGGCCGCCATTGGTTACCGCTTGCGGCGCCGCCAAAGTGCAACCACGACCGGTAAATTTCAGACGATCTGTCTCGTAAGATACTTGGTCTACATGCTTGGCGTTGCTGGCGAGTAGATGGAACATCCAGGGCGTTTGTTCACCCACCGAGCGCGGGCGCCGGGTGCAGAGCAATGCGTGGCGGTCGGCAACAATTTCGGTTTGCACAAACAAATTGCCAAATGCAGTTTGGGTGGCATCGGCGGCGGGAACTGCGAGAACGACTTCGGCGTAGCTGGTGATCTCGATGGTTCTTGTGCGTGGCGAACGGTTGGTGACGCGCAAGCGCCGCAGCTCGATATCATCCTCGGGCGACACGACTAACTCAGTGTAAGTCTCGATGTCGTGATCGCGGCGGCGATATTCAGCGCGCCCCTCCGAGAACATCGCCTCATAACTGTCGGCGCGTTTAACCGTGGGCTGATGGTTGGCCGACCAAAAGTCGCCGTTATCGGCATCGCGCAGATACACAAACATACCCCATTGATCGCGGGTTGCATCCTCGCGCCAGCGGGTGACGGCCAGATCTTTCCAGCGGCTGTAACTACCACCGGCGTTGGTCACCATCACCTGATAGCGGCCGTTGGATAACAGCTGCACTTCCGGCGTCGGAGTTTCCGCTGCAAAAGGTACATACGCGGCGCTTTCCACTTGATCGAAAATGGCGGCACCTTCGGCATGCTCCGCCACATGGGTGTGCAGGACAGAGGCTTTGGGAATCCGCTCTTGCAGTAGGAGTAACGTCGCTTGAAAAAGTGGATCACTTTCAAAGCGGCGCTGCATGGGTTGATCGAGTAATAACTGGGTTAGTGCCAGCAAACTCATGCCCTGGTGATGAACCATAAACGAGCGGACTATAGCGCTGGATTGGCCCCGCGCTAGCCGCGAACTGGTGTAATCCACCGCTTCATAAAACCCGAACCGCCCCTCCATCCCCATCGCCGCCAAGCGTTGCAAGTTGGAGCAGGCGGCCTCGGGTGCGACCATTAATGCGAGTACAGACGCATAGGGCGATACCACCAAATCCTCTGCCAAACCGCGTTTGAACCCGAGACCGGGAACACCGAAAGCATGGTACTGGTAGTTAAGGCTGGCATCGAAGGTGTGATAACCGGACTCAGAAATCCCCCAGGGCACACCGCGCTGCTTGCCGTAAGCAATCTGGTGGGCGACGGACGCACGACAGGTCTGGTCGAGCAGTGATCCCTCGTAACTCGGCATCACCAGCATCGGCATCAAATACTCAAACATCGAGCCACTCCAGGACACCAGCACCGGCTCACCACTGACAATGGTGCGGATGCGACCCAACGCGAACCAGCTTTCCTGCGGTAACTGCCCTTGCGCGATGGCGACGAAATGGGCCAAGCGCACTTCCGAGGCGAGCTGGTCGTAAAAGCTGTTATCGCGGCGATAGTCGTCGAGGTTGTAACCCACCGCGAGCAGATGGCGGCTGGAGTCGTACAAGAACCCGTATTCCATCGCGGCAAAGTCAGTTGCTTGGGCAATCAGAAGGTCGCAGCTAGCGATGCGCTCACTGGCGCGGGTGCTGGTGGTGGCAACCAGATTGCGCAGCTCCAGCAGCCAATCCCGCTCAAGTTGGGTACCCGGTTGCAACATCTGGGTATCTAACAAAGGCAGCACTTTGCTGCTGTGCTCCGCCAGCGAGCGCAAGCTCGGAATGGCATTCATATCGCTAGTGAAGGCAAGGCTGGCCATAAAGCTGTTGAGGGTCGGTGGTGGTGGACGTAGGCCCAGCCAGGGAACACAAAACAGCAATTCATCTAATGCATCGCGACTTTGTCGCAGCAAAGCTTCAGCCCAAGTTTTTGCTTCATTGTCTGCTGTACCCAATCCATCACCCGGCAAGCCGCCACTTAAGACTAATTTGCTAACAGGCTGTGCAGCAAGGTAAGTGTTGATACTCTCCGCCGCATTCACCACGGCTTCAAGACTGTGGAATAACAGCGGAATCTGGGCGCCGTCGCGCGCATGGCTGCAACCAACGTTGAGCAAAGTGCGCAAGCGGGCGATATAGGTCTGCACGATATTCGGCGTGTTATGACCATCTGCCGGTTGGATAAGGCTGAGACTGTCTGTCAGGATTTCCAGTGTGTCCGACAAGCCCTCAAATACTCGTGTACAAGGAATGCTCTGGGCGGGTAAAGCCAGTAAACCGGCACGCAAGGTCAGCAAATGCCCGGCAAGGTTGCCGCTGTCCACGGCGGAAATATAACGCGGCGCCAGTGGCAATAGCGTCTGGGTATCGTACCAGTTGAAAAAATGCCCGCGATGCCGCTCCAAGCGCGCCATCGCATTGAAGGTGTTGGTGGTGCGTTCGAGCAGAGTATGGGCGGAGATAAAACCAAAATCGTACGCTGATAAATTGCCCAGCAGCGCAAGCCCGATATTGGTCGGTGATGTGCGATGTGCGATGACCGGGCCGGGGCTTTCCTGATAATTATCCGGTGGCAGCCAGTTATCACCCGCAACCACAAAGCGCTCGAAAAAGGCCCAGGTTTTACGCGCGATTTTGCGTAAAAACAGTGTTTGCTCAGCCGATAAACTCGTCTCGTTGCGCTCCAGCGGACGACTCAACCACCACACCAGCACCGGCGCAAACAGCCATAAACTCAATACCGGCACCGCCAGCAACAGCGCATCCGGATTTAATAGCGCAATCCCACCGGCGGCGAGTAATGCAAACACCGGCGCTGACCACACCAGCCGTAATGACGCCAAAAATCCGCTTTCAGCGCGGATTTCCTGCTCCGCCGAAGAACTCCACTCTAACAGTAACTGCGGTGCAAAACACAAGCGCCAGCAACTGCGCAAAATCGCCGCCAAGCTGTAAACCGCCTCATGGGGCAAGCAACTGATGCGGAACAACACCTGTGCGAGATTGCGGCAGGCTGCGACCGCAACGTTCACAATATGTTGCTGAAAAAAGACTTCACGTGGTTTGCGCAGGGAATCGATCAAGGTGGCAAGTAATGGCGGCAACACAATGATACCGAGCAACGCGAGCGTCCAATAAAGAGGCGTGGGCAATAACCAACCGATTAACAGCAATAGCAGCAGTGCGACAGGCGCCAGACTACGCAGCAGGTTATCGGCAATTTTCCAGCGCGATAAAGCTGATAATGGATTGGGCAGTGTCTTCCCGTCTGCACTCGGAACGCGGGGCAATAGCCAACTGGCGATTTGCCAATCGCCGCGAATCCAGCGCTCACGGCGGCTGACATCGGACGCGTAACGGGCGGGGTAATCCTCATACAGATGCACATCGCTCAATAAGCCAGCGCGGGCATAACAACCTTCGAGCAGATCGTGGCTGAGAATCCGGTTATCCGGAAAGCTGCCATGTAACACGGTTTCAAAAGCATCGAGATCGTAAATCCCTTTGCCGATGAATGATCCTTCGCGGAACACGTCCTGATACACATCAGAGACCGAGCGGGTATATGGATCAATACCCGGTTCGTTGCCGTAAAGCTGCACATAACGCGACCGGTTTGCAGCCGACAAGCTTGCCGCCATACGCGGCTGCAAAATGCCGTAACCCTGGGTGATGCGGCGGCGCTCTGCATCGTAGATCGGGCGATTCAGTGGGTGCGCCATGGTGCCGACAAACTCGCGTGCTGCATCACGCGGCAATTGTGTGTCGGTATCGAGGGTGATGATATAGCGGATGGGCGGTAGGCTATCCACATCCCCGACAATCAGGGAAAACGCTTCACGGCCTTTACCGCGCAGCAAGCCGTTCAAATCTGCCAGCTTGCCGCGCTTGCGCTCCACTCCCATCCAGCAGGCTGCCACTTCATTCCACTGGCGTGAACGATGGAACAGGAAAAACTGGTCGCCGCTAACTCCCTCTGCTGCGTATTTTTCATTGAGCTGTTCAATGCCTTGCTGCGCCCGTTGTAACAAAGACTCATCGCCGGGAAGTGATTCAGTCAGTGCATCGCCAAAGTCAGTGAGTAAAGCGAAAAAGAGATTGTCATCGCGGTTGCCTAGAAAGCGCACTTCCAGCGCTTCCAGCAAATCATCCACTCCGTCGGGACTGTTAAGCAGAGTGGGTACCACTACCAGTGTTGCAACATCGGTAGGTAAACCGCGCGCAAAATCCATTCGCGGCAAGCGCTTGGGACGTACGAATAATGTGATAAGCCAATTAACTAACGCGGTAGCAAGCGGTGTTGCAGCAACCAACGACAAGAGCGCAATTAGCCCTAAGTGAGCATCACTGAATCCGGCATTTTCCACCATCACCAACAACCCGGTAGTGGCGGCTAGGATTAATCCAATGATTCCTAGAAGATAGAGCGACAGCGGCGCATGCCCACACCATCGCCCCAACTGAAAACCGAGAGGAACGCGGGCGGAAATGCGCTTTTCCAACTCGGGCAAGCCGCGATCAACAAGGTAATAACCAACATGGGCTTTGGATACTGTGGTTGAATCCGCGCTTGTATGATCGCGTGCGAGAGTGAGTGCCAAACGCGCGACTTCGGCTTCCGAGGCTTTACTGTGTTTCGCCAGTCGATCAATCACGCGGCGATATTCATCGCGCGAAGCAAAATCCATATTGCGATAAACATCGACTGGATCTTCGCGCAGGATGTGCTCAACGATACTCATGTTTTCCACAAATATCCGCCAATCGTGCGCACCTAAAAAACGCAGGCTGCCAATGGTATTACTCACCGAAACCTGATCGACTGCCTGCTGCTGGTTTTCCGCCGATACCAATTGCTCGATGGTCTGGCTTTCCTCTGCCAAACGTTGCTCAATCCATGTGAGCGGCATTGCCAATGCCGGGCCATGTCCCTGCAAGCGACGCACTAATTCAGCGATAAAGGAACTAACCATTGGTGGACGCGAGCGCGCCATATCGGCGATTACTAAAATCAAACTTTTAGGATCGGTGCCCGCCACTTCAATCATTTGGTTTGCCCAATGTTGCGCTTGATTTACGTATGCGCGGGCAGACGTAATTCGCAAGCTTACACGGCGCAGGTTTTCTATTAGCGCCAAGCGCAACATGATTGGAATTGCCCAGAGTTCACCGAGCGTGAGCGGAGTTACCGTTTGATAAGCAGCAACAAAGCGGCTGAGAACTTCACCATCAATGCGGCCATCACCGTGAGCAATTGACGCAAGCGCTAAATCATACACACGTGGCAAGCCTGCTGAAGGCCCTGTTGCCAAGCGCGGTAGTTCGCGTGCAAACCCTTTAGGTAAATGGCGGCGTGCGGTGCGAATTTGCTCTTCAATCATGTAAAAATTATCGAGCAGCCATTCACCGGCTGGAGCGATGCGGGAATGCGATTTGACTGCTGCCGTCAGCATGTCACAGCCGCTAATTAATACCTGTTCGTTTTCATCCAGGCGTGCGAGTAAATCATCACGTGAGCGGGATTTGCTGATGCTGTGCATTCCCGCCAAAGCTTTACCAAATTGCTCCATTTGATCCGCGCCAAATAATTCGGCGCGCAAAGGCGACTGATCATCATGCTGATGAGGATATTTGCCTAAATAAGTGCTGCCTTTATTAAATATTCTTTGACCCCAACTAAGTTTGCTCATTTTCATATCCTTGGAAATACTACTTTTGGGTTGTACGCGAAAGATTTCTAGAGATACGAGGTCAAATTGACCAAAGAGGTGCCTGTGCGACTTTCATCGCTTGCAACTATTTAATCGGTCTATAAAAATTTTATAGTTTGGTAAGGAGCTATTTTTATATTTAATGGCATGGCATTTCGATCATGCTCAATCCCAAGTTTCAGAGCTTGAAATTAAAGGTGTACTCGCGCACGTTGAATTTAACGAACGTTAAAATTAAAGCGATATTCCATCATTCGCGAAAATGAGGTATTTATCGGTTCGCTAGCGCACAACCATGGAGTGACTTTGAGCAAGCCTGTGCCATCGCGAACTTGCATGCTGAGTCTATCCAGGCAATATGAGATGAGTGAATATGTGGTTTAGAATGTTGATGAGGTTTCAAAATTATTTGTGCCGTTGTTCTTCAACATCTCTTTTTAACCAAAAAAGATAAAAACCTTTGGCCCATGCGAATGTGTAGAAATAAAGACAATATAAAAATTCCCCATTGTTCAGCTTGATAAGTGGTGTAAAACCAAAAGGGTTGGCCAGCAAGGCCAAAAAGGCAGGCATACTTTCTAACTGAGTGGCGCTGATCTTGAGTTAGCCACACAGCTAAAATACCTGTAAAAGCAATAGCAAGTTGCTCAAACATGTGGTGTCAACAGTTGTTCCGCATTAATCGTATTAATCTCTGGGTAAGATTGTATTTTTTCATAAACATCAGGTAGCGATAGTATCGCGTGAATAGCAGAGGATTTTCTGACGGAGTTTCTTGAGCCTTCGAATTTTTTTGTTTCACTTAATAATCGGTATCCATTTTGTGTTTTTAACCCGTAAGCGAAACAGATAACGCCACTGAGACAATCATCGGATTCTGCCATACCGGTGATCGCAACGATGAGATTGGCGGCGCTGCGATGGAGAGCCCCAATGGCCATTTCCATAGCCACTTCCTCACTGGTAAGTCCGAACGCGTGGATGGTTTGTAGACGCACACCTAGGCAAGTATTTTTAGCCTCTTCGGTATAAACCACGTACCCACTGTGTAGCGCATTGCCACACCCAGAAACGTCTGCCATGAATGCAGCAACTAGCCCGGCTGTACAGGACTCCGCTGTTGTTACGGAAAGTCCGCGCTCATTAAGAAAACGTATAACCTTGGTGATATCGTCCATCATCTCCACTCATTAGATGATAATTATCGTGTATTGAACTGTCTTAAAAAGAAGAGTTATCGGTCTCTTAATATTTCATCCCTCTCGAATTACGTCATATCCGATTTGCGGCGATATTTTTGCAGTAGCTCATAAGCTGCTTGAATTTTTCTGAAGCGTTCTGTGGCTGCGCTGACAAGATCTGGTGGCATGCCTTGGCCCACCAATTTGTCGGGATGAAATTGATTTACTAATCTTCTATAGGCTTTCTTTATCTCAACTTCAGACGCATCCGGTGATATGTCTAGCGCTCTGAATGCCGCACTTCTATCAATGGTGACGTGTGCTTTGAAATTGTGTTTTTGATAATCAGTGTTTGTGCGTTGGTATTTGTCATTGTCGGCCGGTGGTTCAAATTCATCTTGTGCTGTAATAATTTTTAGTAAATGGTCAAATACTATGCTGGTGTAACCTAATCCTCCGGCTACCTTTTGGACCACTTCCATTTCTTTTTTTACAAGCTGTCCATCCGTCCGGGCCATGCTAATAAGATAGACAAGCAACACTTGGGTTATATTAGGATTTTCACCAGCAGCACTTTTAAATTCTTCAAGCGATGAGTTGATATCAAATGCTGGATTAGATCCGGATCTGAAAAGATGGATAGCTTCACTTCGGCAATGAGCTGATAGCTTCATCTTATCCATATACACTTGCGTGCGCTTGATTTCGTTACGATTAATATATCCATCACAGTTAGCGATATGCCCCAGCAAGCTAAACACAGTCGTGAAAAAAGATTCGCGAATCGCTTTAAGTTGAACGGCTGACATATCTCACCTAATGGTTTTCCACATGGATGTCGAGAAGGTTTTTATTTAAAACATCCTTGTTTCCTTTTAATTAAGGTCGAAGGATAACTTTTCTGCAATCATCCTCTTTTTTGTCAAATATTCTGTAGCCCTCAGCAGCTTGGTCGAGCGGCAATCGATGAGAGATAATTACATTGGGATGTAATTTCCCTTCTAAAATATTTTCGAGCAAGATAGGAAGGTGAGACTGGACATGGGTCTGTCCGGTGCGGACGCTTAAGCCTTTCTCAAATATGTCACCGAACAAGAAACCATGGATGAAGCCCGCATACACGCCAGGGACACTAATGATTCCACCGCGTCTTACTGCTGCAATACACTGACGAAGGGCTGCGCCGCTACTACCTTCAATTTTAAGATTAGTTAGCACCGTTTCTACTTTGCTACCTTTAGCTTCAAAGCCCACAGCATCTATTGCAGCATCAACCCCTCTGAAGCCAGCCGTTTGCTCAATGATCGCCGCCGCTGGGTCGTCAACTTCATCAAAGTTAATTGGAATGACGCCATAGGTTTGTGATGCGAAGTCCAATCGATATTGATGGTGATCAACCATAAAAATTTGACTTGCGCCTAATAATCTTGCGCTGGCAGCCGCCATGAGTCCTACTGGGCCTGCGCCGTGAATGACTACGCTACTGCCTGATTTAATGCCCGCATTCAATGCAGCTTGATATCCAGTCGGAAGAATGTCAGAAAGAAATAATACTTTTTCATCATCTAACCCCTCCGGTATTTTAATCGGCCCTATATTTGCTTTGGGCACGCGAACATACTCTGCTTGGCCACCGGGAATCCCTCCATATAAATGACTAAAGCCGAATAGGGCAGCGCCTGGAGGAATCTGCTTTTTATTAATAATGGAACCGCGCCCTGTATTAGTGGTTTCACATGCTGCATACAAATCAAGTGAGCAGAAGAAACAACCACCACATGCAATGACAAACGGTACAACGACTCGATCCCCTTTTTGAACCGCTGTCACACCACTGCCAACTTCCTCAACGATTCCCATAAATTCATGACCAAAAATGTCGCCATCTTCAGTTTGCGGAATTTTCCCGCGATATAGATGCAGGTCTGAGCCGCAAATTGCAGTGGCCGTCACCTTCAATATAATGTCATCTGTCTCCTGGATTACCGGGTCAGGCCTATTATCTACTCGTACATCATTGCTGCCGTGATAAGTTAGTGCGCGCATTAGGTAATCCTCTAAGGGTGAATGTCATGGATCAAACTACGTAATATAGAAATAATATTTACCGGTTTGGCTGCAAGCTGTTTCAACAGGTTGAATTCTGGTGAGCCGCTCTGTCGTAGATCGAAAAATACAATTCTGCTGAGGGCAAAGCACGCTGTACCAAGTCTGAAACAAATCAAACCAATATTCCGGTGCATTTTAGGAAACGAGTTGTGAGGCTTTAATTCACTGCTTATGATGTCCTTAATTTGCTCAAGCATTTTTTCCGCCGATGATTCAGCCGCAGAGATCTCTGTAAATTCTGGACCGTATACCCACAAGATTCGAGCCAGTCCATCACCAATCTTTCGTTGGTAGCCAATTAATCCTGTATACCTGTTTTTATATTTCATCGCGTCTGTCCATGCGACATGATGCGAAAATTCCTTAATCATCGTAAGAACCCTTTGCCGAATTGTAAAAACCTCTTCAACAAAATTAATTCCAACTTATGCATTCGGGCATTAGAGGTAAAGGTTTCAGTAACATTTACTTAAAAAATCTCTAATACATTCAATTAACGCTTCGCCTTAAAGGTTGGTATGCCAAAGAGGCGATTGATATGCCATTTATCAAAGGTGGCCCCATTATTGCACTTTGAGAAGGTGTTATTAATAAAAATATATTTTTGTAATAAATTTAATTTGAAAATGTAGATTTTATTTTCTCAATAAAATTTATTCGTAACCGTGAAAAATTGGAGAAATATTATGCCTAATTCAGCCAAGAAAATTATCCCTATTGCAGGTAAAGCACAGGAAGCAACACGCCTCTTAAGAGCTGACCATAAACTGGTAAATGATCTTTTTGAACAATTCGAGTCAGCGCGTTCGCCGGCAAAAAAGCAGGCTTTGGCGACCGAAATATGCCAGGAGCTTACTGTTCATGCGCAGATTGAGGAAGAGATTTTCTATCCTGCGATTGAAAAGGTGCTAAGAGACAAATCCTTGGTTCCAGAAGCCAAGGTGGAACATGAGACTTTGAAATATCTCATTGCTCAAATTGAGAGCGAATCTCCTGGTACAGAGCTTTATGATGCAAAAGTGAAGGTGCTGTCTGAATACGTTAAACACCATGTTAAAGAAGAGCAGAACGAGATTTTTCCAAAAGTTAAAGAGACAAAGCTTGATTTGATTGAGCTGGGTGCTCAGTTAGCTGCTCGTAAGGAAGAGTTGAAGGCAGCTTTAGCGTGATTGAAGTGTGACGTGGAAAAGGGGCCATGGCCCCTTTTTTATTTTTGAAACGACAGCGATACAAAACGTCTTTTCTGGTAATCAGCAATCTTGAAGATATTAGCGAAGTGATACATGTCAGATAATCACTCTACCGGGATTTATAATGTACTGAAGGACGGTATTGAGAGAACCAGGTAGTTTAGGCTTTCTTTTTTAGTGGCGGAGTTACATTCAGATCTGAAGCGGTCTTATCAGTCATTTTGCGCAAGCGCGTGGATAGTTTACGGACATGAGATGCAGCGTCTTCCTTGTTTGCGAACGAGCGAAGGACTACGCCGCTAGGTCCCATCACAAGATATATTTCCACTTCAGAACCATCGTCCAGAGTGTGAAAAATCGGATCAATTCTAAAAGTTGACATGAAGATGTCCTTTTGAATTTCTAACTCGGAAGAGAGATCCTAGTGGATAAATGAACTATTAGCTATCGCAAAAATATGTCTAAATGATCTTCTGGCGTTTAAGTTTGCATTAATGCGGTGAATAAAATTCTATAAATAATGATTTTGGGATTATAGATTCAGCATCCTTTGAAGTGTAAGCGCATTGTTATAAGCGTCACCTATGGTGTTGTTAAAATAGACAAATACGGTTTTCCCTTCATTTTTCCATTGTCGTATCCGTTGGGCATAGTCTTCAATTATTCCTACATCGTAGGTGCCTGTATATTTCCCTGATGAGCCATGGAACCGCACGTAGATAAATTCAGTTGCAGTTTGATCCATCGGAGTTCTCGATCCGGGCATATCATGAAATACGAGTGATGCATGATGTCGTTGGAGCGCCGCATAGAAATCATTTGTATACCAACTTTTATGCCGAACCTCGACCGCTAATTTCCAGGAGGAACATGTATGCAACGATGTTAAGTGGTGAAGTATGTTTAGCACCTTTTCAGAGTAATCTACGGTTATGTTTGCAGGAAATTGAATTAGCACGGCGCCTTTGTGCTTTTCCAATTCTTTTGTTGCGGAAGTAAATTTTTCAATATCTTCTACTTCAAAATTTAATTTATCAGCATGGGTTATCGATTGCGATAGTTTTACACTGAAAGTGAAGTTTTCTGTAACTTCGTGACTCCATTTAGCGAATGTCTTAGCTTGAGGAAGTTTATAAAAAGAACTGTTTATCTCTAACGAGTTAAATATTGAACTGTAGTATTGCAATCTAGTGCTTGATCGAAATTCTTCAGGAAAAGTGGTTTTATTGCCTAGTAATACAATACCGCTAGTTCCGATGTAAATCGATGATTGATCTAACGTCATGCTCACTTATCCAAGCTGGGATCAGTTTTGATTTTTAGGTGGCACCTTAATAAATTGTTTTCACTAAAGATTGCAGATGAAGTATTTATTATGATTATCAAATTGTTCCGGGGTCATCCTTTATTTCTGCCTCTCTGGGACGAGGCGAGCTGGCGGTGGGTTGCGTCAAGCATTTTTTAGCTTGTTTTTTGTGAGGCGCACATGGGTCATTAATCTCTATGTCATCTGTTAAATCGCCTCCGGTCATACGTTTAGCTGGACCAGTTCTAGCGCGATTAGCATGTTGGTAATCTTCGTCTTTTTTTGAAGTCATTTTCATCACCTATAAAATGGTAGATTGATAAATTATTCAACCTTCTCTTGTTCTTTAATCGTATTGTTACAATCCTCCGGATCATAGGTCTTTTGAATGCCGCCGGTCACAAATCCCACCAGGAAAGTTAATATCAACACTCCGCCAGCAACGATAATTGGTTTGATCGATTTCTTTTGATTCATATCTAGTCCCTCTCAGCTAACAAGTAGTAATTCGATTTGTATTTGATACATTTGATCTTCCGCCAAATTTACATGTATATCTGTGTGTAATCGTACATTTTCGATGTTGTTTAACGGAGTAGTATCGAAGGCTATCGTTTAACGCTGACACTTTTTTGTTGATGTGGCATTTGGCCTCTTCATCACCAATTGTAGGTATCGCAAAATGATTAAAGAATTTCAACATTACATGGCTTGGACCGACAGCATGAGGTATGAGCAGGGATATGCAGGGCTGATCGGATACCAACGTAAAGCACCAAATGGCGTTGCACGAATACTGTGGGTGATTGCACCTAACATTATTTCTGAGTCAGACGCAGAAGACTCTGCGGACAATATGCTCAGCCAAATTCAAGATATAAACCGTTTTGGAAGAGTCATATTCAAAGACGGAGTATCCCTCTAATTAACGTAATCACAATCAACTGGCGGGAATAGCTATGGCTCGTTCAATTTGGAAAGGCGCGATTAGTTTTGGTCTGGTTCATATTCCGGTAGCTCTTCAGTCAGCCACGGCTTCAGAAACCATTGATTTTGACTGGTTAGACAAGCGCACTATGGAACGTGTTGGATATAAGCGCGTTAATAAAGTCTCAGGTAAAGAGGTTAAGAAGGAAAATATCGTGAAGGGAATTCAGCACGAAAAAGGGAAATATATTTTGTTAAGCGATGAAGAAATAAAGTCCGCTCATCCAAAATCCACACAAACTATTGAAATATTTTCTTTTCTGAATAGCGCTGATATTCCTCTCACTAACATCGATACACCTTACTATTTGGCACCCGATAAACGAGGTGAGAAGGTATACACTCTTTTGCGTGAGACACTTTCGGATACGGGGACGGTTGGCTTAGCGAGTGTGATATTACACACCAAACAACACTTGGCGGCTGTGATGCCAATTGATTCGGCCTTGGTATTAATTTTATTGCGTTGGCCAAGCGAAGTACGAAGCCTCGATACACTCGAATTAACTACTGCAACTACCAAAGTAACCCTGTCCAAAGCGGAAAAGGATATGGCAAAACGGTTGGTCGCCGATATGAAGGGCAATTGGAGCCCGGAAGAATATCGAGATACCTTCCAGGAAAAAATTATGGCCTTAGTCGATAAAAAGGCAGCGGAAGGCAAGATTGAGGATGTTGAAACAGAAGCTGGAGAAGAGCCTCGCAAGACTGCGGATATTATTGATCTGACAGAATTACTTAAACGCAGCCTTGGTGGCAGCAAAGCGACCAAGCCTCGTGCAAAACCATCGACTGTTGTGAAGAAGACAGCCACATCAAAACCAGCGGCAACAACAGCTCGCCCAAAAAAAGCTACTGCCTCCACCACGAGCAAGTCAGCAGCACCAAAAAAAGCTGCCGCTGCTAAGCCAAAACGCGCGCCAAAGAAAGCGTCGAGCAAATAGTCTTCGGAGCAATTAACTGTGGGCGCTGCGCTGTAACCCTGGAGGTGAACGATGGCTCGGCTTGAAAGCGAATATAACAAGAAACGTAACTTTGATATCACTCCAGAGCCAGCAGATGAGGATGTTCCGAGTCGTAAGCGTGGCGTTCACGCTTTGCAATTTGTTGTGCAGAAGCATGATGCACGAGGACTTCATTACGATTTTCGTATCGAACTTGATGGAACACTAAAAAGCTGGGCCGTTCCGAAAGGGCCCAGTTTAGATCCTGTACACAAGCGCATGGCCATCCCCACTGAAGACCATCCACTAAGTTATGCAAAATTTGAGGGACATATTCCCCACGGCCAATACGGTGGTGGAGATATGATTATTTGGGATCAGGGAATTTGGAAACCGCATGGCGATGCAGCGGCTGCTTTTAAAGCGGGGAAGTTAAAGTTCACGCTAATCGGAGAAAAGCTCAGTGGTGATTGGGCGCTCGTGCGTACGCGAGGCCGTGGTGATAGCGATAAAGCACAGTGGTTGTTAATTAAAGAGCGGGACAGTGTGGCTCGCCCCTCTGCCGAGTACGATATTCTATTTGAGCGGCCTGAAAGCATAATCACGGGGGATGTACTCCCTGGAGAGCAGGGCACAATAGCTAAATCAAAGGTAACCTCCACCACGCGAAACAAGACTAATACCCAGTTAAAGAAAACTTCCGCATCGATAAAAAAAGTAGCTACTGATACAAAAGCGAAATCCATTTCTATTCCTGAGTCTTTTTCGCCACAGCTCGCGACACTTGTCAGTGAGCCACCCATGGGCGATTGGGTTTATGAAATAAAATTCGATGGTTACCGAATGCTCGCAAGAGTATTGAAAGGGAAAGTAAGCCTATTCACCCGAAACGGGAATGATTGGACTCATCGCCTGCCAGTTCAGGTAAAAGCGATTGAAGGTCTGAAGCTTAAGGATAGTTGGCTTGATGGTGAAATGGTTGTACTGAACGAGAATGGGCTACCCAGTTTTCAAGCATTGCAAAACGCATTTGAGTTGAACCTGAGTAATGACATCATCTTTTATCTATTCGACGCCCCTTATCTGAATAACGAGGACTTGCGTGAGCTGCCGATGGAGGAGCGAAGGAAACGATTAAAAAAAATTATCCCTCGTAGCTCAAAAAGCCCGCTCCGCTATTCAGGTACTTTTGAAGCTGATCACCGCAGTATTGTACAAAGCGCTTGTGCTATGTCGCTTGAAGGGGTGATTGGCAAGCGAGTTGGCAGCACCTATGTTTCCCGGCGCAGCGATGATTGGATCAAACTCAAATGTAGGCTCAGGCAAGAGTTTGTAATAGTAGGTTACACCGATCCTCAGGGAAGCCGCAGCGGCTTTGGTGCAATTTTATTGGCCGTGAATAAGGAGCTGCACTCGCCCGAACTCATTTATGCTGGTCGTGTCGGCACGGGCTTTGACACGAAACGCCTGGATGATATGCATAAGAAAATGAAAGCCTTAGAGCAAGCAAAATCTCCAGTGACAACCAAATTGACCGGAGTGCAAGCGCGAGGTGTTCATTGGATTAAACCAAAACTCATCTGTGAAGTGGAATTTGCTGAATGGACCGGGGAGGGAGTTCTTCGTCAAGCGTCCTTTATCTCCCTACGTACTGACAAGCCTGCAAAAGACATTATTCGCGAACAACCGAAATCCGTCGATCAAATTAGCTCAGCACCTTCTAGCAAGGATGCAAAGAAATCAAATGAAATACCTACCACTTCAACAAAAGCTAAGGGTGGTCAGGTTGAGGTTGCGAATATTCCTATAACCCATCCTGAAAGAATTATTGATGCCGCCAGCGGTGGCACTAAGTTCGAACTCGCAGAATTTTACAATACTATTTCTGAATTTATCTTACCTCACCTAGAAGACCGGCCTGTTTCCCTTCTTCGCGCACCAGATGGAATCGCTGGTGAGCAATTTTTCCAAAAGCACGCTGAAGGTAGAGGTATTCCACATATAGTTCATTTAGACCAAAAGTTTGATCCAGACCATGCACCATTAATGGCTATCGATAGTGTTCAATGTCTGATCGGCTGCGTGCAGATGAATACCATTGAACTTCATACCTGGGGTTCAACCACCAACAACATTGAAGCCCCAGACCGATTTGTTTTGGATCTTGACCCTGATCCTGCACTACCTTGGCGTAGTGTTGTGGAGGCAACCAAACTCACGCTGGCGGTATTGGATGAGCTAAAACTTACAGCGTTTTTAAAAACATCGGGTGGTAAAGGAATGCACATTATCGTTCCATTAACGCCAGATGCTGGTTGGGATGCGGTGAAGCAATTTGCCAAATCGATATCAGAGTTTATGGCTCGGCAAATTCCAGAACGATTCGTTGCCAAAATGGGGCCGAAAAACAGGATTGGAAAAATATTCATTGATTACCTTAGAAACTCACGTGGCGCTAGCACAGTATGCGCTTTCTCTGTGCGAGCTAGGCCTGGTCTTGCTGTATCGGTCCCGATTGCCCGGGAAGAACTGGATAAAATCAAGATACCAGATCATTGGAATATTCATAATCTTCATGAATGCTTCGATAAATTGAAATCGAATCCGTGGGGAAATTATTCCGGAACACGCTATCAAAAGAATCAAAAAATCACGGCGGCTATGTGGAAAAAATTAGGCGCTAAGCCTGCCATGAAATAATGATTACCTGATGAATCGTTAAACTATTTATTGTAGAGAGGAATATTATGGAGGCTGGAAAACAACATAAAGTGTTTACATCCGATGGATTGCCATTCGGCTATTTCCTGGATAGTCGCTTGTATGAATATCCCACGAATACATGCGTAGGTATTTTAAATGAGTCCGGGCAGCTGGTTGATGAGGATGAGATACTGGGATATATGGATGGAGATCAATTGTTAAAAAGCGACGGGACGCTTTTAAATATTCAGTCTTGATGGATTAGACAGCAAGCAAATATCGATCAGGTGATTTTATGAAATCAAAGGAATTCCAACTTGACCGCTTCCTTGATGCGCAGAAGGACTCTTACGATATTGCTTTGGAAGAGCTTCGCGATGGAAAAAAGCGTTCGCATTGGATTTGGTATGTCTTTCCGCAGCTAAGAGGGTTGGGGGCTAGCTCCGCTTCTCATACTTATGGTGTGGAGAGCTTGGCAGAAGCCCGCGCCTATTTAGTTCACCCGATACTAGGGCCGCGCCTCAGAGAAGCAACCAACGCGATGCTTGCGCACCGGTCTATGGCAGCAGATTCAATTTTAGGTGAGCTTGACGCTTTGAAATTCAGATCTTGTCTTACACTGTTCACGTTAGCAGATCCTTCCGAGACAATTTTCACTGGTGCTCTCGAATATTTTTTTGGTGGCGCGCGAGATGCGCGCACAATTAAAATGCTGGCTGATAATCTCAAAAGTTGATGTCAGTATTACTGTCGCGATTCACGCAAATTTCAGGCATACAATTAGCTTTTCAATTCACTAAAACTTGCCTTTCGAAAAGTCAGATTGATTCGTTGTTCTCCCAACGTTGAGTGAGTATTGTTTTTGATTGGTAGTATGCCGTGATATCTCAACCGATCAGCCCCTCCCCAAACTACCACGTCCCCGTGGAATAACGGAGTCTTGGTTTTTGGATCACTCCGTTCAAAACCGCCAAATTGAAAAACTGCTGGTATTCCAAGTGATACAGATACGATGGGTGCCCCAAGATCTTGTTCGTCTTTATCCTGATGAAGAGACAGCTTGGTGCCAGGCACATATCGATTAATTAAACATGCGTCTGGAATGAAGTCTGCAAATCCCACCTCATTGGCGGCTGCCTGAGCTAACTCCAAAAATTGTGTTGGCATTGTGGGCCAAGGATTGCCCGTGATGGGATCGACTGATGTGTATCGATAACCCCGCCGATCCGAAGTCCATCCAAGCTGGCCGCAGTTAGTTAGAGCTACTGACATTGTGAAGCCGCCCGGTGTCATCATATGTCGAAATGGGGATATGGTTTCGATAACCGCCACCGTTGCTAATAAATCATCAGCAATAGCAAGTGAAAAGCCCTTTAAAACAAACGCATCATTGCCTAGCCTTTCTCGGCTACCAACCTTTTCGTTTTCGAACAAATCATTCATTTTTACGTTTCTTGGCTGCTTCAAATATTACTAATTGTAACGTGATCAGTGGTCGGAAATGTGAGGTAATTGACGCCAGTGAGTCGGCGTGATATCAGTCTCCTTCGTGCCCAAAGCGGACTTATGCCGGAGATAAAAGTCAGTACCATACATCTTCAATATTATTTTGCTTTTAACGATATACCTATGAATATTGAAGTAGTTGTCAAGTGCCATTGGAAAATAATTAAACCGATACATAGCTATAACTATCCAATAAGTTGTTAGAAATCAGGAAGATTTATGACGAGTAGATACATAATTGATACGAGCGTTTTACTGCAACATCCACAGATATTGTCTAGAGCTGGAAATCGGAAACTAGTTATCCCAAGAGCTGTACTGGAAGAGCTTTCTCTTAGAGGAAGGGGGAGCAAATGGTCAGATATCGCTGATCTTGTCGTATCTTCAATCCCTGCTGGTGTAGATATAGTTGAAGCGCCTGGAAAGCTTAAAAACGATCTTGTTCAATCCGACAGAAATGTCCAGCGCTTGAGTGGGGCAGACTTTGATATTGCACGAATAGCTATCGCTTATGTTGAGCAACAAGGAGTCGGTGCTACTTGCGTAGTGACAAATGATAAAGCGTTAGCATATTTTCTATCTAGTCGAAATATTACATCTATTACTGGCTCTGAGTTTATCGATGAGAGCAAAGGTGATTCTTTAAATAAAGAAATCGAAGATAAAGCAAAAAAAGTTGTTTCCTCTCAAAAGCGTTATCTGATAACCAGTTTTGTGCTTGGAATGCTTGCTTCTGGGGCCGCAAACATCGGCTACGCCAACATAGAACTACTGGTATCTACAATTACTGTTTGGGGAACGATGGTTGGATTACCAATTCTAGGATTGGCGTTATTTTGGTATAGAGAAAAATTCCGCCTTTCGTATGGTGCCTTCGAGTTCTGTGTTGGTGTAATTATGTCTTATTACGTCTTTTTCCCAACATTTAGCTATTCGGGCCTAGGGGTAACCGAAGGAATTCAAATATTAGGTGGTTTATATGTAATGGTTCGTGGGCTAGACAATATTGGCAAAGGCGTGATTGGTACGCGAATGGAAGCCTTATGGAAGAAGTTTTTCTAGAAACTGAAATGTCTACATGCTGCTGTCGTGTGCGACGACAGGCTCCCTTATTTGATAATTAATAAAGGCCGCAAGATATCCAAACTTCCTGAAAATATTCCCTAATTGAAATCGTATCGTTTGAATAAGCCTTTTACCGAATGTACCGGAGAGTCTCATGAAAATAGATTGGGCGGAGGTTCGCCAAACCCTAGTATTGATTTTTAGGCCCTCATTGGCAAAAGCGCTTAGTTTGCCTTTGTTGGCTGCGGGTATAGCTATCCTTAGTGAACCGTTTTGGCTAGATGCTTTTAATTATTTTCTGAGCCAACAGGAAATTTTCCCAAATTTTAGGGAGCCAATACCTACTCCTGAGAAGTACATAGGATGGATTTTCCTAGCAATAAGCATTTTGATTTTTCTGGTTGATTCATATCGTCAATACAAAACATTCGAACCAATAAGTGAAGTTAGGATATTGGAGGCTGTCACACAGCAGCCAGAAATTACAGCCACATTATTAATCGAAAAATTAAGAGCTCCAGGATTCTTGGTTTCACATCTACAAGACGAAAAAATAAATAAGTTGATTAACGAAATAACTCTATTTCGATTTTTCAAATCTTTCAAAACAGAGAAAAAATCCATTTCTTTGGCTGATAGTATTTTAAACGGTGAGTTGTTTGGTGGGTCTTCTCTCGTAAAAGCAAAGGCATTGGCTGTGCTGGCTCGGTATTTGTCCGTAGACCGTTACATAGATGCATCACAATACTTACAGGAATCCAAAAAACTTTCGATAACGCAAGAGGCCGAAGTGGCTCAAGCATTTATCGATGCTTATGAGGCAAACAGTACTGATCCTGCATCGATTTTACTAAAGTCAGCTACTCCTTCAAATTACGGGGCGTTCTTAATAATAAAAAGAAAAATTGAAGGGGATGAATCAGCTATTAGATGGTTTTCTGATTCGCAGTTAAACATACATAATCTAGATGACGATGGGAAATTTAACCTTGTAGTTACCTTACTTTCGGCCAAGAATTGGATTAAAGCTTTAGAGGTTGTGAGGTCTATTGATTGTCCTCTTCAGACAGGGTTTCCTGCACTAATTCAAGTTTGCGCGTTTACATTTCTGACAAATGCAGTCAAAGCCGTCGAGCTTCGCGAATCAGTGATGCAGCAAGTACCCCTTGCTGCTGATAAATTTCCTTTGGCAGACGACCCCATTTCAATATCTTTGAGAAGGCGATCTGCTGAGCTGTTTAGGGACTGCGCAAGATTAGCTGAGAGCCTTGGCGCAATGGACGTATCGGATTTGTCTAACCATTACGCTTTATGGTTAGAGCTAAGGGATTCCGATTTACATGAAAACTCTATGAAGCTTCTTCGAAGCTATTTTGCCACTTACACCAATAATGTATTGGAGTATCTTCCTCTTGCATTTGCATTTGGAGTTAAAATTGATTATGAGTCCATAGAGTGCGAAATAGATCGCCAGACCGCTTTAACGAATAACTCCAATCCAACTCTGGGTATTGCTAGATTTGTGTTAGCCCAAGTTCAAGACTCATTCCCGAAAACACTTGAATACATCAACACCCATCGAGTACAGCTAGAGAAGCATGTCAATTCAGTTGCCATACATATGCTTGAAGTTGAGGTATTGGCAAGATCAGGATTAATTGAAGATGCCGAGGAACTCGTAGAGAGCTTGGTGACTAAGGGTATTCCTACTGCTGATATTGCAAACTTGAATAACCTCATTGCTATGGCTAAAGGTAACGATCCTGTCGCATTAGCAATTGCTCATTATGAAGAGACTCAATCCTTAAACGAATTAAATTACGCAGTTAATCTACTAGAAAATTCCGGCTTAAAGGACAAATTCTATCAATATTGCAAAAAGCTTTTTGATCGTACAGGTCAGGAATTAGATGCTATCAGAGTTTGTAACGCAGCAGGAGCAGCTGGGCAATTTCATGAACTTCACCAATTCCTAATAAGTAATAATGAATTGGTTGTAAGAAGTAACGGACTACAAGTACATAAAAGCGTGGTCTTTCTTTAGAAAGGGAAATTTGCTGGAAAGTAAGAAGCAGATTTCACTTCTCAAGCAATCTTACTCAAATGAAGTTGAGCTTCAAAAGCTTGAGATAAATTTAGCTATCTACAGTGGGGACTGGGAGGCGTTGAACGTCTTTATTGAAAGAAATTGGAGGGAACGGGAGAGCTTAGGTGCAAATGATTTGCTACAAGCCGCTTTATTAGCGAAAGCAATATCACCGTCCCGTGCAAAGCAAATTTTGGAATTCGCTACGAATAAATACCCTGATGAGCCAGAGTTACTGGCGTCTGCTTATTTTACTGCTACTACAATGGGGTGGGAGGATAATCAGGAGGTGTCTTCATGGCTCAATAAGGCAGTTGTCCTATCAACTGATGACGGACCGTTGCGTCCTGCAACCCTACAACAGTTGAAGGATATTATGACTGACGGTCGTCAGCGCAATGATCGAATATACGAAGCTTATGAGGACAGTACAGCTCCTGTTTTTACTGTTATGGAATTATTAAATAGAACCATGTCCGACTTCTATCTCATTCAACCTATTGAAAATATTAAGGAGTTAGATGTACGGCGAAAAAAAATAATGGCGATCATTAGTTCTGTCAGACCAAAGAATTTTATAAGTGGAGGTGTTATTGCTCTTGATAGATCGAGTTCATTAGTCATAGGTTTTCTTGGTCTGCTTAATCATCTATTCGATTGTTTTGAAAAAATTGTTATCCCACACTCCTTTATGCGTTGGTTATATGAGGAGAAGCAAAAGGTTTCGTTTCATCAGCCGAGTCAAATCACAAGGGCGAAGAGATTCGAAAAGTTAGTTTCGGATGCTCGAATTTCTATATTCCACCCTAAAAAAGCTGGTAATCCGGAGTTATCAATTGACGTGGGCGAAGATCTTGCTTGTATGCTGGAGCAAGCGAGATCAGGATCAGCAAATGAGCCAGTGTCCTACGTTGTATGTTCCAATCAATTTTATGAGTTAGGAGATTCCTTCAAGGACATAGAAATTGATCTTTCGGCTTACAGTGGCCATTTGATTTCCTGCTCTCAATTGATAAAGAAAGTAAATGATCTAGGGGTGATAACTGAAGATCAATGCTCACGAGCACTTAGATATTTAAGCAGGCATGAAAAAGAATGGCCGGATACCATAGAAATAAAGGACGGCGCAATCTTATACCTTGATTCGTTATCGATAACCCATCTAATGACAACTGATATGTTGGAGCGAATTGCTGAAGCGGGCTTTAAAGTTTATGCACACAAAGATGAACGTGAAAAATATAAACGGCTGATTAGTTTTGATCTAGCTGTAGTTGAAGCTGGATCAATGTTAGAGGATATAAGGAAGGTTTTCTGTAATGGTATAAATGAAGCAAAGATTATATTGGCTGAAATGCCATTAATCGCGGACCGTTCTTCTTCAGACCCCATTGGATTCGGATTGCCATCAGAGGAAATCTTAGAAATGCTGAAGATTTGCGATGACGCCCTCATTGATGATCGATTCTTCAATCGGCATGAAAGAATCATAGTTGGGGATCGGAGTGTTCGTGTCCATACCAGTCTCGACTTTATTGAATCCCTTTACCAAAAGCAAATAATCACAGTTCAACAAAAATTTGATTTTAAATCAGCGCTCAGGGACGCCGGATTTTCATTCGTTTTCATCGACCCAGAAGAGCTCAGTTTTCATTTATCCCACTCTCCTGTTGTGAGTGGTGAGTTAAAACAGACGAAACAGCTACGAGCATTCAAGGAAAACTTCCTTTTGCTTCGGATTTCTGGTCTGGTTCAACTGCCAAGGGACGCTCAATGGTTGCATGAGACCATGAAAATAATGACTCAGCAGCTAAAAAACTTATGGTCAATGGATAGTACGTCAGAGCAATGTTGGGTGAGATCAAATTGGCTATACGAACTGTTAGATTTCCGAGGGTGGGCTCAATACCATGATATTAGAGGAGATGATGGTATGGCTACTTTGGGTGAACTTATTAGGATTAGCTCTATATTCATTGTCCCGGACACATTATCTGCTGAAAAGAAGATTGATTATAAAATGTGGTTGGATACAGCGGTGCTGGACCCGCTAAAGGAATTAGACCCCTACAGCTATATCAATTTAATGAAATCAGTTAAATCTCAGATGAGTGACTTTTGTAACTTATCGACTCAGGGAGATGCAGATGTCCAGAGTTAATTTTGTTCGAGAACAACTAGCGTCTCATTTTATGAGTCTTTTGCCGGAATCGATTAACTCTCACTTATTGTCAGACAAGGAATTTGTAGAGGCTTTAGATATATCGCTTGATACATCAATAGTCTTTAAAGAAGAAAACGTGTCTTTCTCTAGAGATATTTTATTCGATGCGGTTCGCAATTCTTTTTTAGAAATTGGAGCCAAATTTCAATTGACTGACAAGGACGGTAATGCTTGGACAGTATCATCAATACCAAATGAAAAATCTGCATTTTCTTTAGTTAAAGGCAATATCGAGATTAAAAATTCCACATTCTGGCCGCTAATTTCTCAAGTTGAGAAACGGTTAGAAATATTTGAGGAAAAATCAAAGGTTGGAATGTTTTCCTCAATTGATGCAGCAAAATGGACAGAGATTCTGTCAGGCTCATTTATTTCAGATCAGAATGTTTCTGATTTACTTCTCGATATTGATTGTAGTCCCGCACATGTGGAAGAACTCCTCAGAGAGGAATTTTCCGGCTCCACCAATAATGTAAATACATTGGCACCAGATAGTGCTGGCTATTATAGTAGATTAATTGGGCGGTATACCAAGAGTGCAGGTATTGATGAATTTTGCGCTAATGAACTAAAAGAATTTTTCGAAAATCGAGTCGATAAGAAGATAGATATTAATGATCTTCTGATTTGCTCTCATAGCTCAATATCAAAGGTCGTCGCTGAATACTTGATAGATCCTATTGAATTTCTCCAAGTCGCTAAAATTGCACTTGACCTCGGTCATCCGATACTTTTAATAGCATGCCTTGAAGTTGGAATTAAGAACTTTATTGGTACTGCGGCTACTGAAATACGGAGTCTTTATAGACGACTAACGTCTCAGGATGTTTTAGATAATTTACGCCTATTTTGCTCTATGACAATATTTGTTGATGGTGAGTTAGCTAGATTACAAATATTCAAAGACTCCCCCCCATTCTATAGACGATTGGCTTCGTTGACTCAGTCGGCATTGATTGTGAAAGTTGCCTTACTAGAAGGAATTGCATTCGGAAAAATCGAGCATTGGGCCTCTCAGCAACGAGGCCTGTTTTTCTTCTGTCAATCATTTGTGGATCTGAGAAGTGAGCACCGATGGTTGCCGTCGTATTTGACTGCTGAACAACATATCAATGAATTGTATGGGCGCCTGTCAAATATATGTGATATAGCCGAGAAAAATGAATGCATTAGGGAGATTGTTGAAGATTTGGTGCAAGGAAAAAGGTTAACTTTAAGTGCATTTTTACCGGGTCCATTGGAGGGGAATTCTAAGCCAATTGCGATTCCGGATGAAATTTCAAATTTGCTTTTTAAAAAAATCGACAAAAATCCAACCCCAGAATCATTTGTAGTATTGATTAATTCTGCGCCCTTTTGGAAGATTGATGAGGAGCATTTAGATCGAATAGTTACTTTGCTGGAGGAGGCGCAGCACCAATTACGGTCTGTTCATGACAAAGATTCTGTATACCAAGTACTGACAGGATTGGCCCATGTTTCATGTGTGTCGAGAAACACAAAGCTCGCTTCTTCATTGTTTGTTCTGAGTAGAATTTATAGGGACTTTTTAGAGGTTGATTCGGACCCTCAAAATTATTTGGCCATGGGCATTGTGGCTGCGGCTGCTCATGGTGATATTGATGGTTGGGCCAACTATATTGGTCGTTGGAGCACCGAATTGGTATATTTACCTTTAAGTACTAATTCTGCTTTGAAAATCCATTCAATGCTTGAGCGACTTTGTATTCAGGAGCCTTATCTATTTTATACATGCTCGAAGGCACTCGATATATTAAAAATGCTTTCTGAAAAATAGACACCATTTTTATCAATTTTGTGTTTAAAAGATGATTATCATTTTGCTTTATCACTCCATATAGATTCTACGGCTATATGGTCGCCGTCTTGAAGTAATCGGTGTGGGAAATTTCACTAAGAAAATTTCACGAATGTAGTCCTTCCAAACAATTAAAGCTTTAGAATTTATATTGGCTTTATCGAAATTTTCAGCCAACGTAGCAATTGATTAAAGTAATAGTGGCTAATGTCCGCAATTGGCCGGTCAGCGACGTTCGTGCCGTGACCGACCAAAGCGTTATATGAGTTTGATCCTAGGGGTCTGATGTTCGATACATCTATACCTTGTGAAATCGACGCAAGACAGTATTAGTTGGGCCACTGGGAGTTTCGAATAATACTGCAAAAATTTCCGGGTTTGAATGAAGGTTCTTTAGTGGCGATAACGTCTGCTTTGACGTTGCCAAACGTCGTTTCAGGCTTATTTTTAATGCCATCATAGAATGCTTGAATAATATCCTCTTTAAAATTGCTACCTCTTGGATGTGCTTTTACGATTGCGTCACGATCCGCATCGCTGTATTCAGGGTAAGTAAGCCCGAGTACATCCATTTCAACTCCGGCCGTTACCAGTGCTACCACAGGGTGCATATGCTGTGGAATCCCTGGTGTGGTGTGTAAGGCAATTGAAGTCCACACGGTGTCAATATCGTGCTGATTTATTCCTTTGCTTTTTAAAAATTCGCTAGCCGCGTTTGCCCCGTCAACTTCGAATCGATCACATGCACTACTGTGTTTGTGAGTCAGCCCCATGTCATGGAACATACAGCCGCAATATAGTAGTTCCGCATCGTATTTTAGCCCGAGCTTTTGGCCAGCCAAGGCAGCAAAATAAAACACCCGGCTTGAATGGTGGAACAGTAACGGCGAAGCCGTTTCTCTTACTATTTCCGTAATATCGCGAGCTAGCGCAGAGTCAGGAATTTTTACGCCGTTAAGGTTCAAGTTCATTTACATACTCCAGTGGAAATTTGGTGGAGTACAAATCTTCATTGATATTGCATTTGGCATCAATTGGCGTGTTGTTTGAAATTCTGCCATTATCCGTTGTATTGAGACATGGGTGGAAATATGACAGTAATGAAAGAAATCGCCATTCTTGCTTTGCCAGGGGTTCAATTGTTGGACGTCGCGGGTCCATTGGACGTATTTGCACAAGCCAACTTGCAAGCAGGAAGGGTTTTGTATCAATGCATTGTTGTTGGTATCAGCGCTGGTGCTATTCGAAGCTCCTCAGGTGCCAGGTTGTATGCGGATGGCTCAATAAAAGATGTCGTAAGGAAGTTAGATACGGTCCTTATCGCTGGCGCCCCCAATGCTGGCTCCCGCAAATTGCACTCCGCTACTATCGAGTGGATTCGTGAGTCTGCCAACCGCGCCCGACGTTATGGCTCCGTCTGTACTGGTGCCTTATTGTTGGCGCAATGTGGGTTGCTGAAAAAACAACGAGTTACTACCCATTGGGCTTGTGCTAAGGAGTTATCTGAAGCTTATCCTCTTCTCCGCGTGGAAGAGGACGCGCTCTATGTTCGCGATGGCAAATTAAGAACGTCGGCAGGCGTCACTGCTGGGCTCGACCTTGCTTTGTCATTGGTTGAAGAGGACTGCGGAAGAGAGATCGCAAAGCAGGTGGCCTCCCATTTGGTGATGTACTTCAAGCGCCCTGGGGGGCAATTACAGTTCAGCCGTGCAGGTGAATCCAGTTTGGGGGGGCGGTCTGCATTGCAAGAGGTGCAGCGTTGGGCTCTTGCTAATCTTGCTTCCGAACTCTCGATTGAATCCCTCGCAAACCACGTAGGATTAAGTCCTCGACATTTTGCTCGATTGTTCACATCTGACATAGGTGAAACACCGGCCGCCTGGATCGAGCAAGCACGCGTAAAAGCTGCTCGCGAATTGCTTGAGGAGTGCGGTGATTCACCTAAACAGGTTGCAGGTAAAGTTGGGTTTGCCAACGTGGATACTTTTCGTAGGTCATTCGTAAAGCATGTGGGCATTACACCTGCGGTCTACCGTAAGCGATTCCACTCTACCTGAGGCCTCCAATCGGCAGAATACCTTTGTAGCTCTTCGGATTAGGTCTCAGAACTCTACGCACCACTCTAAACATCTGTTGAATGTTCTCAGCCATCTTTGATCTTATGCCGATTCAATATTTTGGTTTGTTTATGATGAATCTTTTAAAAAGACGCTGACTGGCGCATTTCAGGCGGCAGAAATATAGCGTAATTGACGTCAATTTCTCTATTATGACTGCTTTTGGTCGGTTGTGTTCGTTGAGTTTGAGTGAATAGCGGCCTTGGCTGCACGTTAGGATATCTGCTTTTTTGTGGGCGAGACGATACTGGACCGTTAAAGCGTTGAGCCTGAAAGACCCAATAAATTTTTCATCGCTAAATATCCCGCTCGATCTTTTGAATCAGTATTATTAAAGTTTAGCTACCGAGTATGATAATTTTAGGGACGTTGCTATGAGCCAATCGAAGTCCACAAAAATGCCAAGTGCAGATTTAAGCTTGGATCAGCAGATCGCCTACCTGCGAAAATTTGGTGAGGATTGGCCTCTGCGGATCGTGGCCGTTGTGTCCGCTTTGATCGCAACTGCCTGCGCATATGCGTTTAGCCAATCGGAGCATGTGCAGCTAAATGTACTCTTACTATTTGTTGCCGGTATAAGCGGTTTACTAGCCGTTGCCATCTCAATACAACTACCGGAGTGGCAACGAGCTGCTCGGGCAACGAGGGTAGGCCGCCGCGTTCAAAGTTCACTAAAACTCATCGTGGATCGCAGCGATTCGGACAATGTCGTGATTTCAGGTGAGGCGAACGAAGGGCGTGTGGTGTGGCACCTGCAATTCAGCAATCCTATCGGCTGGGCGCCTGAAAGTGGTGAATGGCCATGTAAAATGGTGATGCTTTCAGACGAGCCCGTTCCGGCACTTATCGAATTAGAACACGGGTTGTTGATACCGACTCGGAGGTCTCGGCGGACTGAAAATCTTCAAAAGTAATAGTTCGATTTTTTTACATAGATTCCAGTATTTTTTTAATTGCGGACATAAAACCAGGTTTAAATATTTGATTGTTGCGTGATCCCAAAACTTGTCCTCTGTCATCTACCTGCCAATGATTACGTTCAATCACCTCACTTGAAATGCAGTGTTCAAGGGCTCTTCGTTCTATCTCGGTAAGCATAACTGCACTGAAATTCGAGCTAGATTGGGGAGGGCGAAGATCAATATGAAGTTCTGTAATTTGCTTCAGATGATTTAATTCATTCCTCTGTGCAATGAACTGGTTATAGAGATCCTCAGCATGCCATTTTAAATTAGGCCGTTCAATCTCCTCGATCCAGGAATTTTCTGATGTCTTCTTTTTGAGCTTTTTACTTGCTGGTGCTTTCTCTCGGTGCCATTCATTGATTAAGGTTCGATAAATCGCACCGGACGTGTTTCTAATCGCCTGAACACTCGGACCGCCCATAGCTGTACTCAACCTCCCAATCATTGCTATAGACAGATTCTGGCTTCCTCGTTCGATTTGATCTTTGCAAATTGAATTTATTAGATCAAGGGAACGTTTCGTTTTCTCAGTTTTGCCTGACTTTAGCTGTTCGAGAAATTCGTCCATTTGAGATAAATCGGTCAATTTAGCCTCCGATTCTATCGGCGCTTCGTTGCAGTCCATTTGATTTGAGTTGCAAGATATCAACTAACTCAACTTCACATGATTTTAAGCTTTCGTCGTCCATCAGCTCTCGTAGTGTATTTATACCTTTGACCGCTCGATCAAGTTTTTCCTGGCTGCCAAGCTTATGTTGAAGTAGGTTGGCTATCTGATTTCCAGCTTTCAACTGATCCTCAACGCTCAACTTAAAGAAAACAGGGGCGAGGCCATTGTTATCGAGTAAGTGGTCAAATAGCTGCGAGCGACGAGGTACAGCACGAGAAGGATTAGAAAAAATGTATAAGTCTGCGTTTTTACAAATGTTGTTGAGTTGGTTAAATTCATATGTCTCTTCAAGTCCGATGGAAAATGTTTGCGCATCTGATGCGATTAGCTGAGTTCGATTTTCTCCTTTGTTGGACTTATTGAGAATTTCTGTAGCCGTGTTTGCAATTCGATAGCACATAATTAAATCGATTGTTAACGAATCTAATTTTGTTGTTTCTCTAGCTAACGCATCTTTGTTCATAACACGTTCAGAATGTTTCTCAAAAGGGGTATTCGATTCGCTTAAATCAAATTCTTCTTCATCGAGCCTCTTTATATTTAGTTCTAATTGCGCAAGTTTTTCCGCATGCTCATTACAACTCAATATTATTTGATTGGCTAAAGCGGTGAGGCCGCCAAGGAATGCCGGTCCACTGATTAAAAATCTACAATGTAGGCAGTTTTGAGATCCGAGAAAACCTTTCGGAACTGGCTCATATCCACTACCTTTTTCTTTTTTCGCACCACCTTGATCGCATCCCGCACCTGACATTGCGCATATCCCCCAATCAAAAAACGTATATGATGCCCTAGGCCATTTCTCATTAAGCGAATTTATAAAATCCCCTGTTACTGAAAACAGTTCACTTCTAGCTTCATCAATTTTCCCCGCCAGAAATATGTCTTGAATTCGGTCGGCTGACTTTTTAAACATTTTTTGTTCCGCTTCAGCAAATTGTCTTGCCATTTCTGGTTGCGAAATCTTCGTGTAGTAGATAGTCATCACGATTGATGCATGCCCGACCAACTTGGATATGAACGGAACTGCAATTTCTCCATCTAAGATGTAACTGGTGATCAAGCTGACTCTAAGCGAATGCGGAGTATACTCAGAGCTAAATGTTGCCAAGGCCCCAGATTCGCCTTGCTTGGTCGCCAATGGTAATTTTTCAGACTGTATATTCCACAGCACGCACGGTAAAACGCTGCCAAATGCTTGGTTTGTAGACATTGGTGAATGCGATTTTATTTCCTCCACCTTGGTTGGATCTCTAAATAAAAATGTCTGGGTACCTCGTGCATCTAAGACGGCTTTGTCTATTGTCCGAGGCAGAGAAATTTCGGTCCATTTGGTCGGAGTGCTTATTGGATTGTATTTGGCTTGCCAGTTGCGTAATTTTATTATCCAGTACGCTAACTGCATCGGAATCCAGGAGACGTCGTAGCCTTGACCGCCTGTTCCTGATTTATTTGTTGTGATGTTCATGCCACTAAGTTCGGTGTCATGGCGGACAAATCTTTTTACGAAGCCCTTGGCGTTGCCCTGCATTACCATGGAACTAGGGTTCTTCTCCCATATAATTTTCTCATTTGTATTGTGCATTTGAGGTATCCACTCGTCTGCTTCTCCACTATCGAGCCAAAGGACCTGTTGGCCTCGCAATGGAACTTGAAGCAATGTATACATAGCGATACTTCTAACAGGTGACCAAAGTTGATAATAAAAGGCTTTTCGTTTACTTGAACAAAAGCGCTCAATGACTCTCCAAACGCAGTCGGGGTCATTTTTGTCGACCATGTAGGGCGGAACTTCAAACCAGTCTGCTTCCATTGCGCCACGAACTTGAATCAAATTTGAAAAATTTTGCGCGTCAGTTGGTACAATCCAATCACGAGCTTTGACAACTAAACTATATGGCAATATTGGCTTCACTGACTCAGATGGTCGAGTGGAGCTGCCTATGAAATTTGTGCTCGATTTTAAAAACGGGTTTTTGTAGCCAGGCAGGATATATAGGTCACCTGTGTCATCATCAATTTCTCCACAAGATGTCTCCAATACATAATTCAAAAAATCATTGAGGAGGCTTATCTTGTTAATGACAGTTTTCTGATTTGAATTATTTTCAAATAAATGGCTTATATTTCCTGCTTCATGTTGAAAATGAAAAAATGGGCCGGGGGAGGTAGGGTGATTAAATTTACATAAATAATTGTTGATAAAAGATTTGGTGACCTCTCTTTTTCTATCCAGGCTTGTTCCCGACACGGACCATTTCCGGGCGAGATCCACCCACTCAGCATATTCGTTAGGGCAGGAGTCGAAGTAGGTCTTTTTTACAAGTATGGATTCCGAATTCACATAGCCTGGCAACGAATTAGTACTTCTTAAATATCGATTCCTACGAACGTGCTCGGCATATTCGCCGCGTGTTTTAATATTATTCTGTTCGCAGTAGAGTTTTGTTTCTGCAAGGTCTAGATACCTGAATTCCATAAATTCTCGGAAAGTTTTTAATCCGTAATGAATATGGGGTTTACTTGGCAGGGCACGATCAACTAACCTTCTTTCATTATATTGTTCCAACGTTTCTACGTTATGCTCCTTCAGTGCACTACGTGCTTTTTCGGCGTCCGGATAGTAGTTTAATAGAAATGCGTACCAGTTAATAAAGTCTTTGTAATAGACTTCAGGTGAGGCTGGCAAACGTGGATCTTGATGCCTCAGTTTTTGATAGGAGTCATAACTATTAATCTTTATCGCTCGGGCGGCTGCGGTGGCCTCGTCCAGGGTTGGGTAAAGAAAACTCCCGAACAGCGCGGTGTGCACGCCGTCCCCGTAATACTTTTTCAGACGACGTTCGGGGGGAAGCTTTTTATCTTCTTTCCGGCGAACTTTGTATTCTGCGTAGGTTCTGATATTCAACTTCTTTAATGCAGAAATTACTTCTTCAGTAGTACTGTATACTTTTCCGCAATATTGTAGCCACGAATGCCACTCATCCTTGTACGTATCAAGCGGACGAGACGGCAAACGGGGATCAAGCATGTATTTTTTTTCGTAGGCGACAGCGCTTTTTATACCAAGTTTCTGGGTCGCTGCGGATGCATCTGCATAGCTTTCGTAAAACTCAGGTGTTGTTTTCGAAAGATAATGATACCAATTAACCCAATCTTTGTAGAATGTCTGCGGATTCGAGGGAAGTTTCGGGTCCTTTTTTTTAAGCTTGTTGTATTCACTTTGCGAAGTTATGCCCAGCGCCTTTGAAGCAATTCTTGCTTCTTCGATAGTTTGATAAAGAAACGGCTTGACCATTATTTTTCACCTCGGAACGTGCTAAAAAGCGGTGCAAAGACACCCATTGGGTCAATGGAACCATATTGGTGGTGGTAAAAATTTGGATAATGATCTACCAAAGTTTTTTCAGGATTTGACGAAGTTAGATTTTCATTCGCGGATGAGTCGATTTTTGAACTAGCGATAGAGAGTTGCTTATTCAGCTCTTCCTGTGATGGCTGGGTGTATACTTGTTGTGAAGAAATAGATTTGTGGTGCATTGCCTTTTTTGTAAAAATTGGGCTCAAACCAGCTTTTCTTAAACGTGTACCGTACGCATGACGATGTGCTTGTGGAGTAGTACCTTGTTCCTTCTGCACTTCATATCCGATTTTATTAATTGCGATTCCATGTGCTCGAATGTAGTTTGATAAAGAAGCTGGCATACCATGTCGGTTGGTAAATGCGAATGGATGTCGCGCTATGTCACCTGCGATAGAGTATTGCGTTTTAAGATATAGTCTCCAGATTTCTAGAAACAGGGCTCCTGAGCTGGTGGGGAACCATTGAACGTAGCAATATTTCTCTTTATCGTTGTCCAACGCCAGTTCTTTCCAGCCCGCATGATATGATTTAACTGTGGATTCGTTTCGGGGTTTTAATCCGTACATTTCCCACAGGTACTCTTGCCTGGTCGCGAATCTTTTTTTGGTTTTTCCAAAATCTTTTGGGGACTTTCCCAGAGATGGATGGTGAAGTTTTACTAACGCCACACCCTTTCGAGTCGGGTCCTCTGATATGTCGGTGATATAAAGGTGAAATGGTTCTGATTCTCGTAAGCCGCCGCAATGTAAAAGAATTGTTATTAATATGTCTCTAAAATTCCAATCATTCCAAGTTCCGCTATCCCCGACTTTAAATCCTTGCGTCAAAAGAGGCATGAACAAGTCCTCGCTGAAAGCATATGTTTTAATTGCTGAGGAAGGGTTCTCACCTGAGAATTTTGAGAATTTATTGAAGCCTGGTTTGCCCAAAAATTGATTGTACAGGTACGGCATGAACGCATTGTTTTTTTTATGCTGATAGGCTGCGTAACTCAGTCCTTTTTCTGGGCAGTAATTTTTTAATAGCTCTGACACAGAAAATATTTCGATACAGTCGTTATCTAAAATATACTCTAAAAATTGATGTACGTGGCTCGCAAGCTCCTTGGCATCCTTAGGCTCCCTAGCTTTCCAGTTCAATTCATTTTCTTCGACTCGTTCTTCGTTGTTAGTTCCGAGTTCAAGTGCTTTGAAAAAGCCTTCAAATAGTTGGCGTGGATTTTTTACTAGACTAGTATTCTTTTCGATGTAGTTTAAAAGCAAAATAATTGCTCTTACAGATTTTCTCATCCAAGATTGGCTATGCGTGCTTTTATCTATCAGGTAGCGTACATGCGAAGCTAGTACTCCGTGATTCTGAATATGTACCACAGGGATTTTTATTTTTTTATCATTTAGGCCTACGCTCACTACTGCTTTTATTTTCAGTTTGTTTAGCATTTTTAATTTCTCGCGTTCAAATTCTCATCTTTTTTTAAGCTACTGCAAAAAAAATTAGAAAGAAAGTGCGGAAAATGTGCAAAAATGAATGTTTCATTTCTTTGACTAAATAATTAGTTTTTGAAATATTTTTGAAGGACTGAAAGCTATTGAAAAATAATGAATTTATTTTAACTATCGATAATATACCAGAAATAAATTAAGGTTATTATTTCGAAATTGCTTATACATTAAGTATCTATATTAAAAAAAGGTCTAATTGTGTGTGCACAGACAATTGAGTTTGTTTTTTTTGATTAAATAATTAGATTTTGGAATATTTTCGAATAGCCGTAAGTTTATTGGAAATCATATGCATGTAATTTTTATATCAGGCATCTTCTTGTGATAAGTTATAGCTATAGTTGTAAGGGGTTGTTAAATTGACCACCCAATGGTGTTGGCAACTGTAAGTCATTGGCCTGTTTTCTAGTGCACTATTTAGCTAGCGAATTTCCGACTGAATCTAAGATATTTGTTATATGTGATGAGGTAGTTTGAAACTCGTTAATTTCTCAATATTGCTTCGTAGTCACGTTTCCAAGAGGCTTTCCCCGCGACTTTCGTTAAATTGTTATACTGAGGTATGAGGTAATAGTTGAGTTACTTGAAATTACGATTCCGCCGTCGATTAAAGAAGACATGGAAAAACAAATGACCGCAGAGCGGCAAAAACGCTCGGCGATCTTAACCGCCGAAGGTGTCAAAATCGCTGCGATTACCACAGCTGAAGGTCAAAAGCAGGCGCGCGTTTTGGATGCAGAAGCTGCGAAGGCGGAGCAAGTTCTCGCCGCAGAGGCGAGTAAAGAAGCACAAATTCTGGAAGCAACCGGTAAAGCAGAAGCTATTCGTTTGGTCGCGATTGCTGAAGCTGAAGCGCTGACAACAATTGGTAAATCGGCAGCGACCGAAGAAGGGCAAAAAGCGGTTGCCTTGAATCTTGCGCAAGGTGCAATTGATGCGCACAAAGCGATTGCACATGAAGGTACTGTAGTATTGACCGATGGTAAAACCAGCGAAAATATTACGACCACTGTTGCGCAAGCCATGGCGGTGTCTTCGTCAATAAATTCTGCACATGCAACTCGCTTCTAGGCTGGAGAAGAGTGATGGGTTTGATTGATCATTTTGCACAGAATCAGGATCATCTTCTCTATGCCATAGCGGGCATCTGTCTGGTGACCGAACTGAGTGTGTTGGGAATGAGTGGCCCACTGTTATTTTTGGCTTTGGGTTGTTTGCTCACCGGTGTGATGGTTTCCATCGGCATGATTAGTGGTTGGGAAATGGAAGTGTTTAGCGTGGCTGTTCTGGCTGCATTAAGTGCGGCGCTGTTGTGGAAGCCGCTAAAAACTTTTCAAAATGCCGGCGTTGGGCGCGATACCAGTAGTGATATGATCGGTAAAGTATTACCAGTGAGCCAATTAATTACGCGTGATCAGGGGGCAGTTGCCTACTCGGGGATTGATTGGCAGGCGCGTCTTGATGCTGCCTACACTGAGCCGGTTGCGGTTGGCAATCGCGCCCATGTAGTAGCAGTGCAGGGGGCTTTACTGCTGGTTCGACCGGAATAAATTCCGTTTGTTTTTAAGAGAGCACCTGATGTTAAGGTGCTTTTTTTATTTGTGCGGGTGGGAAAGTTTTCGCGCCAAAGAATGTCTCAGCTGCTAACCTTAAATAGATTCAGCACTATTCAATGAGATAATGCGTTTTAGCGTAATTGAGTTAGCGTCTGTTTGTACGAATTTTCCAATAAGAAGCGTTTATGAAAACAGCATTGATTTTATCCGGCGGTGGCGCCCGTGCTGCTTATCAGGTTGGCGTGTTGCAAGCAATTGCAGATGTGCTGCCAGAAAGTTGTGATAATCCTTTTCCGATTATTTGCGGTACCTCTGCTGGTGCTATTAATGCGTTAGCGATTGCTGCGCACAAAGGTAATTTTAAATCGGCAGTCAATGCCCTCGCTTATATGTGGCAGAACCTGGATATAGGTCAGGTATATCTGCATGGTTGGGGCGATATTTTAAAAGGCCTTGGCTATCTCGGGATGTCGTTATTTAACGAGGGTATGGGGCGTCGTCGCCCGCTATCGTTGCTTGATAATGCCCCCTTGTGGAATCTGCTCGGATCAAAAATTAATTTCGAAAATATTAATCCCGCTATCGAAAGTGGCCGACTGCTGGCAGTGAGTGTGTCAGCGATGGGTTATACCTCCGGCCATTCGGTAAGTTTTTTTCAGGGCAGCCCTGAATTAAAGGGCTGGTCGCGTTATCGCCGCAGTGGTGTTGCAACCCATTTGCGTCTTGAACATTTGCTTGCATCATCAGCGATTCCCACGATTTTTCCTGCGGTGCGCATTAATCGCGAATATTTTGGCGATGGAGCCTTGCGTCAGCTGGCCCCGATTAGCCCGGCGTTGCACTTGGGGGCAGATGCATTGTTTGTGGTGGGGGTGAGTGGTAACCGCAGCGCGCCTAAAGCGAATCGCCGTGTGCCGCATCGTCATTCACCCTCTATGGGGCAGATCGTTGGGCATTTGTTTAACAGCGCGTTTGTGGATGCGTTGGAGGGCGATCTGGAGCACATGCAGCGAATGAATGAATTGCTAAAACTGATTCCTGAAGATGTGCGTATGCGCGAGGGAATTATATTGCGACCGGTTGAGAACATGGTGATTTCTCCCACGTCACCTATCGATAGTATTGCCGGGCGTAACGTGCGTTACCTGCCCAAAAGTTTGCGTTTTTTCTTGCGTGCAATTGGTGCTACTGCAAAAGGTGGTGGGGCGACGGCAGCCAGTTATTTATTGTTCTCGAATGAATTTATTACTGAGTTAATTGAACTTGGGCGAGCAGATACCTTGGCAGAAGCAGATAATATCCGCGCTTTTTTTAGCCGCTAAATTTTAAACCCTAAAATAAAAACGCCGCTGTCATCACAACAGCGGCGTTTTTTATTGCGGATTACAATTTTATGCGCGACGACGGAACTTATGCTCGACGGCGGAACAGGGGCAATGGCTGATCAACAGATGCTTGGTAATATTCTTGTAAATCACTAAGCGATTTTACCGCTTCTTCAAGATTGGTTTCCGGATTGGCAAACGCAAACGCATTGACACCGCAGCGACGCAAATAGCAAAGCTGATCGCGGATAAAATTACCTACCGCACGCAACTCACCTTTGAAGCCGTAACGCTCGCGCAGCAAACGTGCGGTAGAGAAAGAGCGGCCATCCATAAAGAGTGGGAAGCTAACGCCGATAACAGCGAAACGGTTTGCATCTTCACCGATCAGCTCAGCACCTTCATCGCTATCAAACCACACGCCAATATCAGTGCGGTTTTGCAATTGGTCTTTTTGCGCAAGCCATACCGAAACAGGGATTAATACCTGACCAGCCGGTACTTCTGCTACTGCCGCTTCACCTTCTGCTTTGGCAACGAGTGTCCAGGTATCATCCTGGATAACGCCGTCTTTAATTAGCTTTTGCATAGACTTTCTCCTTGAAGGGAGCTGCACCTATACGACGATAGGTATCGATAAATAATTCTTCTGCCGTGCGGTTAGCAACGTACACATCAACCAGCTTTTGGATAACGCTAGGCATATCGTCAGCGCCGAATGATGGACCGAGCACATCACCGAGTGATGCGTCGTTGCTGGCGCTACCGCCCAACTGCACTTGGTAAAATTCTTTGCCCGCTTTGTCCACACCGAGAATACCAATGTGGCCGACGTGGTGGTGACCGCACGCATTCATACAGCCAGAGATATTCAGGTCGATATCACCGAGGTCATATACATAATCCAGATCGTCAAATTGACGTTGGATAGCTTCAGCAATTGGAATCGATTTAGCATTTGCGAGTGAGCAGAAATCACCGCCGGGGCAGCAAATAATGTCGGTGATAGTGCCGATATTGGGCGTCGCAAAACCGGCTGCTTTACATTCTTGCCACAGGGCAAACAGCTCGGTCTTTTTCACATCGGCTAAAACGATATTTTGTTCGTGGGTTGTACGCGCTTCACCGAAGCTGTATTTGTCAGCGAGGTTCGCGATAATTTCCAATTGCGAATCGGTGATATCGCCAGGTGCAACGCCAGTTGGTTTCAGCGAGAGAGTTACTGATGCATAACCGGGGATTTTGTGCTCGCGAATATTGCGCTGCAACCATTTGCTAAATGCGACGCTATCAGCTGCTTGTGCGTCTATCGATGCTTGCGCAGCAGCGTTATCAATTTGCTCATACGCCGGCGCAGTAAAGAAACCTTTTGCACGTTGAATTTCTTCTTGCGTCAGTTTGTTGTAACCGTCTTTCAGGTGCTGCCATTCGTCTTCCACTTTTTGTGCGAAGACTTCTGGAGTCAGCGCGCGTACCAGAATTTTGATACGGGCTTTGTATTTGTTGTCGCGACGACCAAACAGGTTGTACACGCGCAAGATGGCTTCAAGGTAAGAAAGCAAATCTTCTTCCGGCAGGAATTCGCGAATCGCTACACCGATTACCGGCGTACGGCCTAAACCGCCACCGACAAAAACCTTAAAGCCAACTTCGCCTTTATCGTTGAATACCACTTCCAAACCGATATCGTGCACTTGTACAGCGGCGCGATCCTGGGTCGAACCGGTAACCGCGATTTTGAATTTGCGCGGCAAGAAGGCGAATTCAGGGTGGAAGCTGGACCACTGACGAATAATTTCGCAGTAGGGGCGTGGGTCAATGATTTCATCGGGCGCAACGCCAGCGAACTGGTCGGAGGTAGTGTTGCGGATACAGTTACCGCTCGACTGGGTGCCGTGCATACCCACTTCCGCCAATTCGGAGAGGATATCCGGTACTTCAGTCAGATCCGGCCAGTTGTATTGGATATTTTGACGAGTACTGACGTGGCAGTAGCCTTTATCGTAATGGCGGGCGATATGAGCCAATTTGCGCAACTGGGTGGAGTTGACCATGCCGTAGGGAACGTTGATGCGCAGCATAGGCGCCAAACGTTGTACGTACAGGCCATTCTGCAAGCGCAATGGCAAGAACTGCTCGGGCGGAAGCTCCCCTGCAAGGAAGCGTTCGGTCTGACCACGGAACTGGGCGATACGCTGGCGCAGAATGCTGTGGTCGTAATCGTCGTAGATATACATGGAGCTAAATACCTATCAAATGTAAGCCATCAAAGGATGGCAACGGTAAAGGCCATCACGGTTAGAATGGCTCTGTAGGCTAAAAATTGAGGCGCGAATGATACAGGAAAAGCGCCTTTTCGGCGACTTTTGCGGCGGCACGATAGCAGCAGGATATACCTATGTGAACAACCCTTTCTGACTAAGATTGTTCCTGTAGGTTATTACCCGCAAGTTTATTGGGGTTGAGCTGGTATTATGGCGTTATTGATTATTTGTTTATCTATTATCGATTTCACTTATGCAACCGGATATTGAACAATTATTTGTCCTCCCCGCCTGTGATGGCGAGATTGAAATCTTGCAAAAAACGCAGGATTTTCTCCTGATTAACAAGCCTACACGTCTGCTTAGTGTGCCCGGTCGTCATCCGCAAAACCGTGATTCGGTGATTAGCCGTTTGCTGCCGGATTATCCCAGTGCTGCGATTGTTCATCGGTTGGATTTTGATACGTCGGGTGTAATGGTAATTCCTCTCAATAAGCCTGCGCTTTCCCATATCAGTAAGCAATTTCAGGCACGTACAGTAAGCAAGCATTACACCGCTGTAGTTGCAGGTTTAATGAAAGAGGATAGGGGCGTTATCGATTTGCCAATCGCGTCCGCTGACGGCCCCAAATACAAAATCTGTCACGCGACTGGTAAGCCCTCAGTTACTGAATACCAGATTCTGTCTCGCGACTCTGCTGCGCAAACAACACGGGTATTTCTTCACCCAATTACCGGGCGCTCACATCAATTGCGTTTGCATCTGCAGGCGATAGGGCATCCCATTTTGGGTTGCGAATTCTACGCGGGGGATTACGCCAACGCAGCTGACCGATTGCTGTTGCATGCGACCGATCTTCAATTTACCGATCCACAATCCGGACAACTTGTTTTTATAGAATCGCCACCGGATTTTTAGTTGGACTGCTATTGCCATTCGCACTTAAAGTGAAACAGACATTTTCACTTTGGATCAACTTATGTAAAACCACGTTAAATACCCTGTTAGTTGCTCTGAAGTATTTGACAACGTTGTCCGTTGTGCGAGAAATTTACCTTCGTTAAACCAACATCAATAATCAACCACGATCAAAGGATAACAATATGGGGCACCAGCGTATTTTTCTCACCAGCATTCTTGCGGCATCAATCGCGTTTGTTGGCTGCGATTCAAAGACAAATTCACCGGCTGAGCAAGCATCATCACCAGCGCAAACAGCAGCAGTAGAACCTGCAGCAGCTCCGGCTACTGCGCCGGTATTTTTTGATGACTTTAGTTATCCGGATATCAACGCATTCCACAACAACGGCTGGAAGGTGAGAACTGAAACAGGTCATCCGGGAATCAAAGGCGCAACCTGGTCAGCAGAAGGTTTGTCTTTCCATGCGGATATTCCAGACACCGAAGCTGGCGCCGTCAGAATGAGTTCGGTCACTAACGGCACCGGCGAAAAAACCCGTCACACACAATTTTGCCATGCGCGTAAATATCGCGAAGGCACTTATGCTGCGCGTGTATTTTTCCGCGATGAACCAAGCTCCGGTCCAGACGGGGATGAAGTTATCCAAACGTTTTATGCGATTAGCCCGCTGAAAGCACCCATGGATAAAAACTACAGCGAGACTGATTTTGAATATCTGCCGAACGGTGGTTGGGGCGAAAACACCAAGCCGGCAATGTGGACTACCAGTTGGGATACCTTCCAGTTGGAGCCTTGGACGAAGGTAAATGAATTTACTCGTCAAGAGGGCAGTTACGCCGGTTGGCGCACTTTGGTGTTGACCGTTGCCGACAACAAAGTCACTTATTATGTTGACGGTAAATTATTCTCCGAACACACCAGCGCGGTTTATCCGGAAGATTTTATGTCGATCAACTTTAACCTGTGGTTCATGCCTAAAGGTGCAGATGGTTCGCAAGGGCCAGTAGACTCGCCTGAAATGCGTGAGTATCAGGAAGATATTGATTGGGTATTTTTCCAGGAAGGCGTAGCGATTACGACGGCGGAAGTGGAAGCGCAAATCGCTGACATGCGCAGCAAAAAAGTAGCCTACGTCGATAACGTGAAAGAACAAGATCCTGCATTGCCATCGCCCTGCGGCCTGTAATTATCGGTAATTAAGACACTTTTGTGACAGGGATGTTTGCTTGCTATTAACTGTATCGATTACATCACTAATTGTCTGATTATTTTTGCTCGTTCGCTTGTCATTTTACCTTAAGCCTATAAGATGCTTGGCTTCAGACTCTAAGTGTCCGGTGCTGTGCGGTAGCGTTTCCAACCTGCAAGGCGAGGCTTAACAGGTGAAGAATGCAAAACCAATCTCTTGATGAGCGCGCTTTCTATCGCGGAGTGTTAGTGCTCCTCGCGCTTACAGGAATCATCGCTATGGCAGCGACTGTCCTGCATTATCTGGAGCCCAACCCAGAACCAATGGATTTAGTGATTCCGCCTTTGGCAGCTCTCGCCAATTTTATTCTGGTCACAGTACTGATACTTCGCCCCAAAAGTATTGTGTATGTGGTTTATTCGGCTTTTATTATTGGTATTGCTGCGCTCTCTTTACCCTCCTGGTATTACAGCCTGAGAGCGCACCAGTCTCCCGATTTATTACTTGTTGATATTTTTCCACCCATTTCTGCTTTTATTATTGTTCAGGTTGTCGTGGTGATGGTGATGCTACCACCGCGGCGGGCATTTCCCATTATGACCCTGGCGTGGGTTTTAAACGCGGGCCCGATTCTGACTTATTTGTTCACACATCCGGATGAGTTGTGGACGGCGCGCGGTCAGGAAATGTTCATGAGTTATGGTCTTGTTGTTTTGTTGCTGCTGGTTTTATTACCCTTCCAGCAGCGTGCGCGTTTGCAGCTCGAACGTTTACAAAATGATAATTCCCACATGCATAATTTGGCCGAGCGCGATGCGCTAACCCAGCAATATAATCGCTGGGGCGGCCAACAACTGCTCGATGATTTTATGCGTAACGGCACTGCTGGCAGCATCATTATGCTGGACATAGATCACTTCAAATTAATTAACGATACTCACGGCCATCTGATTGGCGATCGTGTACTGCAACAATTTGCTACCCGTGTAAGCGGCGCATTGCGCAGCGACGGTCATTTGATTCGCTGGGGTGGAGAAGAGTTTCTGGTGTTGATTCGCGGTATCGCCGAGCAAGATGCATTTAACGTTGCACAGCGGTTGCGCAACGCGATTAACAGCGATGTATTTCCACCCGTCGGCAAACTCACTGCATCAGCTGGCGCAACATCGCGGCGGGAAACTGATAATTTGGAAACCTTAATTGCGCGTGCAGACAAAGCACTTTACCAAGCCAAGCTAAATGGCCGTGATCAAGTGGTTTGCGATTAGTGAGGCTTTTTCTCGTTGCGGGGTGTGGTTGTGGCGGACAGCTTGTATTGATAACTTAAAATTATTGTTTTTATTTTTCTTTCCTTTTTCCTTTCTTTCCTTGTTCTCTTCGATATCAACAACTGCGAGCGCTGAATAAATTCACTCGCAGTTGTTGCTTACATCTTAATGTTGAGAAGCTTCGGCCGCTCCGATGCCGGTTTGGGAGCGAACAAACTGTGCATCAAATGCTGCTTGCTCACTTGCTGCTGCGGCAGATTTATCGGTGATAGAGAAAAACCAGATGCCGATAAAGGCGATGCTTACCGAGAATATCGCCGGGTACTTGTACGGGAAAATGGCTTCGGTAAATCCGAATGCATCTACCCAAACGGTTGGACCAAGTACGACGAGAATCACTGCCGTAAACAAACCTAAACCGCCGCCGATAACCGCGCCGCGTGTAGTGAGTTTACGCCAGTACATGCTCAGCAGCAGGATGGGGAAATTGGCACTGGCGGCAACGCAGAATGCGAGGCCAACCATAAAGGCAACGTTTTGTTTTTCAAACACTATGCCGAGCAGTACCGCGATCACACCTAAACAGACGGTGGCGATTTGCGATGCACGGATTTCTTTTTTCTCGTCACGATTACCTTTTAAAACCAGTGTTGCGTAGAGATCGTGTGAGATTGCACTTGATCCTGCTAGCGTCAAACCGGAAACCACTGCAAGAATTGTGGCGAAGGCAACCGCTGAAATAAAGCCTAGCAGAACATCGCCGCCCAACGCGTGGGACAAGTGGATCGCCGCCATATTAGCGCCGCCGATTAATGCACCATCAGTAAAGTAATCGGGGTTTTTCAGCAGCAAAATAATTGCACCGAAACCGATAATAAAGGTGAGGATGTAGAAGTAGCCGATAAAACCGGTTGCGTAAAATACCGAGCGGCGCGCTTGTACTGCATCTTTCACGGTGAAGAAGCGCATTAAAATATGTGGCAGGCCTGCGGTACCAAACATCAACGCGATACCAAGTGAAATGGCTGAAATCGGGTCGCTAACTAAAGTGCCCGGAGCCATAATCGCATCAGCTTTTGCGTGAACTTTTACTGCTTCGGAAAACAGGCTTTCAAAGCTGAATCCAAATTGTGCCATTACCAAAATGGCCATCAGCGATGCGCCGGACAATAACAAAATCGCTTTGATTAATTGCACCCAAGTGGTGGCAAGCATTCCACCAAAGGTGACGTAGAGGGTCATCAATACACCAACAATGATTACTGCTGCTTCGTAAGGTAAGCCGAATAGCAATTCAATCAATTTGCCAGCGCCAACCATCTGTGCGATCAAATAAAACGTAACGGTAACCAGTGAACCGCTGGCCGCCAGAATGCGGATAGGTTTTTGTTGCAAGCGGAAAGATGCCACATCGGCAAAAGTATATTTGCCGAGATTGCGCAAAGGTTCGGCGATGAGTAGCAGCACTATCGGCCAGCCAACTAAAAAGCCAATCGCGTAAATCAAACCATCAAAGCCGGAGGTGTAGACCAATCCCGCAATTCCGAGAAAGGACGCTGCGGACATGTAATCGCCTGCGATAGCGAGGCCGTTTTGGAATCCGGTAATACCGCCACCAGCAGCGTAAAAATCGCTGGTGGTTTTTGTGCGGCGCGCAGCCCAATAAGTGATGCCGAGAGTCACCGCAACGAAAGCGAGGAACATAGCGATAGCGATGGTATTAACACTTTTTTCGCCGGTCGCTTGGGCCCAGGCACAAGTCGCCATTGCCGATAAAATGAGCGCTAAAGGAGCATTGTATTTCATACTTTGCCTCCCGCTTTTTTCACAATCGCCTGTGTCAGCGGCTCTAAAACGCGGTTTGCGTAGTAAACATAAATGCCGGTGATCACCATGCAGAAAAGGATGATGCCGAGCCCGAGTACCATACCGATCGATGTGACGCCATTTCCTATCGGAGTGCCGAGCAGTGCGGGTTCAAAAGCAATCGCCAGGATCAGTGCAAAATAAGCGACGATGACGGCCAGCGAAAGCGGCCACATAATTTTTTTGCGTGCGCGGGTCAGGGCCGCGTACTCCGGCAATTGCCGGATAGTTTCAGTCTGCATGCTAGGTTTCCCTGTTTTTTGTAGTTTATGGGGTGGACTTGGTGCATGAGTGGCTGCTAATTCCGATGTGTTTCGCCTCGGTCAGATAGGCCACCCGGTGGTACTGATTTTTATTGGTCGTTATCGCTGTTATGAGTCGCTGCCGGAGCGGCAGCTTAAGCGGATTCTAGCAGCCATTTTGCTGCTACAGGAATAGTGGGAGGGATAAAAATCGTAAACTTGCATACAAGGTATGCAGTCGCTCAAGTTTAATCAACGAAGAGTCAAATCCAGCCTTTTTGACGGGCAATGCGCGCTGCATCTACGCGGTTGGCCGCATGAAGTTTAGCAATCGCTTCCGACAGATAATTACGTACAGTTCCCTCGGATAAGCACAATACTGTTGCAATCTCAGCAGTGGTTTTCCCCTCAGCTGCCAAACGCAGGGCGCGGCGTTCTTTATCGTTGAGTGGGTCGCTCTCACCGAGCGCCATCATGGCGAGTTCGCCGTCGATCACACGTTTGCCATCCATCACTTTATAAATAGCCTGAATGAGTTGATCGGAAGGTGCATCCTTTAATAAAAATCCCGCAACGCCCATATCTATGGCACGGCGGATATAGCCGGAGCGGCCAAAGGTGGTGATGATGATCGTTTTGGTCGGTAGTTTTTGTTGTAAAACCCACTGAGCTAATTCAAGGCCGGAGCGGCCGGGCATTTCAATATCGGTAAGCAAAATATCGTAGCTGTTTTGTTTCATTAGCAGCCAGGCGCGGTCTCCATCTTCCGCCTGGGTGATTTCAAATCCATCTTCCATGCCGAGCAGGGCAGCCAACGCGCCGCGCACCATGGATTGATCTTCTGCCAACAAAATTTTCATAGTCAGGGTTGCTCTTGTTTCAAAACTGCTTTTTTACTAAGCGGTTGTTTGGTGTTTATCCTTGCTGATGCAATTCTTTCCGCGGCAATGAAATAACAAATTCACAACCTTTACTTATAGACGACTGCAGGTCACCAGTCAGTGCGTTGAGCCGCTCTTGTATGCCTTGTAGCCCATTGCCTGGAATAAGTGATTTTACCGCGCCGTTATCGCGCATACGCACGAGAATTTTGTCGCAGCTTTGCTGGAATTCAATTTGGCAATGATTGCCGTTGCTGTGGCGCAATATGTTGGTGGTGAGTTCGGTCAATGCCAAAATGATGGCTGTTTCAGCGCGCGGAGAGAGTTGGGGAATGTCGCCATTTAGATCGACAATAAAACCGTTCTGACGCAACTTTTCGCACAGCTCCATCACCTCACCGGAAAGACCGCGATGTTTGTAACCTGATACTGTCTGGCGCACGAGGCTCAAACTGTTGCGCGCAATTTGATGTAGCTCGGACAAATGTTGTTTGGCGTTATCCAATTTTTCTTGCGTCAATAATTTTTCGGCCAGTTCTGCTTTTAACGCGATGCTCGACAATGTGTGCCCGAGAATATCATGCAGGTCCCGTGCTATACGCTCGCGCTCGGCAATCACCGCCAACTGTTCAATTTCTTGCCTGCTTTTTAATTGGCTGGTGCGCGCTTCGGTACGGATTCGCTCTACATATCCAATAATGCTGATGGTAACCAAACCTGAAAGTGCGGGAAGGGCGAAGAATGGAAATTGATAACTGAAATAGAAATGCAGTGCGCCAATTATCAGCGCCAGCCCCGCAAGGATCGAGACCCACACTCTGGTGCGATAAAAATATCCGATCAAAAATCCGATGTAAGAAAAAAAAGTACTGGAGCCGGGTGTGTAAGGTGTAATCGCAATGGCGAGAACTGTTAAGGCGAGCACCGGTTTCCAGATATGGCGCGATTGTAGGGTAATCGCCCACAAATACAGGGCGACGAACACGCAATAAACCCCCGCCAGCAACACATAGACGGTGCCACTAAACGGCATGTAATAAACAGGTACAAAATACCAAAGGCTGAAAATCAACCAAACCCAAGCTTTGGCTGAGTGGATTGAGCCTATGCATTGATCAGCATTGTGGTTCATGTCGGCGTGTCTGTGTAAATGGATGTGGGCTTATTATGAACCCGTTGTCAGGGCAGGTGAATGCTCTCAGGTTAAAACCGGCCATTGCTCTAGTCAGATTAGTCTGATTCCTTAGGCTTTGGAGCGCCAGACCTTAAAGTCATTATTGTTTTGTGACAATTGTCAGGGGCTATTAATTGCTGGATTAGCTGGTCAGGCAGTTAAGAAACGCAAAAATACTTGTCGTTTAACCGCTGTAATTCATTCTTGATGGGTTTTTCTTAATAGCAATAACAATAGGATCTATCATGTATTTATCTGTCATGAAACTATCTGTAATAAAACTACGACTGCTTTTGATCATGTTATTGGTTGCAGGAGTGGCTGCTTGCAGCAATTTGCACTCTGCCAAAACACCATCTGCTGAGCAGCTTTTACGCTTGCCTTACATCAGCAGCGTAGATCAGCTTAAGCGTGAATATTTTGTTTATTTGCCGCGCGGTTATGAATCCCAACCGGGGAAACAATGGCCGGTATTATTCTTTTTGCACGGCAATGGCGAGCGCGGCAATGGTCTGGATGAATTGGATTACGTGATCAGCCACGGCCCACTCTATGAGGCCTGGATTCAAAAGAAAGATTTACCCTTCATTATTGTTTCGCCCCAATTGCACATGTTTACCATGGGCAAAGTGCCTTACATAGCAAACCGCACCCGTGCACAAATTCCACAACGTCTGGCTGAGGGTGTACCACCTTACGATCCACTTTTTGGAACACCACAGCCAATGAGTGCAGGCGAAGAAATAAAAGATATGTCTGCGATACCGCCGCTGTTGCCCGTGGGTTGGGAGCAAGTGGAACAGGATCTGATGGGTATGATTAATACTGTGCAGAAAAATTACCGCACTGATACTAATCGTCTTTACATCACCGGCTTAAGTTATGGTGGTTTTGGTACCTGGTATATGGCGAGCAAACATCCGGACTTATTTGCAGCTGCTGTCCCTGTGGTAGGTTGGGGGCATCCGGATTTAATGGAACCTATCGCAAAAGCCAATATCCCCGTGTGGGCATTTGCTGCCGGGCGCGATACCGCAGTGCAGAAGAAATTCTTTTATGCGGGAATTAATAAGCTGGAAGAATTAGGTGAATCCGAAATTCGTTTCACCGTACACGAAGACATGGGGCACGATGCCTGGAAGCGGATTTACGCGAGTAAAGACCTTTATGATTGGTTGCTTGCACATCAGAAAAAATGATCGGATATAAATTTCTAATCCAAGAAGATAAATAGCAAATTTAACACCGCGTAAAGCGGTGTTAAATAGAATTTTATTTATTTAAACGATAACGGATAGTGCCTAGGCCGAGTAAACCTAAGCTTAATAGTATAGCCGAGGAAGGTTCAGGAACAGTTATTGAGTTATCTTTAACTAATAGGGTGCTGAATTGTGCATCCTTGTAGTTGGCGTAGTCGTAATCGTAGTATTCAGCATAATCTGTATCTGCACAGCAAATTCTAGCAGCTTGATAATTGTTATAGTTGTATCCATCGTCGTAAATCATGGCATAGTTTAATTTGTTGGTGTCACTCAGATACCAGCCAAGGCTATAACTGTATTCAAAGCCGTTCCCTTTGTCTTCTACAACGTTGGCCCCTAATACATCTACAACATCATTGATGTACATCTTGGCTGTTACGCCGGCGCCATACCACTCTGATTGGTTGGTGCCCAAGGTTTTATATCTAGACTCTGCAAATAGTTCGCTGAACAAACTGTATATTTCTGAATGGGTGGGAAGGCGCCATCCACGGTAAGTGGTATCGAGTTGAGCGATTGTCTCATTGAAGCTTTTATTGTTAGTCACTCCAAAATCTAACCAGATCAACCCGGTTGATGTTTGTAGTGCTGCTTTATTATCTCCTGAGGTAAAGGCGTCAGTCTCTGTAATAGTTAGCGCTTGTGCAGTGATTGGCAGCATAATTGCTGCTGCGGTAAGAAAGGTTATATATGATTTTTTGAAGTCCATTATCGATACCTGATGAAAATATTGAATTATGATATTGCAATGCGTCATCCGCATAGCGCGGTTGACGATGGCAATCATAATTATTGAGTGGTAGAACTACAAATCTATTTACGATGAATAGGCATAAGTTTTATCAGCCGCGCAATCCGTTCGTTGGATAGCTGTCGATAATCAGGGTAGGGCGCAACAATCAGACGGTGCTCGTTGTTAATTGCAAAATAAGAATCTAGCCAGATAAGTGGTGGCAAATTCAAATGTGCCGCGTAAGTTTTTCCGGCAATGATATGAATAACAGTATTATCTGCATCAAATTGCGGTGAGCTAAATAATAATGCTTCATACGAATGTTGTTGAAATAAATCAAGGTTGCGATACGCTTGCCAGCTAGCCGGTAAATCTGTGCGACCTTGTAATTGATACCAATCAAATAACAGCTTGGCATACACATTAAACACTTTGCGCCAATGGTTACTGGTGTGTTTGACGATATGCTCCTGCTCGCCCATTGTAAGGCCACGGTGCTCCTTCATTATTGGATAATCATCAATCGGTGGGCGATTGGCGATGTAGAAGTTTATACTGCTTTTAGGCGAGCCAAAGCCGATCAGTTTGCTGTGCATTTTTTGCCTTGGAAACTATTGTTTGAAGAATTGCTGAGTATGTTAGAAAGGTTTCTGCAATTTTAATGAACACAGCGATGAGATACTAGCCAATATATTTATCGTAGATTCCCTGGATAATATTCTTATGATAACGGCCGAGTGGTGAGAGCAAGGCCTGCTTCACTATATCCAGATCAGGATTTTTCGAGTGGCAAGTTTTGAATACGTCACTCACAGATGGATATCCCGAATTTTCTTTCGTTAATATCACTTCATCACCTGCACTAATCTCCCCCGTTTTTATCACGCGAGCGTAAGCCCCTGTGCGCGCTGCTTGCACAAATTCTTTGATAAATGCAGAGTCACCAATGCGAGCCGCGAGTTTAAAACAAGGTGTGCGTGGTGCAGATATTTCAATGATCACATTATTAATTTGCAATCTGTCGCCAATATTTAATGGTGCTGCACCGAAACCCGAGAGTGTCAGGTTCTCGCCAAAAATTCCCGGTGAGAGTTTTCTGCCCAGGTGTTCCTCCCACCAGATGTAATCTTCTCGGCTGTAAAGATAAAGCGCTTGATCGAGCCCACCGTGCACGCTGGTATCGACTATCGCATCACCCTCAATCCCCAGCTCGGTTACATGCACTTTTGTTAATACTGGCTCTTTAATAATGCCGGTTTGCACCGGGCCATTAGGTGTATCCAATGATTGTTGTTGGCCTATATTGACCGAAAGCAATTTCATCGCGGTAGCCCTATTATTTCCAAACAGAAATGTGACAGGGATTTTAGTTTAAAAAATGAAATATCGGTGTGGCTTGTGTGATTTGCAATACGTCTTTTGACGTAATAATCAATTCTCTGTGAATCTGACTGTCATGTAAAAATAGATATGTGTAGATTTGAGCGAATATTTTGCACAAATCATAATGCGCGCAGATAAACAGCAAGGGAACATATTTGGCTGTCTGCAATCCTAAAGTAGATAGCAGTCGGACTTTACGATTCATTAATTCATTATTAGAAAGGAGTTCAAAATGGAAACTCAAGAACTACATCGCGGCAGATTAATCGACCATATTCAATTGGTCGTCAATGATCTTCCCGCTGCTAGAAAATTTTATGTGGCTGTTTTTGAAACCCTCAATATTCCACTAGGTGGATCAGGTGACAGCTACTTTTGGGCGGATGAGCTGTTTATCTCAACTGCCGACAGCGACGCTGCTCAAGGTGTTTTAACTGGTCGCCATCACTTGGCATTTCAGGCGCTTAATGAAGCGATGGTCGATGCTTTTTATAAAGCTGCTCTGGAGAATGGTGGGCGGGACAATGGTAAGCCCGGTGAGCGAACTTACCATCCCGGTTATTACGCTGCGTTTGTATTAGATCCGGATGGAAATAATATTGAGGCGGTGTATCACGGTAAGGCAAAACGCAGCGCGCCTTCCGTAAAAGTTGTTTTCTAGTTCAGGTAATGACTGCGAGAGATTAATTGGTACAGGCCTTGTCTTTATAGTCCGGCAATTCCTGAACTGATTTAAATCCCAGCTTTTCAGCATCAGGAAGGTTGCTGCTATGAATCACATAAACGTTAATGTTTCCGGTGCCTCCTCCGCAGACTGCTGGGTAGTTCATCCCATTGTGAGCCTTCTGTGCGCAAATAACATCTATCCCTGCTTTTGCTAATTCCAATCGCATTTCATCTGGTGGTATTCCTGCTCCTTCACATTGAGTTGAACCGTCACTTTTGAATACTTTGGTTTGATTTGGCCCTACTGATTTCAGTTTAACGCCTGAGGATTCACCGTCTCCTCCGCAAGCAGTAAGTAAAGAAGTAAGAGTGACAATTGCAATGATGTGGGTGCGACTGAAAAACATAAAATCTCCTTGTTAGTTGGCGTTGTAAATTAGCCTAACAGTTCAGCATTGGAAAATTGTAATGAGTTGTATTTTGTCATGCGGGTAGATGCGATGTTGGGTATTTGCCTCCACCTTTGCTGCAGAGGCAATTCTTCTTGCTATTAACCATTCCACTCAATCATTAGTAAGAAGAGTTCGGAGTGATGTCGGGATTTATTTCACCATAAACTTCTTCCGGGTCTACTCCGTTCATTAGCAGAGTCTCCCGTACTGTTTGAATATGATCGAGCACCGTTTGGTATCTGTCACCGTATTCGTATTTGTTTACTTCGATAGCTTTAGGCATATAACAAAAAGCAGTTTTTAACGCTTGAATCAGGTCGTCATGTGTTGCGTCAGTCATATCATTCTCCATTTAAACATTTGCCAAAGCCCCCGACAGCGATTTGTCGGCGGGGGGGAATAAATTTAAGTATTTATCATTTGGTAGGTTAGGTAGTTATTCATTGGTGATTGGTTAGGTGTTGGCCATTGCTGCTTAACCTACTGTATGCGAGCTATATCTTTTCTATTTCAAGACCGCTTGCGTTATTGTTTAAATAATTTTTAAGCCAGGTTAACTTCTGTTGAATGGCAATGTCTTTTGATGCTTGTAAATTCCTTATAAGCTGTTCTCTGCCATTTTTTAAATTTATGTGGAAATGTGAATCTGGTTGTCTTTCGTTCCAGGTATTAATAAATTTTATTGATGATGAGTCAAAAACGTCCAAAAATGGTTGCCCATCAAAATCAATTTTTTTGGGGATCGCAGGCTTTTTGTTGGATAAGTCATTATATATCTCTTGCGAAAGTACAATTCTCGGATAGATGGCAACTTTTTGTTCTAATGCGTAGGCGCGAACTAATGCCTTCCCAAAAACAATTCTTTCATTGTGAGTTAGTAAATCTTTTGTGATGGCGCCCCTAGCGTAAAAACCGTGAGAAAATAGTATCCTGTATGTAAGAGCACTCATGGCTGTTACTGCTACAAGCCCGAGATCATTATCGTTAGTAGAAATTAATATGCAGTCAGAGAAAGCTTGTACACGTAAATCCTGCGTTGCTTCGAATTGCTTTACTGCATTAGGATCAGATTCTTTAGATCGAACAATTTTTCTTAATTCGTCAATAATTGAAATATTTGTAAGTACAGTTGTTATTTTTTCATAAGATTCAGGTTCATCTTCAATATTCAAAACAGAGTTTTGGAACCCGAGAATATCTATAAATGATGTGTATCTCGTACTTTGTTTATTGGTCATGCAATACCTATATTTTTTAATTGGTCTGGCGGGTCGCTCCGCGAACCCACCTTGCAAAACTTCAAACTTACTCAGTAATAGCCCCCGGCTCATAAGCTAACACCGGACTCATCCAGCGTTCGATCTCCTGCACACTCCAACCTTTACGCTGCGCCAAACTCTCTACCTGATCTTTTTCAATTTTTCCGGTATTGAAATACTCCGCTTGTGGATGCGCAAAGTACCAGCCGGAAACGGCTGCGGTTGGCAGCATGGCGAAGTGTTCGGTGAGGGTGATGCCGGTATTTTTCTCGCCATCGAGTAAGGCAAACAATTGTGTTTTTTCAGTGTGATCCGGGCAGGCCGGATAACCTGGAGCAGGGCGGATGCCTTTGTATTGTTCTTTGATTAAATCTTCGTTCGATAAATTTTCATCGCGGTCGTAGCCCCAGAATTCTTTGCGTACGCGTTGATGCATATGTTCAGCAAAGGCTTCAGCTAAACGGTCAGCTAGGGCTTTTACCATGATGCTGTTGTAGTCATCGCCCGCGTCTTGATATTGCTTGGCGAGTTCTTCTGCACCAATGCCGGTCGTGACTGCAAAACCACCGATGTAATCTTGCTTGCCGGTTTCTTTCGGTGCAATAAAATCTGCAAGCGAATAATGCGGTTTGGTTTCCATACCTTGTTTTAAGTGTTGTTGACGGATGTGGTGCAGAGTATTGATTTGCTTGCCAGCGTCATCATAGATAGCAACATCATCGTGGTTAACTGTATTCGCAGGCCAGAAGCCGATCACGCCATTCGCTTTGATAAGTTTTTCATCAATTAACTTGTGCAGCATTTGTTGTGCATCGGCATATAAACTGCGTGCGGCTTCGCCGACGAGTTCGTCATCAAGAATCTTAGGGAATTTTCCGGCCAGATCCCAACTGATAAAAAATGGTGTCCAGTCGATAAAATCAACCAGTATATTCAAGTCGTAATCTTCAAATACTTTTACACCTGTGAATGCGGGAGCGGGTGGAATGTAATTATCCCAATCCAGTTTTAATCCTTTAGCAATAGCTTCAGGATAGGTGCGCACAGTGCCGCGTGGTTTACGGTTGGCATTGCGCTCGCGCACTTCTACATATTCCTGCTTTAAATCTTCGATAAATTTCGGACGCAAGTCGTCAGAGAGCAGAGTGCTTGCAACACCTACAGCGCGCGATGCATCGGCGACATAAACGGCTTGGTTCAGATGAAATACCGGATCAATTTTTACGGCGGTGTGCGCTTTCGAGGTGGTTGCACCACCGATTAGCAAGGGTTTGTTGATACCGCGGCGTTCCATTTCGCGGCCGACAAATACCATTTCATCCAGCGATGGTGTAATTAATCCTGATAGGCCAATAATGTCGCAGTTTTGTTCGATTGCAGTGTCGATGATTTTATCGCAGGGCACCATTACGCCCAGGTCAATCACTTCAAAGTTGTTACATTGCAAAACCACGCCGACAATATTTTTGCCGATGTCATGTACGTCACCTTTTACGGTGGCCATGAGTATTTTGCCATTGGGTTTTGAAGCTTCGGTTTTTTCTGCTTCGATGTAGGGTTGCAGATAAGCAACGGACTGCTTCATTACGCGTGCTGATTTTACGACTTGTGGCAAAAACATTTTACCGGCGCCAAATAAATCACCGACCACGTTCATACCATCCATGAGCGGGCCTTCGATTACATCAAGCGGGCGCGGATAATGTTGGCGTGCTTCTTCAGTATCTTCCACGATGTGCGTGGAGATACCTTTTACCAATGAGTGTTCGATGCGTTTTGCGATAGGCAGTGAGCGCCATTCTGCATCTTCTTTTGTTTCACCGGTCGAGCCATCGCCGCGATATTTTTCCGCAATATCGAGCAACGCTTCTGTGCTACCGCTATGACGGTTGAGGATTACATCTTCAACTTTGTCTTTTAATTCTTGTGGCAAATCGTCATACACCGCCAGTTGGCTGGCGTTAACGATGCCCATATTCATCCCGGCTTTAATTGCGTAGTACAAAAACACCGAGTGGATTGCTTCGCGTACCGGGTTGTTGCCACGGAACGAAAACGAAACGTTGGACACGCCGCCGCTAATACCTGCGTGTGGAAGGTTCTCGCGAATCCAGCGAGTCGCTTCGATAAAATCAACTGCGTAATTGTTGTGTTCCTCAATGCCGGTTGCGACTGCAAAAATATTCGGGTCGAAAATAATATCTTCCGGTGGAAAATTAATTTTATCGACCAGTGTGCGATAAGAGCGCTCGCAAATTTCTTTTTTGCGCGCCATGGTATCGGCTTGTCCGGTTTCATCAAATGCCATTACAACTACTGCTGCGCCGTAACGCATGCAGAGTTTGGCTTTGGTGAGGAATTCCTCTTCGCCTTCTTTCAAACTGATCGAGTTAACAATCGGTTTGCCTTGAATACATTTCAGGCCGGCTTCGATGACTTCCCATTTTGATGAGTCAACCATAATTGGAACGCGCGCGATATCCGGCTCGCCCGCAATCAAATTCAAAAAGCGCACCATGGCTTTTTCGGCATCGAGCATGCCTTCGTCCATGTTGATATCAATTACTTGCGCACCATTTTCAACTTGCTCAAGCGCGACTTCAAGTGCAGTGGAATAATCTTCTTCTACGATTAATTTTTTGAAACGCGCCGAGCCGGTAACGTTACAGCGCTCACCTACGTTTACAAATAAAGAATCTTTGGTGATGTTAAATGGTTCGAGGCCGGATAAACGGCAGGCGGGTTCGATATCGGGAATCGCGCGTGGAGGATATTTCCCCATCACATCGGCCAGCGCTTTGATGTGTGCAGGCGTTGTGCCGCAGCAACCGCCGATAATATTCAGGAAGCCGCTTGCAGCAAATTCTTCAACTATCTCTACCATTTCTGCAGCAGTTTGATCGTATTCGCCAAACTCGTTGGGTAAGCCAGCGTTGGGGTGCGCGCTGACAAAACAGTTGGCAACGCGCGACAGTTCTTGCACGTATTGACGTAATTCTTTTGCGCCCAATGCGCAGTTCAAACCCATGCTGATGGGTTTCGCGTGAGCGAGCGAGTTGTAAAACGCTTCAGTGGTTTGGCCGGAGAGTGTGCGGCCAGAAGCATCGGTAATGGTGCCGGAAATCATGATCGGCAATTCAAAACCAACGTTATCGAAATATTGTTGTACTGCGAATACTGCTGCTTTGGCATTGAGCGTATCGAAAATAGTTTCGATCAAAATAATGTCTGCGCCGCCTTTGACCAGGCCATCCATAGATTCAAGATAGTTTTCTACCAATTGATCAAAGGTTACGTTGCGCGCGCCTGGATCATTTACGTCTGGCGAAATAGAACAGGTGCGGCTAGTTGGGCCAAGCACTCCGGCAACGAAGCGCGGTTTGGATGGATCTTTCGCCGTCATTTCATCGCAGAGATCGCGCGCTAATTTTGCCGAGGCGAAATTTAACTCGTGGGTGAGATCTTCCATGTCGTAATCGGCCATGGAAATGCGCGTTGAGTTAAAGGTATTGGTTTCGAGAATATCGGCGCCTGCCTCAAGATAGGCGCGCTGGATTTCGCGAATAACATCCGGTTTGGTGATGCTGAGCAGGTCGTTATTGCCCGCGATGTCCATGTGGTAATTGGCAAAGCGCTCGCCGCGATAATCCGCCTCCTGCAGCTTGTAGCTCTGGATCATGGTTCCCATGCCGCCGTCGAGGATCAGGATGCGCTTTTTAATCGCATCATGGAGGGCATTAATACGTGCCTCTAAAACAGGGGAAAAAGTTGGCAGTACGGCTGGAGTAGTCATGAAAAACCTATGATGATTAAGCGATTGCCCAATTTCGGCAGGATTGCGGCGAAAAGAAGCAATATCAAAGAAGTTCGATATAGAAAATTGGCGCGAATTCTAGCAGAAATCCCTCTGTTGAGGGGCGGCGGCAGGGGGATTTTCCCTGTGCTTTAGTCTAGTCGGGATTGGGTCGGGCGAGATTGGTGGAGGTTGGTAATGCGCTTATTTCTTATTTATCGAAGTGCAATGCTTTTTTTGCTGATGATTCTTTCTCTGCTGCTTCCGAGCGAAGCTGCAAGAGGATGAGGGCGGAGAAAAACGCAAAACCGCAGCCGGCAACCACGATGTGATCTGGATAGAGTGCACCAAAGATAATATTGGCTATGGCCAAACTAAGGTACATGGTCAATCGGAGGGTTTTTTGGTTGAGTAAAAACTCGTTCGAATCGTTCATGGGGGAGCTCCTGTAAAACCTTTTCATCTTCAGCTTGGACTGGTGTTTTTTTAATCTTAGCTGAGGTTTGGCAATTTTATATGACAGATGTGATGAGGTGCCCATTTTTTTGTTAAAGGATTGTTAAAACCGGATAAGCGGCTGTTCGATTAGCGCAGATGGCGACCGACAATACGAGTGATTCTTAATACGCAGCTAGGAGGGCGAAATATACGCTATCTCTATGATGACAATTGTAAATTACTTGTCTCTTTTACTGGTTTGCTAGTGCCTGACTAGTGGGTTTGCAGTAGAATACCTGAGTAATTTAATCGGGTATTAGGCATTTACAGAAAGGTTATTATGGTCAACGTTGATATCACCGAATCCGCCCAAAAATATTTGAAAGAGCTGCTCGACAAGCAAAAAGACAACGACGGTATTGGCATCCGTATGTTTGTTGCCAACCCCGGCACTTCCAACGCTGAAACCTGTATCGCTTACTGCCGCCCCGGTGAAGAAAAAGAAGGGGATGTGGTGGTCGAACTGAACGGTTTTAAAGCGCACTTTGAAGAGCGTAGCCTGCCATTTTTGGAAGATGCCAAAGTGGATTACGCGGCAGACCGCATGGGGGGCCAGCTGACGATTCGCGCCCCTAACTCCAAAATGCCCCGCGTGACCGACGATAGTCCGCTGGAAGATCGCATCAACTACGTGTTGTACAACGATGTTAATCCAAGCCTTGCATCACATGGCGGTAACGTTAGTTTGGTTGAAGTGACTGACGATATGATCGCCATCCTCAAATTTGGCGGCGGTTGCCAGGGTTGCGGCTCAGTGGCGATTACCTTGAAGCAGGGTATTGAAGTCCAACTGATGGACAAGTTGCCGGAGCTGAAAGGTATTCGCGACGTTACCGACCATACAGATCGCAGTAATGCTTATATGTAATTTGCTTCTGCTCTAAACAAAAAAATACCGCCTCAAGGGCGGTATTTTTTTGTGTGCGATATCGCTATTGGTTTCCGATTTGTCGGTTTTCCGCAGTTATTCCCGCTAATTGATCGTATTCGCCTGTCTGTTTTAACTCAGTAAGTCCTTTATCCAACTGCTCTGCCAACCAGCGTGCTCTGGGGCTTTTATGGGAGAAGGCGACATAAACATCGCCGCGATGGTTTAAAAAACGCTTATCGAAAAGACCAATATCCAGCTGCATATTTTTCAGTGCGTATTCTGCTTCTCGGTCAAACATTACTGCGGCATCAATACGGCCTTGTTTCAGCATTCGGATAATTTGTGACTGTTGCGAGACTTTTACTTCATTGAAGCGATGGCGATGGTTTTCGTAGATGTCGCCGTATTCGTAGTCACGGATTACTCCGACACGAAAGTTGCTGGGAATATCTTCTATTGAGTTAATCCGGGTATGGGTTCCCGGTAGGAAAAACCAGTAGGCCTCAACCGAGAGCAGCGGCACTTTGCCGAAGATGTATTGGTCTTGAGTGGATGCTTGTAGTGTGACGTTGTAACCGCCGTCGATTTTGCCAGAGGTCAGGTCGTGCAGTACTCGAGCATAGGGCAACACCTGAAAGCTTGGAGCAAGACCTGTTTTGGCATATGCCGCCTTTATCAGCAGAGTAGAGATGCCTTGTCCATCGGTATCGGAATAGGGGGGCCATGAATTTTCCGCACCCAGCAAAATGCGGATCGAGTTGTCATCCTGCGTTTGGGCAATAGGAGTAGCTGGCGCGCTTGCTTCAGCCGCTGCCATAAGTAGCCACATCAAGAGCCCAAAGGAGATACGGGATTTTCTCATGCTTATAACCCTAGTTCGTGACATCTAATATCACACCTGAAGATTAATCGCATTTAGTTATATGATCAATAAGTTAAATAACGAAGAAAACTCTTCTTGACGGATAAAAAGGTGGGTGTCGTTAAATTCGTTCACAAGTGAGAATTGTTATTATTGCGAATGAGAATGCATATCTATATTATGCGCGTCGTTTTCTCTTTCAGTCTTAATACAATTACAAGGGCTAGCCATGACGACCATCCAAAAATCCACACACATCGTTTCCAAAAAACGCTCAACCGGATTGCAGTTAACTGCAACTGCGTTGTCATCTGCGATTCTGCTTGCCTCTGCTGGCGCTATGGCTGCAGATGACGCTAAAGCAACAGAAACCAAAAAGCTCGACGCTGTTAAGGTTGATGCGGATGCAATCGAGCCCGCATACAAAGCTGACAAAGTAAGTTCAGCAAAATTTACCCAGCCGTTAGTTGATACTCCACAAACTATCGTGGTGGTGAAGAAAGAACTCTTTCAGCAGCAATCCGCGACTACCTTGAGTGAAGCTTTGCGTAATACTCCTGGAATTACCATGTTGATGGGTGAGAACGGTAATACGTCTACTGGTGACTCCATTTTCATGCGCGGTTTTGATACTCAGGGCAGCATTTATGTCGATGGTATTCGTGATTTAGGTAGCATTAGCCGCGATACTTTTAATACCGAGCAAGTGGAAATTGCAAAAGGCCCAGCTGGAGTGGATAACGGTCGTGGTGCGGCTTCGGGCTATGTAAACCTCAGCTCTAAATTGGCCAATCTGGAAAATGCTACTTCTGGCACTGTGATTGGTGGAACTTCTGATTACAAGCGTGCAACTGTTGACGTTAATCGTGAACTGGGTGAAACCACTGCATTGCGCGTAAATCTGATGAAACAAGATGCTGGTGTTGATGGGCGCGATGAGGTGGAAAATAATTTCCAAGGCTTTGCGGCATCTCTCGGTTTGGGATTGGGCACTGATACCCGTACCTATATCAATATTTTGTCGATGGAGCAGTCTGGTATTCCTGATGGTGGTATACCTACTATCGGTTTGGATGGATATTACAACGCAATTTTTGTTACCGGTGCGCTTGCAGGGCAAACGCCAGCGCAAGTTGATACTGAAAATTTCTACGGCTCTACCAGTGACTTCAATGATGTTAAAGCCAATATGGTTACTGTGCGTATTGAGCAAGATTTGGCTGATGGTGTAACTTTGCGCAATACATCACGCTATGGCCGCACTAATCAGGATCAGTTGTTGACAGGTATTAACGCGGTTACTTTTGCGACACCCGCAAATCGTGATACTTGGACAATTTCACGTTCTCGCCAAGGCAAAGACCAAACCAACCAGATTCTCACTAATCAGACCAATTTAGTTGCGGCGTTTGATACTGGCGGCATCAAGCACGATTTAGTTTCTGGTATTGAATTTACCTATGAGAGTCAATTGAACTACACCATGGGTATTCCATTCCCAACACCTACATCGCCTACAGCACCATCCCAAGCTAACGCGAATCTCGACAATCCGAGTACAGCTGATGTGTTTCAGCCGGTACGCCGTACAGGTGGTAAAACTGATGGTGAAACCACAACCTATGCGTTGTACTTACAAGATACTTTGACTCTGAATGAGCAATGGGAATTGAGTGCGGGCATTCGTGCAGATCGTTTCCATACCAAAACTGATGTTGTTACACGCCAAGGCGCGGTAACTGCTCCTGCAACACAAACTATTCCGGTTGGTACTTTGCTCGCTAGCGATGCGCATCTGACAGATGAATTATTTGGTTGGAAATTAGGTGGTGTGTATAAGCCTGCTGCGAATGGTTCTATTTATGTAAGTTACGCAACGTCGCAATTACCTCCTGGCGGTGCAAACTTTGCGTTGAATACTACTAACGCTACCAACAACATCAATAACCCTAACCTTGATCCGCAAGAAGGGACTAATGCAGAGTTGGGGACCAAGTGGAATGTGTTAAATAACAAATTGTTTTTAACTGCAGCTCTGTTCCGCAGTACTAACGAGAATGAAATCGCTACAAACCCGGATGGTTCATCAGTTGCTATCGGTGAAAAACAAGTTGAAGGTTTGGAGTTGGGTGCTGTTGGTTCGTTGACTGATAAGTGGCAAATTAGCGCTGGTTTGGCATTTATGGATAATGAAATCACTCGTGGCAATCGCACAGTCGATAATCCAAGTACTCCAGCAAATGAAGCTTCCGGTAATAACGAAGGTGGTGCAATCCAATGGTCGCCCAAAACAACCTTCACTTTGTGGAATAGCTATACCTTTGAAAATGGTTTTGTAATTGGTGGCGGCGCTCGTTATATAGATACTATGGTTAGTTCAAGTGTTGTTAATGAAGCTGCACAAAGTACACGTTCAATGCTGGAGTTTGGTGATTACTGGGTGTTGGATGCGATGGCCTCTTATCCAATTAACAAAAACATTAGCGTGCAGCTTAATGTCATGAACCTCACCGATGAAGAGTATGTTGGTAGTCTGAATAATGGTGGCTCCCGCTATTATCCTGGCGCTCCTCTCTCTGCTCGTTTGGGCATTAACTTCGCGTTTTAATCGGAATTTATTTGGCAGGGATGCAGCGACAGTATTGAGATTTAATGCTGCAAATAAAGGGGCGCACTTGTTGCGCCCCTTTAACTTTTTTACAGTAGGGTTTTTGCGCAATCTATTCTTCAAAAAACTCGAGATAATTTTATGCTGATTCACATCCCTGAAATCCTGAGCAAGCAACAAGTTGCCGAATTTCGTGCGCGTTTGAGTGAAACCAATTGGGTCGACGGCAAAGCAACTGTAGGTGCGCAAGGGGCGCAGGTAAAAAACAATCGCCAATTACCGGTTGATGGGCCTGCGGCACGTGAATTGGGTGAAATTGTTTTAAAGGCGCTTTATGCCAATCCACTCTTCATGGCCGCCGCATTGCCGCTGCGAATTGTCCCGCCATTATTTAATGCCTATTCGGGTGGTGAGCATTACGGATTTCATGTCGATGGTGCTATCCGTTTGGTACCGGGCAGCAATATGAGTTTGCGTACCGATGTTTCTTCCACCTTGTTTTTGTCCGAGCCGGATGAATACGAGGGTGGCGAGTTAATTGTGCAAGACACCTACGGCAGTCACGAAGTGAAGCTGCCTGCAGGCGATTTGATTTTGTATCCATCGACCAGTTTGCATCAGGTTTCTCCAGTTACCCGGGGTGAAAGGGTGTGCAGTTTTTTCTGGACTCAAAGCATGGTGCGTGACGATTGGAAGAGAAATCTTCTGTATGAGTTGGACTGCAACATTCAATCATTGCGCCAAAAAGTGGGTGATTCAGAGGAGATTGTTGGACTCACCGGTCATTACCACAATCTATTACGGCAGTGGGCACAAGTGTAAAGAAGAGAGTTTTTAGAGTAAAAAGGGACATTTAGGGGACAAATTTATAACAATTCCTAATAAAATTAGGTTTGAGACGACTGCAATTGATAGATATTATCATTTAGATTATTATTAAATGATTAAGAGGCTATCATGACGTTCAACACTTCGCGCAGCATGTCGCTGCCGCGTTCTACTCTATTTAAAGCTATTCGTGGTGCATCACTGGCAGTTATAGCACCCGTTACTTTGTTGGCTGGAGCGAGCGTTAACGCCGCTGAAGAGCCCCAAAAATTGAAAGCAGTCGTTGTTTCTGCTGCTGGTTATGAACAGAAGGTTACGGATGCTCCAGCGAGTATTTCTGTTGTAACCTCCGAAGAGTTAAGCAAGCGTCCCTATACAACCTTGCTGGACGCGGTGCGTGATTTGGAAGGCGTAGATGTTGGTGAGACCCGTGACAAAACAGGCCAAGGAACAATCAGTCTGCGTGGTATGGGGTCTGATTACACCCTGATTTTGGTTGATGGCAAGCGTCAAAATAACCATGGTGATATCTACCCTAATAGCTTTGGTGGCAACCAATTTGGCCATATCCCACCTTTGGATGCGATTGAGCGTGTCGAAGTTATTCGTGGTCCGGCGTCTACCTTGTACGGTGCCGATGCGATGGGTGGTGTAATTAACATCATCACCAAAAAAGTGACTGACAAATGGACCGGTTCTGTGACGCATTCGCGCACCATCGAAAGCGATGATGCATTTGGCGATGACATCACCACTGAGTTCAATGTGATGGGGCCATTAATTCCCGGCAAACTCGGTATGGCGGTGCGCGGCAGCCTGTATAACAAGCATGCCTCCAATCCGACCTATGCAGATTTGCAGTACCCCAATGGTGTTGTGCAAGGCCGTCCTTTGGGTTTTGGCGGTGGAGGTAAAACGGTTGATAACGAAAATGAAGTCTTAGGTGCGCGTTTATCGTGGACACCAACAGATAATCAAAGTATTTGGTTTGATATCGAAACTTCTACCCAGTCTTACAACAATAGTCCTGTTACCAATGATGCGGGTGAAATTGAATACCCGGTTGGTACAGTAGATGGTATTGCCAGCGTGTGGCGTTCGAGCAACTTCTGTAAAGGGTTTACGCCAACTGCAGGCGGAAACCAGGCGAATAAGTGTGCCGCAGGTGGCGGCGTATGGACACCGCGCGCTGATCCGCGTGTAGGCTATCGTCCAACGCAAGAATTTACGCGTGATACCTGGTCGTTAACCCATGAAGGTAAATGGGATATTGGTAATAGTTTTGTGTCCTTGTCTTATGTTGATACTAAGAACGAAGGTCGTACCTTGCCGTTTACGGTAGCAGAGCGTGAGCAGTTGTTAAGTATGATGCGCGCAGAGGGTGCTTATGCCGGTATGTCAGAAGCGGACCGTAAAGCGCTAGCCGAGGCTACTTTCTTACCTCGTCCGGATCGTGAGTTATCGAGCAACCAATATACCTTGGATGCCAAGTTGGATATGCCCTACGAATTAGCGGGCCAACAACACGTTACCGTGGTAGGGGCACAGGTGATTCGCGGTGACTTGAATGATGGTGTGTTCGGGATTGAGAGCGGCACACCTGGTGCAACACAAGAGCACAATATGTACTCGCTTTTTGCCGAAGATACTTGGTATTTGATTGATCCTTTCGCGTTAACAATGGGATTGCGTTACGACGATCATGAAACTTTTGGTGATCAATTTAGCCCACGTCTTTACGGGGTTTACACTCTGAACGATGAGTGGACTTTTAAGGGGGGCGTGAGTACTGGCTTTAAAACGCCTAAAACGACCCAGCTGTATGACGGTATCGTTGGTTTCGGTGGTCAAGGGACATCGCCAATGTACGGTAACCCGGATCTTGAACCGGAAACCACAACCACTTATGAAATGGCGGCTTATTGGCAGTCGACAGCAGGCCATAATGCCAACATCACTGCATTTGTGAACGATTTTGAAGATAAAATTGCGTCGCAACCTTGTGGCGCTAATACAGGTTTGCAGTGCGCGAGTTCTGGTGAATATCAAGAGTTAGGCTACACGGCTAGCAGTCGTACAGTGAATATAGATAACGCTCAAGTGCAAGGTGTGGAGGTTGCCGGTCGTTATCAAATCGCTGACTCTTGGGCGCTGCGAGCGAATTACACCTTTACTGATACCGAAGAGAAAAGCGGTGTGAATAAAGGTCGTCCGTTAAGTGGCAACAACTATGCAAAACACATGGCAAATATCACCTTGGACTGGGCGGCGAGCGAGAAGTGGAATGTGTTTTTAACCACCGAGTTACGCTCTAAACGTTATCGTTCATTCGATGTGGTGACTCAGGAAGAGTTGTACTTCAAAGATTATGAAGTATTGCATTTGGGGGCGAGTTTCAAAGCCAACGAAAACGTGACGTTTAATGCTCGTATTAATAACTTGCTGGATCGTGATTTTACGACTTACGACGTAACATATGATGACTGTTCCGCTGGTACGACTAACTGTGTGTTGAATCCTGGTTCTACAACAGACGGTTATCTAGCGACAATTTATGATGATTACAACAACAAAGACAAAGCGCGTAATTTCTGGGTTGGCGTGAACGTTAAGTTCTAAAAACAGAAAGGTGTTTGTCTAGCGCGGGGTTCCCTTCACGGGGAACCCCGCGCGGCTTTTTTAAAAAGGTGAATTAAACTCGCATGAAGATTTATTTGGGCAGCCTGCGTGAATGGCACTGGATCAGTTCTGCAATATGTCTTGTTGGTATGTTGCTTTTTGCTGTAACAGGCATCACGCTCAATCACGCTGCGCAAATTAAAGCCAAGCCGGAAATTATTACGCTGGAAGCAGAGATCCCAGCCGATGTTATTAAACAAATCAGTGTACCTGATGAAGAAAAAGCACCGCTTCCGAGTGTGTTAACGGATTGGCTTGCGCAAGAAAAAGATATTTCAGTCGGCGACCAATTAGCCGAGTGGAGCGAAGACGAAATTTATTTATCCCTGCCGTGTCCGGGTGGCGACTCATGGCTTAGCATCGATTTGGCCAGTGGCGAACTCGTGTATGAAGTGACTGATCGCGGCTGGATTTCCTATCTGAATGATTTGCACAAAGGGCGCAATACCGGCGTTGCCTGGAGCTGGTTTATCGATGTATTCGCCGTTTTCTGCATTATTTTTTGCATCACCGGATTACTCTTGCTGAAACGTTACGCGAGTGGTCGCCCGGCAACCTGGCCGATGGTGGCGTTAGGTCTGGTATTGCCCTGGATTTTGATTTTGTTATTTATTCATTAAGCACTATTAGTTCGTTAGGTTTTATCGCAACCGTTTTCGATAATTATTAAATTTTGTAGAGGTTAATTATGCGTTCGCGTTGGTTAGTTGCTTCCTCATTTGCAGCAATGTCATTAATGTCTATCAACACTGCCGTTGCAGGTGATCTGACGGTATCGGTAGAAGTTCCTTCTTTAGATGTTGCGGAATACCACAAGCCGTATGTTGCGATCTGGATTGAAAATGAAAAAGGCGAGAGTACTAATCTCGCCGTTTGGTATCAGCTTGAAGAGCGCGGCCAAAAAAGTGAAAAGGGCGAAGAATGGTTGAAAGATATGCGTCAATGGTGGCGTCGTATTGGTCGCGAAACTGATATGCCGGTAGATGGTGTTAGCGGTGCGACGCGTGCGCCCGGCAAACAAGTTGTCAGCTTCACTGAAGGTAAAGCGCCACTTGGTAAGTTGGCAAAAGGTAATTATGTGTTGATGGTTGAGGCTGCACGTGAAGTGGGTGGCCGTGAATTAGTGAAGGTGCCATTTAGCTGGCCTGCTGCAGGCGAACAAAGCGCAAAAGGCAGCAAAGAATTAGGCGAAGTGAAAGTCACTGTAGCGCCATAACCATTTATCAATACGCTTGCTTAACATTTACGTAAAGGAGAAATTACTATGAATACTTTTTTTAAAACGACTCTCTGTACTGCACTGGTTTTGTGTTTGCCTTTGACTGCTCAGGCACACCGCGCATGGTTGTTGCCGAGCGCAACTGTACTTTCCAGTGATGATGCCTGGGTAAGTATTGATGCTGCAGTTTCTAACGATATTTTCCACGCAGACCACGCGCCTATGCGTCCTGATGGTGTTGTTGTTACTGCACCGGATGGGCAAATCCTGCAAGTACAAAATGCAGTGACCGGAAAGTACCGCAGCGTGTTTGATGTGCAATTGCCACAAAAAGGTACCTATAAAATTGCCACTGCATCTAGCGGATTAATGGCCATGTGGAAAACCGAAGACGGCGAGCGTCGCATGTGGCCAGGTCGCGGTGAAAAAGCGAATCCTGCTGATTTTGACAAAATGGTACCCAAAAAAGCCAAAGATCTTGAGGTTTCACAATTCTCTCGTCGTATGGAAACATTTGTAACTTCAGGTACACCGACAGACACCGTTTTGAAAGCAACCAATCAAGGTTTGGAATTGGTTCCTGTTACCCATCCCAACGATTTGTTCGCTGGTGAAGCGGCGACGTTTCAATTCCTGATCGATGGCAAACCTGCTGTTGGTGTAAAAGTAACGGTGATTCCTGGTGGTATGCGCTACCGCAGTAAACAGGCTTCAATCGAATTGGAAACTGACAAAAAAGGCAATATTTCCGTTACCTGGCCGCAAGCGGGCATGTATTGGTTGAGCGCTATCTATCGCGATGACAAAGCAAAAAAACCGGCTAAAACCCGCTCCGGTAGCTATGTTGCAACCTTCGAAGTTTTGCCTGAGTAATAAAAAAGCAGCTGAAATTTGATACCCAAGGTTAATAATTTCAGCTGTCGTTTGTGTGCGACACGGATGTTGCCTGCAAATTGAATTGGTCTTTCATTTCATGAATACACACTATCTATAATGCGGATTTATTGTTGTGCGTTATCTTGCCGCTAGTCTATTAATTATTTTCTACTTTATGTTGTGTTGGGTTTGTTGGCGTAGTTATTTGCGCAGACAAGCTATTGCATCGCTTAATGCAGATGAGTCCGGAGATTACATAGTCATTGGCTATGCCAGCCAAGGCGGAAGTGCGACACGTATTGCCAAAAAAACGGCGCAGCAATTGGAGCAAGCGGGTAAAGCTGTAAAAGTGTTATCGCTTAACCAAATTACCCCCGAAGTATTAACCCAAGCATCAACCTTTTTATTGATCGCCAGTACCTATGGTGAAGGCGAAGCGCCTGACAATGGCAATCGGTTTATCACTCGCACACTTGGTGCGCTTCAATCGGAGTCACTTAAAACCCTACAGGTGGCCATATTGGGATTGGGTGATTCCAGCTATAAATTTTTCTGCGGTTTCGCGCATCAATTGCAACACGAGTTGCAACATCGCGGAGCGCATTTTATCACTGACATTATTGAAGTGAATTTGCTGGATGAGAGCGCATTGCGCCACTGGCAATATTATCTCGGCCAGATTTCCGGACAGGCACATTTTATTGATTGGAGTGCGCCCGCCTATAGCGATTGGAAAATTGTACAGCGCACCTGTGTTAATCCCGGCAGTCCTGGTGCGCCTGCGTTTCATATTAAATTGGCGCCGCTCGGCACCGCTATTGCTGCAGGCGCATGGCATGCAGGTGATATTGCCGAGATTGGTCCCGGTAATTGTGATGGGCGAATCCAGCATTTTTTAACCACCGTTTCGCGCACTGATATCCCACACGAATTGTTGCGGCACAGTGATCTCACTATCAACGAGCAGCGGCTAGCAGATTTAGCGCAGCTTGATGATTCCGCGTTTGTAAGCTCGTTGGTCGATTTGCCGCATCGTGAATATTCAATCGCATCAGTACCAAACGAGGGCTCACTCGATTTACTGGTGCGTCAGGTCAATATTGGCAATGATCAATACGGTTTAGGATCTGGTTGGTTAACGGTGCATGCCGCATTGGCGCAACCGATTCGTTTGCGTATCCGTGCCAATGCACATTTTCACTCACCCGATAATCAGCATCCATTAATCCTGATTGGTAATGGCACCGGCATTGCGGGTTTGCGTTCGCATCTGGCAAATCCAGCGCGCACAAATACACGCAATTGGTTGTTTTTTGGTGAGCGAACGGCAGCAGCGGATAGTTTTTTTGATGCTGATCTACTGCGTTGGCAGTCCTCAGGTTTGCTGGCGCGAGTAGACCGTGTTTTTTCACGCGATGCGGGGATAGGTGCTCCACGTTATGTGCAGGATTTATTGCAATTACATGCTGCAGAATTACAACAGTGGGTTGCTGAAGGTGCAGCAATTTTTGTATGCGGTAGTTTGCAGGGGATGGCTCAAGCAGTGGATGATGCCTTGCGTAATATTATCGGTGCGGAACAGCTTGAACTAATGGCGGATGAGCGTCGCTACTGTCGCGATGTTTATTAACCTCCACGATTGTTAAGATTGTGAAACAAGTGTTCATGCCAGCTTCGCTCAGCCTTTTCAATTAGTGCATAGGTTATACTCGCGTCCATAAATATCTGGATGAGAAAACGCTATGCAAACCCTTGGGAATTCCAATTCTTTCTTCCGTCGCCCCGCTGGGGTAGCAACTTTGGCAATTGCTGCTTTGGTTGTTATTTGGCTGATATGGAAGCTCCTTTTTGCCACTGATGAAAACGAAGTGGTACTGACGACTGAATCTGTGGTGCGCGGTGATATCGAAAATCTGGTAACTGCCACCGGTACGTTGCAGCCGCAAGATTACGTTGATGTTGGTGCACAGGTGTCCGGCCAGTTGGAAAAGTTGCACGTAGAAGTAGGTAGTGAAGTAAAGGCGGGTGACTTGCTTGCTGAAATTGATGCAACCGTTTATGCCGCAAAAGTAGATGCAACCCGCGCACAATTGCAAAACCAAAAGGCCCAGTTACTGGATCGCGAAGCGCAACTGAAACTTGCAGAAATTAACTACAAGCGCGAACAAAATTTATTTGCCGAAGATGCAACTACAAGCGAATCGCTGGAAACTGCCGACGCCAATTTAAAATCCTCCCGTGCGCAACTTAAATCCTTGCAAGCGCAAATTGAGCAAATTGAATCGACCCTGCGTGTAGAAGCGGCCAATTTGAATTACGCAAAAATTTATGCACCTATCGATGGCACCGTGGTGTCTATCACCTCGCGTCAAGGCCAAACCCTGAACACCAACCAACAAGCTCCTACGGTGATGCGTGTCGCTGACTTGTCGACCATGACAGTTCAAACCCAGGTATCCGAAGCGGATATCGGCAAACTCCGCAAAGACATGTCAGTTTATTTCACGACTCTGGGCAGCCAGGGGCGTCGCTGGTACAGTAAATTGGATCGCATTTGGCCCACACCGGAAATTCTTAATAACGTGGTGTTGTACAACGCATTATTCGATGTGCCCAATGAAAGCCGTTTGTTGATGACGCAAATGAGCACCCAAGTATTTTTTGTCGAGTCACAAGCAAAAGATGCATTGCTAGTACCTATGTCTGCGGTCAGTTTTGCTCCACCGCGCGGTATGCGTCCTCAAGGTGGTCCACAGGTTGACGGTGAAAAATCAACTTCCCTGCAAAGTGATAAACCTGCAGCTGCAAATGAAAAACCTGTGGCCGATAGACCGCAAAATGGAACTGCTCCAGATGGTGCGCGCACCAGACCTGAAATGGCAAATGGCAATCGCCCATCAGGTGAGTGGCGGCAGCGTCGTGAAAATAATATGCAAGGGCAGGGCGCAACCGGTAATCAACCGCGTCCGGCAATTGTTAAAGTCATGAATGAGAAAGGCGATATTGAAGAGCGCAAAGTAGTGGTTGGCGTTACCAATCGTGTGCAGGCACAAATTCTTGAAGGCTTGAAAGAAGGTGAAAAAGTTGTCAGCGGCAGCAGCAAACCGAATCAAGTCAAAGTAGCGCCTGCAGGTGGTTTCGGTGGTCCAGGCATGGGTAGACGTTAATGAGTGCTGTTAATCGACCACTGATCAAATTAGCTGGTGTTACTAAAACATTTCGCAATGGTGAAATTGCGACTCAGGTGTTGCACGGTATTGACCTAGAAATCTATCCCGGTGAATTTGTCGCGATCATGGGGCAGTCGGGTTCCGGTAAATCGACCTTGATGAACCTGCTTGGCTGTCTTGATCGCGCCACAACCGGTGATTATTTTTTTGATGGTAAAAATGTTGCTGAGCTAGATACTGATGGCCTTGCACAATTGCGCCGCGAAGCATTCGGTTTTGTATTTCAAAGCTACAACTTGTTAGCCGGTTCAACCGCGTGTGAAAACGTGGAGATGCCTGCAACCTATTCAGGTTTGTCGCCACAGGCTCGCCGTGAGCGCTCAACCCAATTATTAAGTTCGTTGGGCTTGCAAGAGCGCTTGCATCATCGCCCTAATCAATTATCGGGCGGACAGCAGCAGCGTGTTTCAATCGCACGGGCATTGATGAATGGTGGCCAAATTATTTTGGCGGACGAGCCAACCGGTGCGTTGGATAGCCACAGCGGCAAAGAAGTAATGCGTTTGCTGAAAGAGTTATCAGCCCAAGGCCACACCATTATTCTCATTACCCACGATGCAGAAGTGGCCCATCATGCGCAGCGATTAATCGAAATTCGCGATGGCGAAATTGTCTCTGATCCAGGTCCTACTATTCCTAAAGAGTTGCCCGCAGAAGAGCATGCACTACGCGGTGAGTCTGCATTAAAAACCGAAATTTTGGAGGCAACTAGAACGGCGTTCCGCTCGCTCTATAGCAATATTTTCCGCACTATTTTGACGTTGCTCGGCATCGTGATTGGTGTTGCGTCTGTTATCAGTATGCTCGCTATTGGTGACGGCGCGAAAAAATCCGTAGTGGATAGCATCAGTGCTATGGGCAGTAATTTATTGCTTGTACGCCCCGGTGGCCCCACCCAACGGTTTCGTTGGGATTCGGTAACACTGGTGCCGGAAGATGTTTATGCCATCGCAACCTTGCCTCATGTTGCTGCAGCGCTGCCGGAAATTAATGGCAGTTACACCTTGCGTTACGGCAATGTGGATCACAGCACTGAAGTCACTGCAACTGCGGCAAAATTTCCACTCGCACGCAAATGGGATGTAGCTCAGGGAACTTTTTTCTCTGAAGAAGATGAAGCCAATTACGCAACAGTGGTGGTGCTCGGAAAAACAGTTGCGACTAAATTGTTTGCGGAGCAAAGCCCGATTGGTGAATTTATTATCATCAATAACGTGTTGTTCCAGGTTATCGGTGTGATGAGCGAGCGCGGTGCTGACCCCGGCGGGCAGGATCAGGACGACAAAGTATTTGTGCCGTTTAACACCGGCAGCTTGCGTGTCATCGGCCAAAAATTCCTGCGCAATATTACTGTGTCTGTCGATGAAGAAAAGAATATGGAGGAAGTGCAAACCCGTATCCATGCGTTGATGATGGAGCGGCATGGCACCGAGGATTTCCAGATTCGCAGCATGTCATCGCTGATTGATATGGTTTCTGAAACGCAAAATACCATGACCTTTTTGTTGGGATCTATCGCTGCAATTTCTCTGCTCGTTGGTGGTATCGGCGTAATGAATATTATGTTGGTGAGCGTAACTGAGCGAACCCGTGAAATTGGTATTCGTATGGCGACGGGGGCGCGAACTCGCCACATCATGCAGCAATTTTTAATTGAGGCTCTGGTCGTTTCTGCAATCGGTGGTGTGATAGGTGTGGTGCTTGGGTTGGGTACTGCCGCATTGATCGCCCATTTTGGTACGCCGGTGGCCTACTCATTATTCCCGGTCGTTATGGCATTTAGCTGTGCGTTTTTAACCGGATTGTTATTTGGATATTTACCAGCGCGCAAGGCGGCTCATCTCGATCCTGTTGCGGCTTTGGCTACGGAGTAATGGTTATGCAATCACATCAAAAAACCTTGGCTGTTAAAACATTGTCGCTGGTGATCGCGTCATTATTATTTGGCGCATGTTCATTTAATGAAGTGAAAAAGCCGGATATTAATTATGCGGATAATTACTCGGTAATACCTGCGCAATCAGAACTCGAAAATGCCGTTGTTGTAGATTCAAACTGGTGGCAGTCATTTCAATCGCCCGCATTAAACGAGTTAATGCAAGCGGCGCAGCAGCAAAGTCCGGATTTATTAATGTCCGCTGAGCGCGTGAGGCAAGCTGAACTGCAAATGCGCATTGCCAACGCGACTTTATTTCCATCGCTTTCAGCAAGTGCATCCACTGGGGAGTCGCGCAGCAAAGCTGATGGCGAGAGTAGCTATGCGCGCGGAGAATCAAGCCGTGTCGGTGTGAATGTCAGTTATGAGGTTGACTTATGGGGTGGGGTTGCTGCGAACCGCGCATCTGCACGAGCGGGTTATGACGCAACCCGTTTCGACCAGGATGCAGCAACCTTAAGCATTAAAGCCGCTATTGCCGGTGGTTGGTTTGATTGGCTTGCGTTGCAGGAGCGTATTGCTACTGCACGTAAAAATATTGCAATTGCGGAGCGTGTGCAAAATATTGTGGATGCACGTTACCGCAATGGCGCTGCAACAGCTGCGGAAGTCGCGCAGCAGAAAACCAATTTATTAAGCCAGCAGGCATCCTTGTTGCCATTGGAATTGCAAGCGCGTCAAACGCAATCAGCATTGGCGATTTTATTAGGTAAAACACCGCAAGAGTTTACGCTTGCGAGTGAGCAATTGTTGGATATAAATGTGCCGGAAGTTGCGGCGGGGACACCTGCCGATCTGGTTACTCGCCGTCCGGATTTGGCTGCTAGCGAAGCCGATTTGCGCGCAGCTAATGCGAATATCCATGCAGCGCGTGCAGCGCTCTTACCGGGGATTAGCATTGGTGCCAGTGCAGGGAAATCAGCCAGTGAATTATTCAGCTTGAACCCTGCTACACAATCTACCGGTTGGACATTGTCACTCGCACAGACATTGTTTAATGGCGGGCGTTTGGTGAACCAAAAACGCTTGAGCGAGGCGCGTCGCAGTGAATTGGTGTTGCAATATCACAAAGCAATTTTAACTGCACTGCAAGAAGTGGATAACGCACTGGTCTCTGCTGATGTTAGTCAGCGCCAGGAAGTTAGTCAGCGGGAAATTGTTGCCAACGCAGAGCGCAGCCTGCAGCTCACAGAAGCAAGGTATCGCGCAGGAACGGACGATTTGTTATCGCTGCTAGATTCCCAGCGCAGTTTATTCCAGGCACAGGATTCGCTGGTGCAACAGCGTTTAGCGCGCTTGAACGCAGCAGTGGATTTGTATAAGTCACTTGGTGGTGGTTGGACGCTAACAACAAATTAATTTGTCAGATTGGTAAAACAATAGATCACAATAAATTTTATTTTTGGGCTTGGGGGCGTTAGCGTGAAAAACGTTTTATTCCAGATTCACTGGTTTTTGGGGATTACTGCGGGCATCGTTTTGGCAGTTGTGGGTGTTACGGGCGGTTTGATGAGTTTTGAACGCACGATCATGGAGGCGATCAGCCCAGAGATTGTGCAAGTTCAGGTCAGCGGCGAACGTTTGACTCCCGATGCTATTGCAGAGCGTTTTCACGCACAAAAACCAGAATCGCGTGTTGAACAAATCACCTTATGGCCCGAAGCAGATCGCAGTGCATTGGTTCGTGTTGCACCTCCACCTGGCGAGCGTCGTGGTGATGCAGTTTATATCAATCCTTACACTGGCGAGTTGTTGGGAAAAATCACCGGCGAACAATTTTTCCGCACAGTGCGTTCGTTGCATCGCTGGTTATTAATTCCATCGGAGCAGGACGGTATTAATATCGGCCGCCAAATCACCGGCTTCAGTGCATTTGCGCTGGTGTTTTTTGCCTTGTCCGGTTTGTATTTGCGCTGGCCGCGCCGCGCATTGAATTGGCGCAATTGGTTTCGTATTGATTTCAGTTTGAAAGGTCGCAATTTTTATTGGGCGTTGCACTCGGTCATTGGTACCTGGGTGATCCTGATGTATTTGCTGATGGCATTAACCGGCCTGACCTGGTCTTACAGTTGGTATAAAAGTGGTGCGTCACTTTTATTGACCGGTGAACCTGTGCAAGAGCGACGCGGATTTGGCGGGCCTGGCGGTCAGCAGGGTGGTCCCGCTATGCAAGGTGGACAGCGTGGGCAGGGCGGAGCACAAGCGGGAAGAGAGGGGGTTGGTGAACGCCGTGGCATGGGTGAGCGCGAAGGTCGCGGTCAAGGTCGTGAAGGTGGAGAGCATCGCGAACATGTAGCTGCTGCTCCAGTAAAGGTTGATTCTGCATGGCAAACCTTTGCAACTAAAGCAGAAAATAATTACAAATTTGCCAGTATCAGTTTTCCACGTTCAGCAACCGATCCGGTGATGGTGAATTATGTAACGCCTGATGCGACTAATGATCGTCAGCGCAGTTCGATGACTATTGATGCTGCATCGGGTGATGTTGTTGCTGATCAACCTTACACACCGATTGAGCCGTTGGGCAAACGTATTTATCAGGGGATTTATGAATTGCACACCGGTGAGTGGTTTGGTACTCCCGGTTTGATTATCAATATGACTGCCTCATTTTTGATGCCGCTGTTTACCATCACCGGTTTCCTGTTGTATTTCGATCGCCGTAAAAAGAAACGCAATAGCAAAAATGCAGCAGCCGGTGTTGCTAACGCGCATACCGATGCAGATTACTGGATTGTTTACGCAACCCAAACAGGCACCGCAGAGCAACTGGCCTGGAACACTGCGACTATTCTGCAATCCGGTGGAATCAAAGCCAGCGTAAAAAATATTGCTGCACTGGATAAAGCTACGCTGGAATCGGCGAAGAAAATATTGTTCTTAGTCTCTACCTTTGGTGAAGGCGAAGCGCCCGATTCAGCGCGCGGTTTTGCGCGGAAATTATTGAAAGCATCATTGCCATTAAAACAATTGCAATTTGGTGTGTTGGCACTGGGCGATAAACGCTATGCAGATTACTGCTCGTTCGCAATACAGGTTGAGCAATGGTTGTTGGCAAATGGAGCGAATCCGCTGTTTGCGCGGATTGATGTGGATAACGGTAATGAGCAATCCATTCACCAATGGCAGAAGCAGATCGCCGATATCAGCGGTGTAGAAAATGTCACTGCCTGGGCTGCACCGGAATATGAAGAATGGCATTTGCAGAAACGTGAATTATTAAATGCGGGCAGTGTGGGTACGCCGGTTTATCGTGTGACATTACAACCTTCTGCGCCGGGCAATACTCATTGGCAAGCGGGTGATATTTTGGAGATTCGTCCGCAGAATAATACTGAATTACCGCATCGAGAATATTCTATTGCGTCCTTAACAACTGATGGGCAATTGGATCTGGTGGTGCGCCAGGCATTTAATGAAAAAGGTGAGTTAGGACTTGGTTCGGGATGGTTAACCGTAACATCAGAAGAGGGCGGTAAAGTGCTGGCGCGCATTCGTGCGAATCCTTCTTTCCATGCACCGCAAAAAAATTGCGCGATGATTTTGATCGGCGCGGGTACTGGCATAGCTGGTTTGCGTGCACATTTGCATGAGCGTTATCTAAAAGACCAACAACAAAATTGGTTGATCTTTGGCGAACGTCAACGCAGTCATGATCGCCTGTTTGCCAGCGAGTTGGATGCGTGGCAGCAGTCGGGATTCCTTACTGAATTTGATGAGGTTTATTCGCGTGATGGTGAAGGCTATGTACAAAATATTGTTGCATCGAAGCAGCAACAGTTGTGCGAGTGGCTGGATCGCGGCGCTGCTATTTATGTGTGTGGTGGCATGGCGATGGGGTCAGGCGTACATCAGGAATTGATCACCATTTTGGGTGAAGATGGTGTGCAGGAGTTAGTTGACCAAGGCCGTTACTGTCGCGATGTTTATTAACCCTTGATAATTTTCCTACAGCATTAAACAAAAAGCCCTCCAGTGTGAGGGCTTTTTGTTATCCGTTCCCTATCCCACAGAACTGCGGCAAACAAACCGGCTAGCATCCTTCGTAATCTTGCCGCATTCCTTATGTTTGGCAATTGCAAACCAATCATTGCTAAGGGAAGACTTTAATGAAAACAAAATTCGGGGTGTTGGGTACTCGGTGCTTATTAGCCGGTGCGGTTCTCGTCTGGAGCCAGTCTGCATTTGCAGAGCGGGAGTGGGTATCGGCAAGTTGGGAGAACGACATAGTCGCCGGTAAAGACGGTGGTGGTTACACCAACGGCATTTATTTTTCCTACGGGCAGCGCAATGATCCGGGTGAAGAAATTACCAAATCACCCATTCTCACTTTGCCGCTGGCGTGGATGGTGAGCGATGATCCCACCTATGCCTACAAATTGCATTCAGTCGGGCAAGCGATGGTGACGCCTGAGGATATCACCAAGGAAATTCCCGATCCTACTGACGCACCTTATGCAGGGCTGCTTTATCTGCGCTCTACTTATGTAGCTGTGCAGGATGATTTTGCTGATCACGTTGCGACCTTGGTGGGCGTTGTTGGGCCTTCATCCCGTGCAGAGGAAGTGCAGACTTGGGTGCATAAAGTAGTTGGTTCAGACAAACCGAGAGGTTGGGATTATCAATTGAAGGATCAGTTTGTGTGGCAGTTGCAACGCACGGCGGTGTGGCGTTTCTCGACATCTGACTCAAGCCCTTTTGATGCAGTGCTGCTGGCGGATTTGGCGGGCGGTAATCTGGAGACGAGCGGGGGTGGGGGATTGTTTTTGCGCGCAGGTAATTCCCTTGCACGCAGTTATTCCACTATGGGGTTTTTATCCAGCCGGGTAAGTACGCCTATATCGGCGTCGGAAGGTTGGTATATTTATCTCGGCGGCATGGGGCATTATGTGCACAACCAAATTCTGGTTGATGGTAATGAGTTTGGTAGAAGCGCGTCCAAAGGGCTGGAGCATTATCAATATTCCTTGATGACCGGCTTCACTTATACCTGGAAGCGCGCGAGTATTTGTTTCTCTTATCAATCCGATACGGAGCCAAATAAAAGCCAAACGGCGCGCAAGAATTTCGGTGCAATTACCCTGGCGTTACAGATCTAACGATTTCCCGGTCAACGTTGCGGAGATGTACCAAATCAAATACATCTCCGCAGCGCTGTTTTTCCCGCAACATTATCTGTAGTAACTTCAGCACAAAGGCTTGATTCTTTTAATAGTTGATCAAGCTACTTCCCTCACTGCTATTCAATAAAAATCTTTAAAAACATTCCCTTAACTCACTGGGCATGAGTGTTTGGATATTTTGGCTCGGGAGTTGCTCTGGCGTATTCATTGTTGTTATCCAGGTTAGCTGCATCGGAAAATTATAATGAATCGATTCCTGTTTTTGACTCATCGTTGGGTGGGTATTGCCCTTGCGCTGTTTATGTTCATCTGGTTTTCATCCGGCTTGGTGATTATGTATTCCGGGCCATCAGCGCTTACGCCCTCGCAACAATTACAGCATCGCGAAGATCTTTCACCGGCTGATGGTTGGCTTACCGTGGGCGCGGCATTGGCTGGAGTGGAAAATGGCACTGCGACAAATGTGGTTTCTGCGCGTTTGGTGCGTCTTGCCGGTCATCCATCATGGTTAATAGAAAGTAGCAACGGCCAGCGTTTTGCTTTATCGGCAATTGACGGCGGTGTGCATGAAGTATCGGTTGCGGATGCAGAAAAAATTGCGCAGACATGGCTGCGCCACAGTGACGATATTGAATCGAATTCGGTAGCGGTTACTTATCAGGATACTGGTCCGCAGGATAGTAGTGTGCGCAACTACGATACCTTGCGACCTTTCCATAAATTTTCAGTCGACGGCTCCAGTCGTGAATTATTAATTTCAGCGCGCACTGGCGAAATTATTCGCGATTCGACGGCATTTTCCCGAACACTGTATTGGACGGGAAACTGGATTCATTTATTGCGTGGTATAGAGGTTTTTGCGCCGCCGGAAGTGCGGCGTAATACATTGTTGTATTTGGGATTGTTTGCTGTTGTCGCAAGCCTGACGGGTTTGATTGTGGGGTGGCAGCGCTGGCGGCCGGGTTGGTTTGGCAAAAAAACTTACGGACAGGGGCGGGTTCATCCGTACCGTGAAAAGTGGACGGTATGGCATTTTTGGACAGGATTGATTGGCGGTATCGCAGCATTGCTGTGGGCATTTAGCGGCTACATAAGTACCAATCCGCTGCAATTATTTTCCGAAGCGAATGCCAATAAAAATGAACAGGTAAATTATCAAGGTGCAGTTGTGCCGGACGTTCTGCTTAACTGGCAGCCGTCGGCAATAATTCATAACGACACTGGCAATGATGTGGTGGAGTTATCCTGGCGGTATTTGGGTGATCAGGCAACCTTGGTTGCTATTACACGCGAAGGTGATCGCATTAGCCAAAATGTCGCTGGCGCAGCGGTTAATTTTAATGATGGGGCATTGCTGGATGCGGCCAGCCGGCTTACCAAAACGGCAGTAGCTAGTCACAATCTGCTAACGGATTACGATAGCTATTATTATCCGCGTCATTATCAAACTACTTATGATCGTCCTTTACCGGTTGTGCGGGTGGATTTGGCTGATGAGGCGGGCACTCGGTTGTATCTCGATCCACAAGACGGGCGCATCTTATTAAAGGCTGATACCAGTCGACGAGTTTATCGTTGGCTATATTCAGCACTGCATCACTGGGATTTCGGTTGGCTCCATTATCGGCCGATATGGGATTTATGGATGTTGCCGCTCGTACTCATGGGAATCGTATTAGGTTCCTCATCGGTGATTCTTGGATGGCGACGATTGAAAGTCGAATTCAAACCTAAAAAGAAAAAAGCAGCGCCCATCCGGGTGACCAGTGTCGATAAACCGCTAGCCTGACCGAAGTGGGTTAGCAGTTTTGTCATCCTCTTGAGGTTGCCTCTGCTCCCAAAGCTCCCCTATACTCGCCGACCCGCACACTCGTAGGTGCGGGCTTTTTATTTCTACCTACTGTTTTTCATCATGTGACCTTTCGTAGGGGTCACCACTGACCAAGGATTTATCATGCCTGTAATTACTCTCCCCGACGGTTCCAAACGCCCGTTCGAAAATCCTGTATCTGTCTATGAAGTTGCTGCGTCTATTGGCGCTGGCTTGGCTAAGGCTACCCTTGGTGGTCGCGTTAACGGCCAGCGTGTTGATGCGCACGACTTGATTACTGAAGATGCGGATCTGGTGATTTTCACCCCGAAAGACGAAGACGGTTTGGAAATTATTCGCCACTCCTGTGCGCACTTGCTCGGTCACGCGATCAAACAACTGTTTCCCGATGTAAAAATGGCTATCGGCCCGACCATCGATAGCGGTTTTTATTACGACATCGACCTTGAGCAAAAGCTGACCGACGAGGATATCGCCCGTCTGGAAGCGCGCATGCTGGAATTGGCCAAAACCGAATATGACGTAGTGAAAAAGAAAGTCAGCTGGCAAGAAGCCTATGACGTTTTCACCGCGCGCGGCGAGACTTACAAGCTGGAGATCCTGGATCGCGACGTGCCTAAAGATGCAACGCCGGGTCTATATTATCACGAAGAATATGTCGACATGTGCCGTGGTCCACACGTGCCTAACATGCGCTTCTGCCTGAACTTTAAATTGATGCGCACCTCTGGCGCCTACTGGCGCGGCGACTCCAACAATAAAATGTTGCAGCGTATCTACGGCACTGCGTTTGCCGATGCGAAACAATTAAAAGCGTATTTGAATTTGCTCGAAGAGGCGGCCAAACGCGACCATCGTAAACTGGCGAAGAAATTTGATTTGTTCCATCTGCAGGATGAAGCGCCGGGCATGGTTTTCTGGCATCCAAAAGGCTGGACTCTCTGGCAACAAATCGAACAGTACATGCGTACCAAGCAAAACGATTGGGGCTATCAGGAAGTAAAAACACCGCTGATTATGGATCGCACCCTGTGGGAGAAATCCGGTCACTGGGAAAACTATCGCGACAACATGTTTACCACTGAGTCAGAGAAACGTGACTTTGCGGTGAAGCCAATGAACTGCCCAGGTCATATCCAGATCTTTAACCATGGCCTGCGTTCACACAAAGATTTGCCGCTGCGTTTGGCAGAATTCGGTTCATGCCATCGCAATGAGGCCTCAGGTGCGTTGCACGGCATCATGCGTGTGCGCGGTTTTGTGCAGGACGATGCGCATATTTTCTGTACCGATGACATGGTGGTGGAAGAGGTTTCCTCTTTTAACCAGATGCTCAAATCGGTATACGACGATTTCGGTTTTACCGATATCGCTGTAAAACTTTCCCTGCGCCCGGAAAAATATGCCGGAACTCTGGAAACCTGGAACAAGGCGGAAGAGGGCTTGCGTGCGGCCTTGCGTGCAGCGGGACTGGAATGGGAAGAGCTTCCGGGTGAAGGCGCCTTCTATGGTCCGAAAATTGAATACCAGATCAAGGATGCGTTGGGTCGCTCCTGGCAGTGCGGTACTATCCAGCTGGATTATGTATTGCCTGAACGTCTGGATGCGGAATATGTGGCAGAAGACAATGCGCGTAAGCGTCCGGTTATGCTGCATCGTGCGATTCTCGGATCGTTTGAGCGTTTCCTTGGAATCCTGATTGAACACTATGAAGGTTCCTTCCCGGTTTGGTTGGCACCAGCTCAGGTTGCGGTGATGAATATTACCGATAATCAGGCTGATTACGTCAAATTAGTGGAAAAAACCTTGCGCGATAAGGGTATCCGCGTCATTCCGGACTTGAGAAACGAGAAGATCGGCTTTAAAATCCGCGAGCACACAATTCAGCGGGTACCCTACCTGCTCGTCATTGGCGATAAAGAGGTTGAAAATCAATCACTTGCGGTTCGCACAAGGGACGGAGAAGATTTGGGTGTAATGACTCTGGAAGCTTTCATCGAGCACTTGACCGCCGATATAGCGCGTCGAGGCAGAAATATTTCTGCGTAAAGTAGAAATATTTGCCCGACTAACGCAAAAAAAAGCAAAAAGATTCGTTCCTATTAATTATTTGGAGATACAACTATCAAACGAGATAACGCTCCCGCCGCTAAAGGTAATTCTAAGAAAGCGCGGATCAACGATCAGATCGAAGCCAAACAAGTTCGCTTGATCAATGCAGAAGGTGAACAGGTCGGTATTGTTAGCCTGAGTGATGCACTTGCTCAAGCGCAGGCAGCAACGCTGGACTTGGTAGAGATCGTTGCTGATAGCGATCCAATAGTCTGTAAGATTATGGATTACGGCAAGCATCTGTTTGAAATCAAAAAAACCAAGGCCGCTGCCAAGAAGAAGCAAAAGCAGCAGCTGGTGAAGGAAATGAAATTTCGCCCAGGGACGGAGGAAGCGGACTATCAGGTCAAATTAAAGGCTCTGATGCGCTTCCTGGAGCATGGGGATAAGGCCAAGGTAACGTTAAAGTTCCGTGGCCGCGAGCTCGCCCACCAAGAATTGGGGATGGAAATGATGCAACGCATCGAGACCGACCTGACCGAGATGGGGACCGTGGAGCAGGCTGCCAAAATGGAAGGTAAGCAGCTCACTATGGTGATCGCCCCCAAAAAGAGAAAATAGTCGGGCTTTTAGCTGCCTTGATTATTTATATTATTTACCTAAATGTGTGGAGTTCTATCACATGGCAACCAAAGCTAAAGTACACAGTGGCGCGTCAAAGCGCTTCAAAAAGACTGGCGCGGGCTTCAAGTTCAAGCACGCTAACAAGAGCCACATCCTGACCAAAATGACGACCAAGCGTAAGCGCCAACTGCGCGGCACCAGCATCGTAGATGCAGCCGACGTACCACGCGTAAAACGTTTGTTCCGTGCTATCTAATAGCGCTTTTTGAGAATTTTGTAGAGGATTGAATTATGGCCCGTGTTAAGCGTGGTGTAGAGGCGCGTCGTCGTCACAAGAAAGTATTAAAAGCTGCTAAAGGTTACTACGGTGCACGTTCGCGTACATTCCGTGTTGCCAAGCAAGCGGTTATCAAAGCTGGTCAATATGCTTACCGCGATCGTCGCGTTAAAAAGCGTAATTTCCGCGCTCTGTGGATCACTCGTATCAATGCCCAATCTCGCGCTGAAGGCTTGTCCTACAGCCAATTGATTGCTGGCTTGAAAAAGGCGAGCATCGTTCTCGACCGTCGTGTACTGGCTGATCTGGCTGTGTACGACAAAGCAGCTTTTGCTGCTGTTGTTGCGAAGGCTAAATCAGCTCTGGCTGCTTAATCGTCCAACAACC
>NZ_JBCECX010000020.1:0-97415 GCF_039207905.1 Cellvibrio sp.
GTATGACGATTATTGTGATGGGCTGGCGCAGTGAGTAATAAGTTGGTGAGTGAGATGCAAATGATTAAATATTTGAATGAGGGATTATTGTGATTAGCAAGTTATTGAAGCTACTTGGAAAAACACTGGCTGCACTGTTTGTGTTGATTATTGTTGTGGTATTGGCGTTTGTTGTTATTAATAGCAGTGATAAACCACCTTCGCAAACCACACTGGAATTTCAACAGGCTTATGACAACCGTAAGCCAGTGAATGCAGCGGATAATGGCTATATCTACTTGGCCGGGTTTGATGCAGCAAGCGATGAGACACCAGAAGCAGTTGGAGCAAAACGCATCAAATTCTCAATAGACTTTATAAAAGGTCTTGAGTCAAAAAATAAGGATATTTTTCGTGCTGAATATAACCCTGAAGAAGCTTTTATCAAGGAAGTAAAAACGGTATTTGATCAGTGTGCCGTAATTAATAAAGTTTGCATTGAGGAAATTAACAAAAATAATGCTCGAATTTTTGAATGGTCGCAGGCAGAAGCACTAATAGGTGAGCGCTATACAAAACTTATTACTCACTCGAGCTGGCTTGAGTTAGCGCCTATGGATATGGATTTACCCACCCCTACTTTTGGCTTAGTAATGAAGGCACAGCGCCTTGCATTTATACAGGAATTGGCTGCGTCAGGCCCGAAAAATCCAAATCGAGTTGTTGAATTGCTTGATAAAGATCTGCAATTTTGGCGAGTGGTATTGCGCGATACTGACATGCTGATTGGAAAGATGGTTGCTGCAACTGCAATAAAAAATAATTTTTTGTGGACGAATCAGTTTCTATTATCGCTTGATCAAAACGAACGATCTTCTGTAATTCCGAGTGTCGCACAAAAGACCTTCACCGATGAAGAGTTGTCATTGCGCCGCAGCCTTATCGGAGAGTGGATTTTTACCTCCAAGGCTTATGATAAGCCCGAAAAAATGCACCTTGATAAGTTCCCCGATAAGCTAGCTTCTGACCTGTTATTTAAAAAGCAAGACACTATTAATCGATCAGCAACAACATTTGCAAAGGTGATAAATGAGCAGGATATTTCTATCGCTGAATTTGAAACTACGTTTGTAGCACCGAAGGAATCCAATCTGCAAAATGACTCGAAAGAAAGTTCGCTCACTTATTTTATTAAGAATCCCTACAATCCTGTAGGAAAAATTTTATTAGCGGTGGCAGTTCCCGCTTATGACAATTACAGTGCACGCACCAAGGATTTAGAAGCATTTAGGCGTGGCTTATTGGCAAGTATTGAACATATGAACAATGTACCCGACGCGAGCACTAGCTATATTAGCCCATACAAAACCAAACCCTTTGTAATAAACCAGCAAGAACGCGCAATAACCGTAAACGGTCTCGGCAATGGTACTCATGGACAACTGATCTATTCTTATTAAATACGGATGTGTTTCACCACTACAACGGCAGCTAAACTATAACAATGAAAACACCTATTTTTAATATTCACGACTTAATCCTCGTGCTCACTGTAGCGGTGTGTGTGCTGCTAGTGATTTTCCAGTGGCTGTTGTCCAAACAGAAAGCAGTTGCATCGCAACTGCTTTCGGGGTTTTTTGTTTGTGTGGGTGCAAGTGGGCTGTGTAATTTATTGTTGTGGAATGACTACATTGGTTTGCAGAGCGACTTTTCAAAAATCCTATTATCGTTAGGGCTGGCGACGGCAGTAGTGGGTAAAAGCGTTTGCCTTTATTTATATGTAGTGGCGATTACCCGCGCAAATTTTGCATTGAAAGTAAAAGATGCATTTCATTTGCTCAATTTGGGAGTTGTTATTGGTTTGATTGCTATTGGTGGAGTAGACAGTGATCGCCTGCGGTTTTTGGCGAATAGCCATACTGAATTCTCAACGCAAATCACCAATTATTTATGGCATTACCTGAAATTTCTGCCGGTGGTGTATGCCTTTGCGGCGGCGCTGGAAATTTACCGTTACAAACAACAATTAAAAGAATTTTATTCCAGTTTGAGTTTGCAAGGTCCCTATTGGTTGCTGTTGTTAACCCTGGGCTTTGCGTTTAATTGGCTCTGGTCGTTGATTGTGCATTTGCTGGGGCAGACTGTTGGCATTAACGTCGCGGATAGTTTTGGTATTGTCGATAACTACCTGACCTTTTTATTAGTTAATGCGCTCTTTGTTTACAGCTTGTTATATGCGCACCAATTGTTAGAGACGCAGGGCAAACCTAAAGAAAAAGAAGTTGTCACTGAAACGGAAATATCACCCGATGCCATTGCCCGTATCCGCAATACCATGGAAAAGCATCAGTTATATTTGAAGCAGAATTTGAATATCGAGGATTTTGCCAAGCAGGTGGGCATTCACTATCGCGAAGTGTCGAGTATTATTAACAAACACTTTGAGACGAATTTTTTTGAATTTGTGAACGAATATCGGGTCAATAAAGCCAAGGCGATGTTGCTTGATCCGGCCTGTAGCGAGATGACGATCCTGGATATTTTATTGGAGTCCGGATTCAACAGTAAGTCGGCATTTCACCGTTTTTTTAAACGCTACACGGGGATGTCAGCGGCGGAATTCCGCAAACAGCATCCTGCAGGTAGCTTGCAAAATAACGCACAGGATAAAAGCGCTAATTAGCGATATAAGCGCATTTGCCCTTTCGTGTGCGGGACGCTCCTGTACGGGCTTGTTATAATCGCCACTTCATTCTCCACAACGGAAGAGTAGTTACGTTGGATAAATCACAACTCCCCCAATTTCACCGCAGTTTTTTGTTGCCGCGCTTTTGGCCGACCTGGTTAGCGCTGGGTTTCTTCTGGGTAATCGGGCAGCTACCGGTGGCGATGAATCAGGCAGTTGGCCGTGGCATGGGACATTTGCTTTATCGCGTTGCCAAATCGCGTAAACGCTACGCTGAAATTAATATCGCACTCTGTTTCCCCGAATTGGATGCGCAAGCCCAAGCGAAAATGGTGCATGGCGTGATTATGTCCTGCGGGCTGAGCATTGCTGAAACGGCAATGGGCCTGTGGGGCCAGCAGAATAAAATGCGCGATCGTTACAGCATTACTGGTCTTGAGCACATTGAAAAGGCGCGTGCCGAAGGCAAAGGTGTGTTGTTGTGCGGCAGCCATTTGACCACGATTGATATCAGTGGGTTGATGATGTCCTATCACATTGTGGCCGATGTACTTTATCGCGCTGACCCCAACCCGTTGATGGCGTACGCCATTATGAGCGCGCGCAGCCGCGTGAATGACAGTGCCATTCATCGCAATGACACTCGTCAATTAATCAAAAATTTACGCAAGGGAAATATTGTCTGGTATGCACCGGACCAGGATTATGGTCGCGATCAAAGTGTGTTCGCACCTTTTTTTGGAATCCAGGCCGCGACTGTAGTTGCTACATCGCGCATTGCGAAAATTTCCAAGTGCGCAGTGATTCCATTTTTTTGTTTTCGCGAACCTCATGGCCGCTACCGTTTGGAAATCCAACCGGCGCTGGAAAATTTTCCTACTGACGATGATGTTGCCGATGCAACGCGGATCAATAAAATTTTAGAAGATGCAATACGGCAGGAGCCTGACCAATATCTGTGGGTGCACCGTCGTTTTAAAACCCGTCCAATCGGCGAAGAAAGTTTATATCCACCCAAGAAAAAACGCCGCGCACGACCATCAGTCTAATGGTTGGGTTGGTGCGCAGCGCGAATAATTAATGCGAATTGCGTTTTGCGTTGCGCACCAATGCCAAAGCACCGAGCAACAACAACCATCCATAATGCACAGTACCGCCCCCACCTCCGCTGCCGGAATTATTGCTGGCGGCTTTTGAACTGGCAGCAGTTGAACTAACCGCAACGACTGAGCTTGGCGCAACACTTGATCCAACACTGCTCGCTGCAATTGAGCTTGCTGCTGCACTTGAAGGAGCAACAGAGCTTGCACTTGAGCTGCTTGCGGGTTCATCGGCTGGCGGTGTACCGGTATAACCTGTGGCATTTTCTTTGGTGAGCGCGAGCACCAGAATTCCATCTTTTACTACAGCATTTTCCGGTGCGAAATCAACGCGGTTAGAATCAAATGTCCAATTAGCTTTGCCCCAACGGCTGGTGTCGAAACTATTAAAATCATCGCGCCAACCACCTTCAAAGGTTTTGGTTGTTGCGTTGTAAGCTTTGTATTCGATGTAACTAACGAATTGATAAACCGGTAATACAGAATCGTCCCATGCGCCCACCCACGGCACTGAATCTGATGCCCAAATATTGAAACGTAAACTCTGCGGACTGGTCAGGGTGTTAAGGGTGCTGGTGCCGGTGATGCGACGTTTTTCAACACCATCGACAAACCAGGCTACGTATTCCGGCGTCCATTCCAATACATAGGTGTGATAACCCTCAGCGAGCGAAGTGCTTTCGGTGTGTGTCTCTTCAGTATGCGACGGTCCGGTGCCGTAAATAATATTGCTCTGCCATTGGGTGCCGTTATTTTTGCCGAAGATTTCGATATCAATTTCTTCCCACACTGTGCCGGCTATTTGCGAACCATCTTTGTAAGTGAAAAAAGTGGAGAGCACACCGCTCGCTTTTGCCGATTGCATACGCATTTCATAGCGGCCATAAAGATAGGCATTGTTGCTATAAATTTCGGCACCCTTGTATGCCTTGGCATGGACAAGTTGGGCAGCCAAACCCGTAGTGATCGCTAAAAATACATACAACAAACGACGCATAAGTTTTACCTCATCAACAAAAACAAAAATCAGAAAACACATTGAATAAAAAATAGCAGAATAAAAACGGGGGCGGGAATGACCCGCGCCCCCAAAGCGGAAACACCACTAGATTTTGGTCAGCTTGATCCAATCGATATTGAATCCACCGCTGTTGGCATAGATCGCCAGATTTTGCGGACCGGCCGGGAAATAAATATTGTGCTGGATTACCCAATAGGTTCCCCAATCACCGGTATTGGGAACACTGATGGTGCCGAGGCCGACGCCATTTTTATCGAGCGTAAATTGCGCCGTGTTTAACGCCGAAGCCACTTTGTATTCCACGCGATAGGTACCCGCCTGCGGGATGTTCACGTTGTGATATTTGAACCACTCGCCCGCGTCGATATAACCCACCACGCCGCCTGCAACATTCACGCTGCCGCCGACTTCGTTAAAACTTTCCGCTTCGATAAATACGCTCGGTGCCGGTGTTGAACCGCCATCAACAGGAGGTGTGCCGGTATAACCGGTTTGGCCTTCGCGGGTTAAGGCGAGCACCAGAGTGCCGTTTTTCACTACTACGTTGTTGGGTTCAAAGTCGGCCAGGTTCTCGCCGAAGGTCCAGTTGGCTTTGCTCCAGCGGTTGGTATCAAAGCTGTTGAAGTCATCGCGCCAGCCGGTGCCGAAACTGTTGGTCGCAGCCACCCAAGGCTTGTACTCGATGTAATTGACGAATTGGTAAACCGGCAGGATATTCGGGTTCCAAGCGCCCACCCACTCGGCAATATTTGCAGCCCAGAGGTTAAAGCGCAGGTCTTGCGGGCTGGTCAGGCTGGTAACGAACTGGCCGCCGTTGATGCGGCGCACTTGGGTGCCGTCTACAAACCAGGCGATGTAGCTTGGCGTCCACTCCAGCACATAAGTGTGATAACCATCGCCCAACGAGTAAGGCAGTGTGTGGACACCTTCGGTTTTGGTGGTCGGGCGATTGGTGCCGATAATGACGTTGCTCTGCCATTGGGTGGCGTTGTTCTTGCCGAAGATCTCAATATCGATCTCCTCCCAGAAAACCCCCGGTTGCTCCGACCCATTTTTGTAAGTGAAGAAAGTGGACAGCACGCCGCTGCCTTTGGCGACCTGCATACGCATTTCGTAGCGGCCGTATTTGTAGGTTTGCTTCGAATAGATTTCCGCTGCCTTGTACGGCTTGGCGATAGCGGGAGTGGTAAAACCGATTAGAGCGGCGAGTGCGAGCAGCACGCCGGTAGCGCGATTGAGTTTGAACATAGCGATTACCTTTATCATTAATTATTAGAAACGCTGTTGGAGAAAAGTGGCACCTCCGCAACCTACTTGCACAACTTACGGCCGTACCACTTGAGCTTATCTTCGCTAAAAAAAACCGTACCAGCGCACCAGTTTGCGCACTATCGCAAACTGGTGTGGTACGGCTTCCCGCATCGCCCAAAACGACCGGATTGTCATGAAATGGTCATCTCCCGTTAACCCCGCAGTAATAATCGTGTCGTATTTTTCAACCTCTTTTAAGTAACCGTGAAGATGCCGAAGGCACAAAAAGAGAGGAAAATCATGAGGTTGAACTACACCAAGAAGGCACTCGTTGTCGCTATGGCCCTGGTTGGGGCACAACAAGCGGTAGGCCAGCAAAACGCGCAACTCGACGAAATTATCGTGACCGGAACCCGGGGTGCATTGATTAATGCGCTTGAACGCCAGCGCGATTCGGACAAAGTGGCAAGCGTGGTAGATTCTGACTCCATGGGGAATTTTGCCGATATCAACGTTGCGGAATCCCTGCGTCGCGTCTCAGGCGTGATGGTAGAAAATGACCAGGGCGAAGGCCGCTATGTATCCGTGCGCGGTATGAATACTGACTTGAACGCCATGACCATCAATGGCGTGAGCACTGCATCACCGGAAAACCGTCGCGGCATCATGTTGGATGGCGTGCCGACCGACATGCTCGAATCCATGACCGTTTACAAAACCCTTACCCCGAATCTCGATGCCGATACCATCGGCGGTGCGATCGATCTGGAAACCATCAGCGCATTTAAGTTCGACGGTTTGCATGCGCGGGTAAAAGCCGAAACCTCCTACAGCGAACTGAGTAAAGACAGTTCCAATCCTAAACTGGCACTCATCGCAACCAACCGTTTCCAAATGGCCGATGGCGAATTGGGCGTGGCCCTTACCCTGAGCGACCAAACCCGCCGCATCGTCTCCAAAAATAATGAGACGGGTGGCTGGGGTGAAGAGGCGATCAATACCGATTATGAAATGCGCTACTACGACCTCGAGCGCGAGCGTCAGGGCGCGGTGTTGAATTTTGATTATCACGCCAACAGCGGCAACAAGTATTACGCGCGCTTCTTCCACAACGAGTACACCGAAACTGAAGATCGTGCCAAGTGGGAAGTACGCAAATCAATGGAAGAAGATGCGGTGGTCGAAGGTAATATCGCCACTTTTCCATTCCAGCGCGTTGATACCGAATCCCGCCCCCGTGTTGAGTTGCGCAGCATCAGTTCCGCGCAGTTTGGTGGTGAGTTCCAACTGAGCGACCGAACCACTTTGAAGGCTGAGATCTTTGGCTCGGAAGCCGAGCAGGACGATACCAACAAGTGGAATGTGGTGTACCGCAGCAAGCAATTGAACACACCGCTGACCTACGACAACAGCAATCCGCGCAAGCCAGTGCTCAATTTTGACCCAGCGCTTTATGACGCCGCGAATTACAAGCTCAACGCATTCGAAAGCGAATACGCGCTCACCCAGGATCAGGATGTTGGTATCCGTGCTGATTTAACCTTTGAGCTGAGTGACTCGACTGAAATCCAATACGGCGCCAAATACCGTGCGCGCCAGAAGGACAATGATTTTAACTTCTGCGGTTATTCACCAGTTGAAGATTCTACTTTGGCTGAGCATCCCTACGAAATCATCGGCAATTACATGAATAACCGCCATGGTCCGGCACCGACAGCAGCTGGCGCGCGCGCCCTGATCGACACCCTCGGCACCGGTGTAGTGACATTGTCCGATGGCACTAGCTGCCGAGCTCCCGGCGATAACTGGGAAATGAGCGGCGATGAAGATGCAGAATCAATCGCCGCTGACTGGTACACCGACGAAGATATTTTGTCCGGTTACCTGATGGCGACCACCAAAACCGACAAAGTGACTTACATCTACGGTGTGCGTTACGAAGAGACCAAAGCGACCTATAACGGCAAACAATTTGATGGCGAAGCCTTTGCCGGAAATGTCTCCTACGACAATGACTACGGTTTTGTAGCGCCCTCGCTCAATATCAAAATCGATTTGGCCGACGATAAATTAATGCGCGTTGGTTTATTCCGCTCACTGGTTCGCCCGGGCTTTGGCGAGTCGGCAGCCGGTGCAGAGATTGATCTGGAAGACAACGAAATCAAAGGCGGCAATCCCTTCCTCGACCCAACCACGGCCTGGAACCTGGACCTGAGTTACGAGTGGTATATCAGCCGTGAAACCTTCCTGAGCGCGGGTGTTTTCCACAAAGAAATCGACGATGCCATCCTTGCAGTAGAAGCGGCGGATATCAACTTACGCGGGCAACTGTGGGATCGTGGTGAAACCTACATTAATGCCGATGGCAGCAGCATTACCGGTTTTGAACTGGGCTTCCAAACCGCATTTGAAAACGGCTTCCTGGTATTGCTCAACTACACCTACGCCGATGGCACCACCGATTTGCCAGCAGATTCTGCCTACGGTGTACGCAGCATCCCTTACTTCAAGCAAGCGGAACACACCGGCAACGTCTCCTTTGGCTACAACAAAGGTGATTGGGATATTCGTCTCGCCGCTAACTACCGCAGTGAATATCTCGACGCTATCGGCGGCGGCGCTCTCTATGACCGCTACGCCAGCGACCACGTCCAGCTGGATTTGACCGCCAAGTATCAATTCAGCGAGAAGTTAGCCTTCAATGCCGCTGCGATTAATCTCAATGATCGCCCCGAGTACTACTACTTCGGCAACAAAAGCCGTCTGTCGCAGTACGACGAGTTCGGTGCGACTTATGAAGTGGGCGTGAGTTATACCTTTTAATCCGACTTAGTTCTCTCCTCCTTTTGTCCCCGCTTGCGGGGACTTTTTTATTTAAGGACTCCTCTTTTTAGGAACCATTATGAAAACGATTATTTCTTTGTGTGTATTGAGCCTCGCGCTCGCTGCCCAAGCCGAATCCCTACCCGCACAAAAACCCGCTCCCAAAGCGATGAATATCCTGGATTTCCCGCAACCCAAAAAAGCACCGGAAGAAATCTACGCGGTGATTGAAATTCCCGCCGGCAGCACGACCAAATATGAGTTGGATGCAGAAACCGGCTTCCTGATTGCCAACCGTTTCCAGTCAATGCCGGTGGTTTATCCAGCCAATTACGGCACCTTGCCTTCATCACTCGCAGGCGATATGGACCCGCTCGATATTCTGGTTTACACCCGTGAACCCATAGTGCCCGGCGCACTTATCAAGGTGCGTCCAATCGGTGTGCTGCGCATGCTGGACGATGGCAAGCAGGACGATAAAATCATCGCCGTCCCCACCGAGAAAGTGGACCCAACCTATGCCCACATCAAAGATCTGCGGGACTTACCGGAGATCGAGCGCGAGCGTTTGCTGGCCTTTTTTACCATCTATAAAGATCTGCCCAAAGGCCGCAAGAAAGTGAGCATCCAATCGCTTGATGATCGCAAGCAGGCGCTCGTGCTGATCAAAAACGCCTTGGCGGAATATAAGAAACAATAAACCCCATGGGATTGTAAAAGGGCTTGCCAGCATCCCGAATCAAGACCAAAATACTGTATTCATATACAGTATTTTGGTGCAACCCATGGTAGACGATGAATTCCTCGAAGACCCCGCTCCCTGGGTTGTTGCCAAACCACAAGCGCTCAAGGGGCGCGGCGCGATAAGCAATATTGCTGGCCGTTTCGAAACCCAATTGATCGAAACTGTGGATGACGGTTGGCTGCCATACAGCGCTGATACCGACATCAACCCCGCACTTACAACCAGTATTACACCGGAGCTGGCCAAGACAATTCTCACTCGCAACCAATCGCCGGATTTACCCTTCAGTGTGACGCTTAATCCCTATCGCGGTTGTGAGCATGGCTGTGTGTATTGTTTTGCGCGCCCGACCCACGCCTATCTCGGCCTATCGCCGGGGCTGGATTTTGAAACCCGCCTCTACGCCAAAACCAACGCGCCGGAATTATTGCGCCGTGAACTCGCCCATAAAAGTTATCAGCCCAGCCCCATCGCCTTTGGTATGAATACCGATGCCTATCAACCCTGCGAGCGCGATTTAAAAATCACCCGCCGCTGTCTGGAGGTTTTGCACGAATGCGATCATCCGCTCGGGATGATTACCAAGTCGACGCTGATCGAGCGGGATATAGATTTACTGACGGATATGACGGCGAAAAATCTGGTCACAGTCGCTATCACAATTACCACGCTCGACCATTCAATCGCACGAACATTAGAGCCGCGCGCCGCGTCACCTACTCGCCGGTTACAAACGATTGAAAAACTGACACAAGCGGGCATTCCGGTGCTGGTGAGTGTGGCACCGGTGATTCCGTTTGTAACCGAACAAGAATTGGAAAATGTGATGCGCGCTGCCGCTGATGCGGGAGCCGTAGCGGCGGGTTACACCGTGTTGCGTTTGCCCTGGGAAGTGAACCCGCTCTTTCAACAATGGCTCGCAACCCACTTTCCCGAGCGTGCCGAACGGGTGATGAACCGCATCCGCGATATGCGCGGCGGCAAAGATTACGACGCTAATTTTGCCACGCGCATGCGCGGTGAAGGGCTCTGGGCCGATATGATCCGCCAGCGTTTTGCCAAAGGGCTTAAACGCTATGGGCTAAATAAAAGTGGCCGCTTTGCACAAATGGACTGCAGTTTATTTCGCAAACCCCTGAGCATTCCGGCAACGAAAAAATTGGATGGGCAATTGGATATTTTTGGTTGAACCCATCACATCTGATCTCACTCCTTACCGAAGTGCAGTAACGCCTTGTAATGCAAGCTGGTACAAAGCATCGATATGATCGTTTTGGATATCCAGCAGCAACCCGGTTTAGCTATCTGAAATTAAATATGCAATTAATTGAAGTTGCCTGTGCCGCATAACTCCAAAATTAGTTGGAATAAGGTTCTACGGGTTATATAGTCGGTGCAATTTAATAAGCTGCTATAAATCTCTAGGGAACAAAGAATGAAGTCAGTATTTAAAGCCATGATTTTATTGGAACTTATTATTGGTTATGGCCCAATTTTTTATATGCTGATACTGTCCTTAATCATGAGCCCATTTATGTTGTTATCTGTTTTTACCGGAGCAACTACTTTGTTGGCACCGTTGCTTGCAACCATTCTGGGTTCTTTAGGTTGCATCGGTATGTTTCAGGTGGTAATTAAAATTTTAGACCGCGACGTTGAAATAAAGAAGCCAAAGCTTATTAAGCTTTTCCTTTTCTGCGGGCTAACAGCATTAATAATTGGTGCCGCATATATGCAAGCCTTCGAGTTTCCACAGGCTTTAATATTTTTATTGCCTGCCTTTGTTTTAGTTCACTTTGTCTATCTTTTGAAAGACCAACTGTTTAAAGAGTACTCATAACAAGCATAGCGACCTGCGCACTGCATGTACTGTACAGTTTGTAAGTCGCAATTTTTTGGCTTTGCTACGCAAAAGGAAGAATGGATTAAAAATGAATACTGAAAAGAATCGTATACAAGATGCGATAAATGAGCTTCAGAGATTTTACTGGCTAGATGGGTTAGTCGCTAAGTTATCAACGCATCATCGAAAATTTAATTTTCCACGTCCTCCTGACAGATCTTTTGGCCGAACTCCACGTGTTTTGCCGTTTATTAATCCAAATAAAATTAGCAACCTTTATGGTTACGAACAGCTTGCAATTGAGTCATATAATGAAGGCGTTGTATTTGCTCACAAATGTATTGACTGGGAATATTCCGGGCTTCTAACCGCCATTGCAAATGAGGCAAAGGGTACCTCTGAATGGAATGCATATATTGTTGAGGCGAGAGCTTCAATAAAAGAATATTTTGAATCTGGCGAAGCTTGGTCTGACTTTGAAGCTTATATGATTGAGCCAGTTCAGGAACTAATGGCACTAGAGTAAGTGCATACAAATCATTCAAGCCGATACTACGTCGTGACGCGGCTTAATTCAGGCGTTATAAAACTAAAGGAAACAGCATGAAGTACGATGATGCTTCTTGGCATTTTGGAGCAGAAAATTTCGGTAATTTGCCAGAAATTAATGGTTATACCCATACTGGAACTTTCTTGGCTTGGGCAGTAATAAATGGTTTGGCTGGAGAGATTCATACAGAAGAATGGCCAGAAGAAATAGAAAAGTTAAAGGCCAGAGAAATAACACCAGTTGAATTTTTCAGAGATAACTGTGACGGAAAATTTACTGATCAAGACCTGAATGATCTTGGCAATAAATTCGCTCAGTCATTTTTTGAAAATCGATATTTCGGAGTCTATGCAGAAGCCGCCGACCCTGAAGAGCAATTTGAAAACCCATATGAAATTCCGTGCAGCTGGGAAACATACGACAAAGTAGCACCAGAATTAGATAGAGCTTTTAGTCTTTGGAAGAATGAAAATTTATAACAAGTCGTTGCATCTGACAGTGAAATTTTCCAATTTAATGGGCATTTTTTTCGCAGTTTTAGCTTGGCTCTTCCATGGCCTTACTGCGCAAAAGTAACCCACAAACCGCCATTGTGCTAAACGTTAGGGCGCCAAATGCACGAAAATCTAAATGAATTTTCTAGGAATGTATCAATTCAATTTTTTAAGTCTTTTCCTGAATTGAAAGAATTTGCAACTGCGCTAGAAGAAAATGATGAAGGTACATTCTCAGTAAAGGTTATTCCACCTTTCAATGTGGTTGAGCATCCCTTAAGTATTGACACATTTGGTGAGGAGGTTACGGTTGCATTTGATGCGTATCACGCTCACTTTAATGAGTTCAAAGAGGAGTGCGAGTATGGCGGTGCACTAACATTCATTAAAAATATTGTATCGGAACAATATGCAGTTGTTAGTTTTTGGCGTAACGATCAATGGTGCGGCTCTTCATTGATAGAAAGTTGTAACTTTCCATCAAACAATGAAAATTATCCTTATGCCAATTTAATTAAAATAAGGTCTTGGTCAGGAAAACTTAACAAAACAATTGAGTGCATTCCAAGAGACTAACTACCTAATAATTCGCTCGAACGTAGCACCTTCGGTGCTGGAAAGGTTTTAATTGCAATTTAAGCTAGACGTTGCACATTACGCTCAACCTGAACACCACATCTCAAATATTCATCTTCGCATTAGCATTCTGATTATTTTGTTTTTCACAAAATTGGGTGATAAGGCCTCAATCATTGATCTTGATAAACGACGAAATAATATATTTATCATTTGATTCCGCCACATGTCCGCAGTGCATATAATTCCAGCCCGCAGGAAACATCACGAGATAGCCCGCCTTTGGTGAAATCTTGATGCGCTGATGAAAAAATTCGGTTTCGCCACCCTGCTTCACATCATTCAAATACAACACCATAGCCGCAACACGATTGCGCGCGTTGCGCCCCAATGAATCTGCATGCCAGCGGAAGTAGCCCTGGTTTTTTGGATACATTTGAATTTTGTATCCGGTGGCCAATAGAGGAAAGGATTTTAATACCGGGCTGCGCGCTAAATAGTCTGCCATGCAGGCTTGGATTTGCGGATGGATTTTTTGGAAGAGATTTTGCCATTCACCTTCATTGGCGATTTCCAGATCCCAGGAATTTTTGGTTTCTTGCTGATGGCTAATCCCATCGGAGCGGCCAATTTTACCGCGCCATTTGCTACTGTCCTGATCGAATAAATCAATAACAGCTTTGCATAAGTCTGCATCAAGGCCGCGATAGACAACGATAAAATCTTTATCGTGTATCACTTCAGGTGAAGAGCTGTTGCTGGTAGTGCAGGAGGATTCCATTATTGAAAATAAGTCGCTGGCAAAAGATGCAAGCAGAGTAAGACAGCGGTTGGTATCTGTCTATTAAAGTGCACTGTGCTGATACGACTAATTGCAAAATAATAAAGGATGGCTGCATTTTTGATTGCTGTAGCCATCCATCATCTTAATTAATACATTTTTTCAATCTGGTAATAGCTGTGAAGCCAGTTGCTCTTCCTGTGTTACTGAGCCCGGCGCTGGCGTTAACAACAGAACCAATGCCATTGCGATAATCGGTACATGGCCGAGCAATTCCTCCGGTCCCAATACAAATCCCGTCAGCGTGAAAATAACTGCAATCAATATCGACGCTATTCGCGGTGCAATATTAGCCACCAGCAATGAACCAAAACACAATTCGGCCATGCCTGCCCCGAATACAAAATGGGTGTTGGTAAAACTGTGCCAGCCAAAATAGTGGGGGAAATTAAACATTGGATAATCTTGCAAAAATGCCAAACCAAAACCAGGGTGCAATAACTTGTCGTGGAAGGTGAGAATAATTAATTGAATTCCCAATCCCAATTGCAAAATTGCCACTGCAAAAGCGCGATGTTCCATGCGCAACCATTTCATTTGCAAATTACCATCGGCATAACCCGAGCTGGTAAAGAACAGGGCGATGCTCAAAGCAATTAATTCCGGTGCATAATCGATAGCATTGGTAACAGGGAAAAACGCAAACAGTGCTAATGAAAAAACAAACAGCGCAATTGCAAACAATTTTACGCTTACAATCAGAAGCAAAATCAATAAAGCTTGAATGAGCACGTAGTTAAATGCACTGCCATCCGCTACAAAATTGGGCGCGATAAAATGTCCTTGCACCAAATTAGCGAGAAATAATATTCCTAAAGAAAACTTTAATAGTGCATTAATGTAATGCGATGGATTTTTCATCCAGCGTTTATTGATGGGCGCATGTAAACAGGAATGAATGCGCGGATTATGTTTGGCTTGCCACTGCATCAGGCTGGCAGCTGCGATAAATAAAAATGCACCCAGCAAGATAAATGCAAAAAGACTATCAAAAACATAGCCTGCTTTAGTAAACGCGTGATTTTCTTCTACAAACCATTTAACGTGCGCATGAGCACCAGCAGGAAAAATACCGGCTATAAGCAATAAAAATCGTTGGTATCGCATCACATTGCTCCCATTTATTCGTTATTCAATAGCAAGGAGCAGATACTATTCGCTGAAATAGAGTTTGATGAGTAAAATATTCGGGACATTAAGTTGCAGCTTTAATGCGCAAGCTGACTGTCAATTAACAAAAAGCTGTGTTAAATAGGCAACGACCAAAAGGCTAATCATAAATTGGTCGAACAATTAAAAATAAAAATGGAATTAAGCAACCCAAACCACCACTAGCGCCAACGCACCACTCTCTGGAAACAGGATTTATTGGTTCGATAATTTACGCGCCAATAATGCCAACCCTAGGCTTTTCCTCAGCAAGCAGCGGGTTCTATAGGACTCAGTAGAGCAGTACTTTTATTTTCTGCGTCAACTTTTGTTGAGGGGTCTATGGCATCCAGCGTTAACCTAAACGACATCTATGTTTTTCATGCAGTGTCTGAACTGAGCAGCATCACTGCCGCAAGCAAGCAGTTAAATAGCAGCAAACAAACCATCAGCCGCAAGCTCGCGCAATTGGAAGCCGCGCTAGGTGTGACTCTTATTTCGCGCAATAGCCGCCATTTCCAACTGACTAGCGCCGGGCAAACCTACTATCAAAATTGCTGCCAGATTATCCAGCAAATTGAATTTGCAAATGCCCAAGTGCAAGAACATCAAACGGTGATGGAAGGCCACATCAAAATAAGCCTGCCCCACGAGTGCAACAGCAAAGCCTTGTGCAATTACTTTATGACGTTTATGGAAATGCACCCTGCGATCAAATTGGATATCAGCCTGTGTGATCGCAATAGTTTTGCCGCGGGCGATGGTTTTGATCTGGCATTTCGTTTGGGAGAGCTGGAAGATTCGTCGCTAGTTGCACGACGCTTGGGTGAAATTAATTACGGCCTGGTTGCCAGCCCTTGTTATCTGAAAAAAATTAGCCCACCACAAACTGCTGATGATCTGCAGCGCCACACTTATATTATGGTCAGTAAAAGTTTGGCCAATACCGGCCGCGATTGGCCGCTACAACAATGTCGGCAATTGGTGGTAAATGAATTTATCCTTGCCAAACAATTTTCCTGCCAAGGGTTCGGGTTGGTGCATTTACCTTTGTTTATGTGCTGCGACGAATTGCAATCCGGCGAGCTATCAACTTTGCCATTGGCAGAATGCATGGAAACCAAAACACTAAGTCTGGTATTCCAGAAAGATAAATACATGCCCGGTTATGTACGCCGTTTTATCGATTATCTGGTAGATACCTGTCGCGACCGCGAGCTGTGGCTGGTTGACCACAACCAATATCTTTATCAGGCCCCACACTCCAAGCGCTGAATATCAGCGCTAATCCTTCCAGTTGTTGCCCTCGTAAAAGCACTTGGCTAAGTGTAGTAACAGCTTGTAATGCAAACTAGCCCAAATGTAGCTATGATCTTTTGAACACGTTTCTTGTTTGCATAACCACATTAACTTAAAAAAACTGCCGTACAGCATTAATTTACTATTACGGTCTTATAAGGTTTTAAATGATTACATTCGCTAATCCCCAAAAAAAGAAAATGGATATCGGCTGGGAATATATTGAGCTTACAGAATCTGGAAATTGGGAAACGTTTCCTGAGTTTGCTGAAGCTTACGTGGTGCAGCTAGAGGCAAAAATTGTTAAACGCAACTCAGCTGTTGATATACATATCTGGGAAATTGAATATGAGGGAGGTGGCTTTAAACCTTGTGTATGATGATTTTCCGAACGGTGTATCAATTGAACCAAAAAGTAAAAAAGGCCAAATTGCTATAGAAAAGCTGTGGCGGCTTGCTTCAATGCAAAGTAAGCCAGATGGTTTATAGCATTTTATAAACGGATAAGGGTTACCAGTTTGATAATGGATGTCGAATCCAATTAACAAAAAGGTAACCCTTTTACATATCAATATATCGGCTGGTATTAGGCCAATAGTTCTTTTCGAACAATTTCTGCGCCTGCACTTAACGCATCCAGCTTGCCTCTTGCTACTTGGCGAGATAAAGGCGTCATGCCACAGTTGGTGCAAGGATAGAGTTTGTCGGCATCTACAAATTGAAGTGCTTTTCTTAAGGTGTTCGCAACTTCCTCGGGGGTTTCAATGGTATTGCTTGCCACATCAATAGCGCCCACCATCACTTTTTTACCGCGGATCAACTCCAGCAATTCCATTGGAACATGAGAGTTGTGACATTCCAGTGAGATTATATCGATATTGGATTTTTGCAGCTTGGGGAAAATTTCTTCATATTGTCTCCACTCGGAGCCCAAGGTTTTTTTCCAATCGGTATTGGCTTTGATGCCATAGCCGTAGCAAATATGAACGGCAGTTTCGCACTTAAGCCCTTCAATTGCTTTTTCTAAGGTAGCAATACCCCAGTCATTTACCTCATCAAAAAACACATTAAATGCAGGTTCATCAAATTGGATAATATCCACACCGGCAGCTTCTAATTCTTTCGCTTCCTGATTAAGAATTTTGGCAAATTCCCAAGCCAGTTTTTCACGGCTTTTATAATGGGCATCATAAAGCGTATCGATCATCGTCATAGGGCCAGGCAGAGCCCACTTAATTGGCTGCTTGGTTTGCTGACGTAAAAACTTGGCATCTTCAACAAAAACTGGTTTGGTACGTGACACAGGACCAACGACTGTGGGTACGCTAGCATCGTAGCGATCACGAATTCTAACAGTCTCACGTTTTTCAAAGTCAACACCGTTGAGGTGTTCAATAAACGTAGTCACAAAGTGTTGGCGCGACTGCTCGCCATCGCCAACAATATCAATGCCTGCTTGTTCTTGTTCGTGCAATGACAAACGCAAAGCATCTTGTTTGCCGTCAATTAATTCCTGATCTTGCAGTTTCCAAGGTGACCAAAGTGTCTCAGGCTGTGCCAGCCAGGAGGGTTTTGGCAAACTGCCTGCAGTTGAAGTAGGTAATAGCTTTTTCATAATCGATAATCTTGATTTTAATAAAGGGGATTTTCTAAATGAAAGATCTTGTCTAAATAAATGGTCTTGTATAAATGATCGTAATTACGCGCTTTAATTAAAGCGCGTAATTAGCAGACCATTGCTCAAGAATAGTTTGGTATGGTTTGATAAATTGCTCTTCAGCAAACTTACCCTGCTCAATCGCCAAGCGACTACGCTCTTCCCGATCATAAACAATGCGAGTTAATGAATAATCCTGGTGCTTCAAACTTGGCTGATAGGATTTACCCGCAGCAGAGTTCGCATTGTAAATCTCAGGGCGATAAATCTTTTGGAAAGTATCCATGGTGCTGATAGTGCTGATAAGCTCAAGATTAGTGTAATCAACCAGCAAATCGCCAGAAAAATAAAAAGCCAAAGGCGCAACACTATTCGCAGGCATGAAATAGCGAACTTGTAAGCCCATTTTTCTGAAATATTCATCAGTTAAAGAATATTCATCTTGTTGGTATTCAACACCCAATACCGGATGCTGATTTTCAGTTCGATGATAGGTCTTACTGCTCGAAACACTTAAGCATATAACGGGTAGCTTATTAAAATGTTCTTTGTAAGTGCTGGAGTTCACGAAGCTCTTAAATAGCTTCCCATGCAGATCGCCAAAATTATCCGGAGTTTTAAATTCAGACTGATCCTTATTGTGCCCCAGCAACAGAACACTAAAGTCATAATCGCGCACGTAGGAGGAAAAATTATTCCCTACAATACCTTCAATGCGCTCGCCAGTTTTGTGATCAACAATATTCGTTTTCAATATTTCAATCAAAGGAAGAGCATCACCACTCTTTTCAGTGGCAACATCCATCTCAACAGAAATGATTTCAAGTTCAAGTGAATAACGATCGCCTTTGGGGTTATCCCAATGCGCCAGGGCATTGAAACGATTGTCAATCATCCGCAGCGTGTTGCGCAAATTCTCCTGACGGCTCTCGCCTCTGGCCAAATTGGCAAAGTTGGTAGTGATGCGCGTATTGTCTGCAGGACGATAATTTTCATCGAAACGAATGCTTTTAATCGCAAATGTGAAATCTGTATTCATGGTGATCTTGTAACCTGATTGCTGAGATAAAACCCGAATTTGTGCCGTGCTCTGAGCCTTCCAGTTTTCTGGACTGCTTAGTACCTAATTGGTCTAGCTGATGGCAGGAGTACTTTATACTTGAATCGGAGCATGAATAAAAATGATCTTATTTCACAAAAACATGAGTTAAATTCATGTTTTTGTGAAATATCAGGCTTTGGGATGGGACTTTCCACCGATATTGGGGGAACGAAGGTTTATGAAGCTGTGAATTAGATATTCCACAGCTCCCGATTAAGTTGATATTTATGCTGGATTTGAGTACCTACTGAGGTGCTTGTTTCGCCTTCTCATACTCTTGAGTCATGATTCTCAGTGTCATTGCACCAATTTGACCATCCGGAGTAAGGCCGTGCTCTTGCTGAAACGTTTGTGTGGCTTGTCTAAATTCAGGAGTGTAAAAATCTTCAACTTGTCCGGTGTAATAGCCCAATGCTTTAAGCATTTCCTGAACATCTCTGGCCGTTTTGAATTTCGTTGGTACTTGGGCGACAGACATAATTTGGGGGATTGATTCCGGAACTGCCTCTCTGGATTTTGCGTACTCTCGTACTCCTTTTTTTATTTCGGGATCTTGTATTAGATTGGTTTCAATTAGCAATCTTAGTGATTCAAGCCGCTGCGACGGATCGCCAGATTCCAGGGCTTTCAGGACAAGATCGGAATTGAATTTCTGCTTTGCTAGTTGAACTTGTGACCAACCAGTTACCGCAGCTCCACCCAGCGCACCTGCTAGTGCGAAAACACTTGCAACAATTGTCCCTCTTATAGCGTCTGTCATTTTCACTCCTTTAGCTCTGAGAGCTGCGTTGATATATTCCCGCCTACAATGAAACCTATGTTGATCTGTTTTACAAAAAATCATTTATTTGATGATTGTTAAACTAAGCCTTGCAGTAGGCTCAGTTGTTAGCAGGTATCACTTCAATTTTCACCTCAATAACGCCTGCCGATACACTTGCTATGCTGCTGAATGCAGATTTTGAAAGATCCAGAATTCGGCCTTTAATAAAGGGGCCGCGATCATTAACTTTTACAACAACGGTTTTCCCATTCGCCAAATTAGTGACCTTGAGTTTTGTTCCAAAAGGTAATTTCTTGTGGGCTGCTGTACTCAGTTTATGATCGTAAATTTCTCCGCTGGCGGTTTTCTTCGCTTGATGTAGGTTTGCATAGAACGAGGCTTTACCTGTTTCTACATAACCAGGTTGACTCACACTACTTGTTCCTGTGGGCTTGGTTGAAGGAGTTTTATGTTGAGCTGAGCTACAGCCCCACATAACAGCAGAGATAAGTATTACAACTAGTGCCTTTAAAGCGAATCTCATGTTATTCCCTCGTTTATTGTCTACTTTTCAACGGCGCGTTTTGGAAGCTTATCACTAAAGTCTATTCTGTGGTTGTGTACAAGTTTTTACGCGTTTTAGTTGGAATATAACAGCAGCGTTTATATGAATTTATTATTCGTTTGAGGCGCTCGCGTTGTGTGCGATAGACCTCTTAGGAAATATGTTTTCAACCGCCTGTTCAGGGCATCAGCAAAATCAGTAGAGTGGGTTATTGCCTGACACTGAGTCCGGTTAATGACGCAACTTTTCTCAGAAATTTTCCAGGAGGGATCATGGGACTTTTAGCACTTGCCTTATTTTCTGTGTTTGCAATCTGGCTGCTTTCATCTCCAACGTCGGAGAAGTAAAAGCTTTTGCGACACGTGTTTTCAATGCGATGAAAGCATCCAGATTGGTTGTAGAGCACTGCATTAGCAGCGCATTAATCCAACCTCTCCTCAATCACTTTTTTCGGCTCTGGATTTGGGAATTTTTTGCGATCCTCATCGGTCGCTTTGTCGTAGCATTCGCCAGCGATATTCATCGCACCGCGCCGCGATTGGGTTTCCAATTGTTGGTAGCCGTTGCGGCAGTAACCGGTGTCTTCCAACTTGGCGAGCAAACCTTCTTCGGTGAGATGTTTTAGTCGTCCGTCATCATGATCGTCATCTGCGCGATCAAAATCTCCGGGGCCGCCGGGGCGTTTACCGTCTGGGCCTCCCGGCGGTGGACCGCCTTTACCACCACCTCTGCCTCCGGGTCCTCCTTGCGGTCGGCCACCTCGGTCGGGCATTTCCATAATCAGGGTATAGCTGAATTGTTTGCTGCCATCAACCTGGATCAGGGTGATGATGGAGTCGGTAGTTTTGGGCTGTTTTGGTTCCTGGCTGGCGCAGGCGAACAAGCTGAGGGCGACGGGGATTAAAAAGAAACGAGTGATAGTCACTGCAAACTCCGTGGATTTATTCAATATTCAGGGGCTCTGACCATTGCCGGATCATTTGATTCCAACCGGAAGTTGTTTGCACAATCTTTGAATTATTTGTGTGCTTGAATGGCGCGCGCTCCAGCATCAAAAACCAGCGATTAATTTCCCCAGTGTCGCCATAGCTGCATCCATTCCCGCGTTCCAATTGCAGCCGTAGTTTAGGCGGATGCAATGTTGGTAGCGGCGGGTGGCAGAAAAAATTGGGCCGGGGGCGACACTAATGCCTTGCGCGAGCGCCATGGAAAACAATTGCAAACTATCCACTTGCGGCGGCAATTCTACCCACAAAAAATAACCGCCATCAGGACGGGTGACTTTCGTATTTTTGGGAAAATATTTTGCAATTGCGTTCAACATTAATTGCTGTTGATGTTCAAGGGTATCGCGCAATTTGCGTAGATGGCGATCATAACCGCCGTGTTGTAAATAATCGGCGATAGCAACTTGCGCGGGCACCGAGGGCGAAATGGTGGTCATTAATTTCAGGCGATGGATTTGTTCGGTGTAGCGCCCCGCAGAAACCCAGCCTACCCTGTAACCGGGCGCGAGATTTTTGGAAAAAGAGCCGCAGTGCATTACCAATCCACCGCGGTCAAAAAATTTCACCGGCTTGGGTGGCGTAGCATCAAAATACAATTCGGCGTAGACATCATCTTCAATTAAGGGAACCTGATGTTGCTGTAGTAATTCGTAGAGCGATTGTTTTTTTTCATCGCTCATGGACGCGCCGAGTGGATTGTGAAAACTACTCATAAACCAGCAGGCTTTAATTGGCAAACGTTGCAAGCTGTCCGCCAAAGTAGGCAAGTGAATTCCGTCGCGCGGATGCACCGGAATTTCCACTGCTTTTAATTGCAAGCGTTCAAGGATTTGCAATGCGGCGTAAAACGTGGGTGATTCAATCGCTACCAAGTCGCCCGGTTTGGTGACAACTTGCAAACATAAATTCAATGCTTCCAATGCGCCGTTGGTGATAACTAATTCGTCGGGTGAATTCATTACGCCATTCACCATGTAACGCAATGCAATCTGGCGGCGCAAGTTGGGGTTGCCGTAAGTCATATCGGCAAGAATCGCGCGCGCGGGTAATTGCTGGATACTTTTGCCCATTGAGCGGGCAAGGCGCGAGAGGGGAAATAAATCCGGACTGGGAAATGCGGAGCCCATCGGAATAATGTCCGGATCTTTAATTGAGCCTAATACTGAAAATACCAGTTCGCTGACATCTACATCGGTACTGTCAGCAATCGCTGCGCTCATTTCCGGTTCGGCGAGTGCGTGTTTTGCTTGCGCGCGCACGAAGTAACCTGAGCGCGCGCGTGCTTGAATCAGGCCGCGGCTTTCCAATAAATAATAGGCTTGGAAAACCGTAGCCTGGCTTACGCCGTAGGTGCGGCTTGCAGTGCGCACCGAGGGGACTTTTTCATTCGCCGCCAGCACACCGGTGCGAATGAGTTGCGCGATTTCGTCGGCGAACTTTTCATAAAGTTTCATAAGGTGTTATAAATTTTCCTTGTGACTTTTAATTAAATAACACCTTAATAAATTACCAGGCATTAAAACGCCGGATAAATAAAGTTGGCATCTACACGCACTGATGAACCTGGCTGGGCGTGATTCACCAGCACAAAATCAAAGTGCGTCATGCCGGATGTTTCGCTGCCTTGTTTCATAGTGACGCTGATCGGCATATCAAACACTTCACCCGGTTTTAATATTATCTCGTGGGTGCGAGTCAGGGTTAAACGCGGGTCTTTATCGATCATCAATTCGTAGCGCGCAGGCACCTGGGTTTTGTTGGTGATTTTTAAACGGTACACGTTCATCACATTGCCTTCGCTGGTTTTGCGATACATCACGGTGCGATCTTTTACTACGCTCATATCGACCAGTTCGCGCGCATCCAATGCAAACCAGAGCGAGCCGATCATAATCACCAGCGCCGCGCTGTAAGCCCACAAACGTGGACGCGCAATGCGCACCGGTTCGCCCGCGAGTGCGGCTTCTGAAGTATAACTGACGAGGCCTTTGGCATAGCCCATTTTATCCATCACATCATCGCAGGCGTCGATGCAGGCGGCGCAGCCGATGCAATCCATTTGCAAACCATCGCGGATATCAATTCCAGTCGGACAAACTTGCACGCACATATAGCAGTCGATGCAATCGCCCAAGCCAAGCGCTTTGGGATCTTCGTGTTTTTTGCGTGCGCCGCGTGAATCACCGCGCGCACTGTCGTAGGCGATCACTAAGGTATCGCGATCAAACATCACGCTTTGGAAGCGCGCGTAGGGGCACATGTGTACGCACACTTTTTCGCGCACCCAACCGGCGTTAACGTAAGTGAGACCGGCGACAATAAATACCCAGGCGGCGCTGGTGGTGAACCATTCCAGTTGCAGCAAGTTGGCAGTCAGTTCGCGCACCGGAATAAAGTAGCCGACAAAGGCGATGCCGGTGGCAAGGCTCATCGCCAACCACAGGCCGTGTTTGCTGGTGCGCTTGGCGATTTTGGATAAATTATTCGGCGCGGCATTTAATTTGATGCGCTGGTTGCGATCGCCCTCGGTGATATTTTCGACCCACATAAACGCCCAGGTCCACACGCTTTGTGGGCAGGTGTAGCCACACCAAATGCGCCCGGCAACCATGGTCACAGCGAACAATAAAAATACGCCGATCAGCATAAACAGTGAGAGCAGCAAGAAATCCTGCGGCCAGAAGGTGGTGCCGAAGACGTGGAATTGGCGGGTGTTCAGATCCCATAACACGGCTTGGTGGCCATTCCAATTCAGCCATGAAGTGCCGAAAAACATCAGCGCTAACAGACCCGCTGCGCCACGGCGCCAATTGCGGAAGCGGCCGCTGAAGCTGCGAGTGAAAATTTTGCCGTCGACCTTGGCGGCGGCTTTGGGAGAGTGCAAGTTTTTGGTGGGAATTAACAGAGGGTTGCTGGTGTTGCTCATGGTGATGTCTCATCCGCAGTGATGCTGTTCACTATGGCGTTTCATCTGTACTAAAAACAGACTCAGTTAAATCATAAAAAACCATAGCAGATGCGTTTGTCCCGTTAAAAAGCCCGCCGTGTGGCAGGCTTATAACCAAAACAGGTTACAGATCACTATGGGGGCCAAAAACCTCGTAGTGGATGCGCGCGGCATCAACCCCCAATGCCAACAACTGGTCTTTGGCAAACTTCATAAAGCCGGTCGGGCCGCAGAGGTAAAAGTTGCCATCCGCGAGTGGCAGTTGCGCCGCGAGCGGGGCGATTTCCATCAAGCCGTGGAAGTGCGTTGGCGAGGGCAAATCATCCAGCGCGCTGTACCAGGTAAAGCTGCGCAGCGGTGCATAAGCTTGCTGAAGCGCGGCGATACGCCCGGCGAACGAGTGCTGCTGCGCATTTTCGCAGGCATGTAGGAAGGCGACCGGTGCACCGGTATTGGCGTGCACGATTGCCTCCAGCATGGACACCATCGGTGTTAAGCCCACGCCGGCAGAGATCAATACCGTCGGGCGGTTGAGCGATTGCAGGAAGAAATCACCTGCCGGTGGCAGCACTTCGATTTCATCGCCCTGCTGTACCGCATCGTGCAAATGGTTGGAAACCGCGCCCTGCACCGCTCCATTCTCGCGTTTTACGCTGATCCGGTAATACTCGCCGTTGGCGCGATCTGAGAGCGAATACTGGCGGATCTCCCAATAGTCGGCGCCCGCCGGTTTTACGCGCACTGACAGGTATTGCCCCGGTTGGTAACGCAGTACCGCGCCGCCATCGCTGGGTGCGAGTACAAAACTGGTCACCAGTGCCGACTCGACTTTTTTCTTGATCACAGTAAAGCGACGCACACCTCTCCAGCCGCCAACTCCCTGTTCTGACTGGCGATACAGTTCACCCTCGCGGCCAATAAATATTGCGGCGAGAAAGGCGTAAGCCTCGGTCCAGGCCGCTTCGACCTCGGCAGTAAAGGCGGCGGGCGCCAGCTCGCGCAGGGTTTCGATCAGGTGATGGCCGACGATATCGTAGTGATGCGCCTGCACATTCAAACTGGTGTGTTTGTGGGCGATGCGCTCCACCGCCGTCTTGAGCACCGCCGGGTTTTCGATATTTTTGGCGTAGGCCGCAATCGCACTGAAGAGCGCAAATTGCTGGCGCCCGGACTGCTGGTTGCTCATGTTAAAAATATCTTTCAGCTCGGGGTTGGCGCGAAACATACGCGCGTAAAAATGCTCGGTAATCACGGTGCCGGCATCTTCCAGCAGGGGGACGGTACTTTTCACAATAGCCATAGTTTGGGCAGATAACATAGCGGGCTCCTCAGCCTGAATTGTCGCAATGCGACGATAAAAACAACGAAAATACACATAAAATCGGCGAAATAGGGATCAACCTACAGGTAAGTGCAGCGCCTGTTGGGCGATACAGCGCAGCAGGTAAGTGAGCTTGATCAGCACTGCACTCAGGATCATCGCGGCGTGACCGAAGATCTGTGCCTCCAGCGAAAACCACTCGGCATAGGGGTAACAGACGAGCACAGTCAGCAGCAGGACAAGGGCAGATGCGAGCAAGCCGCGATTGGCGAAGCTGAGCAGTAAGCGGTGATCCACTTCGACGTCAGCGTGATCGGCAGAAGATTGGGCACAGATTGGTAGTGACATGGTTGGCTCCCGGATGAATTTGGTTAACTTGCTAATCCGGTTATTACAGCAACAATGCCAAAATTAAAAACTGTTTAATATCAGTATCTTATGAGTTTTCATCGATTCTTTATGTGTCATATTGACTCTATTATTTTGTGTCAATATGACTCTTATGTATTGTTTTGACTTTCAAGAAACAGCAGGATCAAATAGACTCGCGACGTGATCATTTCTTAAGTGGCACTCAGCGGGAGCAGGTTATGGCAGAGGTGAATTCCACCCTGTTGATTGAAGTGGCATTGGACTTGGCCAATAGCATCGGCAATGAAGACCGCTTTGACCGGCTGCTGACCAGCATCCGCAAAGCCATCAATTGCGATGCGGTTGCCTTGCTGGCACTGAACGATGGCCTGCTAACGCCGCTGGCGATCCAGGGCTTATCACCCGATACCCTCGGTCGCCGTTTTCATACCCGCGACCATCCGCGCCTCGCCGAAATTTGCCAGGCAATGCGGCCACTGCGTTTTGCTGCCGATTCGCCTCACCCTGATCCTTACGACGGTCTATTGCTGGCGCAACCGGGCGATTTGCCCGTCCACGCCTGCATGGGTTTACCGCTTTATTCGGATGCGCAACTGATCGGCGTAGTTACGCTCGATAGCCTCACTCCTAATGTGTTCGACACCATTCCCGAGCGCACGCTGGAGGTAATCGCCGCTATGTCGGCCGCCAGTTTAAAAACAGCGATGCAGCTGAATCGCCTCGAACTCAGCGCCAAACGCAGCCAGGATTTGTTGCAGGAATTGACGCGCGAGGCGCTCACCCGCGAAGGCGGCGGCGGTGAGTTGATCGGCCAAAGTCCGGCGATGCTCGCGCTCAAAAGCGATATCAATCTGGTCGCCAACTCGGATTACACGGTGCTGATTGAAGGTGAAACCGGCGTTGGCAAAGAGCTGGTCGCGCGCAAGTTGCATCAGTTATCCCATCGCAGCAGTCAGCCCCTTGTCCATCTCAACTGCGCATCGCTGCCGGAAACCCTCGCAGAAAGCGAATTGTTCGGCCACAGCAAAGGCGCATTTACCGGCGCCGAGCGTGAGCGTGCGGGCAAATTCCAGTTGGCGAATGGCGGCACTTTATTTTTGGATGAAGTGGGCGAGTTGCCGTTGGCGATCCAAAGCAAACTGCTGCGCGCTTTGCAGAGCGGTGAGATACAACCGGTCGGGCGCGACCAGGTGGAGCGGGTTAATGTGCGCGTGGTTGCGGCGACCAATCGCGATCTCAAGCAAGAAGTTGAGCGAGGCAATTTTCGCGCAGATTTATACCATCGCCTGTCGGTTTACCCGATTGCCGTACCGCCATTGCGTGAGCGCGATGGCGATGTGTTGTTGCTCGCCGGCTATTTCCTTGAACTCACCGCGCGCAAATTGGGTTTGCGTCAATTAAAGCTGGCGAAGGCAAGCGAATTGGCGCTGCTGAATTATCAGTGGCCGGGCAATGTGCGCGAGTTGGAACACATGATCAGCCGCGCCGCACTAAAAGCCAAAGCGCAACAGGGCGCGGATGATCCGGCGATACTTGCCCTTCTGCCTGCGCATTTTGATTTGGCGGAAGGCGCAAAACCGGAAACGAATCGCGCTGCTAAAACCAACGTGCAAGCGATTGATATCAGCGGCGCGAGCTTGAAAGAATCAACCGAGCAATTTCAACGCGCGCAAATTATCCAGGCGTTATCGGCATCCGCAGGTAATTGGACTGTTGCGGCCAAGACTCTGGATTTGGATCGCGCCAACCTCACGCGCTTGGCGAAACGCTTGGGTATCAAACTGGAAAAACGGCTCGCCACAGATAATTAATAACCACCATTCATAATTAATGCTCTCCACTGACAATTAATAATTGGCGCGCGCCATTTTTTAACGAAACTGTCATTTCCTTTCTGCACATTAAATAACTGCACTTTAACTAAGTGATGGCGAGCCATTCCGGTGCCTGCAAAACAGGGTTTGCATTCTGGTGAGGCACTTGGGTGAAATAAGTGATCGCTGATTTTTATTCCTGATTGCGCCGCGATGCTTATTTCACGCGTGCAATTCCTTATCCCGAAATCCTGACCGACGCTGGCACAATCCATGCTGCCGCCTATGCCGCCAGAGTGACAACTGGGCTCGCTAGATGTTGTAAAAAAATCGGTGGAAAAAATGGCGCTATCCAAATATCAATTCAATCGTTTGATCAACACAAGGTTTATCAGCACGGCAATTAAAACGGCATTCGCAACCGGCCTCATCATTGGGCTTGGCGCTTGTACGCATTCTCCATCCTCCTCAAGTGTGAATGTGAGCCTTGTTGCCCTGAATGATTTTCACGGCTACATACAAGCCAGCACTTACACTTACGCCGACCCCAAAAATCCTACGCAGCAAATCGCAACACCCGCAGGTGGTATTGCGGCCTTAAGTGGTTTGCTAACCGAATTGAGCGAACAAGATCCGCAATTATTATTTGTGGGGGTGGGCGATTTAATCCGCGCATCGCCGCCAGTCTCGGCAATGTGGGCCGACGAGCCCAGCATTAATGCGCTGAATTTATTGGGGCTTGAATTTTCCACGCTCGGCAATCACGAGCTGGACGAAGGCAAAGCGGAATTATTGCGGCAGGTGCATGGCGGTTGTGAGTCGCCAAGGCCAGATAAAGCCTGCAAATATGCAACGGAATTCAAGGGCGCAACATTTCCCTATATCGCTGCGAATTTAATCGATAGCACCAGCGGCCAACCAGTTTTTGCGCCTTACCTGATTAAAGAAATCAAAGGTGTGAAGATCGCTTTTATTGGCGCAGAAGTAGAAGAACTTGCGTCGGTTATTCCCGCATCATCAATGAAAGGTATTCGGGTCCTCGATGAAGCTGAAGCGATAAATCGCTACGTGCCTGAAATCCAGCGTCAAGGTGTAAAGGCCATAGTTGCGTTGGTACATCAAGGTGGAAAACAGCAGGGATCGTTTAACGGTTGCGATAATTTTAGTGGTGACATTGTTGATATTGCGCAGCGGCTTGATCCGGAAATCGATGTGCTCTTGAGCGCGCACACACATCAATCTTATGTATGCAAACTCGGAAAATTATTGATCAGTCAAGGTGCGTCTTACGGTCATTTGGTAACTCATTTGAATTTAACCTTGAATCAAGCCGATGGCGAAATCACTAACGCCGTTGCAGAAAATATTCTGGTTGATCCAAATCGCTATCGCCCTACTCCTGCAATTGCTGCGTTTGAACAGCAGCTGGTGGAACGCAGCAAATCAATTTTAGAAAAACCGATTGCGCGAATTGGTGTGCAAACAATTAATCGTGTTGCTAATACCGCCGGAGAATCGGCAATGGGTGATTTGATTGCCGATGCGCAATTGGCTGCGACAAAAAATAAAGGGGCGCAAATTGCGTTTATGAATTCGGGTGGCATTCGCAGTGATTTGTCGCTGGGTGAAGGCAAAGCGCAGGTAGTATTTTCGCAAGTATCCGCCGTGCATCCATTCAAAGGTACTTTGCAAGTGATGAACCTGAGCGGTGCGCAATTAAAATCCCTGCTGGAGCAGCAATGGCAGGCGGGAGCGGTGGAAGATTTTCGCCCGCTGCAAATTTCCCGGTCGTTTTCCTATCAGTGGGATGCAACGCGCCCGCTGGGCAATCGCGTTATTGCGGAATCGCTACGCGTGAATGGGCAGCTGGTAAAAGCGGATAACCAGTATCGTATTACGACCAATTCATTCCTCGCGGATGGGGGCGATAAGTTTTCGGTATTCACGCAGGGAAGTGAGCGCGAAGACAGCGCCGTGCGCGATCTCGATGCGTTAATTGATTATCTGCAAGCGCAGGAAAAAGCCGGAAAACCCGCCGGCCAAGCAGCTCCGGAAAAGCGCATCCAGCGGGTGAATTAATAGCGCAGCGCTAAAGGCTATTGGGCGCGAGTGAGGTTTTTGCGTAGTTGCTGCAATTGCTCGCGCAGGGCATTGATCTCCGCTTCGCTGGTCGCGCAGGCCATGCCGATGTGCAGGGGGATTTCCTGCGCCTGTTCACGCAGCGCTTTACCGGCCGGGGTCAGGCCAATCTCAAGGGTGCGCTCGTTGTCTACCTGACGCTGGCGCTGCAAAAGTCCCAGGGCTTCAAGCCGTTTGATCACTGGTGTAAGCGCGCCGGAGTCGATATGTAATTGCTCGGCAATATCCTTCAGTGCAAGGCCATCACGCTCCCACAAAATCAGCATCACAAGGTATTGCGGGTAAGTAAGCCCTAACTTTTCCAGCAATGGCTTATAGAGTTTGGTCATCGCCAAGGATGTGGAATAGAGGGCAAAACAGAGCTGTTTGTCTAATAGCAGATAGTTAGTGGACATGGCGGTTGCTCGCAGTCAAAAAGAATCAAGGCGATAACATTGCTTGTTGTGCTCAATGTTATCGCGATAATTCTCGACCAAAATTACACCAGTTGCAAACTTACCTGAATGTTGCCGCGGGTGGCGTTGGAGTATGGGCAAACGATGTGGGCTTTATCGACCAGCGCTTGGGCCTGTTCTGGATCAACACCGGGCAAGCTGATTTTCAGCGCGACTTCCAAGGCAAAACCGGTGGGGATCTGGCCGATGCCAACGTCGGCAGTCACGGTTGAATCGCTACCTACCGCGATTTTTGCCTGGCCAGCGACGAATTTGATCGCGCTCAGAAAGCAGGCTGAGTAACCAGCAGCGAATAGTTGTTCAGGGTTAGTTGCAGCGCGGCCATCGCCACCCAATTCTTTTGGCACCGCCAGTTTTACATCCAAAACTCCATCAGCAGAAACTGCACGACCATCGCGGCCAGAGTTGGTAGTAGCAGAGGTTTTATACAATATGTTCATGGTGTAGCTCCTGTATTTACATTGAATATTTAAGGTAATTGATTTTGCGATAATTATTATCGCGATAATTAAATGAGTAAATAAAAAGGTTTTTCGTCTTGTCCCGGAAGCGTTTGTACAATTCCGTGGAACTGAAATTAGATTATCGCGATAACTATTATTGTGCAAATTATTATTTTGATAAATTTATACCGTTTTATTCTGAAGGCAGTTGTTTTAATGATCAAAATGGCAAGAATCAATGGGCAGGTTCAGTTATTACTGATGCAGGCAGCCCGAATACTGTGTCGAACACCCAGTTAAATATAAAGGTGTAGAACAGGAAGAAGGCCAGTAAACCCATGTCCAGAATCAGTGCTTCCATAAAGCTGATATCCAGCCAGAGCGCGATTACCGGTACCAAAAAGATCAGCAAGCCGCCTTCAAACCCGAGCGCATGCAGCACGCGCACGCCTATGCTGCGCCCTTTGCGCTGGCGATATTGTTCCCAGCGCTCAAACCCATAGTTGAACACCAGATTCCACACAATCGCGATTGCCGAGGCGGCCACCGCAATACCCAGCGAGTCGCCAGTACCAGCGCTGCTGATCAGCTTTAACAAGAGTGCCGACAGCACTATCGCGATAAATTCGTACAGTCCCACATAGACCACACGGCGTTTTAAACCTTGCATAACGACCTCCATCACAATCGAATGAAGCCAGTTTCTATGTTTTGTGCTGATAGAAAAAGTTAGCTAATATCAGTTCAATTGATAGATTGAGGTATTAAGCATGAGCGCGGTATTCAATTCCGAGACGATCAGTATCTTTTTGGCAGTGTTGGATAGCGGCTCCTTCTCTGCCGCCTCGCGCCGACTGGGGCGCGTGCCCTCGGCAATCAGCATGGCGATTGCGAACTTGGAAGCCGAACTGGCGCTGGAATTGTTTGACCGCAGCGGCCGCGAGCCCAAACCCACCGCCGTCGCACGCGCATTGGAACCGCAAGCGCGTTTGCTGATGAACCAGCTACAGCAGCTCAACACCCAGGCACTGGAGTTGAGCCAGGGATTGGAAACACGGTTGACACTGGTAATTGCCCCCGAGCTGCAATCCACCGCTTGGGTTGATCCACTCAAGGTGCTGGCACAGGAATATCCGCTGCTGGATATCCAGGTCATCACCGCCCCGCAAACCGATGCATTGCAACTGCTGCATAACGGCAGCGCGCAACTCGCCCTCGTGTTTGAACGCCCTGCCGCTGATGGCCGCGAAAACTTTCAGGAGGTGGGGCAAGAAACATTGGTCGCAGTGATTGCCCGCACTCATCCACTGATGCAACAAGTTTCCGCTGAAGGCAATCTCAACGACAGCCAGTTGCGCCCCGTGCGGCAGATATTAGTCAGCAGCCGCAACAGCGAAACCCCGCGCAGCGAAAGCAACCTCAACAGCTTCTGTACTATCTCCGAACACTACTGGCGAGTGGATAATCCGGAAGTCGCATTACAATTGGTCATCGCCGAACTCGGCTGGGCCTGGTTGCCACGCACGCTAGTGCAACCCTGGATTAACGGCCGCATGGTGCTGGAATTGCCTCTGGAAAATCTCACCAACGGCGAAGAATTATGGATCGATTTAGTTTGGTCGCGCGAACGCCCCTTAGGTTTGGGCGCGCAAAGATTTGTTGCGTTGATGGCGGAGCAGTATCGGAAAACGCGGTGATGAGGTGAAAAATCCGCTACTGAAATACAGTAGCGGATTTTTATTTATTGGCAGGACCACTCAACGATTGGATTATTATATTGCTGACTTTGCGATGCTGGTTTGCATTGGGTGTTATAACCTTTTTCTGCGGTGCTTAACGGACAGCTAGCATCACCACAGACTACATATCTTCCCATATCATTAGGTCCTGGATTGAGTATTCCATTGGTGTATTTGCACGATTGTCCCAAAACTGCACCTGATTGACAGGCAGTGCTGGTTCTAACCAAATTTGGTTGCAAGCAAGTGCCATTGTTAATGGTATTTCCAATCATGCTAATTGTGCATGCTGGAGGAGAGGTAAAGGGTGCTGAAGACACTAGTGTTCGGGTAGCAAACCACGCATTACTGTTATTATCTTTACAGCGTTGATTGGTTGTTTGTTGTTGAGGAGTCGATGTGGAGCTGGTTATCTCCCAAGAACAGGAAGCTGGTGTGTTTGCCAGCGCTGGAATTGATGTGAACGCAATGAAGCTAACCGTTATGGCTGAAATAATTTTAAATAACTTCATGAAAATATCCCTAATTACAATTGTAAAAATAATTAGTATTGAATGAAGCCTTCCTGCTCAGTTCTCCACTCTGTGAAAGTAGAAAACAGTATCCATCAATACTTGTTATACCTGAATTCCATTCCAGATAATTGAGCTGAGTAATTATTTACTTAAGCTCAAATCCTTTCTCATCACGCGATACATAAAAAATGGCTTCGCCCTGCTTGACTTTGTTGTCGATAATAATTTGTGCGGATTTGTGGTTGCCTATGACTTTGCTAATTGTCATGGCTGTTTCATTTGCATGATTTTGATCCATCACGCTGACAGTGATTTGGCATTGAGTTGATTTACAAGACGTAGATTTGAGTGCGATACCAGCTAATGCTGAGTCTTGAATAAAAAGTGTTTGTAAATATTCTTCTTCTGCAGGAGCCCAATCGTAATCAGTTTTTTCTGCAGAAAATCGCCCATTCATTTCAACTCCCAAATCAAACCAGGGTTTATCCTTTTGATTTTTGGTGAGCCACTCAGTAAATTTTTCTGAGTGTTGTTCAGCTTCGTATTGTGCTTTGATCTCATCAATTTGTTGTTGTGAGGGTTGAGCGGAAATAGATAATTCGGGATGTGAAGATAGTTGCTGATTTTCTGCAGTAACAGGATCACTCTGTTGGTGCTGTGCTACGGGCAAAGTAGAGGAAGTTTGTGTAGCAATTGGGGTGGTTACAGCTTCACTCTGTGCAACTACAGCTATGGAAGGAGCAGTATCCAGTGTGTGTGAATTTTTCCCCGCCCAGTAACCTGCGCCGACGGCAACAACAATGGAAAGTGGAAATATTATTTTATTCATCCTGAAAGCACCTTTCTCTGTTAGCGCTTAAATCATAACAGACTGAAAATAACTTACAGCTCATTTAAGCGACAACGTTGTCTAGTGTTTAAAAATTCACACTGATTAAATCTCGTTAGTCATTTAAATATTAATAATTGAGGGGATTTTTACAGGTGAAGAAAAATGATATTTAAGGTGCCAATACAGTAAAAATTTTGTCTGACGAATCACGAAACGGCGATCTTGTACTGGCATCATAAATGTCGATGTGATCTGATAAATCCGCCAATTTCCTCTGTTGTATGAACCTCGCCGGTAACGCACCTGCGCGTTCCGAAAGCGACGGTTTCTAAGGAATAATAATAAGAGCATTTACAGAATTTCTTCGGCTTGGTCTCGCTGTACCACAATCCCTATCTCAAATAACAAGCGAGAATTATCACTATGAATATCTCTTCAGCACGCCTGCTAAAAAAGGCAGGCTTCAGCACGTCTTGCGTTGCAGCTGCAATTGCCCTGTTAAGCGGGAGCCACGCATTCGCTGCAGCAACCGGCGGTTTTTCTACTACTGATGGCGGCAGCGCTTCAGGTTCAAAATCATTTACTGCATCCACTTACGAGCAAATCAACACGATTATCGCCAACGCCAAGCTCGATGCTAACGGTAGTAAAGTCAGCGGTGGTGCTTATCCGGTCATCATCACTTACACCGGCAATGAAGATTCGCTGATTAACCAGGTGATTAAAGACCACACGGTTGATTCATCCGGCAACTGCCCCAAGCCGCGTTGGAACGATGCTTATCGCTACGTAGAAATTAAAGAATTTACCAAAGGCGTGACGATTCTCGGTGCGAATGGTTCTTCGGCGAATTTCGGAATCGTGGTCAATAAATCCAGCAACGTGATTATCCGCAATATGAAAATTGGCGCGCTTGCCGGTGCAAATAATGATGCGGATATGATTCGTATCGACAGCGGTAGCAACGTGTGGGTTGATCACAATGAATTGTTCGCAGTGAACAACGAGTGTAAAGGTTCGCCCGATGGTGACTTAACCTTTGAAAGTGCAATCGATATTAAAAAAGAATCGCACAATGTGACAGTTTCTTACAACTTGATTCGCGATAGCAAAAAAGTCGGCCTTGATGGTTCCAGCAGTAGCGATATTGCCGGCGGTCGTGAAATTACTTTCCACCACAATATTTATCGCAATGTGAATGCGCGTTTGCCATTGCAGCGCGGTGGTTGGACGCACATGTACAACAACCTTTACGATGGTATTACCGATTCTGGTATTAACGTGCGTCAAAAAGGTTATGCGTTAATTGAAAGCAACTGGTTCCAGAATGCAAAAAATCCGATCACTTGCCGTTACGATAGCAGCAACTGCGGCTATTGGGATTTGCGCAACAACAACGTGCGCAACCCTGGTGATTTTGCAACCTACAATATTACCTGGAGCAGTGGCGGTACCATTGATGCAACTAACTGGACAACCACAGCGCCCTTCCCGATCAGCATTCCCTACAGCTACTCGCCGGTAACGCCGCAATGCGTGAAAGATCGTCTTGCAAGTTACGCTGGTGTTGGTAAAAACAATGCGCAATTAACAGCATCGGCCTGTGGTGGTACTACTTCATCAGTAGCACCTTCATCTGTTCCTGCCTCTTCCGTTGCACCATCAAGTCGTTCATCCAGCAGCGCTGCGCCCAGTTCAGTTCCTTCTAACAATTCATCAAGTTCTGTTGCAGCAACCGGTTCAATTTCACTCGGTGCAACTGCGACCAGCAATAGCATTGTGTTGAGTTGGTCGGCGAATAATGTGACGCTCGGAGCACAAGAAGTGTATCGCGATACCGACGCTGATCCTGCTGGCCGTGTGCGCATTGCGTCACTTGCCGCATCAGTGCGTTTGTATACCGATAGCACTGCAGCATCTGGCCAAACCTATTATTACTGGATTAAAAATACCACTTCCGGTGTAGTCACCAACTCTAATGCAGCATCCGCGCGTATCGGCAGCACGGCTTCCAGTTCTGTTGCATCAAGCAGTTCAAGTTCAGCAAGTGGCGCGCCGGTATTAAGTGGCACTGGTGATTATCCAAGTGGCTTTTCCAAGTGCGCGGATTTAGGTGATACTTGTGCAGTTACCTCAGGCGATGGTTGGGTTGCCTTTGGCCGCAAAGGCAAATGGGTTACCAAGAAAGTATCGGTGGGCGGATCAATCGCTTGTACTGTTGCAGCATTTGGTTCTGATCCAGGCGGCAACCCAAACAAATGCTCCTACAAAAAATAATTGCTTTTGTTGAAATAAAAAACCCGGCGCAATGCCGGGTTTTTTATTTGCTATTTTATAACTGTCAAAATGGACAGTGACTTATCCCCTGAATTCTTTGACCCGTAACCGGATGATCAAATTCGATTGTAGTTGCATGCAACATCAAGCGTGGTGCAAGTGAAAATGACTCAGAATTTTTATACAGGTCGCAACCTAAAATAGGATGGCCGAATTCCCGGCTGTGAATACGCAGTTGATGGGTTCGGCCAGTAATTGGTGTAAATAAAACCCGCGTGGTTGGCGGGGCACTGGTTCGTTCAATAACGGTGTAATGAGTCACTGCCGGTTTACCTGACTCCGCACAAATTTTTTGGAGCGGAAAATTAGCGGGATCTTTTGCAATCGGAAACTCAATGATGCCGCTATCGCATTGCAGATGACCATGCAGAATCGCAGTGTAGGTTTTGTTGATGCTGCCAGCTTGAAATTGTTTGGTAATCTGCCCATTCACCGTTTTATTTAGTGCGACCACCATAATTCCCGATGTGCCAAAATCAAGCCGATGCACCAGCGTGGCAGACGGAAAATCCTGCACCAAGCGAAAATGTACCGAATCTTTATTCAACGGATTTTTACCCGACAAACTCAACAAGCCGCTGGGTTTATTGATCAGTAGCAGGTGCTCATCCTGAAATAAGATGTCAATTACATCCCGACAAGGAGGTGCGATAAAGGTATCGGGTTTGCTGGTCATTATTTTCCTGTGTAACAAAATAAATCGCCCCGGCTGCAAGTAAATGCAGCCGGGGCGAACGAGCGCATTTAATACTAGCTATTAAAAAACTCTTTGGTAACTCAGATTAAAGCTACGGCCGATACCGGTGAAATTGCGGATATCGTTCGGGTTACTTTGCGAAAAGTAAGTGAAGTAAAACTCATCCGTCAGGTTTTGTACGGAAAAACTGATTTTGCCATCAAAGGCCGCGATGTTCGCACTGAAATCGTAAGTGGTATAGCCATTAAAACTGTTAGTGACTGTACCAGTTGCATTGCGCACATCGCGATCAAATAAATAATTTGCCTGCAAGCGAGTGTCTATACCTTCAACCCAGGTGCGATCCCAACTCACATTCACGCGATCCGGTGAAATATTGGTGCCGCCCAAATCGGAATCTACGCGACCATCTTTATTTGAATCGTAACGGCCGGTTGCTTCAGCGTAACGCAGGCCGAGTAAATCCACATCAGTTACTGCCCATGAGGTGCTGAATTCAATACCGTCGATTTCCGTTTTTTCGCGCGACACTGAGTAAATCCCATCGGCACCGCGCACCAAGCGCTCACCTAAATCAGAATTCGAAGTGTAGTAACTCAACTGGGCGGTGATATCCGCAGTTTTAAATTCCGCTCCAAACTCGGTGCTCTCGGTGAGGATAGGTTCTAAATCCAGAAAACTTTCTACGCTTTGGTTGGGGATATTAATAGCGCGCAATACACGGCCAACATCGGGCATAGAAAAGGCTTCGGCGTAATTAGCAAACGCGCGCCAGGCACTGGTGATTTGGTAGGTGCCGCCGAAGTTATACAGGGTTTCCGAAAACTCCGGTGAACCGCCTTCCACAAAGCGGCTGCCGTAGGATGCAAGGGTAGTAAAGTCATCTACTTTAAGTTTCGATTTTTCATGGCGCACGCCGCCGGTCACAGTGAGTTTATCGATACCGGTAAATTCAGCCTGCGCATAAGGCGCAATATTTTCGTATTCGGTTGGCGGCACCCAGGCGCGTCCGGTCAGGATTAATTCCTGCCAGGTTTCATCTTTCAATACGTCCACACCATAAACAAGATTCACGGGTAAATCAGCGAGCTGATCTTTTACCAGCGTAATTTTTGCGCCGACTTTTTCTGAATTGTTTTGCGATTGGTCGATCAGGTTCGGGCCATAGGCCGGATCTTGAAAGGTGGCCGAGGGCACAATATCAGCACCGTAGGTGCCGGCAAAATCCTGACTGAAACCCTGCACGCGCAGTTTGTGGCCGAGGAAATCTTCATTGGTGTAAGTGAGACTGATTGCGGTGACGTCATTGCTGGAACCTTCTCCAGTAATCTCACCTTTTATCGAGCTGCTGGGAATACCTTCGGATACATCGCCCGGAACACCGATCCAATTATTTTTGTTTTCCACTTTATAGTGGTTCACCATTAATTCGATGCGCTGGTCATCCCAGTCATAACCACCCTTCACAAAACCATTCCAGGACTCCGAATCCATCGTATCGCCTTGGGCATTATCGGCACCGATAATATCGCCGCGGCCATCGTAAGCGACGCCGCTATCGCGCAAGCTGATGCTGGCGATAATATCGGCGTTGCTGCTAAAACGATTGGACACGCTGTAACTCACACCGTAATCCGCACTCTCGCCCACATCTTCGGTTTGAAAGCCAGTGCTGAAACGAATGCTTTGTTCCAATTGATCGGAGGGTTTGCGTGTGATCAAGTTGATCACACCGCCCGAAGCGCCCATTCCGTGAATTGCATTCGCGCCGTGCAACACTTCCACTCGCTCAATCACCACCGGATCAATGGTATTGCCTTCACGGCTACCGTCACGCAGTGGGTTGGATTGCGGCACGCCGTCGATCATGTACAGCGGCTTGCGTCCGCGCAGGGTTTCACCAGAGTTGGTCATCTTCTGACGGCTGGGCGAGAAACCGGGAATTAAATTGCCCAGCACAGTGGAAAGGTCATCTTGAATTGATAATTGCTGCTCCAGCTCAGCCGGATTAATCACAGTCACCGTATTGGGAATCGTGCTCAGCGGCCGCTCGGTGCGGCTCGCACTCACAATCACTTCTTCAATCGGCGCGGCAGCAAAACCAAGGCTCGGCAAGAGCGCACCGCAGGTCAATAACAGACTGGCAGGACGGGTAAAACGGTACATGCGGATTTCCTATAGCGGGAGTTAAAGCAAGGAGGGGATAAACGGGCGAGGATTTTAGCAATAATGAGAATGGTTATCAATAATGCCAATGATATGTGCCATTTAAGTGCTGTTTAGGGGCTGGTTGTTTATTTAATAGTCTGTGTTATCTTGTGTACATTCGAATACAAAGAGGTTTTGTTATGTCGACGACTATGACTATCCGCTTGGATGATGATCTGAAGCTGCGCTTGGAAAAGTTGGCAGATACAACGCATCGCTCAAAATCTTTTTTAGCTACTGAAGCTATTCGCGATTTTGTAGAGCTGAACGAATGGCAGGTGCAAGAAATTAAAGCAGCTATTGAAGAGGCTGATAGAGGTGAGTTTGCCTCTGAGGATGCGGTAGCTGATACGTTTAAGAAGTGGGGTGTAAATGCAAATTAAGTGGCTGGAGAAAGCCCTTCACAACTTGGACGAGGAAGCCAGTTACATTGCAAAAAATAATCCTCAAGCAGCAATAGTAGTAATACAACGTATATACGAAGCCGTTAATTCATTACGTGAAAATCCTGCTCTCGGTCATCCTGGCCGCATTCACGGCACACGAGAACTTGTTGTTCCCGACACGCGTTATGTCATTCCTTATCGAGTAAAAATTGAAGTCCAGCAAATTCAAATCTTGAGAATATTTCACACGTCAAGAAAACCACCTAAACGCTGGTAATCAATCAACGTATTTACGTTAACGGCTAAAAAATATGTCGAACTACCACCTCATTATTCCCTCGCCCGTAGGTCAATTAACTTTGATTGCCAACGATAAAGGTTTGGCCGCAGTGTTGTGGGAAAATGAAGATCCAAAAAGAGTGGGGATCGATAAAGGTGATCGCAGCGATGACTTCCCGTTGCTGCTAAAAACTGCGCAGCAGTTGAATGAATATTTTAATGGGACGAGAAAAGTATTTGAGTTGCCGCTGGATTTTCACGGCACTGAATTCCAGCAGCAAGTGTGGCAAGCATTGCTGACTATTCCTTACGGTGAAACGCGCAGCTATTTGCAAATCGCGCAACAAATCAACAATGAAAAATCCGTACGCGCTGTGGGAGCGGCTAACGGGAAAAATCCTATCTCGATTATTGCTCCATGCCATCGTGTGATAGGTTCGTCAGGCAAATTGACAGGTTTTGCGGGTGGGTTGGAAGCCAAAGCATTTTTATTGCAATTGGAATCGCCCACCCGTCAAGCAGAGTTATGGTAGAAGTGAATTCCGTTATTGTAATAACGGAATTCACGATGAGTTATTCACAATTCTTTTCGCAAGTTTTCAGGCTACCTATCCATGGCTCATACAAACGACCGTAATTAACAACGGCGATAAAAGGTGAGGTGGATTTTCCATTATTAAATGTTAATTCTTGCGCAAAATGTTTGGGAAGATAAAGAGATGAAACTGAGAGCTCATTAATAAAAATATCTCTTTCTTTGTTCTTGGCGTGATTGCACGAATATCTATAATTTACTTCCACCTCAGTAGGTACAATCAATAATTTTGTTTTTCCGGAAATATTTCTTGCTTGCATAACTTTTTCTAATGCGCTGCGTGTTGCAGCTGCATCTATAGCAATAAGGCGTGTGATAGAGTTTTTTGCCTCCTGTAACAGCTTATCCGCCTCTTCCCGTTTTTCGTTTAGCTCTTTTTTAGCCAGTTCCGAATCGGACGTTGGCTCCTGGCTGTGTATCAAGCTGTGGTATTGTTCTGTTTTGGTTACGTAATCTGTGTAGCTTTGGCCATTAAATTCTAATAATACCCAACCGCTTTTTTTATTGAGTTGGCGCTTGTCATTGTCGCAAGAGGGAAACTGAAAGCTGGAATAATGTGCTGGACTCAACACGAGAGTTCTATCGAGGTGCCAGCGTAATTCGTTGTAATCGAGCGATACTGGATTAGAGTTAAGTGCGGACCATTGTATGCTTAAACGCTTGCTTGAATCTTCCTTCTTAAAACCGTAGTTATAAGGAAACTGTAATTCCCGTTCACTCAATTGCAGTGTCGTTATAACTTCCGAGCGATTAAAAAACACCTTACCCAGAATAACGATATTCACGACCAGCACAAAAGCAACAGCGAGCCAAGCCAGTTTTTTGGTTGAGATATTCAGTGGAGATGTCTTCATGATTAGCTTCCTGCCTGTTGGGTTTTGCGTAGGCGATTAAAGACCATCAACGCCAAAATAGCGGTGAGGCCGATCACCAGGAAGAACAGATATTTCGGCATCCAGTCCCACCACCAATCAAAAAACTTGGTAAACAAAAATAATGCGAAGAAAATATTGCCCGCAAGCATTAAGTTTGCATTGCGGGTACGTAACCCATAGAGCACTAACAAGCCGCTACATGCAAAGCCGAGAGTTTGGTAAATACCTTCAATAAATGACTTTGACCAAGGTAAATAACTCCCATATCCCCAGTTAGACAAAATCAGTAAAGCGATAAAGAAAACCACTGCGGAGAGAATTTGGTAAATATTTGTGAAACCATCAAAATGCTCATGCTTAAACCATAGCGGCAAAGCAAAAAATAATATTGATGGCAAGAGAAAATGTTCCGGATTTTCGCCTACATGAATCCAGTAGCTGCCCATCCAGGTACCGAACTTGGCACCGATAAAAATAAAACTGCAAATCATCGCTGCCGCTAACAACAAGCGCGCTTGCAGCATATACGCGAGCAAAAATCCGTAGAGGGCAAAAACTGCAAAGGCATTGGGCGATGGTGTGATATTAAAAATACTGCCGAGCATCGTAATATTGAGTGTCCAGCTTACAAACGAGATTAAGGCTGCGAGCTTGGCGTAGTAACCGGAAGCGTCAAAGCGTCTTACCCAGAGAGCTGCGGCCAAACTGAGTAGCGGAGCGGCAATTAAAATAGCAACCTGTGCGAAGGTGGATAAATATCCCCAGTATTGGTAGAAGAGAAAAAACAAACTCGCCGCCAATGCTGCTGCCCCTAAAAAAGAAACTATCTGCATGCCGAGCGATAAATGCCGCGATCCCTCATTCAAATCTACATCTTGCGCCTGCTGCAATTCACGCAGCAGACCATCGTGGTATGAACGGATACTGGCTGCCGTCTCATCCGGCAAATGCAACAGCCCTTGCCAGGTTAATAACGCCTGCTCCGCACGAAATGCCCGCACTTGGTCAGCACGCGCTTGCGCTTGGGTTTTAGTGAGATTGCTCAATGGTGCTTCCCTCTGCCGCTAATGGTTAACGAATGCTTCTTTCGAAGGATATCCTGCAAAGGTTGGAATTTAACCTAAACGAACGAGAGGACGAAACAGGTATTTGCTGAAATATCTGTTTCGTTAAGTAGATATGAACGAAGGAGGATTGCTTTACTGGCTTACAAAACATTATCCAATAAAAACTGCGCGACACCATCGTTGTAATTTGGCTGTGCACGCGCAGCGTGTGGGAATAATTGTTTTAGTGATGAGCTGCTATTTTCCATCAACACCGGATGAGCAACCGAGCGGAATAATTCCACATCGTTAAAACCATCACCAAAAGCCATGGTTCGCTCGACTGGCAATGACAATTTTTCCAGCAACACTTTTAACGAGTAGCCTTTGGAAATATTGTTGTTCATCACTTCTAAATAATATTGATCGGAAAACGTCAGGTTTATCGCGAGTGAATAGTCGCGCTCTATTTGCGCTTTTAATGATTGCAGCTCAGCATTTTTACCGTAAAACAAAATTTTTAAGGCGCGCGCATTTATCATTGCCTGCATATCAATCTGGCGATAGGCAAAATGATCCAGCTCATGGGCTTCCAATAATTCTTCGCAGGGCGCGGTTACCAACCATTCGGTATCTGTGTACATATTGGTGTGCACATCAAATTGAGCCGCGAGTGGAATCAAGGCTTGGTTAACGTCTTGGGGCAAGCCATCGCGATAAATCAATTCGCCATCGCCGTTGTGGATATTCGCACCGTTGCAGGTGATTGTCGCAATGCCGCCGCCAAGTTGTTTCAAATAGCTGCGGATATCGTTGAAGTGTCGTCCGGTTGCGATTACCAGATTAGCGCCGCGTTCGCGCAACTCACCTAGTGCACGCAGCGTCAGCGGGGCGAGTGCATGTGCCTCATTGAGCAAGGTTCCATCCATATCAAAAACAAACGTATTTACATCGTAACGAGTGGAAGTTGACAGGGTATTTTCTAGCATGGGTAATTCTCGGTTAACGGGTTCGATTTATTATTGGACGAGTGCTAGCATAAATAAAACTAATTTTTTCTATTTTAAAGATCAAATTAACTGATGTTTTAAGTCTGTAAAGTCATTCTATGAAATTAACCCCGCATATCATCGCCCACCTTCCCTATCTGGCGGCGTTGGCTGAAACCGGCAGTTTTACCGGCGCGGCGGCGCAAATGAATATTACCCAGGCGGCGATGAGTTACCAAATCAAAGCCTTGGAAGAAAAACTCAATTGCACGTTGGTGATGCGGCAATCGGGCGCGCAGCTCAAACTCACCAATTCCGGTGAATTGTTGATGACCGAATATCGCTATTGCGCCAAGCGGCTGGGGATTGTGCTGGACCAGTTAAACCACGGCGATGGCAAAGGCGTATTAAAAATCAGCACGCCGGTGGATTTCGGCAGCCTCCTGATGCCCAAAGCCATGGCCGCATTAAAGTTGCTCGCACCCGGTTTGCACATCGACCTGCACACCAGCGATGACAACGTCGATCTGGCCACATCCAAATGGGACATGGCGATTCGCTCGCACACGACTGTCGAGCAGGAGCCTATCTACACTTCAAAAATTTGTTTGGTCGTCAGCAAGGTCTACAAAAAACGCTGCGGTATTCCCAAAAATATCCACGACGTTAACAAACATACGATCTTGATCCGCGAGCAAGCCAAACATCGCGCCTGGAACGCATTGCTCGCCCAGCACGAATTAACCTTCGATCACATACAAGACCGCATGATCCTCGGCAACACCATCGCATTGAAAGAAGCAGCCAAAGAAGGCTTAGGCATAGCACTCCTGCCCGAGTTTGTGGTGAGGGAAGATATAAAAGATAAAAAGCTGGATGTGTTGTTGCCAACCTACACCGCATCCCTCGCCTCAAAATTCTTCTTATCGAAAATCAATGCAGCGCAATTGCAGAGTTACGAGGTTTTATTGCGCAAGGTGTTTAAGGAGATTTAACTGGTCTGATATATGCCGGCATTAGGTGATAACCAACAATCAGACGATAGGTTAATAGTCAATTAGACGGTAATATAATAGGCAATTAGACGGTTGTTTAATAGGCAATTGGACGGTAGTATGCAGTTGTCCTATTCCTCCTTAATTGTTGATCATTATCGTTATGACTAACCCATATCCGCGACTGTTAGCCACAAAGCTAGCTGAAGTGCTTGCCGATACGCCCGTAGTTTGTCTGCTAGGGCCACGTCAGGTGGGTAAAACGACCCTGGCCCGACAATATTGTCCCGCCCACACGTATATTAATTTCGACGATAGCAGCCTGCTGTCCATCGCCAAGCAAGATCCATCGGGCTTTATTCAAGGTTTACCGGAATACGTGATACTCGACGAAGTCCAGCGTGTTCCGGAGTTGTTGCCCGCTATCAAAGCCGCGGTGGATAGCAACCGTAAGCCGGGTAGATTCCTGTTAACAGGTTCGGCTAATTTGTTATTACTGCCCGGTGCTCAGGAATCTCTGGCTGGGCGTATGGAGGTGCTCAATCTTTTGCCATTGACTGAGCAGGAGATAAAAGGCGTTAAATCTACACTTTTGCAGCGGCTACTTACCAATGGCATAACGGCTACCATTCAAGGCGAGCAGCAAGCCATACAGGGGATTGCCGATATTATTTGTCGCGGTGGTTTTCCTGAGCCGATCACACGTACACCTGCTCGTGCCCGACAATGGCATCGTCAATACATTAATGCGATTATCCAGCGAGATGTTAAAGATATTGCTGCTATTCGCGATGAAACAGAAATGCACAAGCTGTTTGAGGTGCTTGCTTATCGCACCGCCAATTTACTCAATATTAGTAATATGGCGAATGAATTGCAGATGCGGCGTGAAACGGTAGAAAAGTACATTACGATTCTTGAGCGTTTGTATTTGGTTCATCGTTTACCGGCGTGGCATAAAAACGACAGTAATCGCCTGATCAAAACGCCTAAAATTCATTTTGTTGATTCAGGCCTTACGGCGACCTTTTGTAATCTACAAGCGAGCGAGTGGAATAATTTCAGTACTGATTTTGGTGCTTTGCTGGAAACATTTGTAGTTCAACAATTCATCACCCAAGCAACCTGGCTTGATGACGATATACGATTTTCCCACTATCGAGACAAGGATCAAGTTGAAGTTGATTTGGTAATCGAAAAAAGCAAAAAAATATGGGGAGTGGAAGTTAAAAAAGCGTCAAGTGTTCAAGCAAAAGATGGCGCAGGCCTTAACCGTCTTGCAGCTCAGGCAGGCGCACAATTCCAGGGTGGAATTTTGTTATATGGAGGTAATAACACCTTACCTCTTGCGCAGAAAAATTGTTTTGCAGTACCTATAAGTGCGCTGTGGGAATAAAATTTTAAATAAAGTAATAAGAAAAATGTTCAAGGTAATTATAAAAACCCGGCACAAGCCGGGTTTTCTTTGCATCAGTTTTTACAAGTGACCCTGAGCCAGGCCCACCAGGCGCCGGAGCCAAGTACACCGCTGTTGTAACCGCAGGCACCGCAGAAGGCATTTACCTCGTTGATCGGGAAGGCGCGGTTATCGGCGGTAGAATAAGGGTTGTTATTGACGTACACATCGCCATAAAGTTGGCCGGCGTTAGGGCCACAGGCTTGTGGTGGTTCAGTGTCCGGCACGGTTTTTAAAATGGTTGGATCGCAGGCATAGCCGCTGTAGGAATAACCCGCTTGTGGCTGCACGGTGCATTGTCCCACGTAAGCATCCACACCGATCACCTTGGTCGCTGCCAATACACCATTGTCGTAACAGACATAATTGTAATACGCGCCCCAGGCGCCACCGTGGATATAGGTCAATTGCCAATTACAACTCAAGGGAACCGTAGCAGCGTTGGCATTGAAGGATAGTGCGGCCATTACAACGAATAAAAAAGTCGCGCTGATTTTTTTAAGCATATTCATACAAACTCCTGTTGGATTAAAAAATTATTGTGGTGCGAATGCACAATAGCCATCCTGCTATCGCGTTCACGGCAATAGATTTCTTCTGCCAATGCCGATATGACCCGGCAAACAACTCCTGTTAGCGGCAAGTTGAAATAGAAATAAAAAAACAGACATTCCCACTCCGGTAAAAAAGAGTGCGAGAAATGAATACGCTAGCGCTGTAGGTGGTGGGGTAAAAAGAGGGAATCCTTCCTGCTCATTATATTGTCGTAGTGAGTGTAGAGGCTTTTTGTAGAGGGCAATAAAAATGAAAACAGAGGTGCCTAAGTAATATTTGTCACATGAAAGTTGTTGTGGAGGTGAATCCGCATTCCGCTACAATTCGCGCGTGCTACTTAGTAGGATTATCGCAAAACCCCCGTATTTACTGGGGTGGCGGGTGATTGGCGGGTAGACGGCGTCACTTAATTAGCAACTCTTCAGGTAGTTTGAGTTCCATCAATCAGCCTGGAGTAAAGAAAGATGGACATGAAAGCAAAATCATCACTGATCAGAAAATACCGCACCGACCGTTTATGGTCGCAAGAGCAATTGGCGGAAATCAGCGGCCTCGGCTTGCGCACGATTCAAAGATTGGAAGCGCGCGGTAGCGGTTCGCAAGAATCGATCAAAGCATTGGCTGCCGTATTTGAAGTCGAGGCGGATACCTTGTTCTGGCGCGACGGCGCCTTCCAATCCTACAAACACAAACAATGGGGTTTGGTTACCTTGGTGTTGATGCCGGTAATTGCTGCAACCATTTTGATAATCAATGAGTCATTTTCATTACCCTCCGCTGGCATAGGCGTACTCTTCGGTGTGCTCACTCTTGCCGCCATCACTTTTAGTTCAATGACCATCGAGGTAAACGAAAGCGAGATCAACTGGTATTTTGGCCCCGGCTTGTTCAAAAAAAGTTTGCCGCTGGAAGAAGTGGGTCAGTGCAAAAAAGTTAAAAACCCGCTCTGGATGGGAATCGGCATCCACGCTTTCGGCACCGGATGGATCTACAACGTATCCGGTTTATTGGGTGTGGAGATCGAACTCAAAGGAGGATCATTTATTCGCCTCGGCACCGATGAACCCAATTATTTAGTGCAAGCAATTGAAGATGCGAAAAATAATGTTGAATAAAAAACACTTGTGAGTTCATAAGGATAAGTTTGGTAAAAATTTAACCTCTGCGGATATTCCTCCTGTTCAATCAGCGCGTAGCCCGTATGGAGCCTAGCGAAATACGGGTATTTTTATCTTGATTTACATTGTGAAGAGCAACCCCGTATTCCGTTAGCGTCCATACGGGCTACTCAAGCGAAGCCACAACATATTTCAAAGGAGAAATAAATGCTGAATCGATGTATTGCCGGCCTGATGTTATTGATTGCAAGCGTTGGCCTCCAGGCTGAATCACCCAAGCCTCCAACCTACACCAGCGATAAATTAATTCCAGTCGCCGATTTGGGAAAAAAGCGCGCGATTGGTGTCAGCGTATCCTCCGATAACCGCCTCTTTGTTTCTTTCCCCAACAGACCAACCAATTACCAATATGGTCTGGTGGAAATCATTAATGGCAAGGAAAAGGTGTATCCCGATGCAGCATGGAATGAAACCACCGGTGACCAGAGCAAACGTTTTGTCAGCGTGCAGGATCTCTACGTTGATACCAAAGATAATTTGTGGGTGCTGGATTCAAAACCATCAGGTGGTTCCATTTTTGGAAAAAGTGCTGACCAAAAACCGGAGGGTTATTTCAAACTGCTGAAGATCAACCTTAAAACCAATCAGGTGGAAAGGGTTTATCACTTCGATGACCTCGACAAAGTGAACTCCGGTTTAAACGATGTTCGCGTCGATACCGATAAAAATCTCGCCTACTTATCCGACCCAGGCCAAAGCGCAATTGTGGTGCTCGATTTAACCTCGGGTAAAACCAGAACCCTGTTAAAGAAACATCCCGTCACCCAAGCTGATCCCAATATCGTGCTGAGTTATGACGGCAAAGAAATGCGCAACAAAGAAGGCACGCCATTCCGCTCCAACATCAACGGCATAGCAATAACCAAAGACAATAAATATTTTTACTTCAAACCAATCAACAAACTGAATTTATACCGCATAGAAACCCGCTATCTGGCAGATGCATCGCTATCAGACAAAGAGCTGGGCAATAAAGTGGAAGACTTGGGAAAAACCGCAGTAACTCACGGTTTGGAAGCGGATAAAAAAGGCAACATCTACCTCACATCATCGCTTGATTACAGCATCAAATATTTTTCACCGGACGGAAAACTTCACACACTAGCACAAGACTCCCGCCTACTTTGGCCGGATTCCCTGGGCATCGGTAGCGACGGCTATTTATATTTCTCCTGCGCCCAACTACAACGCGATCCACAATGGAGCAACGGCGAAGACCACACCGAATATCCCTACACAATATTCAAAGTGAAATTACCGCAATAATTTCCACCCACATCAAAATGTAGCCCGTATGGAGCCTAGCGAAATACGGGTGCTTTTACTCTCAGTTTAAATCCGCAAAGAACAAACCCGCATTACGTTGCACCCCCTGCGGGCGACGACTCATCCTGTAATTACACAATTAAAAATTGCTGAAACAATTGATTAAGAGGTGATATGTCTCGGCTTTTATCCGGTTCTGTAAATTGTACTTCTTCGTAGTGCGCAAGTATTTCTTCAATAAACTTATTTAATAAAGGAATAGCAGGAGCTATTTCCTTCTCTTGGCTTCTTTTTTTTCTCTCCAAAAGCAGCTCTATCTCATGATTCACTTCGGCGTGATCAGTTAACATTTCACGTAGTTTATGAAATTCAATCGGAGCAGGTTTTTGATTCTGCTCAAGCCACATAATGGACAGTAGTGGACGCAATACATAAAAATATTTTTTGATCGGTACAATATCTTCTTTGAGATGACCGCGATAATTTGTCTTTGCCATGCTGAGATAATGATAGATACCCTTCTTGGGTGAATAAATCGTCGGCAATAATGATCGTGCAGCAGATGCAAATATCCCATCATCCACATATACAATAGGCGACTGAAGCCACTCCACAATACCGGGATTGGATTTCCACAATAGCTTTAGCGCTTTACGAATATCCCAACCATTAATATCAATTTCATCAACAATCGGATATTCAATCACATCACGTTTGTCTTCCACATCGATTGTCAAATACCAATCACGTGGATGTACATAAATAAACCGCACATCGTAATCACTGTTCGGTGATGCAAACCCCCATGCGCGGCTGCCCGATTCAATTGCGAATAGAACTTTAACGTTATGTTCTTTTTCTGCGGCTTTAATACGTTTTAGGATTTCATTATGTATGTCATTTGGAATCATAAAATCTATTGTCCAGAACAAATTGAGATTGACAGTGAACGTTATAGCTAGACGAAATTTAATTCGTTCAATCCACACGCTTGCAGATATCGATATGTATTATCATAAAAATCAGAAGATCGTGTGGTGTCTTTTATGTTGCCTAACGGAATATAAATTATCATGCCTTGGCGAGCGCGAGTAAGTAATACACGATAAGTGTTTTCAAGATAACGCTGCTTATCATCAAGTTTTATTTGTTCCCAACGAGCCCCCCTAAAGTTCCAGTGTTCAAACGATTTGCCGTTGTGCCGGTAATCTGCGTCCCAGGCGATTATGCTCCAATCTAACTCTAGCCCTTGCACAATAAATTCTGTAGCGACATCCTCCAAAAAATGTGATGAACGAACATCATCAGGGTCATTTAAAAACCATTTTTCGGCCTCTATTTTGTTATCAACAAATATACCTGTTGCTTTTAATCGCTTCGCCCCCGATGAGGCAATTAATCCACTACTTTCGAAACCTTTAACTTTACTTTTAACCCATACCTTCGCTTTAGATAAATCACGAGTTATATATATCGGGTATTTATCTGCAATTTGCTGGTATTCGAATTTTGCACTTGTTGCATTATTATGAATAAGATAATGAACAAAGTGTGAAAGCTTTTCGGCGCGGAATGACCGCATTGATGTGGACAGATGCAAAGAGACTTCACTGTGTGATCGAGTCTTTTCCAGTAATGTAATATCAACATCACCTCCGGCGTATTCTCTTTGTTTCAGTTTGTCGGAATAATAAATATTCCACTTATCGAAGCTTTTATTCAGTGCTGAGAACCAACCATTTAGACCTGCCTCGCCATCATTAATTTCTTGTCCACCGCCAATAAGCGCAATAATTACGCACCAATCTGTATGGCGATCCATGACACTGATTAGAAACTCTGGCTCTGATTGATGAAAGTTATCTTGATTGCGCTTATCCCTCATAAATTTTGAGGTTTTTTGTTGATTCCATGCGCGTTGTGCCTCATCAAAAATAACAACCTTTTCGATAGGTGGTCGGGTTTTATCTTTAAGCGCATCATCTCTAAAATGATGAATGTTTTGAATGAAACTTGCGGTTTCACGACGTGCATCTGAGATAGATTGCTGTTTATTGTTATTAGTTGCGTTTTTAGCCTTACTTCTGTCTTTGGCTAAAGCCTCACGCAAAACATCGACTAATGGTCCGTTACCTGAAAGAAAAACTGCGTGCTCTTCGTCTTGTGAATTGTTGTGTGTGGTTGCTATCTGTAGACCTACAAGAGTTTTCCCTGCCCCAGGAACACCAGTTACAAAGCAGATAGTTTTTTTCTTTAATAAGCGAGATTGATGGATAATATCATTTAGGCGATCCGCTGTTTCTGCCAAATTTACAGCATCTGCATCAGAACGAGCGATTTCCTTCACGTCGTGATTATTGTAAAGAGCTTGTGCTGCTTCAATAATTGTTGGTGTTGGTTTGTACTGAGACTTAAGCCAATCGAAGGGATTCAATTTTTCTTGAGATGTGTAAATCAGCAAACAAGAGTTGATAATAAAGGCAAGGTTTTCACTATTAGCCTTGATGGTATCTGTTACACCTACGACTCTCTTATCCAGAGAAAAATCAATTGATAATCCTTTAGTGGAAACTAATATGGGAATAATCACTCGATTATGACTTGCTTCGTGAAAACAGTTTAAATCGAGTGCATATCCCTGAGCTTGTCGTAAGTCAGCGGTTTTGTACTGAGACTCACCAACTTTAAATTCAAGGACGAAAATAATTCCATCAATTATCAAAACCGCATCAGCTCGTTTTCCCATTCTTGGGATAAGCAATTCAAAACAAATATAGCCATTCTGAAAATTTTTTAATTGTGTTTGCAATATCTCGATTTGAGATTCCCATGCACTAGTTTGCTGATGAACAACATCTTGTGAATGGTATTTACCTATCTCACCTCTAATTGCATTGGAGGATGTGCCAAGAAATTCATTGATTGTAGCTGAGTAGTAAGCACGATTAGACATAATCAGCCTCGCTAAACTTCAACAATTCTGCTGGCTCCACATGGAGGGCTGCTGAAAGGCGCTCAATATTAATTAAGCTTACATTGCGTAAACCGCGCTCAATCCCGCTGATATATGTTCGATCGAGTTCTGCCAACTGTCCGAGTTGTTCTTGACTAATACCTTGCTCTAAACGAATTGCTTTTATGCGATTGCCAAAAGCTTTAAGAATTGACCTATCCATGCATGAGTTCCAAGTGGACAAAATAGGCCTTATGGTGTAATTAATGTGACTTATAGGTCTACGGACTATGAGTCACATTAATTAGGAGCAATGCTATGTATGGTGATAAAAGATTGATGATTAGAGAGGATTATTTAACAAGCATTAATGAATATTTAATATCGCTCTACGCCATAACTTTTGCAGACACTGGCTACTCAGAAGATGAATGGTTATCTAGGTTTGGGGACTTAGATGTGGATGATGCTATTGAAAGCTATGCAGATAAATACGGTTTGACGAAGGCATCCGAATGGAGCTAAAGGTTAGGTTACTTCTCCCTCAAACCTCATTCATGTTGTCCGAATAAATTAGATGTAATTCATTATATGCAATATTTATTTATTGATTATCGATAAATAAATATTGCATATTGGTGTTTTATGGGTATTATTTAGTCACTAACCATAAATAACCAAGGAGTTTTGAGATGAATGTTCAACAGCATGAGCGGATTGCGCGGATTAAACAGTTCAGCCGCTATTTGTATGTTTGCCTGACGTGGATACGTTATTTCTTGTGGGTGATGTGGCCGTTGGTGGCGGTTGCTTTTCTGTTTGGTCACAAAGCGACGCTCAAGATAGGGCTGATTCAGATTGACGATGTGGAGCTGAGTATTGTGCAGCGTGTTTTGCTGGTGGCTGTTGTATCGGCGTTTATGTTTCTTGCGTTGAAATTGGTTTATCACTTTCGTGAATTGATCCAGCATTTTTCTTCTGGCGATATTTTTAATAAAAAGGCTATCGACCATGCGCGTAAGGCGCTGTTAAACGGATTGGTAATTTATGCGTTGTATTTATCTACTTTGTTAGCAAGCTGGATTTATGTCGCGACGCAAAGTACACAGACAACCGTTTCCATTAATGCGGATTTCATTCTGGTGCTTATGTTTTTCGGCTTGATGTACATATTGTTGTGGGCGCTCGAAATCGGGTGCGATCTCAATGAAGAATCCGAGCTGACTATTTAGGATTCGCTGCCTGATAAGCGAGAGGAATTTGTATGCCTATTATTGTGAATCTGGATGTGGTGCTCGCCCAGCGAAAAATGCGTTTGAATACGCTGGCGGAGTTGGTGGATATCACCCCGCAGAATTTGTCGGTGCTCAAAACTGGTAAAGCAAAAGCGATTCGTTTTGATACGCTGGAAAAAATCTGCGAAGTGTTGGAATGTCAGCCCGGAGACATTCTTGCATTTACCAAAGAATCTGCGACGGTAAATGAAACGGCTGAATAAGCCTGATTAAATTGGGTTAGATGTTTGCCTGATCCCCGATCAGGCTTTTTTTATTTCTGCGTTATCAAATTCAATTGCCCGGTATTAACCGGGCAGACCATCAAAAATCAACGAGCGGTGTGCGGCAAAGCCTGCTTGTGCGCCATCGCCAATCGCGAAAGTCACACTGCCCATTGGTCTTCCCAAATCGCCGCAGGCGAATACACCGGGGATTGAGGTTTGTTTTAATTCGTCGGTCTTCACATAAAAACCCACCGGGCTTTCGGCGAGTTCGCAGCCTAAATCCTGCGCGAGTGGGCTGGCAGGTTTGGTGAGTGATGCAACAAAAAGCCCTGCGAGTTCGACCAGGCGCCCGTTGGCGAGTTTTACGATAACGGATTGCTCGCCAGCAATTTCACTCACTTTTTCCGTTTCTATTTTTACATTGCGCGCAGCTAATTGTTTTAGCTGGAGTTCGTCGGGCGTAAAACAATTGTTGGTGAATAAAGTTGTCGGGCCCCAATCGGGAATTAACAGCGCTTGATGCAGCGATGCTTCGCTGGTAGCGAGTACGCCGAGATTGCCCTGGTTTAATTCGTAGCCGTGGCAATAAGGACAGTGGAAAACGGTTTTGCCCCAGCGATCTTGCAAACCGGAAATGGCGGGCAGGTGATCGCTTATGCCGGTGGCGAGGATCAAGCGTTTTGCGCTCAGGGTTTTGTTGTCGGTAGTGATCACGGTAAATACGTCGCCGATTTTTTCTGCCGATTCAACACTGCCTTGAATCCAGGTGACGGTGGGATATTTCAGTAATTGCGCTTTTGCTTCTTCAGCGATATGCGCTGGCGGTTTTCCATCTTGCCCCAGCACACCGTGTGAATGTGACGCGAAACGATTGCGGCGAATGCCCGCGTCTATCACCAATACACTGCGCCGCCCGCGCGCTAATTGCAGTGCGCCCGCCATACCGGCATAGCTGCCGCCAATCACAATGACATCGTAGGTTGTTTGCATAAACTCACCCTTCTTGTTCAGGAAAAATGGAATGTTCGTGGTGGCCGGAAAATCCATGCGCGATTTTGCGTTGATGGAAATCGGCGCTGAGTTGCGCGAGCGTTACTGTGCGGAAGCGTTCGAGTAATAAGGCTTCGGCATCGTGAAATGCCTGGTTGAGCGCGTTGTTCACCGCCGCTTCTACTAAACAGCCGGGCGATTCGGTGCGATTGCCCATGGCGAGCAAGGTGGGTTCATCCAATGCGCGGTATATATCGTGCAGGCTGATGGTGTCGAGCGCGCGGCAAATTTGCCAGCCGCCGCCGTGACCTTTAGCCGAGCAGACGAGTCCATGCTCGCGCAAACCGGCGAGCACGCGACGGATCACCACCGGATTGGTTTTCATCATGTTGGCTAAAGCTTCTGAAGTCATGGGCGCATCGACTTCGGCCATATGCAGGAGGACATGGAGCACGCCGGATAAGCGGGAATCGCGTTTCATAAGCAGTATCTTTTCACGTAACTGTATTTTTAATGTAACTATATTTGTTACGTAAAAAGATACGCTATGAATTTAAGTTATGCAACTTTTAATGTTACGAGATAGCTATTCGGGTTGCAGATCCAGCGCGGCGCGCTCGGTTAAAGATTGCCCCGCTATGTCGATGATCCAGCAGGCTGAATTGCGTTGCGATATAAAACTTCAAAGAAAAAAATGCTGAAATTAAGATTATCGGTCTTCAACCGGATGAAGGTGCAGGTATTCAGGATTTGCTGTTGGCCGGAAGCTTGCCTCCCCGCAAAATTTACGACAGGACCGTGTAGACGAAATTGTTGGAATGTTTCAACAGGAAGTTGAGCGCGTTATGCGTGAGCTTACCCGTAAAGATGGTATATTTTGCGGATTTTCATCGAGTGGATCTGTTGCTGCGGCCATGCGTTTGAGCGAGAAAGTGAAAAGCGTCGTTATAGTGGCGATTATTTATGGCTGCGGTGATAGGTATTTATCGTCGGGGCTTTTTAATTAGTGTGGGATGTTTTTGCAAAAGCAGGCCTGGAATCACTTAGCATAGAATTAATTAACAATTACTAATCAGGATGTTTATGTCAGTGATGATTCGGTTCGGTATTATTTTTATTGGGATTTTGCTGCAAGGCTGCGGTGGAGGAAATTCGAGCACTACGGATCCTTCTGTACCACGTTCAGCAACTACTTCATCAGTCGTTAGTATCCTATCGTCTAGTTCGCTTTCCTCAGGTGTTAAGTCTTTTAGCTCAAGCTCGACATCAAGTCGCCCAGCTGATTTCCCCACGGGTATTGCTGAATCTTTACCTGTCTTAAATATCTCGACTAACGATAGTGCTCCCATCCTGTCCAAAGAGACTTACCTTAAAGGTACTTTTGCTTTAACCGGCGATGGTGTAGAGCAGGTTGATGGTGCGTTGGAGATTCGCGGGCGTGGTAATGCAACTTGGGAATGGGATAAGAAGCCCTTTCGTTTAAAGTTAAACCAAGCTACCGAACTGTTGGGTATGCCCGCTAGTAAGCATTGGGTGTTACTGGCGAATTATGCGGATAAAACTCTTATACGCAATGATATAGCGCTGCGTTTTGGGCGCACACTCGGTATGGAGTACGTACCGCGCAATCAACATGTTGAGTTGACCTTGAATGGTGTTTACCAAGGCGTGTATCAATTAACAGAACAGATTCGTATCGCCAAGGACAGGGTAAATATTCCCGAGCTGAAAGTGGATGATACCGAAGCGGAAAAAATTACTGGTGGCTATTTAATGGAGCTGGATTTCCGCATGGACAAGGATTTTTGTAACGGCCCCGGTAGTTGGAAACCCTTCTGTAACAATGGCGTCAACACGGATCGTGAAAAAACGTTTTGTGTCGATTCCCAAGAAGGCATGAGCCCCATCTGTGTAGATACACCGGAAACATTATTAGATACTGCTTGGTCGGCACAGCGTGAATATATTCAGAGTTACTTGATAAAGATGGAGAGCGCGTTGTTTAGCGCTAACTTTACCGATCCCACCACAGGCTATGCTGCCTACATTGATGTGGATTCTGCCATAAATTATTACCTGTTAAATGAATTGTTTAAAAATGTTGATGGTGCTATTACCAGTTTTTACATTTATAAAAAGCGCAATGGCAAAGTGTTTTTTGGTCCCATCTGGGATTTCGATTGGGCGTTGGGCAATGCGGGGGTTAATGCTGGTGTAGAGAAAACTTCGGGTTGGCACATTCGCAACGCTCCTTGGTTTAATCGTCTGTTACAAGATCCCGCATTTGAGGCAAAAGTGAAAGCGCGTTGGCAAACCTTAAAAGTACAGGGCCAACTGGAGGAAATGTTCGAATATGCTGAAGCCCGTGCATTGTGGTTAGGTAAGGCTCAAGCGCGCAACTTTGATGTATGGAATATTTTTTATTGGGAAGCATTTTATACCCGTGTTGTATTGGGTAGTTATGAGCTTGAGGTAAAAGAAATGATTCGCTGGCAGCGCGAGCGCAGTCAGTGGATGGATGCACAATTAAGTCAGTGAGCTCCGATCGAACCCGTCAATTAAAATAATTAGATGAAACTTTTAATGTTACGAGATGGCTATTCGGGTTGCAGATCCAGTGCAGCGCGCTCGCTGCCATCCATATAGAAAGGGACTGAGGTGTGTTCATGGATGATCAGCCAGCGGCCGTTGTACTGCTTCAGGCAAGTGGTGGCGCGGAACCAGAGATCCACTTCCTCGCCCTCCTTCTTTTTACCGGACATATGCAGGAGCGCGGTGGTAATCGCCAAGTTACCCGAGAGTTCGGTATTTACGTCCTGATACTCAAGGTTGATTGGGCCTTCCCAAGTATCAAACCAGGCGGAGATATCACCGACATTCATGCCGGTGCGCGAGAGCGGTGGTGCCAGATCAAACAATCGGGTTGCGGGCTTGTAGAGGGCCGCCAGCTTGGCGGCATCTTTGTCCGCATGGGCCTGGGCAATGTGTTGGAGAATGGTTTCAATTGCAGATTTATCAATCGTAGAACTCATAAAGACTTCCTTCGTTGCTAAACACATAACTTCGACCCTAAGGGCGGAGCGAGTGTTCAGGCGGAAGCCTCGGAATGAGATCTGGTTGGTAAATCGTATGTGATCTTTGTTGGAAGGCAGTCCTTTGCCCGGGCGAAATCCTAGCCTGCCAGGCGCTCCGCATAATCCTTTTCCAATTGCGTATGCACGCGCCAGAATCCTTGCGGAGTTTTGCCCTGCAGGATATCGCGCAAAATATTGAGGTGCGTATGCCAGCCACCGGCGACGCTGAGGCGTTCTGCGGCATTATTAAGGCGGCGATGGGTGACGATGAGCTTTACCCTATCTTGCTGTTGCTCCAGCTCAAAACTCACTTCGGATTCCGCGTCCGATCCGGCATTCCAGATGTAGCTCAGCAAGCGCAGTGGCTCGCACGCGGTGACTTTGCCCAGCATAGATACATCGCCCGCGCAGTCAGAATATTTGGGGGGTGGAATATCGTTTTCCGGGCTTAGCTGGGAATTACGGAAGGTGTGATCCACCTTGCCGCCGACCTGTTGCTCGACATTGCCCGCCGCCAGCCAAGTGGCGCGTTTATCGGAATTGGTCAGGTATTGCCAGACTCGCTCAATCGGGCCGGGCAGGATACGCTCCAGGCGCAGGGTATCGGGCGCGGTTAAAACACCATAGTCATTCATCGCAAACTCCTTTGGCCAGTGGCCTTGGTCGGGAAATCGAAGGGTCTGCTGGTAATGGCTGACCCGGTTTAGTCCTGCTTGGCCTGCGCCTGATCATCTGCCAGTAGCGCAGCCGTCAGTGCATCCAACTGTTGATTCCAGAATTGTTCGTAGTGGCGCAGCCATTCAATGCCACCCTGCATGGGGAGGCTATCCAACTGACAGGTATGGTTGCGCCCCTGGATATTGCGCACCACCAGCCCAGCACCCTCCAAGACTTTGATGTGTTTGGAAACTGCTGCCAGTGTCATCTCAAATGGCGCCGCCAGTTCACTGATTCCGCAGGGCGACTGCGCCAGACGCGCGATCATCGCCCGCCTTGTAGGGTCTGCCAGTGCATGGAAGACAGCATTCAATTGTTCGCTTTGATTGTTTACCATATGGTTAAGTATTCCTCTGGAATGATTTATTGTCAACCGTTTGGCTGAATGTAATGCAGGAGTGTTGAGATCCAAGTAATGATGGCTATATTCATCATTTTGCCTAAAAATCGCTTTTTGATGAATGTATGCATCTTTTCTGGCATAAAAAACCATAGCTAGCGCGCATGTGATGCCCTGAGTTAAAACCTGCGTAAAGAAGCAGGTTCGCGATCAAAGTATCTGGCAGAATTGGCGTCTGGATCAACTTAAAGGTCAGCAATGCAGATTACTGGTATTTCAACTTTGGTGAAATTAAGAGCAAAAGGATTGCGTCTTTGATGAAAACCCCCCTTTCTATCCTCAATACGGTATTCGGCTACCACGAATTTCGCGGCCCGCAGGCGGCGGTGATTGATGCGTTAGTTGCCGGTGACGATGTGCTGGTGCTTATGCCGACCGGTGGTGGTAAATCCCTGTGCTACCAAATTCCGGCGCTGGTGCGTGAGGGTGTGGGCATTGTGGTATCGCCGTTGATCGCGTTGATGCAGGATCAAGTCAGCGCGCTACGGGAATTGGGTGTGCGCGCCGGATTTTTAAATTCATCGCTCAGTGCGCAGGAGATGTGGCAAACCGAGTTGGCGCTGGAGCGCGGCGAGTTTGATTTACTCTACGTCGCGCCCGAGCGTTTGATCCAACAGCGCACGCTGGAATTGTTTCATCGCGTAAAAATTTCTTTGTTTGCGATTGATGAAGCCCACTGCGTATCGCAATGGGGTCACGATTTCCGTTCCGATTATTTAAAGCTGGAATTGTTGCAGCGCGAATTTCCGCAGGTGCCGCGCATTGCATTAACGGCGACTGCTGATGTGCGCACGCGCGATGAAATTATCGCGCGCTTGCAACTGGAAAATGCGCAGCAATTTATCAATGGCTTTGATCGCCCGAATATCCAGTACCGCATCGCGCAAAAGAACAATCCCAAAATCCAGCTGATGCGTTTTTTGCGTGAAGAGCAAGCAGGCAATTCCGGCATTGTGTATTGCCTGTCGCGCAACAAAGTGGAGCAAATTGCCGAGTGGCTAAGCAGCGAAAATTTTACCGCACTACCCTATCACGCTGGTTTGCCGGCAAATGTGCGGCAGAAAAACCAGGAGCGGTTTTTGCGCGAAGACAACATCATTATGGTGGCGACTATCGCGTTCGGAATGGGAATTGATAAACCCGATGTGCGTTTTGTTGCGCATTTGGATTTGCCCAAAAGTATTGAAGCCTATTATCAGGAAACCGGCCGCGCAGGTCGCGATGGTGAACCTGCGACGACATTATTGCTTTACGGTTTGGAAGATGTGGTGAAGCTGCGCCAGATGATGGCGCAGAGTGAAGGCAGTGAAGAATTTAAACGCAATGAACAGCAGCGCTTAAATGCGATGCTGGGCTTGTGCGAAATTACCAGTTGCCGCCGCCAGAGTTTGCTGCGCTATTTTGGTGATACGCTCGCACAAGCCTGCGGCAATTGCGATTGCTGCATCACCCCGCCGCAAACCTGGGACGCAACTGAAGCGGTACAAATGGCACTCTCTTGTGTGTATCGCACTGGCCAGCGGTTTGGTGCCGGTCATGTTATCGATGTGTTGCGCGGCAGCAACAATGAAAAAATATTGTCGTTTGATCATCACAAGTTAACGACTTACGGCATCGGCAAAAGTTTAAGTGCAGATGGATGGAAATCGATTTTCCGCCAATTGGTCGCACGCGGATTGCTGGATGTAAATACCGATGGTTTTGGTGGTTTGGTATTAAATGAATCCTGCCGTTCTTATTTGCGCGGCGAAGAAAAAATCAATTTGCGCCGTGAACTTAAAGTCGCTGCCAATACACCGCGCCGCGCCAACCTTGGCCAAAATATCGAGACAGAAGATCAGGGTTTATGGAATGCATTGCGCTCTTGTCGCAAACGCCTCGCAGAAGAACAGGGCGTGCCGCCTTACGTTATTTTCCACGATGCTACCCTGCGCGAGATGCTGGAGTTCCGCCCGCTTACACCTGAGCAATTGCGCAGTATTACCGGTGTGGGCGACAGCAAACTAAAACGTTTCGGCGATGAATTTTTAGCGGTGATCCGCGAAGCCGAGTATCAAGAATAATGAAAGCATTAGGAATAATGGAGCATCAGGACTAATGGATTCTCTTTCACAAATCGCATTGGGCGCCGCAGTCGGCGTCGCGGTGATGGGGCGCAAAACTGCGCTCTGGAAAGCTGCACTTATGGGCGCGGTGTGTGGCACCTTGCCGGATCTGGATGTGTTGATCGAACATGGCGATCCAATTCGCGATATGACCTTGCATCGCACAGAAAGCCACGCGCTGTTTTATCTCACGTTGGTCTCACCGGTATTTGCATGGATTGTCGCTAGGCTCGCGCGCGAAATGCATTTATTTAAATACTGGTGGCTCGCAGTGTGGCTGGTATTAATTACCCACCCGCTGCTCGATACCATGACGATTTACGGCACCCAGCTTGCGCTGCCGTTTAGTGATTATCCATTTGGTATCGGCAGCGTATTTGTCATTGATCCGCTCTACACCTTGCCATTATTAATCGGCACAGGCATCGCATTAACGCGCAAACAATTGCGCGGTTTGCGCTGGAATAGTATCGGTCTTGGTATTAGCAGCGCGTATTTATTGTGGGGGTTGGCGATGCAATTTTATGTCGGCACTCTCGCCGATAAAGCCATTGTCGCGCAGGGGCTCGCAGTAGAACAGCGGCTGGTAACGGCGACACCATTTAATAGTGTGTTATGGCGCGTGGTTGCAATTACTCCGCGTGGTTACGCCGAAGGTTTTTATTCTCTATTCGATAAGGATAAAGAAATTCAGTTTGTAGAGTATCCGCGTGGACAAGACATTTACGGATTGACCAGAGGCAATTGGGAAGTCAATCGCATGGCCTGGTTTAGTCACGGCTATTTCAAAATGACGGAGCAAAATGGTGTAGTGAGCATCGCGGATTTGCGCATGGGTGTTGAACCCTATTACACATTTACGTTTGAAGTTGCTGAACACTCTATTGAGCAGAGCAATCAACGAATACTTTTTAGTTTGCCCAAACAAGTGATACCGGCGATCAACAGCGAACAAAGTTTGCTCTGGATGCGACAACGCTTGCTGGGTAATACCGATCAAACATTGAAAGAGTTTTTAACAACGCACTAAAGCATGGTGTGTTGCGCGCATTTGAAAATTACCACAGAGGTATCATGGATTCATTTTCACCCTTCGCCTTTTCGCCAATTCTTGTGGGCGATATGCACGTTACATTTCCGGTTATTTTTACGCTCCTTGTCTGCATGGGGGTGACTTTTCTCGCTCATTGGGTAAGTCGTCAGCGAGTGTTTCCCGGCCGCGTTACCTTTGTGATGGCCCATATTGCCAGCCTTTGGTGGATGCTAAGTGCAGCGCGAGAAATGGCCGTTATTGCACCTGAGGCTAAATTATTTTGGGCGGCGATGGCGTGGCCCGGCATTATTTTTATGCCAACCTTCTGGGTGGTATTTTTATGGCAGTACGTCAACAGTGTGCACACGCCAATTAAAAAATTACATTTATTATTGCTATCAATAATGCCCGTATTTTTTTGGTTGATTGCAATGACCAATCCATCGCATCAGCTCTTTTATATAGAAGGCACTGGCCCGATTAACAATGAAGTGGGTGCTCCAATCCATTATGAACACGGCTTGTTGTTTTATCTTTCTGCCGTGTACGTTTATGTTTTTATGATGTTCTGTGTCGGTGTCTTGGTGCGTGCAGCAATACGGAGCAAAGGTTTGCATCGCCGTCACTATCTAGCATTTATTGCGGTCAGCATTGTGCCTTGGGTAGCGAATATCAGCTACGTGGTATTTGGCTGGACTATTTTCGAGTTCGATCCAACACCCTTCAGTTTTGCTTTTGTATTGGTTGCATTTGCCTGGTTAATTGTAGGGGTGCGCTTATTCGATTTATTGCCCGTTGCACGCCATCTACTTTTGGAATCATTGCTCGATCCGGTGTTGGTAATCGATCCCTACCAGCGCGTGATCGAGGCGAATCCTGCGGCACGGAGTTTGGCTGGATTTCCGGAAAAATGGTTAGGGCGTGATTTGAATGAATGGCCAGTATTTGGTGCAGCCTTACAACAATTGCTGGCGCAATATCCTGACGATGAACGCGAACATTTATTGACGCTGGGAAATTGTGGTCGCTATTACGAAGTACGCGCGCGTGCAATCAAACGCGATACGCGCGAAGGTGCAATCAGCCTTGGACAAATGCTCTATCTGCGTGATGTAACCCAACGCCATTTAAGCGATCTAAAATTGGCGGAAGCGCTAAAGCTGAGTGAAGAGCGCCTGAAAACGATTTCTAATTTGCACGAATTATTGCGCGAACAAGCGCTGCGCGATCCTCTTACCGGTTTATACAATCGCCGTTATCTGGATGAATTGTTTGCACTTGAATTGGCACGCGCGCAACGCAAAAAAACCTCTATTGCATTGGCGCTGTTGGATCTGGATCATTTCAAACAACTTAACGACGAACACGGCCATTTGATTGGCGATGATGTGTTGAAATCCGTTGCAAGTTATTTCCTGGAAAATGTACGCAGTACCGATGCGGTATTCCGCATCGGCGGCGAAGAGTTTTTATTGATACTACCGGAAGCAGATTCGACAGAAGCCTTTACACGGTTAAAAAACTTATGTGCACAGTTGGCAACCACGCCTATGCAAACACGCATTGGCGAAATTCAAATCACCTGCTCCGCTGGTTTAGCACACTGGCCAACCCAAGGGCAATCGCTGGATGAATTAATCCTCAAAGCGGATGCCGCGCTCTATTCCGCGAAGCGTGCAGGGCGTAATTGTGTGAGGGAGTAATTAGTCAATAGAATTTGCGGTGCTTTTCCACTGCGCTTTCAGGATTATTACGCCCCAGATAAGCGCCGCAATTATTACAATCACCCCAATTCCAAAACTGCAATTCGCTACTGTTTGCGTGCTTTCCAGCGCATCCAGCATGGTTAATATATTTCCCCAGTCGTGAGATTCTTCTCCACCACCACCTACCAGTGGCAACGCGCGATATTGTGCATCGGCGATATAGGGTGATACATCGATAAAATTTTGTCCGCACCACCAGAGCATAATGCTGCCGGCAAAAGTGTCGCGCTGTTTAAAAACAAATACGCACATGCAAATGAGCGGCAACAAGATCTGGAACAAACTGCCACCGAGAAACATGACGAATGTGCCGAATGGCATAAATAGGATGTGGCCAAATTCGTGGAAGGGTAAATTAACCGCATGCAAAAATGAGCTGCCGATTTTCTCCCAGTTGACGCCTGCGGTAATAAAATAACCGCCCCAGAGTGCAAACGCGGCAAGCAAAACAGCGCGTGCATAAAATACTTCTTTGGGAACTTGGGCGGGCACATATAAAAATGCTTCGCCCAATCGCTGCCGTAGTGTTGGTACTATTTCGTAATCCAACACAGTTTCGGTCGCTGGCTCAGGATCATCTGCGGGCGGATTTTGTTTGGCGATAAATTTGCTGTAGACAATTCCACAACTGGGGCAGACATCCGCATGAATGGTGTGATCAATCGGTTGACGTTGGTAATGGCATTTGGGGCAAATAGTTATCATCGTTGTGTATCCACATAATCATTCATCACAGTGCTCACCCAATCCATAAATACTTGCACACGACGCGACAGGTTGCGGCGGTTGGGATAGATCAGCGAAACCGGCATGGCTTGCGCGCGAAAATCTGTCAGCACTTCCACTAATTTCCCCTCGGCTAAATATTCTTGCGCACCTATACGTGGAATTTGCGCGATGCCAAATCCCGCGAGACAAGCTGCGCTATAGGCATCGGAATTATTCACGGTGATGTTGCCTTGCATAGGCAAAAATATTGTTTCGCCTTTGTCAGTGTATTCAAAACCGGATGATTTGCTACCTAGGGTAATTACATAATGAATCAGTTGGTGATTCGCTAAATCACTGAGTGTAGTGGGTGTACCAAAACGCGCGATATAGTCGGGGCTGACGCAATTCAGCAATTCAAGTGCGCCAAGCGGTCGCGCGATTAGTGATGAGTCGCTGAGTTTGCCAACGCGAATCACGCAATCAAATCCTTCGCGGATAACATCGACCCGGCGGTCCGTGCTGCTGATTTCCACTTGCAACTGCGGATGCTGCGCCAGCAATTCCGGCAAGCGCGGAATGATGCGATTTTTAGCCATGCCGCTGGGCATATCTACGCGCAGGCACCCGCTCAAATTGCTCGCGCCTTGCTGGAATAAACCTTCCAGTTCATCCATATCGGCCAGTAGATCCTTGCAGCGCTCATAGAACACTTGGCCATCCTGGGTCATCTGTACTTTACGCGTGGTGCGATGCAAAAGTCGTGTTGCTAGCAAGCTTTCAAGCTGCTGCACGGCGGTGGAAATACTCGCTTTGGGCAGGCCTAGGCTATCGGCTGCTTTGGTAAAGCTGGCGAGTTCAGCCACCCGCACAAAGATCTGCATGGCATCCAATCGGTTCATAAACAAGGCTCATTGTTCGGATTATCCAAACAGTCTAATCATTATTTGTAGATTTATCGAAGTTTAAGCGAGTAATAGACTGGCTTCGTTGACTTGATTCCCCTTTTACAGGGTCTCCTTCCACCATCTTTTTTTGAAGAATGAAGAGGCACTTATGAGTAAGATTGCATTGGTTACTGGCGGCAGCCGCGGTTTGGGTAAAAACACGGTGTTGGCTTTGGCTAAACAGGGTGTTGATGTGGTGTTCACCTACAACAGTAAACAGGCCGAAGCTGAAGCGGTAGTGGCCGAGGTTCAGGCGTTGGGCGTGCAAGCGGCGGCGCTGCAACTGGATGTGAGCAACAGTAAAAATTTCCCCGCATTCGCAGAGCAATTAGCGGTGCTGCTGAAATCAACATGGCAGCGCACTAGTTTTGATTTTTTAGTTAACAACGCCGGTATCGGGATTCACGCGAGTTTTGCTGAAACAACCGAAGAGCAATTTGATTTGCTGGTAAATATCCACCTCAAAGGTACATTTTTTCTCACGCAAAAATTATTGCCATTGATTAACGACGGCGGTCGTATCGTCAATATTTCCACCGGCCTCGCGCGCTTCAGTTTCCCGGGCTACGCCGCTTACGCTGCGATGAAAGGCGGCATTGAAGTATTGAGTCGCTACATGGCAAAAGAATTGGGCGCGCGCGGAATCGCAGTGAATGTGGTAGCGCCGGGTGCAATCGAAACGGATTTTGGCGGCGGTGTGGTGCGCGATAACGATCAACTAAACCAACAGATTGCATCAGCGACTGCGCTGGGGCGCGTGGGTGTTGCCGATGATATAGGCCCGATGATTGCGTCGCTGTTATCCGAAAGCAACCGCTGGATTAATGCGCAGCGTATCGAAGTGTCGGGTGGGATGATGTTGTAGTTTGATTTTACGAGTTATACATGATTGAAAATGTATAACTCGTGACGATGCTATTACTGCACCGGTTTTTCTGCTGCAAAATCTTTCAGCAATTGGATTGCCTGGCTGCAGGAAATTTCATCCAATAACAGTGTCATCTTGCCATCATTGTTTGTCGCCAGGGTTTCACTGGTACCGCACTTTTTATTCACCTCTTTCAATACTTCACTTACGGCTGTATCGGCGACATCGATTGATATTTTTTTATCGTCACCTTTATCCGGTGCCGCATTAACACAAATTGCCAGAACCAGACTGGTAAACAATATTGTGATACTCGCGGCTATATTGTGTTTAGGTGTTGTCTTTTTCTCATGCTTATTAAAAAGTCGGGTAATACGATTTAGTAATAATTTTTTACCGGTAATATTCATAGTCATTTTTTGATCGATATTCATCTCAGCAAGCTCCTTCAGTGTGTTGGCAAATAACAGTGGGTTTTGGTTTACAGCTACAGCAATATCATCACAAGCATGTTCACGCTCCTTATCCATTTGTGAGGCGATCCATAATAAAAATGGGTTAAAAAAGAAGATGGCTTTTATCAGTGTTTGTATTATTCCCAGCAAATAATCCTGCCTACGTATGTGCGCCAGCTCATGCAAGAGAATGGCTTCGATTTGCTGTTGGTCCATTCCCAGTAGCAATTTCATCGGCAGTAGCACTACTGGTTTTACATGGCCAATTACACAGGGAATTGTTGCTACTAATGAAATACGCAATTCGATTTTATTCGTGATTCCGATTTTCGTAGCAAGTTGCGCGAAGATGTGTTGCCATTTCACCGGAGTAGCCGTTAACGACTGGTTTTTTAACTGTTGGCAGGATTTGTACGCGCACAGTATTTTCATGCCGTAGACAATAACGCCGGTTAGCCACATGAGCGCAATGCTATCCATATGAGCATTTATGATATCGAGGATATCCAATACCTCAGGGCTATTTATCAATGGCTTTAGCGTGTGATTTTGTAGAGGACGTAAAATAATTTCGGTGCTGGCTTGCTGATAGTTATAGAAAGTTAACGCACTGGTAAATGTTGCTACTAAAATTCCGCCAAGCGCAATCAGATAGCGCGAGTTTGCACTTCCATACTTGTTGAAAAATAACAAAAGTGCGCAGCATGTAGCGATTAGCGCGTGCTGCCAGAGTGAATGCAACAGTGCCCAACCAAGGGAATTGATCCAATCCTGCTGCAGAAAATGTGCAGTGATGGGCATAGCTATTTCTCAATGCTGTCGAGAAAAGCTTTAATTTCATTCAATTCTTTTTTGGATACTTTTTTATTGCCAAGCAACTGCATAACCAGTTGTGACTTGGAGCCGCCAAATGCACTTTGCAATAATTTTTCCAGCATAGAACTTTGCGTATCTGCCTGTGCGATTTGCGGAAAATAAATATGGCTTTTCCCGTCCTTCTTGCGACCCAATAAACCTTTCTGCTCCATGATCTGCATGGTTTTCAAGGTGGTGGTGTAACCCACAGGCTTAAACTCACTGAGTTTGTCATTCACGGCTTGGACTTTTGCCTCGCCTAGCAGCCAAAGTACCTGCAATATCTCAAGTTCGGCGGGAGTTGGTGTAGTCATATCTGATTCCAAAAAGTGTTTTTATTCAATCTACGTAAGGCTTCGTAAAATAATATACGAAGATCTACGTAGTTGCAAATTTTTTGTTGGGAGTAGATAAACCGCAGGTAAGGGATGGCGATGGAGATTAGTAGTGTTAATATACGAAATGACAACGTTGTATTTAAAAACTACACATAATGGAATGGCAACAAATGATAAAGATATGGGTTAGACAATTTTTAGTTCTTGTAAGCGCAACGGCATTAATAGCATGTGGTGGCGGAGGTTCCAGTGGCGGTTCTGGCGGCGGTAAAACCAGTGTTGCCCCAGTAGTATCAAGCAGCTCGAGCTTGGCTAATTCATCATCTTCCAGCTCCGCACAGTCATCTGCAATAAATCTTAATCCTGCAGTAAAAATTCAATTTCCACGCACAGATGCACGCCCAATCATTGGTGGTTATGGCAATTTTACAGTGAGTGGCATTGCTTATGATGACAAAGGCATTAGAAGTGTTAGCGTCAATGGTGTTGCCGCTTCCTTAAATACCGCTCCGGTAGCTCAGAGTAGCGAGATTCCTGCCACTCACCCTTTCCTCATGAATTGGAGTGCAACAGTTAACTTATCTGAGGGTGATACACAGATAAAAGTTGATGTTACTGATAATGAAGGCGTGGTAGTAAAAAATGCAGCAGCCCCTTTAACTATTAGCAATTCTCATACGCCTATAGGCATGGTACTTGATGACATCAACGACCGCATGATTGGTGCTGTGCTATTTGGTCGAAATGTTGCGACAAATCTTAGCACCTTAACATCAGTGATGTTGCCGTATGCTGTATATGGTGATGGCGCGGTGATTAATAAAAATGCAACTGACATATATTCAACCAAGATAGTCGATGGTTTTTTGAAGCTTTATTCCAATAAAATTGCTACAGGTGTGGATAGCCTTGTTGCCAACTACAATTTGGGATTTGATCCAGAAAAGCATTATTGGATTGATAGCTATTCCGGCGCTATTTCATCAGATTCCCGATTCTACTTTGCTGCGGTCAGGTATGTTTTCCTTCAAGGTGTAGGTTCACCACAAATAAAAATTTTAAAGATTGATACCGGCAGTGGAGCTGTATCGGTTTTAGTAGGAGCAAATGCTGACGCAACATATAAAAATGTATCTAACATTCTTTATGTGGATAATTATCTGCTTGGTTTAAATGTCGATAATTACGAGAATAGTGAGCTGGTGAAAATCGATACTGAAACCGGTGAGCAATCAATCTTTATGTCGATGCCCCGGTTTGAAATGTTTTCGTTAAATAGTGATCGTACGGTTTTGTATGCACTTACTTACGATAAGTTTGCTGCTCTAAATCTTGTAGACAAAACAGTAGTTTCTAAAAGTTTTACATTGCAAGGAGAGGAATTTGAATTTCCACAATTTTCATACCTCCTGGTTGATCAAAAGCGAAACCGTCTGATCGTGTCCAGTACCGGTGTAAGCGACATAATCGCCGTTGACATTGCCACTGGCGAACGGAGCTTACTGGTTAAGAATGGTATTGGAGACGGCATTAGCCTGGTATGGCCTAACCAGCTTGAAGTTACCTCTGACGATAAATTTGCTTACGTATTTGATAGTCGTCAGATGGCAACTATTGCGCTTTCCAAAATAAACTTGTTAACAGGCAATCGTGAAACTATTTCAAATTTCAGCCACTACAATGATAGTCGAACTTCAGGGTTAGCATTGGATGAGCCGAATAATCGCATTTTCTTCGCGACAGATTTGACAATAGGCATTGTTGATCTCGGCACTGGATTGCAAAAAATAATTGCCAGTCCGGAAACTGGTCTTGGAGTCACTATGGAAGCCCTTGGGGCAATTGATGAGATAGTTTATGACAGTGAAAATCAGCGACTACTCGTTTCAAGTGCGACCAAAGGTTTTATTGTTGCGGTTGATCCTGTCACGCTAAAAAGAACAATTTTGTTCGACTCCACAATGGGTAGTGGTCCGACATTGAATGGGATTGCTAGTATGTCGTTGGATACTGCAGGAAAAAAATTATATCTATCTAATGATAACGGTGACGGTAAGAGTTCGATTTTAGCGATCAATATGGAAAGCGGAGAGCGCTCATTTGTGTTCGATAGATGTAATGACACAAATCGCGTGGAGCATACACTTCCTGTTTTAGGTGGTACGGTAGTGGAGTTGGATCGCCAAGGTAAAAAATTATATGTGATTGGTAGTAATGAGATTTTGGTTCACGATATTGCGAGCAATCAATGCAGTATCATTAATTCACCTGCTGATGATATTGCTATCTTGTCTGACTCTACATTGATTGGATTGTCTTCCGGGCTTTCACAAATTCATCCCGTTAGTGGATTGCGTGCAGTTTTATCGAAATAATAAGTTGATTTTGCCCATTAGGTTTCGTAATGGGCAAAATCAATAAAACTTAAAACTCCCCATCGCGCGCCATGCGCTCACGCTCTTTGCGGTCTTCCTCTTCTTCTTTGGCGTGTTCGATGATGCGCATCATAGTGGCGATGTCGGCATCGACATTGCTCTCGGCGAATTCACCAGTGAGTTTGCTATCGGGATGCAAATTGCCGTGCTCGAATAGATCCCACATTTCTTCCGCGTAGTGAGTGACTAACAAGTCGGGTGCGTACTGGCCAAAATAATCGCGCATATTATTTACATCGCGCGTGAGCATCATTTTAGCGCTGTTATTACCGGCAGCATTTACCGCTTGTGGCAAATCGATTACCACCGGACCTGAGTGATCAACCAATACATTGAATTCCGACAGGTCGCCGTGGACAAGACCGGCGCAGAGCATGCGCACAATTTCAACGATCATCTGCGCATGATATTCGCGTGCAGTTTCCGGATCGAAGGCAACGTCATCCAAGCGTGGTGCCGGGTCGCCGTCTTCATCAACGACCAGTTCCATCACCAGCACGCCCTCCACAAACCAATAGGGTTTAGGAACGCGGACACCAGCGTCAGCAAGGCGATAAAGTGCTTCGACTTCGGCATTAAGCCAGGCTTCTTCCGCTTCTTTCTGGCCGTAGCGAGTGCCTTTGGCCATGGCGCGTGCGCGGCGTGAGTTGCGCACGGTGCGCCCCTCTTGATATTGCACGGCTTGTTTGAAGCTGCGTTTTTTGGCTTCTTTGTACACTTTGGCGCAGCGGACTTCGTTGTTAGCGCGCACCACAAATACTTGCGCTTCCTTGCCGCTCATTAACGCATAGTAAACTTCGTCGATCAGGCCATCATTGACCAGAGATGCTAAGCGATCAGGTATTTTCATCAGTGCTCGGAACCAAATGTTCAGTTTCAGGATGGGGAATAGAGTCCCGCCATAATAACACCCTGATCCCGCTACTGGACAACCATTGCCAGAATGATGGCCGGTTAATGCTCGCGCACGAAGCGTTTGAGGCGCAGCAGCCAGCCGCGTTTTAAGTATTCGTTATAAAGCTGGTTTTTATTCCAGCCGATATGTGCGAAGAATCTTTCGCGATAAATCGCCAGATCCGGATTGGGCGTCTTGTGCAAGCTGCGCATATCGCGTGCGACACAGATGTGGGTTTTAACGCAGAAATAGGTAAAGTAAAAACGCGCGCGGCGCGATAGCTGCGGATAATAACGTAACCAGAGATCAAGCACGCCAGCGCAGGCAACTGACATGTCGTCGATTTTTTTCTGGCTGGAGCTGGAGAGAATGCTGCCGTCGCGCTGGCGATAAGCGACCCATACACTTGGCTGGTAGTAATAACTTTGCGCGCGCAGTGCGAGACGCGGTGTGACCACCATATCTTCCATTACCCGGCCTTCGGGGAAACGTAAATCCGCATCCCAGAGTGCGCGTTTGGAAATTTTCGACCAGATATGCAAATTGCGCTCTTTATAAATCCCCTCAAATAATGCGAGCGGATCAGTGAGCAATTTTTGTTTTGGTCCTGCAAAAGTCGCGGTGTGATTTTCTCCGCGCCAGATATGTTTTCGTGTCTGCCGTTCACGCCAGACACGAAAATCGCACATGACCAAATCTGGCGAAAACTGAAATGCAATTTGATGCAGCTCAGCGATTGCGCCGGGATGCAAGGCATCATCGGAATCGAGAAACCAGACGTATTCGCCGCGTGCGTGATCGAGCAGTGTATTGCGCGCAGCACTTAAACCGCGATTATATTCATGGCGTAAAATAGTAATCGAATTGCCATATTCCTCTGCAAAGTCTTGCAGAAGTTGATGCGAGTTATCGGTTGAGCAATCGTCCAGGGTAATGACTTCGACACCGGGAATGATTTGTGCCGCTACAGATTCAAGGCACTCGCGCAGAAAGGGGCCGACGTTATAGACAGGGATTAAAATGCTTAACCAGGGGGCAGTAGTTTTAGTCACAATCAATTACACCTTTCGCTCAACCGTTATCCAATACTAGCTGTTCGTTAAGTGCGGCAGGCGCAGATTGTTGTACTGCAAAAAATAATTGTTCGTAGCGGTTTGCCATACGCGCCAGCGAAAATTCGGTCTGTGCACGTTGGCGTCCCTGCAATGCCAGCACTTGTGCGTAGGTTGGATTGTTTAATAACAATTCAATTGCATCGGCGAGTGCGTGGGCACATTGGGGTTTTACCAAAAGGCCATCATTGCTGTGGTTGATCATTTCTTTTACGCCCACAACAGCCGAGCCAATAACTGCACAACCGGCAGCCATACCTTCAGCCAACGCCAAAGGCATGCCTTCATAGCGCGTGCTTAACACGCAAATCTGGTGGCGCATCAATAAAAACGGCAAGTTGCCACAGTGTCCGGCAAAATGAATTTGCTCATTGAGTTGTAACTCATCGACCAATTGTTTTGCTTTTGCTATATGACGTTTATTTCCCGCGCCTGCAAAAAATACCGGCGGGCAAATATTTTTCTCGCGCAGTAATGCAATCGCGCGAATCAATGTTTCATGATCTTTTTGCTTTGCAAAACGAGCGGGCATGATAATGCCGGGAATACGATCGATCAGTGGTGTTGCATCGGCTTGCGTGTAATCTGCTAATTGGATGCCGTTATTGATTGCATCGACTTTGTGCGCAGGAAAACCCAACTCCAACAAGCGCATACGCACGCCTTCCGAGCAGCCGATAATTTTATCGGTGTAGTTGGCGAGCCAACGCGCTTGTAGCAAACGGAACGGCGTATAGCGTTCACGGGAATTGTGCTCAACATGAATCAAATGCGGAACACGTGCGAGCAAACCGGCGTAGCGTCCCCAGAGGTGCTCGCTAAAACCGTGGGTGACAACTATATCCGGTTGGTATTCGCGGCAGAGGCGCATCAATTCTACAATCGTTGCCAGATGTGACCAGCCGGCGACCAATTTGAGTGAAATTCCCTCGCGCTGCAGTTGTGCAACTCGCTCCATATCAGTGGAGGATTTTTTGCGTAACACCAGCATGGATGAAAACGCCGGATTGTGTTTCGCTGCGCGAATGATATCAATCGCCACTTTGGTTGAGCCGGTAAATCCGCCCGTCACAAAGTGCATGACCTTTAGCGGCTGGTGGCCGGGTGCCTGATTATCCGGCAGGAACTGTTCGGCATTAACCGGTACAAGTGGGGAGTTCATAGCATAAACCGCAGGTAAAATAAGGTGGGTTGCGGCTGGTATTAGAGGAGCACAACCCTGTTGGGCGCGATTATAAAAACATCCCGTAGTGGAAGTTGTGAAAGTTTGTGCGGTGATGGCGACGGACGAAGGAACAAAAAAGCGCGCCGGGTGATGGGCGCGCTGTTGTTTAACAAGCATTTATACCGATGTTAATTCGTAAGATCAGCCTAAATGGGTAAATACTTTTGCAAGAAGTTTTCCATGGCTTCAAACGTTTGTTGGCGATCCGGCAAATAATCCAGATAGTGAGTGCCATCCTCCAACTCTACATACTGGTAAACCTTGCCTTCATCTTTCAGTGCGTCAGCCATGATACGGCTTTGCACAACAGGTACGGTGGTATCGTCCTTACCATGAATTAGCAGGATTGGGATTTTTACTTTTTCGGCCATACGCGCTGGTGAAGTTTCTTTTAGCTGCGCTTTATCTTCACCATATTGTTTGCGGGCGGTATTTTTGTTGGTGAAGTTACGACGGTATTCATTCATTTTGATCAGGTCTGACATGCCTGCAAAGCTGATTGCACATTGAAATAAATCCGGAGTCTTGGTTGCTCCCATTAGCGCTGCATAACCACCGTAGCTGGCACCGACGATGCAGACCTTTTTCGGATCAGCAATTTTTTGCTCAACCAGATATTTCACTGCATCTTCCAAATCGTCCTGCATTTCCAATCCGTAACCGCCGACTGCCTGCATCATAAAATCATGGCCGTAGCCTGATGAGCCGCGAAAGTTGGGTTGGAACACCACGTAACCGCGGTTCGCCATATAGGTGGAAAACATATCAAAATCTTTTCCATCTTCAGCCATAGGGCCGCCATGGGGAAGGATGATAGTGGCGGTTGGTTTGTTTTTGAAATTTTTTGGAATTGATAAAAAACCTTCCAACTCTAAACCATCGCGGGCTTTGTAAGTGCGCGACTCTTTTTCCACTAACACTTCTTTGGTTAACGCCGGATAAGTTGATGCAATAGGCACAAGGCTTTTTTCATCGCGATCACCGAAAAAATAAGTACCGGGGTTGGTATTGTTGGTGTTGAACATGACGTATTTGCGTCCATCGTCGCTCATGCTACCAATATAATTGCGCGAGCCAGCCAGTGCTTTATCCAATCCAGCCTGAAATGCTTTGAATTCTTTATTCCAGAACACACTTTTGGAATTGCCGTCATTGTAGTAAAGCCCTACTACCTGTTTCAGGGAGGTGGAATAAATCAAACGGCCGGTAACATCGTAATCGGGATCACTCAGCATTAATTCGCGCGGATAACCGGGTTTGGATAAATCGACTTTGTACAACGCTTGGCGACCTTCATGATCGGCAAAAATAAATAATTCATTTGGATCATTACCAAAACCGGCGATGCCAATATCCGGCTCGTCGAATACCACATATTCCCAAGCCACTACCCATTTTTGTGTCGCGTTATCCAAAATTTTGTAGGTAACTTTGCGTTGTTTATCATCATAGTGTTCACCGATGCGCACATTGCCTGAGCGGTCGGCATACCAGGAGCGCACGCTGGTTGAGTGTTTTTTCACGCGCTTTAATTTGCCCGTGTACACATTGGCTTTGTAAACAGTTTGGTGCAAGGGCATCTCGCGATCCACGCTCAATAATACGTGATCGTCATCATCAGGCAGGAAGCTGATAATGTTGTCCTGGTATTGGCTCACCCAGCCATCTGCATCTTCATCCGGCTTTACCAGCGTAATCATTTTGCCTGGTTTTTTTGCATCGGTTGCCAGCAAGCGTGTTTGCATATATTTCACGCCGTTGGGCATGCGGCTATCAAAACGCAAGCTCATCAACAGGCGATCGTTGTTGGCCCAAGTCACCCAATTAAATTTAAATTGTTTGTTATCGGTTTTGGTTGGATAAAATGTTTTGCCCGTAGCAAGTTCAAGCACCATCACCACGGTATCGCCACCGACATTTTTCAATGCCAGCAAATGGGTACCATCGGGTGATAATTCGATATCTTCGATCATCGCGTCATTGTAAAAAACGCTGAGCGGCAACGGGACGTGCTTTGAAGCTGCATCGGCAGCATTAACCGGTGCGATGGCAAAAGCTAAAACCAGTGCAGTAAGCGCCGTTAAAGCGCGTCTGGCGAGAGGGGGCATGTGCATCTCTGTGTCCTTTGTTTATTGCTATTTATTGTGTGAATCCGGCAGGTTCAATCCTTGGGCATGGGGCTCCATGAGCAATCCGCTCTTATTTGGGTTCCTGTCACAAGCAATACAAAGCTGCACGATGCAAGTATAAGCTGCCTTTAGGCGCCATTCCACTGATCCAGGGCAAGGTATTTGGGGGAGTGCTAAATTAAGTTTGATTTAAGCAAGCATGGTTAGCCTGATCATCGTTAAGTCACTTTTTATTCATTGATTCAGGAGCTTTACCATGAAAACTATCTCTAAATGCTTGTTATTGTCTGGTCTTGTTACTTTCACCCTGGGTGCGCAAGCGCGTGATTTGGGGCCGGATGAGGCGCTTAAATTGCGCGATGCTGGTACCATTCAATCTTTCGAGAAATTGAATGAAATCGCGCTAAAGCAGCATCCCGGCGGCACTGTTCGTGAAACCGAGCTGGAAAACGAATGGGGCCGTTACATTTACCAATTGGAAGTGATCGATTCCAAAGGTGTTGAGTGGGATCTGGAATTGGATGCAGCTACCGGCGAAGTTTTGAAAAACCATCAGGATCATTAATCGTTAATTGATGAAACCCATGCGACTACTACTGCGAATTACCGCTTATGTCTGTCTCACCGCGTTGACGCTTGGCGTCAGCGCGCGTGACTTATCGCAAGACGAAGCGCTGCGCCTGCGCGAACAGGGCCGCATTATTCCGTTGGAAAAATTATTGGAGTTGGTCGCCCAGCGTCATCCGCAAGCCAGCCTGCTGGAAGTGGAATTGGAAGAAGATGACGACATTTATATTTACGAAGTTGAACTCGCCACACGCGATGGAGTGGTGCGTGAACTCGAATTTGATGCACACACTGGCACTGTATTGAAAGACGAGGAAGACGATTAATGCGGTTGTTAATCGTGGAAGACAATGTTGCACTAGCCGATGAATTGGTGGCGGATTTGCAGCGCACCGGTTACGCCGTGGATTGGCTCGCCGATGGTCGCGATGCGCTTTATCAAGGTGCAAGTGAACCCTATGATTTAATCCTGCTCGATTTGGGTTTGCCCGGCAAATCCGGTTTGGATATTTTGCGCGAATGGCGCGCAACCGGCATGAATCGCCCGGTGTTGATTCTCACTGCGCGCGATCATTGGGCGGAGCGAATTGATGGTTTAAAAGCCGGCGCCGATGATTACCTCACTAAACCATTTCATCCCGAAGAATTACAACTGCGCATTCAGGCGCTGTTGCGCCGCGCGCACGGACAAGTTAACCAACCGCAATTGGATGTTGCCGGATTGCAGTTGGATGAAGCGCATCAAGTTGTGATAAAAAACGGCACTGCAATTGAGTTAACCGCAGCAGAATTCAGTTTGCTGCGTTATTTCATGTTGCACAGCGGAAAAATTATTTCTAAAAGCCAATTGAATGATCATCTTTACGATGGCGAAAGCGAGCGCGATTCCAACGTTATTGAAGTGCACGTCAATCACCTGCGCAGCAAATTGGGTAAAACGGCTATCGAAACCAAGCGCGGCCAGGGCTATCGCTTTCTCGGTATCGATAATCCATGAGCCGCCTGTTTAACTCAATCCAGCAGCGACTCAGTATCAGTTTGATTGCGGTACTGATTTTGGTGGGATTGGTGTTTGCGCAAATGAGTTTGTGGTTGTTCGATCAGGGTTTGCGCCGCTATCTTGAAAATCATTTGCACAATGAAACCGAATTATTAGTTGCTGCACTGGCGCGCGGTGCCAACAATATCGAACTCGATCAGCGCCGCATTTCCGCCGCTTACAATCGCCCTTTCTCCGGTCATTATTTCGCGATTGATCTGGATGGCCAGCAGTGGCGCTCGCGTTCGTCGTGGGATTTTGCATTGCCTGAACCGGCAGTTGCAGGTTTGATGGATGAATTAGCCGATGGCCCACAAGAACAGCAATTATTAATTGTACGCGCCGATTATCGCCGCTTTGGCAAAAATATTTTGATTGTGGTTGCGCAAGATTACACACCCATGTTGGAGAGCTTCCGCCGTGTGCAATGGATGGCGGGTGGTTTGGGTTTGGGTGCATTAATTTTATTAGTATTATTGCAGCGTTATCTGGTGGCGCGCGCGCTACAACCGCTCGAACAAGTACGCGAACAAATTGCGCAATTACAACAAGGGCAGCGTTCAACCCTGGATGCAAAAGTGCCGCAAGAATTGCAGCCATTAGTGCAGCAAATCAATCATCTGTTACAGCATACTGAAGATACACTCACCCGCTCGCGCAATGCGTTGGGCAATCTCGGTCACGCCTTAAAAACTCCGCTCGCAATTTTATTCAGCCTCGCCAATCGTCAGGAATTAAATCACCATCTGGAATTGCGTGAGAGTTTACGCAACCAACTTGAACATATGCAGCAGCGTATCAGCCGCGAATTGGGGCGTGCACGGCTCGCGGGTGAAGCATTGCCCGGCGCCTATTTTGATTGCGCGGCAGAACTTCCTGATTTAGTAAGTACGCTGGCGCAAATTCATGGGTGCAATTTATCGATCAAATGGTCAGCGCCGGATAATTTACGTCTGCCGTGGGATCGCGAAGATATTTTGGAGCTGCTCGGTAATCTGCTCGACAACGCCAGCAAGTGGGCGCTGCACAATGTGCAACTTACGATTACGCAGAGTGATAATGATTTTATCCTGACGATTGATGATGACGGCCCCGGCATCGCCGCGGAATTGCGCGAGCAAGTTGTTGCGCGCGGAGCGCGCATTGATGAACATATCCAGGGCCACGGTCTGGGGTTGGGAATCGTGCGCGATATTGTGGAGCACTGCAAAGGTGACTTCAGTTTGCACGACAGCCCACTCGGTGGGCTACAGGTTGTAATTCGTCTACCCGCCCCCAAATCCTGAACCGGCTTTCCCGTGGTCTATCATTAGTCATAGTCCTAATGGTTCACCTATCTCCTATTCCCAATCAATTTCCACAGAAGAATATTCTATGCGTGGCATGCATACCTCCGGCCTATCTGTTCATCCCAACAATGAAGCGCGCACGACCAGTGCGAAAATGAATTTGCGCCAGAGCATGGCTTATTTATTACCTTACTTGTGGGATTTTAAAGGCCGGGTGCTATTGGCTATAGCGGCGTTGCTTGCGGCCAAAGGTGCAACCCTGGTAATGCCCTGGGCGCTCAAGCATATTATTGACGGTGTTGACCGCAGCATTGCCCCGGAATTAGCACTGCCTGCTTTTTTTATTTTGTTTTACGGTGCATTGCGGTTTGCCAGTGTATTTTTTGGCGAAGTGCGCGATGCATTATTCAGCCGTGTTACCGAGCACGCAATGCGCAAAATTGGATTGCGGGTGTTCAATCATTTGCATTCCCTTGAACTGGCGTTCCATCTTGACCGCGCTACTGGCGGTATCAGCCGCGATATAGAGCGCGGTACTAACGGCATTAGTTTTTTGATGCGCTTTCTAATGTTCAATATTGTTCCCACCCTGTTTGAAATTATTATGGTGGCGATAATTTTTGCCGCGGCGTTTTCAATCTGGTACGCGGTAATAACTCTGGTTGCGGTTGTTATCTATGTGGTGTTTACCATTTACACCACAGAGTGGCGCAATAAATTTGTGCGTGAAGCCAATCAGGCAGATTCATCTACCAGCACCCGTGCGATTGATTCACTGCTCAATTATGAAACGGTTAAATATTTTAATAATGAACAACACGAAGCTGATACTTACGATAAATTTCTCGCCAATTGGGAAAATGCCAAACTAAAAAATCGTATGTCGCTGCTCGCGCTCAACTCGGGCCAGGCATTGATTATTGCACTGGCAATGACCGCAATGATGTGGATGGCAGCGCAGAGTGTGCTCGATAAAGAAATGACGCTGGGTGATTTGGCAATGATTAACGCCTATATGATCCAGTTGTTTATCCCGCTTAATTTTCTCGGTTTTGTGTATCGCGAAATTCGCCGCTCGCTGACTGATTTGGAAAATATGTTGGCGCTGCTCAAGCGCAACCCCACCATTTCTGACAGTGCTGATGCGCAGCCCTTACAGATCCATAAAGGTGCGATTGAATTCCAACAGGTAGAGTTTGGTTATCATGCCGAGCGCCCTATCCTCAAACAATTTAACTTGCAGATTCCCGCAGGAGCCAAGGTAGCAATTGTCGGATCGTCCGGTGCAGGTAAAAGTACATTGTCGCGCTTGCTCTATCGTTTCTACGATATTAATTCCGGTAGCATCCAGATTGACGGACAGGATATTCGTGCGCTAACGCTTGATAGTTTGCGGCGCGCTATCGCCATAGTGCCGCAAGATACGGTGCTATTTAATAGCAGCATCCGCGACAATATCGCCTACGGCAATCCGCAGGCGAGCGACGAACAAATTGATCGTGCAATAAAAATGGCGCATCTGGAGCAATTTATTAACAGCTTGCCAGAAGGCGATAAAACTTTAGTAGGCGAGCGCGGGTTAAAAGTATCGGGCGGTGAAAAACAGCGCATCGCTATTGCGCGGGTGTTATTGAAAGGGTCGCCAATTTTAATTTTTGATGAAGCGACCAGCGCACTGGACTCCAATTCTGAAGCGGCGATTCTCACTGCAATGCGTGAAGTGGCGAGTGGTCATACGACTTTGGTTATTGCACATCGCTTATCAACGGTAGTGGATGCTGACCAGATTATCGTGCTGGATGCCGGCGCCGTTGTCGAACAGGGAACGCACACAGAGTTATTAGCACAACAGGGTAAATACGCGCAGATGTGGGCGATGCAATTACAGGAAGGGGAATAAACGCGTGTCAGCTGTAAATAGATCGTAAGAGATAATTTTTTTAACGGGATATAACCGGGCCAGTAATTCGGCCCGGTTAACAACATCTTAGTTCTTGGTTGCTTCTTCTACTTTTTCTTGTGCAGTTTCAGCAGCGTTCTCGATAGTTGCAGCTGCATCAGCAGCGCCTTCTTGAATCGCTTCGCCAGTTGCTTCTGCAGTATCAGCTGCATCGGCTTTCAATTCAGCAGCGGCATCGCCAACATCGTTTGCTGCTTCTTGCAAGGTGTCACCTGCTTGTTCCAACTTTTCTGCTGCAGCATCTTTTGCTTCAACAGCTGCTTCTTTTACTGCTTCAGTGGTAGTTTGTGGCTCTTCTTTAGCACAAGCAGTCAACAGACCTGCAGCTACCAATAACGTTGCCAGTGTGTGGATGATTTTCATTGTGTAATCCTTATGATTGATGTGTGAATAGATTGCCTAAACAGCAAGCAGTATGGTTGCCAGCTATACAGCTTGTGATGCTTGTTATAGCTGCATGGCAGAGTCTATACCCAACGGCATAACGATTAAAGAATTAATCCCGCAAAACGGAGCCAAAAAGGTGCAGTCGGGTGTTTGATTGCCCCTTTTTGTGCAGTTTTTATCGATAGTCTGTGCGCTGGCTAGCTGTGCTTGCCGTAACCGGCTTTGCGCGCATCAAAATGTGTTTGGTTCATCAGGTCGATTCCGCAGGCCAGTCCGCTAATCCAATCGAGAAAACGCTGCACCATTTCCTGCCCGACAAATGGACTACCATGCTGGGGCACAATCATTTCAACATCCATTTCGCGAACCATACTTGCCCATAAACGACAGGCTTTGTTGCTCGCCATATAGCGCTGATGGAAGCCGTGCATATGAGGAATGTGCGCATCAAAATCAGTAACCGGTTGTTCGGCGTGATCCTCAATCAGCGATGCGCCCATATCGCCGCTGAATAAAATTTTGCTCACCGGATCGTAAAAATGAAAATTGCCAACCGAGTGAAGAAAGTGTGCAGGCAACACAATAATTTCGCTGCGACCAAAACGAATTGAACCGCCTTTGTCGGGCATGGCGATGATGCGTTCATCAAGATTGTGATTGAGTTGCTGGGTGATAAATTGCGAAGCCAAGTGTGGCAGAAATCGCGACCAGAGTTTGGAGGTGACAACCTGGCATTGGGTGTACATCATCCAGCGCGGCAGTGAAGCGATAATATCCGGGTCCTGGTGCGATGCAAAAATATAATCGAGCTGGCTGGTTTTAACGCGTTTGCCCAATTCAATATTGAGCGGGGTGTAAGTCAAATCACCACCGGGATCGATCAATGCAGCGCGGCCGTTATCGATAATTAAAAACTGGTTGGCCTGAATTCCCTCTCCTGTCACCAGATCAGAAAACTGAATGCACTGGTGTCCGTCTTTGTTGTATAAAAAGTGGGCTTTGTCGCGCGTAGTTAATGCCTGGTTCATGCAGGTAGAATCCCGATTGCAAAACGACCAGCATAGGTGTTTTAACAAAGGGCGACTTGACCAGTATCAAGTGCAGCGCAAAAAGAGGTAAACAGTCGGCGCTATTAAAATGAAGTGCGCAAATAAAGTTGTTCTACTTTTTCGCGCGCCCAAGGTGTTTTGCGCAAAAACTTTAAGCTGGATTTTACACTCGGGTCGCTCTGGAAACAGCGAATGTTAATTAACTCGCCGAGTTCTTCCCAGCCGTAGTGTTCAGCAAGACGCGTGACAATGGTTTCCAACGTAAGGCCATGCAGTGGATTATTTTTTTGTTCAGTCATGGATTATTTTCCTCTGTTATCGATATGGAACTATTCAGTAGCAGGATGTAATTTTTTCTCATTGAATGCATACCATAATTGACAAGCGATCACACCGATTACACCCGATAACATCAACAGCGAAAACGGCATAGCTGTGCCGGTATAAAAATACGCAAGCAATGGCCCGGCGAAAGCGCCGCTACCAAATCGCAGTGTACCTGTCACCGCGGTTGCGGTACCCGAGTTGTGGGGAAACTTCATAATAATTAGTGCATCGGTATTGGTGGAAATCAAGGTAAGCCCGCCCATTAGCGGAGCAATACTGAAAACACTAAACCAGATATTCAAACCGAAGAAGTTAAATACACAGAGTAAAACCGCACTAATTACCGCAACTAACAGGCCTGCGCGCAGCATACGCAATGAACCGTAACGCGTTACCAGACGACTGTTGATAAAGTTGGCGAGCATCAGGCAAATAACATTTGCGCCAAACAACAGGCTGAACATTTGCTCACTTACGCCAAAGTATTTAATGTAAATAAACGAGACGGCAGTAATAAAACAGAAGAACGAAAACGAACCAAACATCATGCTGGTAATCAGCGGGCGTGCGAGCGGATTGGAAAACACAACTTTATAGCCGCTGAAAAAATTTCCCGCCGCTTTTGGCTGATCGGCAATCGATGGATCATCAGTTGGATTAATAATCGGCTTGCTGATTTCCGGCAACCATTTCCACACCAATGCAAAAATTAATGCAGCGTAAATTGTCAGTACTATAAAAATGCTGCGCCAATCACTCACCAACAAAATCGCGCTGCCGATACTCGGCGCGAGCAAAGGTGCGAGCATCATGATCATCGATAAATAGGACATGCCTTTCGCTGTGTGCTCTTGATACAAGTGCCGTACGATTCCGGGCACCACCACGGTTGCGGCCGCGCCACAAAAAGCTTGCAGTGCACGCAATACTAAAAAGTGGCTGATGTCATCGACAAACGCGAGCAGAATGCTGCAGAGGGTAAAGCCGGTGAGACCGAAAATTGCCAGCGGCCTGCGCCCGAGTGAATCGGCGAGTGGACCAAACAGCAGCATGCCAGCGGCATAGGCCGCGAGAAAAATGCTGAGCGATTGCTGCACGCTGCCGATATGCGCATCGAGATCATGCGCAATAGCGGGCATCGCCGGTAAATACATATCCACTGCCAGCGGTGTAACAGCGATTACCGCCGCGAGTAGCACAATTAAATAGGGATGGGATTCTTTAGTCATGGGTCAGTCGCATTGCAGAGTGGTGTTTATGCTACGTGACCCGGCTGCATTAAACGATGGGTTTTGCCTTAACGGATTACACTAGAATTTCGATCATTGCGGAGCGGCAATCGGTTGATCACAATTATTTTGCAGTTTGGTTATAGCATCGCCATAAAGTGGCTTTAAAAGTTCTAGTTGGATATCACCCAAATATTTTTGCGCGAATTCCCAATGGGGTACGCCGTTATTCCAATCGCAATTAACCACGGCGATCGTTGCCAGATTTTGTGCAACAGAGGTTTTCAGATAAGGACGATAATTTTTTTCTTGCGCAAAGGCGAAAAACTTATCCAACTCGCCAACGTAAAAGTCAGGCGTTTTATTGAAGCTGACCTTGTGTATGCCGGCTTGCTCCATGATCGCTTTTACATAAATTGGTTTGAGCGATGCCTGCGTCTTGGGCCAGTCTTCCAGAGTAAAGCCTCCGGTTTGGGCGTGACCGGGTAGTGCAGCCAGGCTGAATATTAGTGAGATAAATAATAAAGCGTGGCGCATCAATAACATGGAGGATTCCGGGAGCAATAAGATGAGGCGATAATTATACGCGCGGACGGGGTCGCTTTAGCAAACCCGGGCGATTGACATTGATATAAAGGCGTGTAAACTGAGTTCCAGCTTGAAAGTACGTCTAATATTTATGCACCACATTTCGAAGTTCCAGTATAGTATTTCGTCCTGTTTACATAAGTAATTTTCACATTTCCAGCACAAACGCCCCTTGGGGTAAACTTACTTTTGTATTAATAGGTAACACTATGTCTAAAACTACTACTGGTACTGTTAAATGGTTCAACGAAGCTAAAGGTTTTGGTTTCATCGAGCAAGAATCTGGTCCAGACGTTTTCGCTCACTTCAGCGCTATCGCTGGTTCAGGCTTCAAAACTTTGGCTGAAGGCCAAAAAGTTAGCTTCACCGTGACCCAAGGCCAAAAAGGCCCACAAGCTGAAAACATCCAAGCTATCTAATTATTAGATAGTTTATTAGCGGCCAAGGTCGCTGATGTAACAGCTAAAAAGGCGAAATCTACGGATTTCGCCTTTTTTATTGCCTGTTGTTTAGTGCTCGGCTGACAAAGGTCACTACTCCACCACCTGCCCTTGTATTTGATTGTCCCTCCCCAATTGTTCCTTGATGCTGTTTAACCTCGTCGGGAATTGTTATGCCTGTTTCTACCTCCTCACCTGTTGCGCCACTCTCGCGTCACCAGATACTGCTGGATCTGCTGCGTCCTTACCGTGGGCGGATTCTGCTCGCGCTCTGCGCATTGATTGTGGCCGCGGCCACTGTGCTGCTGATCGGCCAAGGGCTCAAGCAGGTTATCGATAAGGGCTTTATTGCGGGCAGCCCGCAATTGCTGAATTACGCGCTGCTGGGGCTGTTGGGAGTGATCCTGGTGATGTCGGTGGCGACTTACTGCCGGTTTTATCTGGTGTCCTGGTTGGGCGAGCGGATCACTGCGGATTTGCGCCGTCGTGTGTTCTCTCATCTACTCACGCTCTCGCCGTTTTTCTTTGAGCAAAATCGCACTGGCGATGTGCTCTCGCGTTTGACCAATGACACTACCCAGTTGGAGACGGTGATTGGCTCCAGTGTGTCTATGGCGCTACGCAATGCGCTCTTGTTGATTGGCGGTTTGGTGATGCTGGCGATCACCAGTTTGAAATTGATGGCGCTGGTATTGCTGGCGATTCCGTTTGTGCTGGTGCCGATCATTGTGTTTGGTCGGCGTCTGCGCAAACTTGCGCGCGCGAGTCAGGATAGCGTGGCGGATGTTGGCGCTTATACCGATGAGGTAATCCACGAAATTCGCACCGTACAAGCTTACGGCCATGAATACGCTTCGACAGATGCATTCAATCAGCGCGTTGAAAGTACTTTTATGACCGGTGTAAAACGCATTCGCCAGCGCGCACTTTTGGTTGCGGCAGTAATCACTCTGGTGTTCAGTGCAATTGCTCTGGTGTTGTGGGTTGGCGGCCATTATGTGTTGCAGGGGACCCTGACTGGTGGTGAACTTTCCGCTTTTATTTTTTATGCGGTGGTGGTTGCCGGGGCGATGGGAACTATCTCGGAAGTGATTGGTGATTTACAGCGCGCAGCAGGTGCAACCGAACGATTGGTTGAACTGCTTGCAACACCGTCGGCGTTGCCTTTGAGTGAAAATCCCCAAATTTTGCCGGTGCCAGCGCGTGGGCAAGTGGAAATGCGCAATGTGCAATTTGCTTATCCATCACGCATTGATGCACCGGTATTCGACGGATTCAATTTGCAAATAAAACCGGGCGAAAAAATTGCGTTGGTCGGCCCTTCCGGTGCGGGAAAAACCACGGTGTTTCAATTGCTGCAGCGATTCTATGATCCGCTCGCCGGTGAAATTTTATTGGATGGTGTCGATCTGAAAAATGCGGATATCCAGCAAGTGCGTGAGCGAATTGCATTGGTGCCGCAAGACCCGGTGATCTTTGCTGCAAGTGTGCGTGACAACGTGCGTTACGCGCGCCCCGATGCGAGTGATGAAGATGTTATCGCTGCCTGCAAAGCAGCCTTTGCGTTGGAATTCATTGAGCAGTTACCGGATGGTTTGGATGCTTATCTCGGTGAGCGCGGCGTGCGTTTGTCGGGCGGACAGAAACAGCGTATTGCGATTGCACGCGCGATTCTCGCGGATCGCCCGATTTTATTATTGGATGAAGCCACTAGCGCATTGGATTCAAATAGCGAGCAAGTGGTGCAGCAGGCGCTTGAAGTACTGATGCAAAATCGCACCACAATTATGATTGCGCATCGATTATCAACAGTAGTGAATGCCGATCGGATTTTGGTATTGCAGCAAGGCAAGGTTGTCGCCAGTGGCACTCATACAGAATTATTGGAAGGCAGTGAGTTGTATCGCCAATTAGCGCGTTTGCAATTTCAGTTGGAAGCTTGAGCGCAGAGCTTCTAATCGTAGAAAAACACAGTAGAAATAAAAAACGGCAACCACAAGGTTGCCGTTTTTTATTGCGTGTTAAACCGGATTAACTTGCAGGGGAACCCGGTTTAACTTTGCAGAACTTTAAACGCTGAACTTAGTTGCAAGAACGAACCAGGTTCCATGCGTTAGTCCATGCCCAGCCAGTGCCTGGAGCGTATGGACCACCAACAGTACACCAGCCGCCTACAGTACATTGATACTCGCTGCCAGCATTAACTACTTTAGCGCCAGCTGCGTAAGTAGCACCGTTTACGTAAGCAGGAGAGGTGCAGTTACCAGTAGATACTGAAGAAGCAACACTTGAGCTGCTAACAGCTGGAGTGCTTGACTTGCTTGATGAACTTGGCGCTACGCTTGATGGAGTTGATGAAGTAGTGCCACCAGTACATGCACCCAGATCCAACCAGTAGTTGTATTGACCGTTAGTCAATGCTGGGTCATTACCTTGGGTCCAGTAGTTAGCAGAGTAACGTCTGCTGTTGTGTTGTACTTGTTGTGGAGCGGTGTAAGCGGTGCTCGCATTCCAGGTTGGCAAACCAGCACAAGTGTTGTTAGAAACACTTGAAGAAGTTGCTACTGAAGATGAGCTGGATCTTACTGAAGAAGATGTAGCAACAGAGCTATTTGAGGTATTGCCGTAAACAACGTCAATACATTGATAGAAACCTTCTGGAGCATCTCTCAATGCGTCACGTTGCCAGATGCTGTACACAATGTGGCGACCAGTACGTGGTGGCAGGTTAACAATGTGAGTAGCAACTGCTTCTTGGTCAGCTGGTGCTGACTGATGGATTTGTTCCAGATCAGACCACTTCAATGGCGCAGCACCTGGGTTGAAGCCTTCTTTGGTGATGTAGTAACGGAAGTAAGAAGTTTTGTGTGCTGCAGTGTTAGTCCATACAAAAGCCAAAGGACCAGCAGTTACAGTGGTTGCATTCCAGTCGTTACGAGCCAGGTTAAGGCCGTTGTTGCTGGTCATGTTGGCGCCACACAGCTTGCCATCGGGAATTACGCTTTGGTGATTGTCGTTCACACCGCCAATACCGATAGATTGTGGTTCATATTGGCTGGCGTTACCGGCTGCAGAAGCAGCAACACACGCAGGTGAGCTGGCGCCACCTTGTGCACTGGTACAGAAAAAAGCACGGCTTTTTGGTGAAGATACATAACCGTGTGCAAACGCTTGGCTAGCAACCAACATTGAGCCAATTACTACTGCGGAAATTCCGCAAGCTTTGATTGTCTTTTTCACTTTTCATCTCCGAACATATTAGATTTATTAACAACATGCGGCTGACTAATTATTCAGTAAACCGCTTTGGGATGAGGCTTGTTATCCATGCAAGCAAGGTGATCTGGCTTGGCACCAGGATCATTCCATGGGGAGTGAGTCTAAAATGACAACGTTGTTTTTGCGAGTCCGACTTTCAGTTTGGAGGGTAATAGTTTGCGAAGCAGGTTTGATTTTTAGAAGATTTTCTAAGGGAAAACGAAATAAAAAGTTCGATTTTTATTTTGGTTAAAAAAAGTGTGATGAATTTGGCGAAAGCGCGCCCCACTTTAATGTGGCAGCTGGAACACGCATAAAAAAGTGCTGCCCTTGCCGACCTCACTGGTAATTTTTAATTCGGCGTCGTGACGCATAAGCACGTGTTTGACGATTGCCAAACCTAAACCGGTTCCACCGGTGCCGCTATTGCGGCTGGCATCGACCCGATAAAAGCGTTCGGTCAGGCGCGGAAGATGTTGCGCTTCGATGCCGGGGCCGTTATCGCTTACCGCTACATAGAAATGTTTTTGATCCTGCCAGAAGCGCACGTTTACGACACCATTGTCAGGCGTGTATTTGATGGCGTTGGTGACCAGATTGGAAAAAGCGCTGTGCAGCTCTTTTTCATTGCCGGAAAACAGCAGGGGTTTGGTGGTGTTTTCGCATGCCAGGGTCAATTCCTGGGCTTTGTCTTTGCTCAGTACCTCGGCTTCGCTCTTTACTACTGTTAATAGCAGCTCGATATTGATCGGTTTGTGATTGTGGCCAGCTTCGGTCGTTTCCAGTTTGGAGAGCACCAGTAGATCGTTAATCAGCAGCGACATGCGCTTGGCCTGCTGCAGCATTTGTTGCAGGGGCTTGTTCCAGCTCGGGGTCGTATTGTTGTCGGCGAGGGTTTCCACATAGCCGTTGATTACGGTTAAGGGCGTGCGCAATTCGTGGGAGACGTTGGCGACGAAGTCCTGGCGCATCTTTTCCAGATTGTGCAGCTGGGTCACATCGCGCACTACGATTAACCGCTCGCGCTTGCCGAAAGTGGTGATCTGGAATTGCAGGTGTTTGGACGGGAAGCGCGGTGAGGGCAGCTCCAGCGGCTCCTCGTAATTGCCTTCCTCAAAATAACTGACGAACTTGGGATGACGGATAAAGTTGATTACCGATTGCCCTTGGTCTTTGGTGTTCAGGGCGAGCATGCGATGAGCTGCCGGGTTCCAGAAATCCAGATGGCCGCGCGCGTCGAGGATCACCAAGCCATCTTTTAAAGCCGAGCTGATCTCCTGGATACGTTTAATCACCGCTTGCAGATTGTCTTTTTCGGCGCGCTGATTGCGTTGCAGGTAATAGATGTTATCGAAAATCTGACCCCAGATACCGCTGGCCTCGGGCGGATGGTCGGTCTCTTGCCGCAGCAGCCACTGGTTGAGGCGGCGCATTTGCCACAGCATCCAGACGATATAGCCCGCACAGCCAATCAACATCCACAGTGAATAATGGTCGCTGAAAAACCCGATTACGCTGGAAATCGCCAGAATAACCAGAATGCGCTGGAGTTCAGTGCTGAAACCTTTTAACAACGGAGGAGCCTCGCAGTTTTAAACCCGTGGGGTTAGCCAGTAATCAGGCTTCAATACGGGTGGAAAAACGGTAGCCGGTGCCGCGTACGGTTTGGATCAAATCCTCGTGGCCGTCAACGGTCAGTGCTTTGCGCAGGCGGCGGATATGGACGTCCACCGTGCGTTCTTCCACGTACACATTGCCGCCCCACACGTGGTCGAGCAATTGGCTGCGAGTATAGGCTCTTTCCTGGTGGGTGAGGAAAAACTCCAGCAGGCGATATTCGGTCGGCCCCATATCCACCGACTGGTCATTGATAGTGACGCGGTGGCTGGCGGGGTCAAGGCAAAGGCCCTGGACTTGAATAGGTGCGGAGTTGATTTGCGGATCGGCGCGGCGCAATACCGCTTTTAAGCGCGCAACCAATTCGCGGGGGGAGAAAGGTTTGGTGATGTAATCGTCGGCGCCCACTTCAAGACCCTGGATCTTGTTGTCTTCTTCGCCTTTGGCGGTGAGCATGATGATCGGGGTGCCGGCGGTGACTTCATCGCGCTTCAAACGGCGCGCCAATTCAATGCCGCTGGTGCCGGGCATCATCCAGTCGAGCAGGATCAGGTCGGGCTTTTCATCGATAATAATACTGTGCGCGTCCTGGGCATTGCTGGCCTCCATGACTTGATACTCAGCCATTTCGAGTGCTACACGCAGCATATCGCGGATTGCGGATTCATCGTCGACGATAAGGATTTTGCGACCAGTCATATAAGTTCTGCCTGAAAAAACCACGGGGCGCTTCATGGATTTATGAAGCTATTGTTGCAGCTTATTAAATAAGTTCAGTGTTACACATTTATGACAGGCGAAAAATTTACCCGCACTGTAAAACCTTTCGCCTGTTATTGAGGATAGCCGCGCGGGTGTTAAGCCGCCGGATTTTACTGTGCCAGTCCTTTTAACAGCGCCGCGTGAAAGCGATCCGGTGCTTGGATTTGCGGCGAGTGGCCGAGGTCGGCAAAGTTCACCAGTGTCGCGCGCGGAATCGCCTTGGCCGTTTTTGGCCCCAGTTCGCGATAATTGCCCAAGGTTTTTTGTAGTGCTGGCGGTGCAGCATCTTTACCGAGGGCGGTGTTATCCAACTCGCCGATCAACAACAGCACCGGCATTTTCAGCTGCGGGAATTCGTACACCACCGGTTGGCTCATGATCATGTCGGCGGTCAGGGCGGAATTCCACGCGACTATCTCCTTGCCTTTGCCGCGGAACATCCCCGCTTGCATCTCCACCCATTGGTCGAACTCCGCGCGCCATTCACCGGCGTAATAGGTGTTCAGCTGATATTTACGTATGCCTTCAGCAGAGGTGTTTAGTTCGCGCGCATACCAGTCATCAACACTGCGATAGGGAACCCCCATCGCTTTCCAATCTTCCAGGCCGATGGGATTTACCATCACTAACTGTTCGGTTTGTTCCGGGTACATCAGTGCAAATCGGGTTGCCAACATGCCGCCCATGGAGTGGCCCATCACTGTGACTTTTTCAGCGCCTATGGAGGCGAGCAACGCGCGGGTATTGCTGGCGAGTTGTTGGAAGCTGAACTGGTAATGGGCAGGTTTGCTGGATTTGCAGAAACCGATTTGGTCGGGCGCGACTACGCGATAGCCCGCTTTCACCAGCGCATCGATCGTTTTCACCCAGGTTGCGGCGCAGAAGTTTTTGCCGTGCATTAATACCAGCGTTCGGCCGTTGGGCTTTGCCGGTTTTACATCCATGTACACCATTTCCAACGCTTGTTGTTGGGAGGTGAATTGGAAGGTTTTTACCGGATAGGGATATTCAAAACCTTCAAGGCGCGGCCCATACACCGCTGGTTGGGCGGCGATACTTGAACCACAAACGAACATTAATAACGCGAGACAGTACTTCATAAAATGTCCTTGGCGGGAAAGGGAAATCAGCTTTGGGAGCATTATGAAGGTTAAAAGTTCTATTTGAAGGTTGGTACTGAGTGAATGGCGGGGCAGCGCTACGCTCAGCAGCGCCGCCCCAAATGCAGTTAGCGCAAGGCGAAATCCACCGAGATACCCGCAAATATCGCCACGCCCACCCAGTTATTATTGAGGAAGGCTTTGAAGCAGGCTTCGCGTACGCGGAAACGGATCAGCCATTGTTGGTAGATAAATAAACCTGCAGCGACCGCGAGGCCGAGGTAAAAAGCAGTCCCCAGCTCAAAGCGCCTGCCAACCAGATACAAGGTATAGAGGGTGAGGAATTGCAGGATGCCGGTGATGACGCGGTCTTGTTCGCCAAACAGAATCGCGGTGGATTTCACCCCGATCTTCAAATCGTCATCGCGGTCTACCATCGCGTAAAAGGTATCGTAAGCCACTGTCCAGAGTATGACGGCGACATAAATCAGCCACATATGCTGGTTCAACTCGCCCGCCTCGGCCGCGTAGGCCATGGGAGTCCCCCAGGCAAAAGCGGCGCCCAGCACCACTTGCGGCAGATGGGTGTGGCGTTTCATAAAGGGATAACTGAAGGCCAGCAGTAAACCGCCAACCGACAATTTGATGGTGAGTGGATCGGTAAACAGTACCAAGGTGAAGGCAATCAGGCAGAGGACGATAAACAATCCTATCGCCTCGCGGCTGGAAACCGCGCCAGTCGCAAGCGGGCGATTTTTGGTGCGCAGTACTTTGCCGTCGATCTTGCGGTCGGCGAAGTCATTGATCACACAGCCAGCCGCGCGCATCACTATCACGCCCAACACAAAAATCACCAGGTTCTTGATGCCGGGCACACCTTTGGCCGCAATCCACAGCGCCCAGAGTGTTGGCCAGAGCAATAGCAGTGTGCCGATAGGGCGATCCATGCGCGTCAAACGCCAGTAGTTGATAGCTTTTTGGCGAAAATCGATGGAATTTTGGCTTTTTCCCGAGGACTTCGCCGCAGCACGCTTGATGATTTTGGCCGCGTGGACGTTAGCCCAATCCGGTGCGCCAGATTTCTCTTCTGCCGCTGGTGTTACTGGCTCGGCTTGCTCAGGCAGCGGTGCCACTACCGATTCGTTTTGTGTTGGTGCTGTTGCTGCAGGTGATACCGGTTTTGCTTTCGGAGCCGCTTTCGCTTTGGGTTTGGTCGCTGGCTTAGGTTCTGTTGATGGGGTTTCATCAGTCTTGGGTTTTACCGCCGCTTTTGCCGGAGCCTTTTTCTTGGGGGCGGGTTTATCTGATCCGCTCGCATCCACCGCCGGTTTAGCCACTTTTTTTGCCGCAGTTTTGCTGGATGCGCTGGCTTTTTGCGCCGCAGACGCGACTATCGCGCTCGCCGCTGCTGCCGCACTTTTTTTAGCGGTGGGCTTTTTGGGCGCAGCTGTAGCGGGTGCGCTATCTGATTTTAAGCTCTCGGGCTTCACGTCTTCGGGAGTCGTCATGGACAAAACGCCGTGTTATTGGAGGTTATTAGAACCGGGTTTACCATCAAGCCGGGCGACAAATGCAGGCAAAAAAACTTCGCTGACCAAGAGCGGCTTTTGCTGCAGATAGAACACCGAGCGCCGTCCCCAGAGGCGATCATCACCAATCAGGTGGTCGGGCATATAGGCATGATCGCGGCTAATCCGCGCCACCGCAATGGCGCTGCGCGTCAACTGTGGCTGACTAAACAAAAATGCACCCAGCGGGCGAGTGGTTTGTTTACGCAGATGACGCAGGCCACCGGTCAGGCTGGAGAGTGGTAACAAACTGCGCGCAAACACCCAAGGTTGGTTGTGGCCGCACAGCATCACTTCGCGGATCAGCGCCAGCGACGGGCGTTTCATCCCCAGCGCTTTGCGTTCGTTCAATTCCGGCACGCCGATAAATTGCCGCACTATCTCCACATGGAATTGGCCCTCGCTTGCATCAATCAAGCGGGCAGTCAGTGAGCCGCTGTGTTGCAGCCAATCTTGCATTGCCGGGCTGGGGCGCTGGTGTCGGGCAAGGGATCGCAATGGCTGCCAGGCCGGTGCGGATGGACGGTAACTCACAGCCTTGGGCAAAACCTGACTCCTGTTTCTGTGCGGCAAGGATATGGCAGCGGATGTGCATATCGGGATGAATCGGGCGGCAGTTTACCAGCTTGCGCCGGGGCGGGGATGGAATTGGCGGAGGAAAAAGCCACTGCAAGTCTGCCGTAAATGGATTATTGAAGGTACACTCCAGTGTCAATTGATATAACTAAGGAGAAAATGATGCACAAGACCGATATCGTTGTAGCACTGGCGAACAACACCGACCTGGGGGTTAACAAGGCTGACCTGGTGGTCTCGGCCTTTATCGAGCAAATCACCAATGCGCTGAATCGCGGTGAATCTGTCGCCCTGCTCGGCTTTGGTACTTTCAATGTGAGCGCGCGTGCAGCGCGTGAAGGCCGCAATCCACAAACTGGCGCAACTATCCAGATCGCCGCCAGCAAAACCGTCACTTTCAAAGCGGGCAAAGCCCTCAAAGACGCCGTTAACGAATAACGGCTACCCCTGATGCGGCAGGCAACTGCCGCACTCGCCAGAACACACAATAATTCCAAGAGGTTCCGCCTATGTCTCTGACCAACAAAATTCTGCTCGGCATGGTGCTGGGGGTGATTGTCGGGATAGTGTTCAATTTATTGCTTGGCGGCGCCCACTCACCACCCACGCAAGGCGTTGGCTTGGTGGTAAAAACCTATTTGATTGATGGCCTGTTTGATATCGTCGGCCAGATTTTTATTTCCTCGCTTAAATTATTGGTAGTGCCTTTGGTTTTTGTGTCGCTGGTGTGCGGCGCAGCAGCTTTAGGTGGCCAAAGCCGCATGGGCGCACTCGCTGGCAAGACCCTCGGTTTATATATTTGCTGCACTTCTTTTGCGGTGGCCTTATCGATTGCCTGCGCGGTATTTATCCAGCCGGGTGCCGAAGTAAATATTCCTACCAGCAGCAATTTCACTGCGCCGGAAATTCCTTCCATTAAACAAACGCTCATCGATATTGTGCCGAGCAACCCGCTGCAATCTATGGTGGAAACCAATATGTTGCAGATCATTATTTTTTCGATTTTATTTGGCATCGCCATCTCGCGCACCGGCGGTGAAGCTTCCGCAAATTTGATGACATTTTTTAATAATCTCAACGATGTGATTATTAAAATGGTGATGATGCTAATGCAGCTCGCACCCTATGGTGTGTTTTGTTTACTGGCGAAATTATTTTCAACGCTCGGTGTTGGTGTAATTATCGATCTGGCGAAATATTTTTTCACTGTAGTGTTTGTGTTGTTTTTGCACGGTATCGGTGTGTACGGTGCGCTGATCAAAATTCTGTCGGGTTTGAATCCGATCATCTTCTTCAAAAAAATGCAAAAAGTGATGCTGTTTGCCTTCAGTACTGCATCAAGCAACGCCACTATTCCGATCACTTTGCGCACGGTTGAGCACGACTTGGGGGTGGACAATAAAGTCGCCAGTTTTTCCATTCCACTCGGTGCAACAGTGAACATGGATGGCACCGCCATCATGCAGGGTGTGGCGACTGTATTTATCGCGCAGGCTTATGGAATTGATATCGGCATCGCCGGTTATTTAATGGTGGTGCTCACTGCAACCCTCGCCTCAATTGGCACCGCTGGTGTACCCGGTGTCGGTTTGGTTACCTTGACTATGGTATTGCAATCGGTTGGTTTGCCGGTGGAAGGTATTGCATTGATTATTGGTGTTGACCGTCTGCTGGATATGATCCGCACCGGCGTGAATGTCGCCGGTGATGCGGTGGTGGCAGTGATAGTCGCCAAGAGCGAAAAAATGCTCGATATCGAGCGCTACAATAATCCTTCGCTCAATGTAGAAAACGAAAAAGCATAGTTTGTTAAGTGATGTGTACCTGATAGTGAAATGTAAAAAAGGCGAATTGTGATTGCACAACTCGCCTTTTTATTTGCGATTAAAACCGCTAAAAAGCAGTATCAATGACGAGTGTTGTTGTCTGTATCAAATTCAACACTGATCGCCAGATCGTCAACCAGACATGGCCAACGCTCTAACTCTTCTGCCCAGCCGCGATCTTTGTGGGCGTTGATGTAATCGCTAAAATTACTGCCTTCAAAACCGTGTTCGTTGAGTAATAGTTCAGCTGAAAATAACACTGCCTGATCCAGCTCATTCGCAAATGGCTCGCCAATTAATTCATGGGCAATTACGTTGGCGACAGTCATATCCATAGGCGCAAGTGGAATTCCACTTTTCGCCATAAAGCGATCATTTACTTCTTCAAGTAGACGATGCGCAAGATAGGCTTCGTCGAGCAAAGCTTCCAATTGGCTGTGCGGATCGACAATCGATGGCGGCGATAAAAAATAATCGCTCGCAATTTTTAATAGCGGTTCGACATCGTCATAAATGCCCGCTTCTATCGCCATGCTGCGAATCGCATCGATAAAATCCGGCACGTGTTTTATGTAGCGCACGACAAAATCGGCCAACCCTTTTGCGGCCTGTTGCTCCGGCAATTTGATGGCTGCATGCAAATGGTTTTTGCGGCACTCCACAAATTCTAACAATTTTCCGCTTGCACAATCTTGTTCTTGTGCTTGCCGGATTAGTTGCCGTATAGGGTTAAGGGGGTCGGTCAAACTGTTTCTCTGGTAATAGTTATAGGTAATCACATTAGCGGTCCCGCATGCTGTTGCTGACTTTGTTTAGTCGCGCTTTAAAAGTAAACCATGACCACGCAAACGCAAGCCACTCTTAATACCAACTTTTTATAAAAACCTGAGCAACTGACGAAATCGGCCTGATGGTATTTTTTTATGCTCAGGCCTTAGCAGTAAACCGACATTTATCATGCTTAAAACGCGCCAGATATTTTCAAACGCAGGCTGTTGTCGAGATCGCCGCTAAAATATTGTTGGAACTGTAAACTTAAATCCAAACTGCCAAGTGTCTGGCCAATTCCCAACACACCGTAAGCTCCGCCTTTAATATCAATATCTTCTGAATAACAATTGCGGCAGCCACTGATGCTGCGTTCCGAACCGATAATTCCACTCACGCCACCGCGAACGGTGACAAAGGTCATGTTGTCCTGACCGAAACGGTATTTCGGGCCGTACTCGGCAAACAACATAAAGGCGTTGGCGTCTGATTCGCTGTAATCCACATCGCCCCAATAATCTTCCACGTATTGGGCGAATTCGGCGTTATCGCGATAAAATAAAAAGCTGGCACCAAGCACGAGGGTGTTTTCCGTTTTGCTGGAATAGTATTCCGCCGAGCCACCTACTGCGGTTGCAGTATCTTCGATCCACTGTTCGGCTGCGGCCTTGGAATCGATAGTGATGTGATCCACATGCCCTGAAAAGCTCCAGCCGGTGTAATCGAGATTGTTGGGATTGTTGTTCGAAGGTGCGGCAAAGGCAGATGCGGTGAATACCGTCGTCGTGAATACCGTCGCTGCAAACAAACTGGTGCGTGACAGGGCTAACAGGGTGTTGGTCATGGTGGGTCCATCTAGGGTGAGATTAAGGTGAAAGACGGCGGGGAATCGGGCGAGGCTGCGCGATTTCCATCGCAAGTTGGTTGGATTTTGAGCGCGGCAATCTGTACGGAAACTTAACAATCATCCCAATAGCGCGGCATTCCGTGAATTCGGCGCCCCAAGTCTATATAATTCGCGCTTTATTCAGTAGCGCCGGATATTTTCCGGTTTGACGGAGTTCTGCATGTCAGATCGTATAGCCCAAGTCACTCGCAATACCCTTGAAACCAAAATCAGTGTCAGCCTCAATCTGGATGGCGCCGGCAAAGGGGTATTCAATACCGGTGTGCCCTTTCTGGAGCACATGATGGACCAGATCGCCCGCCACGGCATGATCGATCTGGATGTGACTTGCGATGGTGACACCCACATTGACGACCACCACTCGGTGGAAGATATTGGCATCACCATCGGCCAGGCGATTGCCAAAGCCGTGGGCGATAAAAAAGGTATCCGTCGTTACGGCCACGCTTACGTGCCGCTCGATGAAGCACTATCGCGCGTAGTGATCGATTTTTCCGGCCGTCCCGGTCTGGTGATGGACATCCCTTTTACCCAAAAACGCGTCGGCCAATTTGATGTGGAACTGTTCTGGGAATTTTTCCAGGGTTTCGTCAACCACGCGGGCGTGACCCTGCACGTGGATAACCTGCGCGGCCACAACGCGCATCACCAGATCGAAACCGTATTCAAAGCCTTCGGCCGTGCCCTGCGTATGGCGCTGGAAAAAGATCCGCGTATGGAAGGCATTATGCCGTCCACCAAAGGTAGCCTCTGATTTATGAC
>NZ_JBCECX010000021.1:0-78682 GCF_039207905.1 Cellvibrio sp.
GTGTTGTAGTAACAAACCAGTCCAGCCATTTGTTGGAAATTGGTCGGCGTAAAATCTATTTTGCAACTGACTTCTATATCAAACGCTTGTACGCGCCGTGCAATTAAGCTTTGTTCTTTTGTGGAGCTGAGTGATTCCCGCCCTTTCAAGCGAACAAATCCTTCGCGCTCGCTCAAACTTAACCATTGCCCGGTAACAGGAACACGTAAGCTCTGCCAATAGGGTTGTAACTGCGATTCAGAAAAATCATCACATGCGGCAATAACAGGAAACGGAAATGCCGGTAATGCAGGAGCAGGAACTTGCATGCGTGTCGTTTTTTGATTAGTGACTGGATAAAGCCAGTCATCATCACGCCACTCAACTTGCTCGATGACCGTTTCACGGCCGAGCGTGCAACGACCGCGCGTTGTTAATGGACGACCGGCAAGATATACCGCATACCACTCACCATTTTGCGTGGTCACCAAATCAGCATGACCGGTCTTTTGTAATTGCGCTTCCGGAAAATTGCGCGCTGAAATAATCGGATTGTCAGGGTGCAATTCATATGGCCCGGTAATATTTTTTGCGCGCGCCAGACTGACTGCATGGCCGTATTCAGTGCCGCCTTCCGCAGTTAACAAATAGTACCAGCCACTGCGCTGGTAAATATGCGGCCCTTCCGTTAACCCTAAATTGGAACCGGTAAAGATATGCGAAACTTCACCAACCATCTTTTGTGTTATGGGATCAAACTCTTGTAGCTGTATGCCACCAAAAAATTTTCCGCCGCGATGATCCAGCATCATATTCGTCAGCCACTTTTTTCCGTTGGTATCATGAAATAGCGACGCATCAAATCCGCGTGACATTAAAAACACCGGCTCTGACCAAGGGCCGTGAATGGATGGTGCTGTGACCAAATAATTAGGTGTGTCTTTCCATACACCATCGAACGAGGCAACGTTGCTGTACACCAAATAAAATAAACCATCGCAATAACTCAAACACGGCGCCCATACTCCACAAGAATCGGGATTACCGCGCATATCCAGTTGCGATTTACGATCCAACACCTGCCCGAGCAATTGCCAGTTTTTCAGGTCGCGGGAGTGATGAATTTGCACACCCGGAAACCACTCAAACGTCGAGGTGGCGATGTAGTAATCATCGCCCACACGTACGATACTCGGATCTGGATTGAAGCCGCGTAAAATCGGGTTTTGAATCATGTCATTCATACAGCAACCTTGAACATCAATAATTTTAATGTGCACGAACCAAACTGGTTTCCAACTGTTCCAGCGTTTTCCCTTTGGTTTCAGGAATAAAGCGCACCACAACCACCAAACAAAGCAACATGCAAAAGGCGTAAATCAAATAGGTAAAAGCCGAACCAATAACATCCAACTGCCAAGGGAATAAACTTGCAACAGTAAAACTCGTTGCCGCATTTAGTACGCCAGCGGTAGAGATGCCGATTGCGCGCAAATGATTGGGGAATATTTCTGCCAGCATTGTCCAGGTAACAGGCCCAAGTGATATAGAAAAACCCGCGATAAAACCAAGCAAACCGATAAGCACCGCCATTGCATTGATACTGATGGCAGCCTTCAGGATTTCCGTTTGATAAACACTCAAGTGTTGATTGACTGCCAATGTCAATGCATGCTCATCCTGCGCATCAGCGTAAGCTTCCAGATCCCCCTGCTGACGCTGCGCGATAATCTGGTCTTTAACTGCCAACTTCACTGCGGCAAATAATTGCACTTCACTGGTAAATTCTTTTCCCGTAAGGGATGTTAATCCGCCTGCGAGTAGATCCAGCTCTTGCTGCTTTATTTTTAAATCGGCATCAGTAAGCGATAAGCGAATAATTTCATGCTCGCCTTGCTTGAACACGGCATCGTCCTGCTCAAAAACAAGTGCATCTTGCTGATAAGTATCGGGATCGAGATTGGCAGCTTTTGCTAGCAAAACCTGTTTGAACAATTCAGCGCGAACGTTCTGTACATCATTGGTATCTATCTGATAACGCGCCTGGAAAAACGCGAAACTTGCTAAACCCAACGACAAGGCCATCACACTGGTGCCAATAATCAACAATAATTTTCGCCCGATTTTATCGATCAACACCATCGCAATTAAGGTGGTAATAACAAACACCAGCCCCAGGATAATGGTTTGCAAAAATGCGTTGTCACGCCCTACGCCCGAGCTTTCGAACACCATAGGCGCATAATAAAGAACCGAGTTAATGCCTGATAATTGTTGGAACAATGCTAACGCCATGGCGATCCATAAAATGCGGCGCATAGGCTTGGCGAATAATTGCCGCAATTCATTGCGCAAGGATTTTTGCGGTGCACCTGTTTGCATATTGGTAGTGGAGTGCTGCGCAAGGCTGTTTTTAATCGTCGCCAATTCCGCATCAACTTCATGTGCCGCACGCAAACGTGCTAATACCAGGCGCGCTTCTTGTTCACGGCCTTTACCAAGCAACCAGCGCGGGCTTTCAGGAATTAGCGCTAATAAAATGAGATACGCAGCGGCGGGGAAAAATCCTACTCCCAACATCCAACGCCAATTCAACTCGGGGTTTTGCACCCATTGCAAAATAAAGTAGTTGGAAAAATACGCAGCAAAAATACCGAGGACAATATTGAGCTGATTAATAGACACCAAGCGTCCGCGCTGTTCGGCCGGTGCAATTTCAGCAATGTAAACAGGCGCAATTAAAATCGCGATCCCAACCCCAAAGCCGCCAATAATTTTAGCGATGATGAAGACGGTAATATGACTCGCCAAAGCAGTGCCCAACGCCGCCAACGCAAACAATACGCCAGTAATTAATAATGCACGCTTGCGCCCCAAGGCATCGCCCACAACACCAGCGATAAGATTGCCGAAAATACTGCCTAAAATAATCGCGCCCGAGGATAAGCCCAATAAAAAGCTGTCATCGTAAATGGCGAGAGATACGCGGTAGAAAGGAATTGCACCGGAATTGACCGTGCCATCAAAGCCCAACAAAAAGCCACCCAACGCGACTATCAATGCAAGAAATGCGGGGTACCACCGCTGCTTGAGCATAAAAAAACCTCAAATAAAAAACATGTTCGTTATTGTTTGATTGGGTGCATGCCCCGTTAATACTTATTTTTCAACTTGCCACTCAACAGGCTAGTCGATATTTCAGCCCGACAAGCTATTCCGCCTGTTGCACCTGAGGTTCCTTTCACACTCATACACGTATTCACTGCTTTAGCGATTGACAAATGCGCCATCTAGATTTAATGTTAACGTTAACGTGATCGACATTCAAGAGAGTTTTTAAGAAATAGTAAAAATGATCTTTTACCGCTGCAGGGTTTGTCGATGCGTTGATTGTGTTAATGCTGTTGTGACTAGTGCTCGGATTGTTTTTTGATTTTGCCAATCCAGGACGAGACGTCAGGTCTCATTACGCGGGCCCTTGTGGCCCGCTTTTTTTGAGTGAATTCAGTTAACTGCAATAATGCGCGAGATAATCTTCATGGCTCGATAGAGTCGCCAGGGTGTAATCAATATTGTTATTAATCTGCGCAAGAAAATGTTGCAGTTCTTCTTTGCCCATAGAGTCGGCGATTGGATGATAATGCGCGGGCATCAAGCCCTGCCCTATCATTACCTGCTGCCAGGAATCATCAAACAGTTCATTGCCATCGCGGAACACCCGACCTGTGTCTTTAAATAATTGGATGCGATGGCGCAGCGACTCAGGAACCTCCATGGTGCGGCAAGAATTCCAGAATTCGGTATCATCACGCTCGGTAGCGTGATAATGCAGAATAATAAAATCGCGGATATGGGCAATATCAAATTCAGCCTGACGATTAAATTCATCTATATCAGACTGCATAACGCCGCCCGCCGGAAACATACGCAAAAAGCGAATAATATTTTGCTGGATCAAATGGATGCTGGTTGACTCCAATGGTTCCAAAAAGCCGCTGGATAAACCCACCGCAAGACAGTTTTTATTCCACTGCTGTAAACGACGACCGGTTTTAAACCTGATTACCCGCGGCTGCATTAATGGTTGACCGTCAATATTATCCAACAGTAATTTTTTAGCCGAGTCATCATCCAGATATTTGCTGCAGTAAACCAAGCCGTTCCCTACACGATGCTGCAATGGGATTTTCCATTGCCATCCTGATTCATGTGCAATAGAACGCGTGTAAGGTACAGGCGCAGAAGTTGATTCGGTTTGTACGGCAATAGCACTATCACAGGGTAACCAATGTGACCAATCTTCATAACCAGTATGCAGGGCTTGCTCAATCAGCAGCGCGCGAAAGCCAGTGCAATCGATAAAAAAATCTGCTTCCAGGCGCAGACCTGATTCAAGCGTAATCGCCTCAATAAAACCATTCGATTCAACGGTACTTACACTTTGTATCTTTCCTTCAACACGTTTTACGCCAAACCGTTCACTGAATTTATGCAAGTATTTCGCATACAAGCCGGCATCCAAATGGAAGGCATAATTCAGCCCGCTATTGGGTAGATGCGAAAACAGGTTAGCTTCTGCTGCGCGCCGCTCAAGACAGTAATCACCAAAGTCACCTGCTACACCTAACTCACACCCGCGCCGCCAAAAATGCTGGAAACCTGCAGCCCAACAATCTTTACCGGTTACGCCAAATGCATGCAAGTAGCGATGATTTGGCTTACGCCAATTTTCAAATTGAATACCCAGCTTGAAGGTCGCGCGAGTCTCGCGCATAAATTCGCGCTCATTAATTTCAAGCAGCTTGTGAAAAAAAACCATCGAAGGAATAGTGGCTTCACCAACACCGACTGTTCCAATTTCTTCGGACTCGACCAGGGTGATTTCAATAGCCTTGCCTAGCACCTTTCCCAGTGCCGCAGCCGCCATCCACCCTGCGGTACCACCACCGGCGATAATTATTTTTTCAACTTTTTTCATACAGCATCCAGGTATTTTTACTTTTATGATTATTTAAACAAAAAACGGCCACATCGATGTGGCCGTTTCCCTAGCAGTACAAGATCAAACCATTAGAACTTGTAACGCGCACCTGTTAAAACTTGTAACGTGCACCAATGTTGTAACGTGGCCCTGACTGCACGGCAGAAATGACCATGTTTTTATGACGGCCATGCATACGCTGGGTTTCGTCGGTAATGTTGATACCTTCAACAAACACACTGATCTGCTCGTTAATATCGTAACTCACATTAACATCCACCTGACCGTAGGCTTCAGTGTAAATAGGGTTGCGTTGACCGTTACCGTCAAATGCCGCAGTGAGGAAATCATCGCGCCAGTTGTAAGCAACACGAGCTTGCAAACCATTTTTATCATAGAAGACCACAAAGTTGGCAGAATCGCTCAAACCAAAAAGTGCAAATTGGTTATCGACCCCTTCACCACGGTTAGTGTTGTAGTTGTCGTAATTGATATCGCCATTTACAGTGGTGTAGTTGATGATGCCGCCAAATCCACTTTCACCAAACAGGTGTTGGATTGCAAATTCCCAACCATCAATTGAGGCTTCTCTGGAGTTAACCGGTGTTACCAAACTGAACTCTGCCAATGGATCGGTTGAGTTACCAACGATGGGCGCTCCACCATTTTGGCTCAGAATATAATTGCGGATAATTTCCGGATTATTAGTATTGCCAGTTGCGGCGTTAGCTTCGTTGTAACGTTGACCCAAACCTGGGTGATAAAGGTTGTAGGTGGTGTCTTTGAAGCTGGTGTAACCAATAAAATTCTCTACGTCTTTTTTGTAGTAACCGAGCGATACATAACTACCTTCGGCGTAATACCATTCGCTAGAGAAATCCAGGTTAGTGGATTCAAAGGGTTCAAGTTCGGGGTTACCTGCAGAGCCGGGTGATTCCAAACGGCGCACTGGCAAACCAATTGACTTACCTGCTTGCAAATCCAGATAACTTGGACGCGCAATGGTCACACTGTATGAACTACGCAATACAACATCATCGGTAACTGAAATATCGAAATCGACATTCGGTAAGAAGTTGTCGTACTTGTTAGTCGCTTGTGCAGTAATTTCACCCTCGCGCGTTGCAGAGAATTCGTTACTGGAAACCCAGGTCAACGCAGTGTAATTAGGGATAACTGCAGAGGCGGTTAGGTCAGTTTCTTCGTAGCGCATACCTACAGCAAGATTGGTTGGCATAGTGCCCCACTCCCAACTCATGTTGCCTTGCACATAAGCGGCAGTTTGTTCTTCTTCTACGGTGCGGTCATCGCTAAATACCGGGTCAGCACACAAACGCGGTGTAGTGCCGCAGAAATATAATTGTGCCGATTTATCGTTGTATTTGATCGATGCATCAGCAATCGCTTTGGTGAAACCTTTGAAATCAACATCGTAATAATGCGGTTCAAGGTTAGGATTGCTGGAGCCGGAAATGCTGTCAAACTCACTGCCGAGATTGCGACGGGTAAACAAACTATCATCGAAATATTCTGCACCGCCATAACCGCCCCAGGTATCGCGCTGCGCGTTAGAGAATGCAGAGCGGCCAGTGTTGTCGGTCAACGACAAACCAAAATCAATGCTCTTGACCAAGCTATCGTTGAATTCATATTTACCATTCAACTGCGCTTGTTCAATTTCAGATTTCATGTAACTGTTTCTGAAACTGGTGCCTGAGCTTTGGAATTTTGCCGGTTCAAGACCTTTGCCGTCGGCATAAGTAATGTCCATCACCGGGAAATCTTTGCTGTAATCAACCGTGGTTGATGCGCGGTTGTATTGCACTGCAGTCACAATATTGTTGCTGCCGCGATCATCTTTTGAACCGGCTTCTGCATCGGAATTGTGATAGTCAAACGCGAGCGTTAAATTGTCAGTGGCTTTCCAATTTAAATTAAGACCAACAGAGTTACCTTCGTTGATGGTACCCCAATCACCAACACCCATGCCGATGTCGGCGGTGCTGTCATCTTTATAAATTACTGGTGCAACAACAGAACCTTTGCTGTTGGTACCTTTGGTGAAACTACCACCCGTCATGAACGGCCAGAACCAAACAGAAAGTTCCTGGCGATGTTGTTCAACGTCCATTTCTGAATAGGTGTAATCAACAGTACCGGTCAGCGTATCGCTCGGCGCCCACTGCATGGTTAATTGCGCGTTAGTGCGTTTGCGTTGAATGTCGTTGATGCTGTACATCAAGTTTTGCGCAACCGCATATACATCATTTTCTTGCGGTAAATTTTCAATGCCTGCAGTGTTGTTTGATACTGCAACTGAACCTTTGTTGGTGATCCAACCGCTGGACGTTTCAGCAGTATTGTATCCACCATCGCGCTCCTGATAGCTACCAACCAACGCAACACCAATGGTGTCATCGGCAAATGTTTGGCTGTAAATACCGGAGACTTCGGGAGTGATATCCGAGCCAGTGCGATTGGAAGTATCGCTCGCACCTTTAACGCCGAGCGATGCAGTAATACCGGGCATTTCCAACGGACGCGCGGTTTTGATATTAATCAGCGAGCCGATGCCACCGGTTGATAATTTGGCTTGGCCGGTTTTGTAAACTTCAACTCCGGCAACACTTTCTGCCGCCAGGTTTGCAAAATCATAAGAGCGTGAGTTGGACGCAGAAGTCGCGGCCAGGTTAGCCGCTGGCATTTGACGGCCGTTGAGCGTAATCACGTTGTAATCTGGACCAAAACCACGCACGGTTACACGGCTACCCTCACCGTTGTTACGGTCGATAGACACACCGGTAATACGCTGCAGCGATTCAGCAAGGTTGGTGTCGGGCATCTTGCCGATATCTTCGGCGGAAATAGCATCCACTACCCCGGTGCTATCGCGCTTTACATCCATCGACTGAACCAGCGAGCCGCGGATACCTGTAATTACGACCTCTTCGACTGAGCCGTCGTCCTGCGCGAACACCATGCCACTGGAGAGTGTGCCCATGATGGTTGCGATGGACGTGCAGAGCAAAGTCCGCTTCATAGTAAGTTGTTTCATTATTTTATCCCCTAAGCATTTTTATCCGGGTTTATTTATAAATAGGCGCCGCTCCCCCTCGTGTGCCGACCTGTCTGCGGGAGCCTGTTCATCACAATGAATTGCGATAACGTTAACGTTAACAATTGATGGCAAAATATGCAATAGTTGAGTTGACTATAAGATAGGAGAAACCAATAGGAATAATGCTATATGAGATGCCAAATGTTTGATCCTACAACCTTCCCTCTTACCAAAAGGGAAAAGAAAAAACCCGGCCTGAGCCGGGTGAAGACAAGACAGTAAGGGGAGAAAGCCCTACTTCGGAATGGTTTTCTGGGCCGTTTTGTACTGGAGCTGCAAATCTTTATAAGTGGCCAAGCTAGCGGTAACGGCAGCGGTCAGGTTTGCTGTTTTGGCTTTTTCAGCAGCGGCAGCGGCGGTAGCGGCATTGCTTTTTGCAGTCGCCTGAACCAAGGCCTCGGTGGCAGGTGCGATCGCCTGTTGCGCTGCGTTAACTTCATTAGCAGTCGTCGCCAATTGCGCCAGCAAATCATTGTATTTGGTCACCAGCGTGTTGTACGCCGTTAGTTTGGCTGATTTTGCTGCGGTAGTAGTTGCAGCATTATAAGCAACCACGGCTGCATTTAATTGCACAACCATTGCATTCGCCTTGGTAACCAAACCATTGTATTTGGTCACCGCCTTTTCATAATTTTTGGTGACGGTGGTGGCGTTTTTTGTAGCAGTGGTTAACTCAGTTTTAGCGGTTCGCTCAAGTGCTGTTTTTTCTGTGATTGCCAGCTTGTTGGCATTCACTGCCGCCACTGCCGCTTCATAAGTAAGACGGGCAGATTCCACTTTTGCAGCTAATGCAGTTAAATCTACATTGGCTACACTACTGGCAGAACTGGACGACTTGCTGGAGGCTAAAGCGCTTGAGTTTGCTTTGGATGATGAACTATTAACCGCAGAAGTGCTCGCATAAAAATTCGCAATCTGCGGGGCGGTAATATTCAATGCATAACGCGCGTCAGCACCTGAGGTTGTGTTATTGCGATCAACACCACAGGCCTGGTTTTTACAGGTTTTCAAATCAGGATTGGAAAATTTATAAATTTTTCCCGTCCAGTAATCAACATTAAACTCGGTTTGGTAAGCCATGATGGTGGCAAAAGAATTCACCACGCCATAACCCAGCGCATAATGAAATGTACCGCCAGTGCCATCTTGTTTACGTGAGTGCTTTAAGCCCATGTTGTGCCCCAATTCATGGGCCGTTACAAAATCACCGCAAGAATTTACTGCTACATGCGCATACATGTATGCCTTTTGTGCAGCATTAAAAACGCCATTGCTACCACTACCACCAATCCAGGCAACCCCACAATTACCATGAGAATTCATGTAAGGACGATAAAAAATAACCATATCGGCCTTGGCTTGTTCGCGTGCGGCAGCAACACCACTAAATGCAGCATGTTGGTTAAAGGTAATATTATTTAACGCAGTTTCCGCTGCGTTATCATCGGTGTAATCAACTTGCATTGTTTTGGCAACACGAATTTCAAGATCTACACCACTATCGGCATAAATCTGGTTAGTGACCTGAAAAAGTTGATTGATACGAGTAGTAGGATCACCACCGTATAAAGTGGATACGCCTTTGGTGTAAACCACAAGGACATCAATAGTTGTCGTTGCGGCGAAGGCAGAAACAGACGCTAGTGTTATAACTGCAGTAGCAAAAACACGAACGATTTTTTGTAGGTAAGCTTTCATAAAATATTCTCAATTGACTTTACTTAAAACCCTCCATGATTAACAAATTTGCGAACGAGCTAAAATTTGCGCGTATCCATTAAAGCCAAACTCGTTTTTACTATTTCATAGCAATTCCTCTCATAAAAAATACTTGCGCAATGCGCGCCATCACATCATTAATGTTCGTGCGGGATCTCAAGAAAATCGTTGGATTCCGGATTGGATAATTCAAACTCCGACGGATTTTTATAAATCCATCCACTGCCATTTACAGACTCCAGTGTGTAACTACCTTTTGGTGTAGTGACAGTAGCGAATACCGAGTTTCCACCATAGGTCATTACTACCGGATATTCATCACCCCCATACCCATCCAAATGACCACGCCAGGTGTAATCGCCATTCGGATTCGTAGTACTGCTTTTTACATTCACTGTTAATTTTTCGCCGCCAGGTATAGCCACACTGATTTGCTCACCAGGTTCGGGATAATCAGGATTTTCCATATCGACCGATACCGGTTCATAAACAGAAACGCCGGCGGGCACAGACATGCTTGGAGTCGTGCTGGTGTCACCAATCCCCCAAGCAGCAGAAACAGGTGAATCAGAAGCACTGGCTTCAATTTCAGGCTGATTTGACGCAGGAGATTTCAACGCTTTTTGCGCACGCGCCAACTCTTGATTAGCTTTGGCAACAACCGGGTCGGCTGCAAAATCAAGCGGTTGAGGACGGCTCTCCAGAATCTCTTGTTGTTGCTGATTCGGGGTCAGCTCACCTTGTTCACGGGAGATTTGGTACACAAGGCCAATAATCAAAATGACTGCAGCAGCCAGATAAATTCGCTTGAAATTGCCCGCGCTGGAAACCGCCATAATGAAACCGAAATGTCGCTTTTGATTGTACAAAAATAAGCCAACACAGCCAAAAAATCGAACTTTTATTACTCTTTGTGAAAACAAAGTCTAACTTGTACTTAATTATCTAATTCCGGATATTAAAAACGAGTAAGTGATTATTAAAGTCGTCCTGATTAGACGATGTAAACGATATCTCCACCCACCCTATTTTTGCTCCCACCCAAAAAATAAGGCAGCCACTTGGCTGCCTTGGGATCTACTTATTTACGGGTTACCTGGATGCCAGAGTTGCGACTTCGTATTTAGCCTGCACATTCCGGTAAACCGCCAGTGCACGCGCTGAAGCGGCTTGCAAAGACAAGGTTTGTTCAGCAACCAAAGCAAGTGCACTTTTAGCTTGGCTATAGCTGTTAGTTGCCTGCGCGAGAGCTTCGGTGGCACGCGCCAAAGCAGCCTTCGCATCCGTTGATGAACGCGATAATGTTGCAGCCTCAGCTTGCGCGGCATTGTATTGAGCTAGCAAATTGTTATAGGTCACCTGCGCCGCTTTTTTCGCTGACTTTTTCGCACGTGCATATGCTGAAGAAGCGGCAGTCACTTGCGTGTTTAAGCTTGCCACTTGGTTTTGCTTGCTGGTGTAGAGATTCACCGCAGCATCATAAGCAGCTTGTGCTTTTATCGTCGCCTGACTCGCATTGGTAAGACTGGTTTCCAGTGCGAGAGTCTGTGTCGTTCGCTCTGCAAGCAATTGTTTGTTGCTATTAACTGCTGCCAATGCAGTGTCGTACGCCGTTTTTGCTTTGGTAATTTCCGCATTGGAAATAGTCGAGGTTGAGTCGCCGCTAATCACTGATTGACTGACAGAACCCGAAGCCGATGCACCGGCAAAAAAACCAGCAATTTGCGGCGCAGTAATATTCAACGCGTAACTTGCATCAGCACCACTCACTGGATCGTTGCGATCAACTCCACATGGCAAACCTTTACAGGTCAATTCCGGGTTGGAAAATTTGTATACCTTGCCTTCCCAGTAATTCACGTTGAATGATTCCTGGTAAGCCATGACATCGGTGAATTTTTTATCCACCCCATAACCCAAGGCATAATCCAGAGTAGCGCCTTTACCATCTTGCTTACGCGAGTGACGCAAGCCCATGTTGTGGCCCAACTCGTGCGCGGTAACGTAATCGCCACAACTGTTGATAGCGACCTGAGCAAACATAAACTCTTTTAATTTTGGATTGGCAAAACTACCGTCACTGCCTTTACCAGCAACCCACGCCAAACCGCATGTGCCTTGAACAGCTTTGTAAGGGCGATAAAGAATTACCATATCCGCTTTGGCTTTTTCACGCGCAGCCGCAACACCGGCAAATGCAGGATCGCTGCTGTAAGTAATATCGTTAAGAGCAGTTTGCGCTGAGTTATCGTCGGTGTAATTCACCATCAATGAATCAGCCACACGAATTTCCAAATCAACACCGCTATCCAGATATATTTGGTTAGTCACTTGAAACAGCTGGTTGATACGGGTTGCTGGATTACCACTGTATGTATCGGATACACCCTTGGTGTACACCACCAATACATCAATCACATTATTTGCAGCATAGGACGGCACAGCGACAACACTAAAAAAGCACACATACATAATATGTTTCAGGCTTTTTACTAAATCGAGCATAGAGAAATTCTCGTGGTGTTAAGGACCCGTTCCGTGATGCGTTAATGAGTAAGGGCTGAGCCCGTTTTTTTTGGGCGCAGAGAAGCCCAAGCCAAAAGGTATAACCACCTTCAGGTTGCCAAATAACCAAACATTTGAAGTTAAAACGGTACAGCGATACCGCAGGAATAAATCACTGTTCCTGGGGAATCCTTTTTCGGCTGGGGGAAAACTGCAGCAGCAAGTGCCTTTTGTGCGAGCGCCTTTCGGCATCCATTTTGTCAGATACAGACCTGTGCACCTGACCAGCGAGACAGTCAATTCCGGATTTGCACGCAACCCTGGCGAGCGATTTTCCGAAAAACTACGACTTGGCCTGTAAGCACAATCAAAATCCATATTTGCTTACAAGTTGTACAAATAGTAGATGATCTAAACGACAAAAGATAGTTTTTATTACATTTCAAACAACAAAGTCTATTTATAATTATTTTTTGAACTTTTAATTATAAAAAAACGAAATTATAAGAAATTTAATAGTCGTTTTAAAAATATAAGAGTATTTATACGACAGAGAAAAAACCTTGGTTCACTCGAATGTGATTTTTTTTACGATATAAATCGATGTCAATAAAAAAGGCAGCCGAAGCTGCCTTTTTTTGTTCTCAACGGAAATGCTTAGGCAGCATATACCGGGAACTTTTTGCAAACCTCAGCCACTTTAGTCTTAACACTGGCGATAACTTCGTCAGCATTACCGGCTTCAAGTGCATCAAAAATGTCACAGATCCAATGGGTCAGTTGCACACATTCTGCTTCACCGAAACCACGGGTAGTTACTGCTGGAGTACCTACACGGATACCAGAGGTCACGAACGGTGAACGTGGGTCATTAGGTACAGCGTTTTTGTTTACGGTGATGTGCGCTTTACCTAATGCCTCATCAGCATCTTTACCACTGTATGGCTTGCCGATCAGATCAACAAGCATCAGGTGATTTTCTGTACCGCCAGACACTATGTTGATGCCACGCTCAGCAAATGTTTTTGCCATAGCTTTTGCATTTTTTACAACTTGTTGCTGGTAAACCTTGTACTCAGGGCTCATCGCTTCTTTGAAACTGATCGCTTTTGCAGCAATCACGTGCATCAACGGGCCGCCTTGACCACCAGGGAATACCGCAGAATTGAGTTTCTTCTCAATTTCTTCGTTTGCTTTGGCCAAAATCAGACCGCCGCGAGGACCGCGCAAGGTTTTATGCGTGGTAGTGGTAGTTACGTCGGCAATTTGCACCGGGTTCGGGTAAAGGCCAGCAGCAACCAAACCGGCAACGTGTGCCATATCAACAAACAGGTAAGCACCTACTTTGTCAGCGATATCGCGGAAACGCTGCCAATCCACTACTTGTGAGTAAGCAGAGAAGCCGGCTACAACCACTTTAGGCTTGTGCTCCAGCGCCAGACGCTCAACTTCGTCGTAGTCGATCAGGCCAGTTGCAGGGTTCAAACCGTACTGGATTGCGTTGTAGTATTTGCCTGATGAACTCACTTTGGCACCGTGAGTCAGGTGACCGCCGTGCGCCAGGCTCATGCCCAAAATAGTATCGCCCGGAGCGCAGAGTGCAGCGTAAACCGCTTGGTTTGCCTGTGAACCTGCGTGCGGTTGCACGTTGGCGTAATCAGCGCCAAACAACTCTTTCGCGCGGGAAATAGCCAGAGATTCAGTCACATCTACGTACTCGCAACCACCGTAATAACGCTTGCCCGGATAGCCTTCGGCGTATTTGTTGGTCAACTTGGTGCCTTGCGCAGCAATTACCATCGGGCTGGTGTAGTTTTCCGAGGCGATCAGCTCGATGTGGTCTTCCTGGCGCTGGCCTTCGTTCTGGATGGAAGCCCAGATTTCGGGATCAAAAGAAGCAATAGTTTGGTCTTTATCAAACATAGATTAAGTCCTGAGTGTGGCCCGCGAGCCGCGCAAATCGGCCGAGGTATATGGATGGGAAGGGGGAAAAATTTTTAGGTGCGCATTGTACATCAAGCGCCCAAACGCCTTCCACGCAAAAAACTCATGCAATGCACTAATTCATTTCATATCGGCCGGCATAAAGTCGATTGAGACACGCCATCCCGCACCAAAATAGTACAAAATCACCCCAAAATAACCCGCCCAGCGCGCGGTTGTTGTTTTTTTCATCACGCTAAACCGGCTGCTATACGCCAACCATTCTTCGTTAAAAGGATTAACCCGCATTTTCATTTATTTTTCACATCATCCATTCAAAGTAGGCCTCGCTTTTGCAGTAGCAAGTCCGACAGTAACCAATCACAAGCCGGATGTTGGTTTTTTAACCAGGCTCTGGCTGCTATCGATCAGTAAGGACAACACATGATTTTGGGTTTTCGTACATGGCTTTGGGCCGGCTTGGGCATGGCACTGCTAAGTTCACTCGCACAGGCACAGACCACTACTTCCAGCAGCGCCAACTACACCATCGGCGCTGGCGATGAAGTTCGTATCACTGTATATGGACAACCGGAGCTCACTGCTGAAGGTCAAGTAAGTGCAGCTGGAATGGTTGTAGTGCCATTGATCGGCAATTTATCCATCGCCGGTAAAACCAGTGCCGATGCGGCCTACCTGATCGCCGATCGTTACCAACAAGGTAATTTCCTTAAAAACGCCCAGGTCAATTTACTTATCACCAAATACCGCAGCCAAGTCGTTGCGATCCTCGGAAAAGTAAACAATCCCGGCAAATTAGTTCTGGAAGGCCCGACCAGCTTGACCCAAGCCCTGGCATCCGCCGGTGGTATAGCCGCGAACGGCAGCGAACGCTTGATCCTGACCAGGGCCGGAAAAAATGGTCGCCCTGAGCGCACCGAATACGACCTGCAAAAACTCCTGAATTACGACGCAGATGAAATCGCCCCAGTCTGGTTAAGAGATGGCGACACCCTCTACGTACCTAATGCCGGACGTTTTTACATCAATGGTGAAGTACATGCTCCAGGCATGTTTCCACTCGATAGACCACTCAATGTAAGACAAGCACTCAGCGCCGGCGGCGGACCTACTGCACGCGCCAGCGAAAACAGTGTAAAGATCTTCCGCCAGCAACCGGATGGTTCGGTTAAAGAACTGAAAGCCAAACCCGATGACCGGGTGATGGATGGTGATGTACTGGTCGTTAAGGAAAGCCTCTTCTAATTAGGAGCCCCCTCATGAATGTGAATACCCTGATCGGCATATTGTTCGCCCGCAGATGGGCAATAATCGTAACCACTTCGGTTGCTGTACTGGCAGCTATAGTGTTTAGCTTGCTTACCCCTAAATCGTACACCGCCACAACTGATTTGCTGGTAGACAGCCGCGGACTTGACCCTATTAGTGGCCAGTCACAGCCCGCTCGCCTGACCGGTGCTTACCTCGCAACCCAAGCCGATATCATTCGCAGCCGCACCGTTGCCGCTCGCTTGATCGAGCAGATGGATCTTCATAAATCACCCGCCGTTGCCAAAGCAGCCAAACTTAAAGGCGAACACGCCAGCGACCAATTGCGCATACTAGGTTTCCTTGCGCGAGGATTAAGTGTTATCCCGAAGCGCGACAGCAGTGTGCTGAGCATCGCCTTCCGCGCGCAAGACCCTAACCTCGCTGCCCAGATTGCCGATGGTTTTGCGCAGGCCTACATGTACACCAATTTAGAGTTGCGCATCGAGCCGGCAAAACAGACCACACTCTGGTACAACCAACAGCTCACTGGCCTGCGCACTGAGTTGATCGACAAACAAAATGCACTTTCCAACTATCAGGAAAAGCACAACATTATCGCCTCCTCTGATCGCTTGGATCTCGAATCGGCCAAATTGGCAGAACTCTCCTCAATGCTGATTAGCGCCCAAAACGAGCGTCTTAATTCACAGAGCCGCAGCGATCAAATTGCCAATACCAAACGCGGGCAAATGGAAGCGCGCGCGCTGGATAATCCTCAAGTACAACGCCTTGCCACTGAGCTTGCACAAGCAAAAGCACGCTTGGGCGAGCTGGCTAATCAGGTCGGTGAGAACCACCCCCAATATCGCCAGGCGCGCAGTGATGTCGATACCTTGCAACAACAAATGAACCGCATGCTGGAATTGATCAGCGGCAGCCTGCAATCAAATGTTGAACTGACCCAGGCACGTGAAGAACAACTCAAAGTGGAGTTGGCGGCGCAAAAAGAATTGGTGCTGCAACTTAGCCGTAACCGAAATGAGCTAACACTTTTAAGACAGGAAGCAGACAACGCCCAAACGGCTTATGACGCTGCATTGGCGCGCACGGCGCAAACACGTTTGGAAAGCCAGATAGCTGCAACCGATGTCGCCGTTCTTAACAGCGCCGTAGTGCCTGGTGCGCCGACATCACCGAAACCATTAATGGCAATCGTGCTCGCATGTATAGCAGGATTACTGGCAGGTGTTGCGGCGGCGCTCTGCTGGGAATGGTTGGATCAACGCGTTCGCAGCGTATTGGACTTGGAACAGGGGCTAGGTTTAACAGTTCTCGCCTATATACCGGCAGAAGTGTCTGGCACTAAAGCGAAGTGGAAACTCATGAAAGGGGCAACAACATGAACGATCTCGCTCAAATCCTTGGCAGTGAGAGCCTGCTTGCCACATCGACCAAGATGGGGCCAATGTTGGTAGCCTCAGGAAAACTCAGCCCTAAAGACCTCAGCCTGGTATTGGCTGCCCAGAAAAAGCACGGCCTGCGTTTTGGAGATGCGGCAGTGAAATTGGGTTTGGTTAAGGAGGAGGATATCAACTCAATCCTGGCGGAGCAGTTTGCCTACACCCAAACCCCTGCAGCATCGAGCAAATTTGACCGTCGCCTGAGCGCCCTTTTCCAACCGGATAGCATTCAAGCGGAAGCGGTTCGCAGCCTGCGCAGTGAATTGATGTTGCGGTATTTCAATCCGCAGCAGAATCGCGCTCTTGCATTAGTCAGCGCGGAAGATGCCGCAGGCACAGCCTTGACCGCCGCCAACCTTGCCATCAGCTTTGCGCAATTGGGAGCTCGTACCCTGCTAATTGATAGCAATCTGCGCGCGCCGCAACTCAATAGCCTATTCCATCTGAATGATCACGCACCGGGTTTATCCGATTGGATTGCTGATCGCACTGCGGTTATCCCAACGGCAATTGAATCAGTGCGCTCGCTCTGGGTTTTACCTGCGGGCACTCGCGCTCCCAATCCGCAAGAACTGCTCGCCAGCAAGCAATACCAGGAGCGACTTGAACCACTGATCGAGAGCTTCGATGTGACTATTATCAGCACCGCTCCCATGGATTCAAACCGCGATGCCCAACTGGTTGCTGCCCATGCCGGCGCTGCGGTGCTGGTGGCACAGTCGCACGTAACCAAGACCAAAGCCCTGCTTGCTATAGGTACGCGTTTGCGCGACCTGAATGTACGTCTGCTTGGAACAGTACTGCGCGACTAAGATGTCGCCCCAGAGGTAAAGGATGAACATCCAACAGGCCTATCCGCCTATCGCTCCCCTATCGGCGCCCTGGCAGCCGATACAGGAGCGGCAATGGCTCACAGACCAGCGCTTGGTCACGTTTATTATCGTGGCCAGCGTTGGCTACCAGGCCGTGCTCTGCCTGATCAATAATTTTGTAATGCCGGCCTCGCGACCGTTAGTAGGTATGGCAGAAGCCTTTATCTTGTTTGCTTGCGCTCCGCTGCTGGCGAGACGCCTGCTACCCGGCGTTGTCGCTCTTGCTTGTATTGCTGCGGCGATGCTTTGCATTCTCGGGCTGCTCAATGAGCAACTTAATATCAAAGCGTTTCGCGATATCGCAATTCCGCTGTGTTATTTCTGGTTGGGCTGCAATATCGGCAAACCAGAAATGGCTGATCGTGCCCTCAAAATAGCTATCTATGTTGTTATCACATTGGGAATGCTCGAACTTCTCTTTGTTGATGCTTACACCGAGCTGTTCGATATCTTCAGTTATTACGTCAACATCGGCAGTTTGCTACCCGTCACCGATTATGTGCGCGAAAGTAAACTGCAATTCAACGGCATCCGCCCCGAAGGCATAGGCCGTACTTTGCTGCCCGGCTTGCTCGGTCCACACCGGGTTTCATCAGTATTTTTAGAGCCAGTATCACTCGGCAACTTTGCCACCCTCTGTGCAGCTTGGGGTATTGCACGAGATCGGGCTGAATGGCGCAAAGGGGCATTTTTTGTCGGTGCCGCTATTTTTATGATGGTGCTTTCCGATTCGCGCTTCGCATTGATGACCGTGAGTTTATTTTTTGCCTTGCGTATTTTCCTGCAAGGAAAATTAATCAATATCGCGGTAATCGCTCCTTTTGCTGCTGTAGGTATGTTGGTCTTGGTCGGACTATCCACCACCAATAACTTCAGTGGATTGGTCAACGATAACCTCAGCGGACGCCTCGCCTATAGTGGTTGGTCGCTTATGGAATTCGATTTACCCATGCTGATGGCAACCAATATCCACGACCAATATCCGGATGAAGGCTATGCGCACATGCTCTCCACCTTTGGTTTGCCACTGTGCCTGTTGTTCTGGTTCACCCTCTGGCTGCTGCCTATGCCGACCGAGCAAAGTGCTCGCTTCCGCGCCTTGGCCTCAGTCTATATCGCCCTGATTCTATGCATCAGCGGCTCCTCTTTCTTCGCGCTGAAAAGCGCTGGTTTATTGTGGTTTTTAGTCGGCTGCAGCGTATTAAACCCCGCACCGCAACCACAACGCCCTTCACTCGGCCACAACGCATTACCCGGAGGCCAACATGGCAGTTAAAGAGCAGATCAAAGTTACCCATATCGTTCGTCAGTACTTGCCTTCAATCGGCGGTATGGAAGAGGTTGTCCGCAACATTGCCCGGCATCAATTGCGCGAGGGACAGCAAGCAACGCGCATCATTACCCTCAATCGATTATTCCGAAACTCCGCAGATACCTTGCCGGAGCAAGAAATTATCGATGGCATCGAAGTAATTCGTTTGCCTTACGTTGGTTCGAGCCGCTATCCACTTTGTCCGGGCGTGTTGAAATATCTGAAAGACGCAGACGTAATCCACGTACACGGTGTGGACTTTTTTTACGACTTTCTTGCTGCAACCAAATGGCTACATCGCCGTCCATTGGTACTCTCTACTCACGGTGGATTTTTCCATACCAGTTTTGCCTCTCGCGCCAAACAGGCTTACTTCAAAAGCATCACCCGACTGTCTGCAAGTGCCTATAACCATGTGGTCGCCACCAGCGCCAATGACGGCGATTTGTTTGGGCAAATCATGAGCCAGCGTAAATTGCAGGTGATTGAAAACGGTGTCGATGTAGAAAAATATGCGCGCTGCGCTGCACCGACCCTTACACCTACATTGATGTATTTCGGTCGCTGGTCATCGAATAAAGGTTTACTACCGGCGATGGAATTATTCGCCGATTTGCATCGTCAGCATCCTGAATGGCGCTTGATTATCGCCGGTCGCGAATACGACCACTCGCTCACCGAATTGAAAGAGGTGAGCGAAAAGTTGGGTATTGCAAATGCGGTGACTCTGGCGGCAAATCCGAGTGATGCGGAAATCCAGGACTTATTGCGTCAGTCGAGTTATTTCCTTTGTCTCTCTCGACATGAAGGATTCGGCATTGCGCCGATTGAAGCAATGAGCGCAGGTTTAACGCCAATACTCAGTTCGATTCCACCGTTCAAGCGCCTGGAAAATGAGTCGGGATTAGGGTTTTGTTTTGATCCCGCAACCCAAGCGAATGACGCAATCACCCAGCTGCTGCAACTACATAATCAAGGGGAAGCGGCCTATCAAATACGAGTAACGACAGCACAGAACTTTGCTACTCGTTACGCATGGCCGCAAGTAGCTGACAGATATCTCGCGCTGTATAGCCAATTGCGGAGAGCATCGTGAAAACTTACGCCAGCCACTATCGCACCCTGCTCACCCGAGTGACTCTGGGGGTGATATTGGGCCTGCCTGCTTTCAGCGTTTTCGCCGGATGTCTTGACCAAGCGCGGCTCACCGGCGTCAATCTCGCTGGTGCTGAATTTAATGAAAAACAAATACCCGGTGTCGTGTTTAAGGATTACACCTATCCAAGCACTGCCGAGCTGAAATTTATCGCCGCACAAGGCGCCAATATTATTCGCCTGCCTTTTCTGTGGGAACGTTTGCAGCCAGTTGCCAATGGTCCTTTCGACAAGGCGGAATTAGGCCGTCTGCGTTCAACAGTGAATAACGCCAATGCGCAAGGTTTGTGTGTGCTGTTGGATGTTCATAATTACGCGCGTTATCACGGCTACAAACTCACCGAAAATATGCCAGATGGCACCAGTGTTAGCAGTGCGTTTATTTCCTTCTGGGTGGCACTGTCCAACGAATTTCCCGATCCTGCAACCGCTGCTTTTGGTTTGATGAATGAACCGGCAACTATTCATCTGGTCGATTGGGCGGTCATCGCCAAACAAACACTCGCAGCACTGCGTGCAGCTGAGGCAACAAATTTGATCTTCGTTAGTGGCGGACGCTGGAGCGGTGTGCACGACTGGTTTGCCGGCCTTCAGTTCAGCAACTCCACAGAGTTTGATGATCTGCGTGATCCACTCAAACGCACCATTATTGAAGTGCACCAATACGCTGACAGCGACTACTCGGGCACACACACAGCCACCACCGGAAAAGGTTGTCGTCCCGCGACAGAATTCGATGCCAAGTTTGAGCGCATCAGCAACTGGGCGATAGAAAACCAGCAAAAACTTTTCCTTGGAGAATTCGGTGTTCCCTCCAGCAGCGATTGCATACAAACACTTACCCGCTTTCTCGACTTGATGAAAGATAACCCTTGGCGTGGTTGGAGTTACTGGGCCGCAGGCGGCTGGTGGGGTAACTACGCTCTTGCTCTCAGCGGACCAAACCAGACAGTTTCCCCGCAATGGGCGCCGCTGAAAAATTACTTTTATCTTCCCACAGCTCCCGGTGGTAACAGTCCACCTAAGCCACCTGCAGCGGAAGATCAGAACCCCTAGCTATTAATGCCTACTCAGGTTGTATAGGAGAAAACCATGTCAGCACCCAATGTACTCAGTACAACTCAAAACTCGCTCGCAACGGAATTTGCAGCGAATTACTCAGCGACAGTTGATCAGAGTGATGCAACCGCTACGCACACTCCTGCATCAAAACAAAAATATCTACTGCTCTCTGCACATGATTTCCGCTCACCACGCAAAGCAGGAATGCATTTTGTTGCCAGCGAGTTAGCCAAATTGGGGACCACTCGTTTTTTCTCACTGCGCTACAGTTTTCTCTCACGTTATAAACACGACCCGCGTCTATCGTTGGACGACCAGGCCAACAAAATTGTGTTTTACCAAGGCGTGGAATGTTATTTGTGGAAGACGCTGATTCACCCTATTCGCATTCGCCCATTTGAATCCTTGATGTACCATCTGTATGGCTACGGATTTAACAGTGTGCTGCGCGATTGGATTCGCGATTCAGACGTTATTATTTTAGAGAGCGGTGTTGCGCCTATTTTTTTCGATTTGATCAAAAAATTAAACCCAAAAGCGAAAGTACTTTATCGCGCATCAGATGCACTTGATACCATTGATGCGGCCACCTATATCAGCAAAACCTTTGACCGTATCGCAAAAGACATAGATACCATTGTGTTACCGTCGAAAGCACTCGCCGAAAAAATTCCATCTACCCATAATCTCGCCTTTGTGCCACAGGGGATTGATCACTCAGTAAATGAAAAGGCAAATCCTTCACCCTACGGCGAGGGTATACATGCAGTATCGGTTGGCTCAATGTTATTTGATCCCGACTTTTTTGTGCTCGCATCGCGTCGTTTTCCGCATATTCATTTTCACATTATCGGCTCTTGCCAGCCGCGCCATCACGAATACGGTGATAACGTAACTGTGTATGGCGAAATGCCGTTCGATAAAACCTTGCCCTACATCAAGCACGCCACTTTGGGAATCGCACCCTACTCCAGCGTTAACTTACCTGCTTACTTGCGCGATACCTCCCTCAAGCTAACGCAATACGAATTTTTTGGGTTGCCTGCCATTTGCCCGCATTTTATTGCAGCCGATTACCCAACCCGTTTTGGCTACGATATTGGCAATGAGGAATCTATAGCCCTCGCCATTTCGCGAGCATTAAATCCGCAAGCCCCACTCCCAAAACGCACAGTACTAGATTGGAGCCAGGTGACCGAACGTATGTTGGCGCCAAAAAAATTCAGCGACACTGAGGTTTTTGCATAATGGCAACTATCCCTCCAGGAAAAAATACTAATGATGAGGTAATCCCGCTCGGTGGCTTTCCTATTTTACGAACCACCAGCACCGCGCTCTTACCATTGCTGCATAAAAAAATGCAGCAACATCAAATCGCGCTTTTTTTTGCGAACACCAATTTCATTGTGAAATGTCAGGCGTACAAAGATGTTATGTCGGATGCAAATACCATCATCGTTAATGATGGTATTGGGATCGACATAGCGACTTGGCTCATCCACAGAAAAACGTTTATTGAAAATTTGAATGGCACGGATTTTTCGCCACTGTTCCTGCAAAGCCTTGGCACTGAAGCGCGCGTGTTTTTAATGGGCTCCAAACCGGGCATTGCACAACGGGCAGCAGATCGTTTGCGTGCAGAATATCAAGTCAATGTTGTCGGTGTGCGCAATGGTTATGACGAAGCGAAAAACACCAGCGAACTTATTGATGCGATCAATTCATCAAACGCAAACGTAGTATTAATTGCGATGGGCAATCCGTACCAGGAAGAGTGGATTCTGCGCAATCGCCATCAACTGAATGCGAGAGTACTAATGGGTGTTGGTGCACTCTTTGATTTTCTTGCAGGCGATAAGGCCCGAGCACCGGCATTCGTGCAGAAATTGCGACTCGAATGGTTTTATCGTTTATGCCTTGAGCCATCGCGTTTATTGCGCCGCTACACGCTGGACATAGCCGTATTCTTACGTTTGTGCATGCAGCAAGGGAAAACCCTTGGTACGGCCACCAATCAACCAGTAGACAATAGTTAATTACTCAATTCGCTACTATTCCACCGTTAATTTTTTGCATTGTCCACCGGGTTATTTATGAGTTTGAAACGTCAGCTAAGTAGTAGTACAGCTTGGATGAGCCTTGCAGCCAGCGGAATGAGTCTGGTGAGTTTTCTTGTTTTTATTATTATCTCGCGCATTTTATCCCCAAATGAAATTGGCTTGGTGGTATTCGCCATCCTCGTTGTAGAGTTAGGAAAAATTGTGATCAACGGCGGCATTACCATTGCTGTCGTACAACGTAAAGACTGGGATGACAATTATTCATCAACCTGCTTCTACTTAAATTTGCTCTATGGAATTATCTTCACTGCATTAGTAGTCACAGTGGGAGCAAAACTCACGCATGACTTTTATGACCCTGCTGCTGTTGAGATACTGCAAGTTCTCTCCGTCATCTTCCTCATAGAAGCATTCAAAGTTGTTCATGAAGGAAAGTTGCGCCGCGAATTTTTATTTAAAGTAATAGCATTGCGCAGCATTCTGGCCAGCAGTATTTCTGGTGTTGTGGGCGTCACTCTCGCCCTGCAAGGTTACGGTGTTTGGGCACTGGTTGCTCAACAACTTACCGGACAAGTGTTAATCACCGCTGTCACTCTTATAAGCGCACACTGGTGGCCGCGTTTGCATTTTTCATTTTCGCTTGCGCGCGAAGCCTTGGGTTTTTCAGCCCCCATGATGCTGGCAAACTTGATTTACACCCTATGCAATACGCTTTTGGAATTTATGGTAGGGATCATTCTCGGACCAGTCGCCTTAGGTATTTATCGCATCGCCGGGCGCGCACTTTTTATCTTGCAAGACATTATTATCCGGCCAATGGAGCAGACGGTATTTCCTGCCTTATCGCGACTAAAAGATAATTTAGCTTGTGGTGAGGCAACTCTGCGCATCATGCGTATGAGCTGTTTTGTTATAGTCCCAATATTTTTTGGCACGGCAGCTATAGCAGCAGAGTTTATCGAATTGGTTTTTGGCGAAAAGTGGAGCGCTAGTGGCTCACTCATGAGCTTGCTTGCGATAGGTTCAACACCACTCGTGGTTCGCTTGCAAGTCAATGCCGCGCTCACCTCGCAAAAAAAATCCAGCTGGGTAATGTTTAGCACAATATCGACGCTGTTGATTACATTGGGGATAGGTTATCTGGCAATCCCACACGGGCTTCAATACGCAGCACTTGCTTACATTGCGGTAAGTTACATCACAGGCGTCGTCAGCTTGCTTATATTCTATAAAGTGTTTGGTTGCCGCTTGTTAGCAATCGTCAATGCACTTTGGCCAAGTTATCTGGCATCCGGAATTATGCTTGGAATATGCATGCTACTTAAGCATGAACTACCCGCATCTTTACCAAGCACATTACAAATTGTATTGGTGTGTGCAACGGGTGGTTTAGCCTACTTATTATTAGGGCTATTGGTATTCAGAAAGGAAACCAAAAATTTCCTGCAAGAAGGCTTAAGTATTGCACCTGCTAAATTTTCACCTTTACTGTTGCGCCTGCAAGGTTGGTTTCGCCTAAACTGATCTGAAATATTTTTTGCATCACGCTACTAGTAACACTGAAATCTGTAAAACCGGACAATGTAATGAAACAACAGATACGCCAGCTATACCGTTATTTTCGCGCGCAACTATTACAGCGGGTTATCCCCAAGAGTGCAACGGTTTTACCCAATGAAAAAGACTTATGTATTGAGGTCATTGGTTTTTTTCAGAGTATTTCAGGTATTGGGGAATCAGCTCGCCTTTGCGCACAACAATTGGCAGCAGATGGATATCGCGTTAAATGCACCAGCGTAGAATCCTTTTTTCGCAAACCACAAGAGATAAATTGGCAGTGGCATGATACGACTGCAGGCACAGAAATAAATTGCCGTATTTACCATCTCAACCCGCCAATGCTACCACCGGTCATTTTACAAATGGGTCTATCCAATTTTAAAAAGACCTACAACATCGGCTACTGGGCGTGGGAGCTGGAAACCATACCAGCAGAATGGATCAAAGCCATACGCTATATGAATGCGATTTTTACGCCGTCGAACTTCACCACCAAAGCAATTAAAAATTACACCAGCATTCCCGTGTTAACAGCCACGCATCCAGTTACACGCAGCGCAACGTCCCAAGGTATACGAGACCGTCTCAATATTCCTGCGCAAGCATTTTTAGTCTCCAATATTTTTAGTTTTGGCAGTGCGATGGAACGCAAGAACCCCATGGGTTTGATTACCGCGTTCACACAAGCGTTTAACGCAACTGATGATGCCTATCTTGTGCTAAAAGCTAACGCTGGTTCCAACACACCAGAGAAGCAAAACCTGTTAAAAGCAATACAAGCTTATCCAAACATTCGATTGGTTGATGAACACTGGAGCCGTGAAGATGTACTTGGCCTGATAGAAAGCTCTGATCTTTATGCTTCACTACATCGCTCGGAAGGATTTGGTTTGACTATCGCAGAAGCCATGTTGCTGGATACACCAACACTAGTAACAGCCTGGTCAGGCAATATGGATTTTTGCACTGAAGAAAATAGTTTTCTGGTGCAGTTTAAACCGATCAAAGTCGAATCGAGCCACCCTGAATTTCAAGGTTTTGAAAATGCTACATGGGCAGATGCAGATGTCCAACAGACAACTCAGATCCTGAAGCAGATTTATCAGAAGCGAGAATTGCTTCTTCAGAAAAAACACATCTGTGCCAAGCAGATGCAAAGTTGCATTGATACTAATAAGTATCAACACGCGCTGAAAAAATTGGTGGATGGCGAAGGATCAAAAGAAACAAATCAGAACTGGACAGCTAATCCCAACGTAGCCGAATAACCTTCGTAATCACGCTCATAAATAGGTGACTGACGATCAACCCATTGACTACTCAAACGCAATAAAATTGCCTCAGAATATGACCAGGATATGAGAAGCGGCGTAACAGTAATGTTGCGCTCTATTCGCTCTGTCACCACTGCACTTTCTTCATAGTCCAACTCAGCATAACTCCCACCAAAACCGATTTTAACTTTGGGAGAAAATTGCCATTGAAATGTAAGTGCAGTATCGCTTACTTCAGATGGAGCATCGGATGTTTCGCCAATTGCTGGCTGATTGAAACGATATGTCAGCTCACTGATTAGCTTGTCTGTAATTGCCCATTCCAAATTGAGGCTAGCAAGCGAACCCTCACCATCATTACCGTTTGCGGCTTCGGATTTAGCTGCCCGATCAAAATACCCCACCAAACCGGTTAATTTGGTTTTTGGTGTTAGCGTCCATTCGGTTTCCAATTCCACTTGGCGGTAGTCAAAATCCAAATCGCCCAAAATAGGACTGGGCATTTCGTAACTACGATCACCCTCGCGATAACGTAGCCCTACCCAGGATGAAGCAAAACGATAGCGAATCTCGGAAAAAAAATCCTGATCCTGAAAGTCCATGCTCGCCCGCTCATCGTTTGAGTGGGTATTATCCATTTGATGCACACCAATAATTAAGCCAAAACGCTTGGCATCACCAAGCGATAATCGGGCATTGGCATCCTCTCTGGCGACAAGATCTTTCCCTGTAAACTCCAATCGATCAACTGGAGTTTCCTCGCGTAAAAAATCTAATTGGGTACTAAAGTTGGATGTAAACTGGCTCCGCCATGACGCCTTTCCTTCGATGGATGAGCCATTCAAATCTTCGCGTTCGTTGTAGCGGTATTGACTCGCATTAACGCTCAGGGCAATTTTTTGTGCAGAGATTTGCTTATTAAACCGAATACCCGCACCGGCACGGGTAATTTGTTCTTCAACTTCCTCCGGTGACCGCAGAAAATTACTATCGTAGGTGTGCTGAGCGCCTGCCGAAAATGCTAAAGCACTCTGATCGGTTTGTTGAGCCAATACAGGTAAACTCAAACCCGAACTACCGACCAGAATGCCCGTTAAATATCCCGCCAATCTTCTCATCAATCAATAAGCCTGTTGTCCAACAAATCCTTTAAAGATAGTTTTCCACAAAATTTTAATGTCCAGTATTACCGACCAGTTACGGATATATTCAAGATCGTAAGCAATACGGCCGGACATTTTATCAAGCGTCTCGGTTTCGCCACGGAAGCCATTCACTTGCGCCAAACCGGTGATGCCTGGTTTAACCTTATGACGCAGCATATAACCCTTAATCTGTCCGCGATAAAACTCGTTGTGTGCGACCGCATGTGGACGCGGGCCAACCAACGACATACTACCGGAGATCACATTAAACAGTTGTGGTAATTCATCCAAGGAAGTGCGACGCAAAAAATTGCCGTAAGGGGTAATCCGTGGATCTTCACGTTTTGCTTGTGCAACGTTAGGGCCATCCTCACATACTGTCATTGAACGGAATTTCCAAACTTTGATACGTTCACCACCCATACCATAACGAGTTTGTTTGAAAAATACCGGACCAGATGATGTCAACTTAACACCAAGTGCAATCAACATCATAGGGATAGCTAGAACACTGAGAATCCCCAAACCTAAAACCAAATCTTCCAAACGTTTTGCACTGCCGTTATCCACCAATGGCGAATCGTAAATACTTAACGCAGGGATACCCTGCAAGCAGGTTAAGCGAGAATGTAATAAGTCGAAACTGAATACATCCGGGATTACATAAGGAGATACGGTGGTATCCGCAAGACGGTCAATAACCGAGTGCATACGCAATTCTGCGCGCATTGGTAAGGCTACAAATACAATGTCTAATTTTCCATCGTGGGAGTCCTGATACAACTGCTCCAAGCCACCTTTAACTTCGATGTTCTGACCGAACAAACGGCGGCTTACATCATTATTGGGTGCACGGTCATCATAGAACCCGATTACTTTGTAACCCAACCACGGCATTACGGACATTGAATTAATTAAACGCAATCCGAGATCATTGGCACCAACAATCGCAACACGACGTGGCTCAGCAGGATTGGAGCGTAATTTCGCAAGCAAAATGCGACGCCCAATATGCATTGCAATCATTACAACTGGCGTTGCAACTAACCAACTACTAATCGCCAAAAATCCTAAGCTGGCGAATGGATAGGTTAATACAACGGCCAAAACCATAAACGGAATGGTGGCAAACCATGCAAGGAAGAGGCGAATTCCCAAGTCATACATCGAGTGTCCACGCCACAAATAATAAACCTCATTACTCTCGGCGAAGAATCCAAAAATAATAACGGCACTAATTGCAAAGGCAGTGTAAATATTACTCCACTCCAGCCCTAAAAGATTAAGTGCGACCCAGAGCATACCTACAATAAGAGCGCTATCCACTGCGCGGAATAATGCAAGAATTTTGGAATGGTGAAAACGAACCACTGGTGGTTCATTGGATAAGGTAACGGGACTAACCGCCGACCCCTCAACAGATGGATTACTCATTACTACCTCCATGCAAGTTACTACGTCGTGTAATATTGCAACGATATTTGTTACTTCACTACACTCTCGCGGTGATACAAAGCACTTTTCAGGCCAGAAAATAAGTACTGTAATTTTTATTTATTTTTTTGAGTAAAAGTTCAAAAAAAAAATTACAAAATAAATAAAAGTAATTTAGAGCGACAGATAAGTGAAGGAACCTACAAGTACGAGTTTTAATCGAACTTTTATCGCCCCAATTTAAAGCAAACACTCCCCAAAAGGATTCATAACCATTAACAGGGAGCTTCAGCCAAAAAGAATATAAGCAATTGGTAATGCTGTTTCTAAGCCACAAAAAACGGCAAAAAAGACACTCAGCAATAAATGCAGCAGCTATAGGTTTTTAACTGCACTACCCAAGCTACTGTAAAAATCCTGTTTGAAATCCTGCATGCGCTGCTGTGCAGCAGACGAAATCCTCTTGATGGATTCTTCATCCATTTTCATTGCATTTTCTACCGCTGCTTCTAACGCTGCAGGTACAACAGCAAAGCGTGGTGCAATGCTTTTTTGCCCAGAATATTCCGCTGTCAACATCAAAGCGCAGGACTCATTCGCAATTTCATTCATTGGTGGCGCATCAGTAACCATTACTACCGAGCCGTATCCCATTGCTTCCAATATCGAGTGACCAAAACCTTCGGTCTCGGTTGCATAAATATGAAAGAGTGAACTGGAAGCAAACTGTACGAAATCTTCGACGCGAGGAAATATGTCTAAAAATTCGACATTATCCGGTTTGACTAAAGGACGCTTTGATGGATGAATTACTATTTTTAATGGCGGCCACTCTGGATGGCGAGCCCAAACATCTATTATATTTTTAGCGCCACGATATTCGCTCATGCCCGTACGCGAGAAAAAATAATCCCTGCGTTTAGTAACACTGGCGTCATAGCTCTCTAAAACCGAACAGAAACCTATGTAGCGAACTGGTCGTTTGTATTGTGCATATATTTCCTGCGCAAATTTTGTTTTCGCCCACACTTCTTTTATATAAGGCAGCAACTGCACGTGAGACACCTCAAACCATTCCTGATTAGGAATAACAATGTGGTGCTCAGACCTGTAAAGATTTTCGTAGAAGATAGATTCCAGATGAATTCCGACCGTATCTTTTTCGCGAAACAAGATGTCCTGAACTGATCTGTAGAAAAAAAGAACATTGAAGGCTTTGAGAATTTTGATCAGCATTCCTCTAATGCCGCCAAACCTCACTTCACTTGATGGCATTTCGACTATTTCTGCCTGATAGCCAAAATGCGTTAAAGCGTCACTTAATATCCTTGCGTCCTTTCTCAAACCGAAGCCGGTTTTTGAGAAGTAGATCCTAAACTTCATATACCATCTCCATACCCATTCACTCATTGCCCTTCCTTAAGCACGTTCCAGGCCAAAAAGCCCACAACAAGCGCCCAACTAACTGAACTTTGTGGCGTGAGTCATAGAGTCGCTATAATCCTCAACACCAACAACTCCTACTTATTTGCTATGCCTCAGCTTAAATATTTAAACGGTTATTCAAACGAGACCCTTCATCAGGTTCAGCAAGTTATAGATGAAGGGCGCTTAGCTGAGCTACTGCTTAAACGCTACCCCAAAACCCATGACGTACGAACCGATAATGCTCTCTACCAGTACACGCAGGAATTGAAAAGCGCCTATATGGGGAAAACCCAACCGCTGAGTAAGGTTGGATACGACAGCAAAATTAAAGTTATTCAACATGCCCTCGGCCAGCACCACTACATCAGCCGGGTACAAGGCGGAAAACTAAAAACGGTTAACGAGATAAAAATCGCCAGCGTATTCCGTAATGCACCGGAGGCGTTTCTGAAGATGATAGTGGTGCACGAACTCGCCCACTTTAAAGAAAAAGAACACAACAAAGCCTTTTACCAGCTATGCCGTCACATGGAACCGAATTATCATCAGTACGAATTCGATCTGCGCTTGTATTTAACACAGATCGAATTGTTTGGTGGGATCTATTGAAACAGAAACATTTATCTACGGGCGATTTCGTTAATTTCATCAATCAGTGCCGGCAGTTGCGATTCGCCATATCCAATATGCACTGCGGCAACGTTGCCATAAGCATCAATAATGACCATGTGAGGAATTCCTTCAACACCGTATTTCCTCCCTGTCTTCTTGTTAACATCAGACACCAGCTTCATCTGGGTGTCTGAAAGGGCATCCGCTATTTTTCTAAACAGTTTTCGGCTTTCACCATAATTGATTGAGATAACCTGTAGTTTCTCAGGTGTAGCACTTTTCTGGATGCCACCAAGAATGGGCAATTCTTTCATACAAGGCCCACACCATGACGCCCAAAACGACACTATGACAACCTTGCCTTTAAAGTCAGAAACACGAACCTCTGCTCCATCAATGGTTTTCCCAACTAAATCATGGGGAATATCACCAACATTGTAGGGCTCTGCATACACAACGATGGAACACAAAAAACATAAAGCAGCTAATACTGTTCTCATTGCAACTTACTCCTTGAATTAAATTATTAAAAGTATCCATCCACCATATTAACTGATCACAAACTTTTTACATACTCAACCAAATCCCAACGTTCCTCCTCATTCAGTTGAGTTCCGTATTCATGTCCCGCATTGGAGTTTCCACGCAAACTGGTATCAAAGAAGCTGGTATTTGGAGCTTCACTGGAAATATGCCCTACTTTAACCAAATCCAATTCAATATTACCGACATAAAATGAAACCGGACGTTGCGCAGCAGGCAAGAGCAAATCATAAATAGTTGGCACAGATCCATTATGCAGATAAGGCGCGGACGCCCAAATGCCATTTATCGGACGAGCCTTGTAACTGTTGTAGATAGTTTGCTCTGGCGGAGCTTCATTAGAGCGATATTCTTTAAAGATGGCTTTAATGGTTTGCCAAGGCTGATTGAGTAAAGCACCTGCGGCAGTGTGAGTTACCAGATCCAATGGTGAAGTTTCTGCGGGAAGTTTATCGCCGAACAACACCATTGACTTGTCACCTTCAAGCACACCACTTTTTACTTTATGGTTGATAAAGTTCTCAACCATTAATGGATCTGTCCCCACCTCTTTATAGTGAGTGAGTACAGCCGTTAATTTGCGTTTTTTATCTGCAGGGTCAACAAGCGTGTGACACTCAAGACAATGTTGATCATAAAGAATTTTTCCTTTCGCCATTTTTGTTGCATCCAATTCATCTGCAATATCTGCCGGCCACCGGGGCGCAGATAATTGATAAAAATCTCTTTGGATATCGCCCAGGTTATTAATGCGAATCGAAGATTGATAGGTGAGCTTTTTTTTAGGGACAGTCACGGTGCCATAAACGGCAAGAGCAGTAATAGCATTCTGAAAAAGTGGACCAGGTTCTTTGTTAGGTGCAGACGCATTCCACTGTACGACATTTAAATGCGACGCATCCCATAACACTGGATAACTGGTCGGTGCATTGGGTGAATGAATATTTTCTGGAATACCGAGCGCCTCAACAGCGATGGCATTAAATATTTGCCCAAAAGCATCGAGCCTGCCATGACCATACGCAACATCAGTAGCATTCACTGCATAATGCTTTTCCAATTCTGCAATCCGGCTCTTGACCTGTGTTTTTAATAGTTCAGGAGTGAGTCCCGATGTGGGTGCCGCGGCAATAACCTGCTGTGCAAAACGTGAGTACTTATCATCGTTCACGACTGTTGCCTTCAGGGATGCAAGCAAAGCATTTTCGAATCCGGTGAAATCAATTAACGCTTGACCACCGTCAATACGAATGCGTTTGCCATTAATTTTAACTTGCCCGGTATGGCAAGCCGCGCAGGTTAAGCCAACATAATCGCCATTTTTTTTATCGGCATCACGAACAATACCAACGGGCAAACCATCTGGATTGAATTCATCGGGAGAGGTAACAATAAACCCCAAAGCAGCCATGTGTGATGTATCGCGAAATAACGCAGAGCTATCTGCTTGCTCCAAAGCGATAAACCAATCGTAGGGAATAATGCGTGAACCGAAGGAGGTAAATGAAATAGCTTGGCGGGTTTTATGATCCCATCCCTGTTGCAAATAAACGGTGTCCTGCAACGACGGCGCTACTGCATGTGTGGATAAGCTCCCACTTGCACACATTGCACCCAGGATTAACAAAGACAACTGTGGAACTTTTTTTACTAATAGCCAACGTGGCGTAATATTGGTCATGTTGCATCCTCAACATTAATGGACTATCACTCGAGATCCTTTTTCAGTGATAGCCAATATTACATACGCTCTAGCTGTATATTTCCTTGCGTTTTTTAAGAAACCTCTTGAAGTTAATTATCTGGAACTGCTCATCCAGAAACAGAATACTAATGACTATAGCCTAAGAATTTGGATTCGTTATTACAGCAACTAACGCCGCCCACCCAATAACGAACCAAGGATGCCGCGCACGATCTGCCGCCCAAGGTTACTGCCTATCGCACGTGCAGCACTTTTAGCAAAAGCATCAACTGCAGTATCGCGTTTCGCACCAGTGCGTGCAGTTTGCTGTTGCGCCCGCGCCTGCTCTTTGGCGATACGTTCCTGATCTTTTTGTTGCTGTTTAAAAATACGCTCTTGCTCTGCGCGTAGCTGTTCCTGGATTTTTTCTTGCTGCTGCGTTTGTGCTTGCTGTGCAACGCGTCCTTTTAAAATCTCGTAAGCTGATTCACGATCCACAACCTGACTGTAGATAGCCTTGTAGGGGGAGCGAGACATCACTTCCGTGCGCTCTTCATCCGTCAGCGGACCAATGCGCGACCCCGGAGGTGCAATCATTACGCGCTCAACCGGTGTGGGAGAACCCTTTTCGTCCAGCACGGAAACCAACGCCTCGCCAATTCCCAATTCGGTAATCACCGCTTCTGTCGAAAAAGCAGGATTGGGGCGGAAGGTTTGTGCTGCGATTTTTACTGCCTGCTGATCTTTAGGTGTGTAAGCACGCAACGCATGCTGTATACGATTTCCCAATTGGCCGAGTACCGTATCAGGAATGTCAGCCGGGCTTTGGGAGATAAAATAAATACCCACACCTTTAGAGCGAATTAAACGCACCACCTGTTCAATTTTGTCCACCAACAATTTTGGTGCACCATTAAATAGCAAATGCGCTTCGTCAAAAAAGAAAACCAATTTCGGTTTATCCGCGTCGCCTTGCTCAGGCAAATTCTCAAACAACTCTGAAATCAGCCAGAGTAAAAATATTGCGTAGAGCTTTGGTTGGTTGACCAAAGTGGTCGCATCCAGAATATTGACTACACCGGTTCCTTCTAGCGTGACCTGCATAAGGTGATTCAAATCCAGCGCTGGTTCACCAAAAAATTCGTCTGCACCATCTTGTTCCAACATCATCAACCGGCGCTGGATAGCAGCAATACTTGCTTCACTAATACCGCCATATTGATCTTCCAGGGACTTGCGCTCGTCCTTCATCCAGCTAAGCATGGCCTGCAAGTCTTTCAAATCCAACATCAACATGCCTTGGTCATCGGCAATTTTAAATGCAGCATAAAGTACGCCAGTTTGTGTTTCGTTTAGATCGAAAAAATTGGCGAGCAGTAACGGACCAAAATCAGAAATGGTGGCGCGTACCGGATGACCTTTTTTTGCGTACAGATCCCAAAACACGCAGGGAAATAATCGCTGTTGGTAGTCGGTTATATTCATCAACTGGACACGCTCGTCCACTTTCGGATGCGGTTTCCCTGCTTTAGCGAGACCCGATAAATCGCCTTTAATATCAGCCATAAACACCGGCACGCCCGCTTTGGCGAAGCCCTCAGCCAACACCTGCAAACTTACGGTTTTACCGGTACCGGTTGCGCCCGCAATCAGGCCATGGCGGTTCGCCATGCGCAAATTCAAGTGCGCGGATTGAGAGCCATTACCGCCAATAAGAAAGTGAGAGGTCATAAAAACTCCTGAAAAAATGAGGCTATTGCTGCTGGAATTCAGCAAATACTTCAATTGCAATCTGATCGCCAATGGCGGGGACCAAATAATCAATCCCGAACGCAGAGCGACTAAATGTAGTAGTGGCAGAAAAACCTAAAGTATAGAAGCCGGTGAGCATATTGTTAGCGCCGCCGTTAAAAGTCACCGTTAAATCGACAGGTGCAGTAACGCCATGCAAGGTTAATTCACCGGTAAACACAGCGGAATTTTGGTCTATCACACTAACGCTGGTGGTTTTAAAAAAAGCTTGCGGATATTTGTCTGCATCGAGCCAACTGCTTCCACGCAACGTCTCTTCCAAATCGGGATTATTTGCATCGATACTAGCCATATCAATAACAGCAGATAATTTAGCAGCAGCAATATTGGCAGGGTCAAATTCAAGGCTGGCATCCACTTTATTAAAGCGTCCCACGAAAGTAGATAGCCCCATATGATTTATTTTGAACAGCACGGCCACATGGGCTTGGTCCAGCTTATAAGAGCCTTTTTCCAATTGCACGATACCGGTTTTTACATTGGGTTTAATTAAGCTACCGCAACTTGAAAGACAAACACCGATAACAATGAACATTACTATTTTTATCAGGTGATGCAACATCGTGAACTCACTCCTTTAAATCAGGCAGCCATGATCTGAACAATCAGACCCGTAGCATTATTTTTGTGTGTAGAGCTTACGCAATTGATGCTTGGGCGTTTTGGTTAACTTATGCATAAATCCGAAAGTCGGCTCATTCAATTCATGTTGCTCACGCAATTCATCCAGCAAGCTTAACCATAAATGTGCGGTGACTTCTGCATCCGCTAGCGCCCGGTGATAAGTCCCGTCACTGGGCAAATTTTTATACTGCGCCAGAGTAGCTAATTGGTGATTGGGCGCATTTTGGAAAATCCGACGCGCGGCCAACAAGCTGCAGGCAATTCCGGATGAATAATATTTTTTAATGCGCCGAAATTCCGCGCGCAAAAAGCGTTCATCAAAGCTGGCATTGTGTGCAACCAGATTATGACCAGCGATGAATTCATAAAACTCCGTCATCACACTCGCATTATCGCGTGCGCTTTTTACCATCGCATTGGTAATGCCCGTGAGGTTTTCAATAAACAATGGAATACGAATGCCGGGGTTCATAATCTGCTGGAAGCGATCGGTAATTTTTCCATTTTCAATCAACACCGCACCGATTTCGATCGCGCGGTCACCCATATCTGGCGACAGCCCGGTCGTTTCAAAATCGAACACAATCAGGTTATTCGCGGGGAAAGAGTGAAAATCCAGACTCATAGATCAATGACCAAGTGGCATAAATAACAAAAAAGAGAGAACAAAAAATTAACCTAATAAAAAAGGGACGCACTGATTAAAGCGCATCCCTTTCTGCAATTGCCGCAAACAATTGGCAACATACTGGATTAATCCGGCAGTGTAATATTCAACTCCAACACCGAGCAATTGTCGGAATTGTCGAGGTTGACAGTCACCTGATCAGATTCAATATGAATGTATTTACGGATGACCGCGATAATCTCCTGCTGCATTTGCGGCAGAAAATCCGGTTGGTTTATATTGCGCTTCGTGCGCTCGTGCGCAACGATAATTTGCAAACGTTCCTTAGCGACCGAGGCCGACGACGGCGCGCGTTTCTTGCGCAGGTAATCAAAAATACTCACTGTTTACACCCCCAGCAGACGCTTCAGGAAACTTTTCTTTTCCGCTTCAAGGAAGCGATGTGGTATTTCTTTACCGAGCAGGCGATCTACTGCATCGTTGTAGGCTTGGCCTGCTGGCGTAGCTTCATCAAGAATAACCGGTGTACCTTGGTTAGATGCTTTCAATACCGCTTCTGACTCAGGAATTACGCCCAGCAGTGAAATCGCCAGAATTTCTTCTACATCATTCACACTCAGCATCTCGCCCGCTTCAACACGTACAGGGTTGTAGCGAGTCAGCAGCAAATGCTCTTTAATTGGTTCCAGGTTTTGCTCGGCGCGACGGGATTTGCTTTGCAAAATACCGAGGATACGATCCGAGTCACGCACTGACGACACTTCCGGGTTGGTCACTACAATGGCGATGTCAGCAAAATACAATGCCATCAACGCGCCCTGCTCAATACCGGCAGGTGAATCGCACACGATAAATTCAAAATCTTTGGCGAGTTCGTTGATAACCACTTCCACACCTTCGCGTGTCAGTGCATCTTTATCGCGGGTTTGTGAAGCAGGTAGGATGTAAAGACCTTCAGTGCGCTTATCTTTAATCAGCGCCTGGTTCAAGGTTGACTCGCCTTTAATAACGTTTACAAAATCGTAAACCACGCGGCGTTCACAGCCCATAATCAAATCCAGATTACGCAGGCCCACATCAAAATCGATTACTACTGTTTTGTGTCCACGCATCGCCAAGCCAGTGCTGATTGCTGCGCTGGATGTGGTTTTGCCCACACCACCTTTACCTGATGTAACAACGATAATCTTGGCCAAGGGAGGCTCCTGTTAAATATTCAATGTCTGAAAAATCACATCCAACTGATAAATGGATGCAGAAAATTAATTGCTAAATTTTTAATTACTGAAGCATTTAGTTACTCACCAGCGCTTCGACAACGACTTTTTCGCCATTGAGGGAAACCTGCACTGGTTTTTTCAATAATTCTTTGGGAAGTGAATCCTGCAGCACAAAATTGCCGGCGATTGAAACCAATTCAGCTTCCATCTGTTGGCAAAAAATGCGGGCAGATTCATCTCCCTTAACACCGGCCAATGCGCGTCCGCGCAAGGTGCCATAAATATGTATGTGGCCATCAGCGAGAACCTCCGCACCTTCGCTGACTTGCGCCAGTACGATCAGGTCAGCGCCTTCAGCATAAATCTGCTGGCCAGAACGCACCGGGCGGGTCACCACTTTGCTCTGGCGCTGCACCAGTCGCTCTTCAATAACGGTTTCGATTACCGTTTCTACAACCGTCTCAACCACCCGCTCTACGACAGTCTCTACCGCGCGCGGTGCTGCTTCCTGTTTAGGGAGCTTGAGTGCACGCTCGCTGGGGGTCGGCAATACGGCTAAACCGGTCTTGTTGACCGCCGCTAACAATACCTCAGGTACGCCGCTAAAACCTAGTGGTTGTAAATCCAGTTCACGGCAAATTGTCAGCAAATCCCCGAGTTTCTTCAGGTTTTCCGGGTTTTCCAAACGATCGAGATTGATCAGCACGGGCGAGTTATTAAAAAACTGCGGTGCCTGGACGATTTTTTCTTTCAGTTCAGCCGCTAAACTCTTGGGTTCATAGTGGACAATCGCCAGTACCACCACGGTCACTGCACTGCCTTTTAACTGAAAATTCACATCGATCATGCGCTGCTCTCTATAACCCACATCACTGCGATGAATATCGCAAAAGTGCGCCATTATCGGGGCACCACTTGATTAGTCAAGCGAGAGACTGCACCTAGTTCAGCTCGGGTTAAGCGCCGGGCTCCTATAAAGGAACCATTAGTACCAATCCGCCCTCTCAAGGGACATGTCCGGCATCCAAGCGAGAACCATCATGACTAGCAAGATTCTGCAACGCCCCGGCAAAATCGCGTTAACGATCAGTCTGCTTTTGCCATTAATAGTGGGTTGTACGACCACCCAGGCGGTCGATAAAACCAGCTATAGCACTACCGCTGCGCAAGCCAGTTTTAGCGAGGCACAGCTGGACTCGCTGCTGGCGCCTATCGCGCTCTACCCGGATACGGTCTTGTCCCACGTACTTATTGCGTCGACCTACCCGCTGGAAGTGGTTGAGGCCGACCGCTGGGCGAGCAACAACACCCGCCTGAAAGGTGACGATGCCGTCAACGCCGTAGACAACAAGGACTGGGACCCGAGCGTTAAAGCGCTGGTCGCATTCCCTGACATATTGCAGCGTATGAGCGATGACCTGGATTGGACCCAGCAATTGGGCGATGCCTTCCTCGCAAGTGAAGAGCGGGTGATGGATAGTATCCAGAAGCTTCGCAACCGCGCTTATGCCTCAGGTAGCCTCGATAAGGTCGAGCATGTGCGCGTAGTGCGCGAAGAAAAAATCATCATGATTGAGCCGTCCGTCGAGCGTGTTGTCTATGTACCCGCTTACGACACCCGCGTGGTTTACGGCAACTGGTGGTGGGCGGATTATCCACCGGTTTACTGGCATTACCCGAGCAGCTATGTCTTCGTGTCCGGCTTTTATTGGGGGCCACGGGTTTATATCGGCCCACGCTTTTATTTCAGCGGCGCCCATTGGCATCAACGCCGTGTGTATGTAGTTGACCACCATCATCACCACCGTTTTTACGACAGCCGCAGCGTGGTGCGCTACTCCAATGCCAAACACTGGCACCACAATCCGGTACATAGACGCGGAGTGGCCTATTACGACAATAACACCCGCGACCGCTTCCACAGCCCGCGTGAAAGCTATAGCGATTCACGCCAATACCGCGCAGGCTTGGATGGCAACGGCAATCGCGGCGGCTACCTTGGTGATCGCAACAATCACAACAACAGTCGCATAGCGCCAAATGCGGCACGCGACCAGCGCCAGGGGCGCGATGATTTCCAACAACGGTTGGATCGTCGCCAAGCCGGGCAAATCACCACTAACAGCGCGAACGTCAGCAACGATAGGCCGGTAGTGCAGCAACCGCGCGCCGAGCAATTGCGCGAGCGGATGAACAATCGCAACGGGCGTGAGCAAGGCAATTTGCAAAACCGCACCACGACGCCACGCACTGAGCAGCGGGTCGATGTGCGCCAGAACGAGCGCCGGATACAGTCGAATCCTAGCGAAACCCGCAGCTGGGATAATCGCGCCAATACCAATCGCGTAGAACGGACGCAAACCACACGCGACACCAATCGTATTGAAAGAGTTGAGCAACCGAACGTCCAGCAACAAAATCGTACTGAACGCCCAATGATTCAAAGGATCGAGCAGCGCAACCAATCAGCGGAACCAGTGCAGCGTGTTGATCGCCAACAAATTCAGCGAGTGGAGCGTCAGGAACAGCCGCGCGTTGAACGCATTGATCGGTCAGAGCGGATGGAACGTGCGGGCGGAGGCGGCAGTAACCGCACCTCCGATAACCGCGGCGAGCTGCGCGGCGGACGTGAACGCTAGACAAGATCACCTCAAGTGTTAAGTTTGTTTAATAGCCCCAAACCAGCAATTGGTTTGGGGCTATAACTTTTCGATAAGCACACAAGCCCTTCCCCATCTGTCTATTGTGCGTGCGAGCTTTTATACTACTGCAACATTGTCGTGCGACACTCCACGAATCACCCCGTATTACACAGAGCAAATTCCAGTTTATGCAGCACACCGCACCTTTTGTCCGCTTGATGGCTATCGCCATATTAGCCAGCAGTTTATTCGCCTGTAGTAGCAATAAGATTGTCCGCCAAGCCGATGCATGGCCAGCGGATATGCCGACACGCGCCTACTTCCTGAAAGTCTATGAGGCGGATGAAGCCAATAAAAAAATCCAGACGCAGGATGAATACCTCACCTGGATTGTGCGCTTCTACAGCGGTTGGGAATTGTATCGCCGCGGCTGGATCAAAATGACCAATGAGTTGGTCGATCAAGTCGATGACCAAAGCCAGGTTAAAGAGATTAGATACAAAGTTGATCGCATTGGCCGTTTGGTATCGGGCGAATGGGCAAAAAAATCCGATACCCGCACCATTTATCTGCGCCACGTTTCAATTTGGGGAAATGCATTATTGGAGTCGCTTGATCGCGACCAGGCGTTGCCACTTATCAATCGCGTGAATCAAGATGTAGACGATTTGCTCGCCCACCGGATTCATGCCGATGTGATCACCGCTGAGCGCTATTTCCCAGCCGACAAAGACGATCCGTTTTTATAAAATAGATTGCAAAAAAATCCCCGGCCAGACCGGGGATTTTTATTTGTACTGTGTTAATTACCAAGTCCAATTCACGCCTAATTTTAATGTGGTCGGCGGACCATTAAAGGTTCCGTTTGGCTGACCAAAGTTTGCCGGTAAATCTTCATTCGCACCGCCGAACCAATCCTGATAACCACCGTGATTCACTGCATTAGTCACATTCAATACATCCACGCGTAACGTGAGATAAGAATCCTGGCTGATCATACCGGTAGCGAATTGTTTACTCAGTGCAATATCCAATTGTTTATAGCCGAGAAAACCATCATCTTCCGGTTTAAATGTTCTGTACACGCACTGATTCCAGCCAGCGCGGCAATCGGTACCTTGATAGGTTTTTGCACTTTCCAGATTTAATTTCGCCGAAAAATCAAAACCGGCAGGCAAATCAAACATGGCTGCAATCACCAAACGATGCTCAGGCACTGAGGTTGAATCGTGCCAGCCGTAGTCATCAATATCGGGATAATCCAGTGCAAATACTTCACCCGCTTTACGCCGGTCTTGTGCATCGGTAAAGGTGTACGCAAGGGTCACGCCCCAAAAATCATCGGCTTTAGGCTTATCCAATTTGATATAAAGTGAATCCGCTTTTGATTCCAGCGCATTCATGCCAATCAAACCATTACTGAACCCGGGAATGCTGAATCCCCATGGCTGCCCCCAGGTGCTGCCCGGTTCAAAAAAGCTGCCATCGGGACGGCGATTGATGAGCATCCACACAAAACCATCTTCACTTTTAATATGCGACAAACTCACTTCCGCATTCCAATCGCCCCAATCGCCGCGTACACCTAAACTAAACTGATCGGAGTACGGCGTTTTGAGATTATTGTTCACCATATAGACTTCACGCCCCGCGCCTGTATTGGCGTAAAGCAATTCATCCAAACCTGCAGCGGTAAGATATTTTGGGTCCCAAGCAACGCAGTTAGTCGCCGCCGGATCACAATTATTTTGCGGATCTTCCGAATCAAAATTCACGCGATAAGTTGGGAAAGTGGCTTTGGTTACCTCAAGCTGCAAGTTATCAAATAAATTGCGGTCATAGGCACGGCCCGCACCACCGAATAACACCAAATTATTTTCTGTACCCAGGTCGTAACTGAAACCTAAACGCGGCTGCCAGGCATCTTTAAAACTATCGCGATTATTGCCGGTGCTGATGTAATCATTCACATCGATACCCGAATTATCGAGATTGCGCCAACTGCGTAACGCCGTCACCACCGATTCCGGTGTTTTATAATCCAGATACGCATCTGACTCTTCATAATCCCAACGCAAACCGGCATTAATCGTTAACCGGTCAGTCGCATCCCAATCATCCTGAAAATAAATTCCCAATTGTTTGTTATCTGCAACCACCGCACCGTCACCAATGCCTGCGAGCGGCGCGCCCCATTCCACCATATAAGGTTGCGTCCATGAATAATCGACGTTGTAACTGTACTGCGGATTAAAGGGCTGTTGCTCAACCGAGGTTAATTCAATCGCTTTGTATTTAATGCCGGCTTTAAATTGATGATTGGCAATACCGGTGTAAGTAAAATCTTCTTGCAGCGCCCAACCGGATTGGCTTTTTTCTTGATAATCACGCCCTGCGCCCGTGCTGAGTATTTGCACTTTACCCGCATTGAGCAAAACTGTTCCATTACCCATGGTGTGTGGGCGTGGATTAAAGGTGTAATCCTCGTAAGTAATACGGGTATCGTTAATCCAATTTTCAGTACGCCAGTTATGGCTCAAAACAATACGGGTTTCTTCATTGTTTTTATCGGTGCCGTAATCCAGTGTGCGCTGGCCACCTATGCCGGTAAGCTCAGTTTCATCGCGATACTTGGCCGTCAATTCCAACTTTTGCTCATCGTTAACGACGTAACTTAATTTACCGAAATACAAGTCTTCTTCAAAACTTGCACTCACCCCGCCCAATTGACTCTGTATGTTTGTAGGCAATTTACTGACATCGTAATTTGCTCCCACTATCACAGTGCGCGGGTCGCGATTGCTTTTCCCTTCATAAGCAAAGAAGAAATGTAATTTATCCTGAATAATCGGCCCACCCACATTGACACCGTATTGGATTTGCTGGCTGGGTACTTTTTTATGTTCCTTTAATTCATTAGGATTTTTTTCGCGCATACCTTCATCGGAGTAGTCGTAAAAAAATCCGCCGTGGAATTCGTTGGAGCCAGATGCTGTTACCGCCACAATCGCCGCACTACTGAGCTGGTCATATTCAGCAGAATAGTTTTGGGTTATTACCTTATACTCAGCAATCGCCGATTGCGGAAAAGGATTGCCGCGGCTTGCATCCTGCCCCGTTACACCGCCGCGCAGTACATAATTTTTTTGTCCTACACCATCGATAAAGATATTGATCGCATTCGGGCTTTGCGCACCACCTTGAATGCTGGTACTGCCATCCTGCCCTTCATTAAATTGAACACCGGGAGCCAAATCAGCAAAGGATAAAAAATTGCGCGTCGTTTGCGGCAGGGATTCAATTTGCTCCAGCGAAATACTTGTGCCTATCTCTCCCGCGACTTTTTCTTTCTCCTGCACACCGATCACCACTAATTCTTCTACCGGCTGCTCAAGGTCACTTTGGGCGAGGTCGATATCCAGCGTGCGCTTTTGCCCCACCTTCAAATTGATTTGCTGCTGGCCTTGCAGTTTCTTTCCGGCAATTGTTAACCGATAAACACCCGGTGGTAATCCAGTAAATGAATAACCGCCCGTGCTTTGCGTCACTGCTTTGTAGTTGTGGCCGTTGGCAAGGTTAACCAGATTTATTGTGGCTCCGGCAATGGGTTGGTCTTGCGAGTCAATAACGCCAGACAAACTCGCGCTGCCAATTTGCGCATAGAGCGGGCTACTTATCGCGGTAAGTGCCAGCGCACCAATAAGTGAAGCGAGGAGTTTTTTTGCTGTGGAGAATTTCAGGAGATGAGGCTGCATATGTACTTCCTTTTATTAACGATTGGCTTTTATTAATTATTAAGGTTCTGAACCAGGCAACAAGGCGTTTAGCCTCATTCAAGTCTAGATCAGGAAATCAATATTCTGCACAAACAAAAAAGGCTTACCTTGCGGTAAGCCTCTTATTTTTTCGTTAATTAATAAAATTTGCTGATTAAGATGCCAAAACTTTCATTGCGATTTCCGAGCCGGGCAATCCGTCTTGCGCAATCAACATAATCATGCCTAAAAATATTGCTACTACAGCCAAGTACCAGAGCACCGAAAACCAAATGCCGTAGGTATTTAAGGGAGGAATATCTTCCGCTAATCCCACTCGCCAACTAGCCAAAATATCCACCACGCCTAACACAATAAAAAAGGTGATGAAATAAAATCCGAGCTTCCACGCAAATACGAAGCACGCAGCCGAAATCGTCAACAGCGCCACTAACGCCAAATAATTTCGCCCGGAAAACACCAACGACTTAACCACTCGCCCGCCATCTAACGGATGCACTGGAATCAAGTTAAATAAATTCAACAATGCGCTGGTGGATGCGACCAAACCAGCGAAGTGGCTTTCGGTCATCAAATAAACAATATAAAACGCAACTGTCATGATCAAACCAAACACTGGCCCCATCATGGAGATGTACACATCCTGCCAACGAGTTTTGGGCATGTCACCCACTGCAAGGCCGCCGACAAATGGAATCAAATACATTCCTTTAGTCGGCAAGCCGCATTTTTTCATCGCGCGCAAATGGCCGTATTCATGGAAGACCAACACCGCAATTAAAGCGAACGCAAACTCCACCGTGAACATCACGCTGTACACCGCAACCGATGCAGCAAGTAAAGCAACTTTGAATACCTGCACAGCTTTTAATAATTTGAATGCAATTAAACCAATCGCCAACCAGGAATTGGGTTTTGATGGCGCCGGAGCATTAACCGGCGCAGCAACTGCATCGGAATATTCTGCGCTGGAATTTTCACCATCCGCGTCATCATTGCGGGTCACCAGATGCGCTTCTGCACCCAGCACTTGCACAGCGTTAACCCATAATTGATAAGTCACTTGCGCAAGCGCCACATTTAATTGAAAAGTGATTTTCACTTCGCCCAAATCGGGCACATCAATATTGTGCTCACTGATAGGACTGAAATTGCGCAGCTTTGATACTGTCTCACCATTTACCGCAACAAATTCGTCGCCTGTCGCAGGCGTAACGCCCACCATAAATTGATATCCGGCGTAATCGAATGAAAATACTTGCATAAAACTCCAACGCTTTTTAAACGCGACTTGTTAACAATAGATAATTAAAAAAAACAGGTGAAAAATTACAGCTCCAATATCGCAGGCATTGTACACACCTAAGCGCCTATCTGCTGCTCAATAGCTAGCGCTAAACCCGCGAGTCCTTTATCCAATTCTTGTTGATCCAAGCTGGCGTAGCCGAGGCGCAAGGCCGGAATTGCGCTGCCAGTTCCGGAAAACAATTGTCCCGTCAAAATCGCCACTCCCTGCACCAATGCATCGCGCTGCAGTTGTTGCATATCCATACGCGCATCCAACTCCAGCCACAATGCCAAACCGCCGGGTGGAATCGTGAACACTGCCGAGGGGATCATTTCCCGCACGCGTGTTACTGCGTAATCGCGCCGCTCTTTGTATATCTTCAGTGAGCGTCGCACGTGCCGTTTTATTTCACCGGTGCGCATCAATTCAGCAACAGCAAGTTCGGTGAGCGAATTGCCCTGACGATCAATCAAAATAATATCGCGCATGCAGCGATTAATTACCGTTTCCGGCGCAGCGATATAACCCAGCCGCAAACCCGGCGCGAGCACTTTGGAAAGGGAGCCAATATGAATTACCCGGCCGTCAGTATCCATACTGGCAAGCGGCAACATGGGGCTATGGGAGAAATGAAACTCGTGATCATAATCATCTTCAATGATGACAAAATCATGCTGCCGCGCCAGCTCCAATAATCGAATCCGCCGCTCAACCGAGAGCATAACCGTTGTGGGAAATTGATGATGCGGCGTAGTGTAAATTGCGCTGACTTTGCGTCGTGCGCACAAAGCCGCGAGCGCATCCAAATCCATGCCGGAATTATCTTGCGGAATATATTCCAGTGCGATGCCAAAGGATGCAAAAGCTTCGCGCGCAGGTGGATAACTGAGGTCTTCCATCACCACGCAACCATCGCTCGCGGCAAGTAAACGCGCACTTAAATAAATGCCCATCTGACTGCCGCGCACCACACAAATCTGCGCTTCCGTTACACCCATACCGCGCTCAGCGCGCAGCATATCGGCAATCGCAACGCGTAATAATGAGTTTCCACGCGGATCATCGTATGCCAGCCGATTCGCGCGCGCGGAGAAAACCAGCGCGTGCCGATACGCGCGCGACAACACATCAAACGGCACCAAGCGCGCATCGGGCACGCCGTCGCTAAAGCGAATAACACCGGCGACATTTGCTGCTAAATCGCCGTAGGGCATAGCGTTATTTTCGGGCAGTGCGCGCGCGAAAGAGGAAGGTAGTTGCACTGAAGCGGGATCATCATTGCCCTCCTGTTGCAAGGGCAAACGGGTGGAGACAAATGCACCGCGCCTTGCTTCAGTTTCAATCCAACCTTGCGCCAACAACTCATCGTAGGCTTGCACTACGGTTTTGCGATTAAGGGCTAAAGCCTCTGCGATTGTCCGGCTGCCGGGTAAGGCGGTACCGGGCAGTAAGCGCCCGCGTTGGATCTCCTGAATAATCGCCTGCACCAGCTGCAAATGCAGCGGAACGCCCGCCGCCCGTTCCAGCACCAGGGTCAAATACCAATTTCGCAACATTCGCCACCTCGCCTTAAACACAGACATCGCTGGCCCCATAACTTTTTTAGAACTGGATGTTTAAGGGGGCCAGAAAAACTCGCACTATCACTGCCAACAGACCTTACGTCAACCCCGAGGAGCAGAGAAATGGCGAGCACACTTGATACCCCCAAAGACGAATTGATTCTCCAGTCGCAGCAAAAAATGGAGCAGTTCCTGTCAGTCCCAAACTGGAGCACACAGGAAAAACTGGCGCTGAGCTGCCGCATTTTATTTGATGCCGGGCACGACTCCGGCCTCGCTGGCCAGATCACCGCTCGTGCTGATCAACCCGGCACTTACTACACCCAGCAATTGGGTCTCGGCTTTGATGAAATTACCGCATCCAATTTGTTGTTAGTTGATGAAGATTTGAATCGCCTGAGCGGTGCGGGAATGCCCAATCCTGCCAACCGTTTTCACACTTGGGTCTACCGCAATTATCCTGAGATAAATTGCATCATCCACACCCACCCTTTTCATGTCGCCACCCTGTCCATGCTCGAACAGCCGCTGGTGATTTCACACATGGATACCACGCCGCTCTTTGACGATTGCGCCTTTCTTGAAAAATGGCCCGGCATTCCCGTAGGCAACAGTGAAGGACAAATTATTTCCGAGGCATTGGCCAACAAACGCTGTTTGTTTCTCGCGCATCACGGCTTGTTGGTGACTGGCCGTACGGTGGAAGAAGCGCTGATACTCGCACATTTATTTGAGCGCGCCGCACGCATGCAACTAGTCGCTATGGCAGCGGGAAATATTCAACCACTTGATGAAGACCTTGCACGAGAAGCGCACGACTGGACATCAACCCCAAAACGTCATCAAGCATTTTTCGCGTATTACGCGCGGCGTGCATTACGCAATCACCGCGATTGTTTGCAATAACTAAATCCATTTCATTTTTTCAATACAACCTTCAATACACCATCAGAGGATATTTTTTATGAGCAAAAGCAACACACAGTTTCAGGGAATTATTACTTATCCCATTACACCTTTTTTGCCTAACGGCGAGATTGATCTGAAAACATTGAATCAATTAATCGAGCAATTGATCAGTAATGGATCCCACGCGATTGCGCCTTTGGGAAGTACAGGTGAGAGTGCTTATTTAAATGATGAAGAATGGACAGAGGTGGCACAAACCAGTATTAAAGCCGTCGCTAAACGCTTACCGGTGATTGTGGGGGTTTCAGACCTCACGACTGCAAACGCAGTAAAGCGAGCAAAAATTGCCGAAAAAGCCGGTGCAGATGCGATCATGGTGTTGCCGGTATCTTATTGGAAATTATCCAACGACGAAATTTTCAGCCACTACGCCAAAATTGCCGATGCAGTTTCGCTACCAATAATGGTGTACAACAATCCAGCAACCAGTGGTATTGATATGTCGCCGGAATTTATCGTGCAGATGTTTAAATCCATCGACAATGTCACTATGGTAAAAGAGAGCACGGGTGATATTCAGCGCATGCATAAAATTCGTTTGCTCGCCAACAATGAATTACCGTTTTACAACGGCAGCAATCCGCTCGCATTGGAGGCATTTGCTGCAGGTGCAAGTGGTTGGTGTACTGCTGCCCCCAATATTATTCCGCAATGGCCGATGAAGCTTTACCAAGCGTTTCAGAATAATGATCTCCCGCTCGCTCGCGATCTGTTTTACAAACAACTGCCACTGCTGGAATTTATTTTGAAAGGCGGATTACCTACCACGATTAAAGCTGGCCTTAAACTCAAAGGATTAAATGTAGGTTCACCGCGCCTACCACTACAACCGCTCGATGAGGCGGGCACTAAAAAACTGGAGACGCTGCTAGAAAGTTTGCACAAAACACAGTAAACCTCCGCCACACACAAAGGGCAACGCAAAAAGAGCCTTACAGAAGAAGCCCACGGCTTCTTCTGTCTGTTTACCATCTGCCAATCCAACGCAAATCCTACGGTAAAACTGGAAATCCCCTGGCCATAACGCATACACTGTACACCTCTTCCCCACACGCCTTGGCTAAAGGTCTCCTATGTTACAAATCGGCAAACAAAATCGCTTGACCATCGTAAAGCACACTGACTTCGGTATTTTTCTCGACGGTGGCAAATACGGCAACATCCTCCTCCCCAAACGCTACGTGACGGCTGATATGAAAATCGGCGGCATTCTGGATGTATTTATCTATCTGGATTCCGATGATTGCATTATCGCCACCACACTCACGCCCAAAGCAACGGTCGGTGAATGTGCATTCCTCGAAGTGAAAGAAGTGAACAATGTAGGGGCCTTCCTCGATTGGGGTTTACCAAAAGATTTATTAGTGCCCTACGGCGAGCAACAAAAGTCCATGGAGGCAGGCCGCTCTTACGTGGTGTGCATTTTTCTCGACCAATACACCGGCCGCATCACTGCGTCATCGCGCCTCAGCCGCCATTTGGAAGAACGCGCGAGCGGATTAAGCGCAAAACAAGCCGTGGATTTACTGATTTGTGGCCGCAGCGATATGGGCTACAAAGCGGTTATCAATCACACCCATTTAGGTTTGGTATTCCGCGATGAAGCATTCCGCACATTGCTTTACGGTGAGAAAGTAAAAGGCTATATCAAAAGTATCCGCCCCGATCGCAAAATCGATTTAAGTTTGCAAGCACAAGCTCACGACCGCAAAGAAGATCTGGCTGAAAAAATCCTCGCTGATTTACAACGGCAGGGCGGAACTTCTTACTTAACGGATAAAAGCGAACCTGAATTGATTTACAAAGTATTCAATGTCAGTAAAGGCAATTATAAAAATGCGCTGAGTTTGCTCTACAAGCAACGCAAAATTTTAATTGATAAAGACAAAATTACTTTGGTGGAATAAGGGTGGAATTAATGGTAGACGCTGGAAAAATTATTCGTTGGGGCATTATCGGTGTAGGCGATGTATGTGAAGTAAAAAGTGGCCCGGGCTTTTATAAAGCACCAGGATCGCACTTAGTTGCGGTGATGCGCCGCAATGGAGAAAAAGCCAAAGATTTTGCGCAGCGCCACAAGGTAGCAAATTGGTACGACGATGCCAATGCAATGCTCGCCAATCCTGATATAGATGCAATTTACATCGCCACTCCGCCCGCACAACACAAAGATTATGCAATCGCGGCGCTAACTGCCGGGAAAAATGTGTATATCGAAAAACCGGTCACCTTGAATGCTGCTGAATGCGATGCAATTATTGCCGCAGAAAAAAGCAGCGGCAAAAAAGTCAGCGTTGCGCATTATCGTCGTTACGTCCCCTGTTTTACCAAAGTGATCGACCTGATTCGCGCTGGCGCCATTGGTGAACCACTGATGGTACAGCTGGATATGTTGCAACCAGCAAAATCAAAAATCATCACCGAAACCGACGACAATTGGCGAGTGAACCCCGTACTCTCTGGTGGTGGTTTATTCCACGATTTATCACCACACCAACTCGACCTGATGCTGCATTGGTTTGGCCCAGTTGTTCACGCCAGTGGTTTTGGTTACAACCAGCGCCAATTTAACCAGGCTGATGATAGCGTTCACGGTTGGGCGAAATTGCAATCTGGTGTTGTACTACAAGGTCGCTGGCATTTTGCAGTCGCTCCGGAACACACTCGCGACCTGTGCGAAATTATTGGTACTAAAGGAAAGCTATCAATTAATTTTTTCGGGCAACAAGTTATTCGTTTGAGCAACAGCGATGGTGAACAGGAAATTATTATTCCCAATCCACAACATATCCAGCAGCCGATGATTGAGCAGGTTAATCAATATTTTCGCAACGAACGCGATAACCCCTGCACCGTTAATGAAGCCAAATCAGTCATGCAGTTGATCGATTGTTTCTCTTCAGCGATTAAATAAATTTTTTTAAAAACCTTATCGAATTAAAAACAGGCCGCAATTAATGCGGCCTGTTTTTTTATGTGCACCTTTTCAGTACACGCTCCAATTAAAAGTGTCGCCTCAATTTTCACAACGCAATTTTTTGCATATAAATTACCCCTTACTTGTGCACAAGGTCACATAAATGTGCACTTTTTGTACGGCAGGCTTTTTGCTTAACACTAAACTGTAAAAAGCTGTACATCATGTATGGCTTGATGGAAAGCACCTCCAAAAGCGCACAGCACATGCTTTCTAAATCAATCCAGTCTGCCAAACTCGTAAGGAGATATGATGTTTACTAAAAATGTCTTACATCAAGCAATTCAACGTACTTCTACTTCATTAATCCAATTCATGCTCCCACTCGGTGGCGCACTGTTACTCGCAAGCACCACTGCATATGCACAGCCAAACAATAAACCCGAAGCAGAAGATGTCGAAGAACTGGTGGTAGTAGGTTCACGTATTCGGCAGACGAATCCAAACACCATTTCTCCTGTTAAAGCCCTGACCCGGGAATCCGCAACTATTGCCGGTCTCAATTCAGCTACCGACATATTGCAAAGCAACGCCATCACCGGCGGCTCTTCGCAAATCAATAATGCCTACGGCGGTTATGTCACTGAAGGTGGGCCAGGCGCGAATACAATTTCTCTGCGCGGCTTGGGCGCCAGCCGTACATTGGTATTAATTAATGGTCGACGTGTTGCACCATCGGGCACACAAGGCGCAGTGGGAACGCCAGATTTAAACGTATTGCCCACGGCATTAATTGAACGCGTAGAAATATTACGTGACGGTGCCTCTTCTATTTACGGTTCGGATGCAGTGAGCGGTGTAGTCAATGTGATTACGCGCGATGACCTTGATGGATTTACGATTCAAGGTGACGTCAATTTGCCCACTGAAGAGAACGGCGAGCAATATCGTCTTTCCATTGCGGGCGGCATGAATGAAGAGCGCTTTTCACTTTCAGGTTCCTTCGATTATTTCGAACGCAAAAGCCTCACCTTGAATGACCGCGAATGGACTCGTTGTAACCGCGATATGTTTCGCGATCCGGAAACCGGCGAGTCATGGGATTATGTAGATCCAAAAACGGGTAAAGCAAAATGCTATCCACTAACCACAACGGGATCGAATGGTGTCACTGTAAATACCATAGGAACACAAGCAGTCACTGCTGATAATTATTTATCGCTTGGACTAACCTCACCTGTTGTGGGCGGCCCAGGTTCAGCGGGAACAACCTTTACGCGCTTCCGCCCTAACGCGGCAATTACTACCGGAATTCCCGGTTACGAAGGTGTCGGCGGCGGTGCAAATGATTTGAATGTTCGCGACACATTTGAACCGCGCATGTTGGCGGAAGATTTAATTTCTCCAGTAAAAATCTACACCGGTTTTGTGCAAGGTAAATATGATTTACAAGCCTTGGGGGATGCAGAAGTCTACGTTGAACTATTGGCTTCGCGACGCGAATCGCAGCAAACAGGCTACCGCCAGCTCTCACTGGATTATCGTTTGGGCAGCCCACTTATTCCGAGTGAACTTGGATATGCCGATTTCGGTGCTGACCAAGGCACCAGCGATGGTGATCGTGTAGGCGTGCGTGCATTTATTGGATATGGAAATGATCGTAATGAGCAGACTATAGATTTCTATCAACCGACTATTGGTATTCGTGGAAATCTGGAGTTTTTACCAGACTGGCGTTACGACCTCTACACAAGATACTCTCGATCCGATGGAACTTATGAAGGGAGCTCCTTCTTGATTGATAAACTCACCAACGCAAGTGATGCCGTTGCCGCAACTTCCGGAGTTGATGCCAGCCTGATAAGAGATGGACTAACTTGCGATATCAATTTAACAAATCCCAATGAAAAGTGCATTCCATTTCCGGCATTAACGGCGGCCATTGTTGGTGGTGATTTACCGCAAGACTTCAAAGATTATATTTTCCGTAGAACTAGTGGCAATACAATTTACGAAGAAACGATTTATAGCGCGATTTTTGATGGCCCGTTAGTCAGCGTCCCCGCCGGGAAAATTCAGGGTGTACTTGGCTTTGAGTATCGCAATGCAGAAATAGACGATCAACCTGACCCAAATAGTATCGCTGGAAATTTATTTAATTTAAGTAGCGCCGCACCCACTAAAGGGAAAGATAATGTTGCCGAGATTTACACCGAAATCGAAATTCCAATATTGGCGGATGTTGCCTTTGCCAAAGAACTCACATTCAACGGCTCAATTCGCTACACCGATTACGATTCTTATGGATCAGATGATACCTACAAAATCGGTTTGATTTATTCGCCCACTGAATGGGTTTCGCTGCGCGCAACACGCGGCACATCCTTCCGTGCTCCCGCACTTTACGAACAATTCCAGGGGCCAACTAGCGGCTTCCGCGCCTCATCGCTCGATCCTTGTAATGAATATGGTGCAGATGGTGTAAACCCAAATCGCGCCGCTAACTGCGCATCGGAATTGCCCGGTGATCCTGAATTTTTGGCAACCCAGGGAGTTGAAGTATTTAGTGTCGGTGGTGCAGCAGCAGGCTTGTTTGCTGAAACATCGGACAACGTTACTTACGGCATTATTTTACAACCGGAAATCAGCGACGAAACCCAGTTAAGGTTTTCTGCTGATTATTTTGATATCGAAATTAACAACGGCGTTAACAAAGCCGGTGAAGATGAAATTCTCGATCGCTGCTACGATGATCCTGAATTCCGCGCTGGCGGAGGATTATGCCGCTTGGTTACCCGCGATCCGGTAACAAAACAATTAAGCGTATCTGATGCTTACACCAACTTAGCCACAGAAATTTCACGCGGAATTGATTTCAGTACCAATTTCTCCCAAGCGGTGGGGGCAGGAACATTTTTACTCGACTTGAGTGTCACTCGCTATTACTCACAAGCAGAGAGATTGTTTGAGGGGGATGAGATGGATGAGCTCAACGGCAGTTTGGAAAAACCAAAATACGGTGGCAGCGGTGATATTGCTTATGAAATAGATGCTTGGAGATTTAGCTACGGTATTGAATGGATTAGCAGCATGGATGGTTACCGCGAAGCAGGCGAAGATCCAGCGGAGAGCGCATCTGATTACACTGTGCCTGACTACTACGAGCACCGCATTTCAGCTCGTTATCAAGCGGATACCTGGAAAGGTACGTTTGGTGTGCGCAACCTGACTAACGAAACACCGAAAGTTATTTCGGCTGGTTATTTTAACCGCGTCGGCAACGCACCTTTATACAGCGGTTATGATTACGTCGGCAGAGAGGTGTTTATTAACTTCCAAATCCAGCTTTGATGTAAACAATTTTAAAAGGAAGTTTTTCGGGATTTACCTGCTGGCGACAAAAAGGAAATTGATCGCTAGCAGGATTAAGCCATCACTACTGTGCTGAAAACAAATAGGGAAATAGTTTTTGCTTTTCAGCCGCACTCAAACCTTCAACCCGCGCTTTGTTCACCTCAGGAATATCTTCCACATCCGCATAATATTCCAAGGCTTTTTCCAAACTTGCCTCACGGATGATATGTAAGATCGGATAAGGCGAGCGGTTTGTCAGGTTTTCCGCATCATCAGGCTCAGCATCAGCAAAGCAATAATCCGGATGAAAAGTGGCAAGCTGATATACACCTACCCAGCGATTGCGTTTAAGTAGCTGTTGGGTCCAATTCAAGAATTGGTTGTAATCAAAAAAATCTTGCAGATGATCAGGTACAACCACCAATGTAGTTTCGATTTCGCTCGCCAGTTTTTCGTCAAGCAACTCCATTTCTTGCTGCAAGTCCTGCAACAGTATTTCATCATCCGTTGCATCACTGACAAAAAAGCGCACGCGATTTTCACGTGTCGGTTTACCGGAAAATGGGCAGAGATTTAAACCTATCACCACCTCATTCAACCAGCGGGCAACATCAGCAATAAATTTATCACTCGCAACATGCGCAGCCATACATCAGCTTCCGGCTTTATTTTGTTGCTGCAACAAACCCAAACCTTCAATAAAGTCGAGCACCAATTCGTCATCGCAGCCTTTGAACTGAACATGACCAGGTTTGCGGAATAATGCAGCCAAATCCGATTTAGTTAATTCAATCGTGACCAGCTTGAGTGCATCGCGCACATGTTGCTCGTGCAAGTTATAAGCGATACGTAATTTTTTCAGCACATCGTTATTGGAAATTTTGGCATGCCTCTCAATCACTTCCACCTCGGCATCCGCCTTTTTTCCGCGTTGCTGATCAATTAAATTATTCAGGAAATGAATCAGGATGTAATCCGGCATTGGCTCAAAACCAGGCTGATAATCAGTCTTCAGCAAATTGGCAACATCTTTATCGGTCAAGTCAATATCAGATGCGGCGAATAACGCCTGGATTTGCGCTGTCTCAAACTGTAAAGATTGGGTAATTTTGCGAAAAATATCGTTGGTTCTCATGGTCCGCTCTATGATTCCACCTAGGTTTTGCGGCATTCTACCGCAAAACACCTTCGCCTAGAGAATCCATCCATGAATCCTTTTACTGAAGTAAATCCATTTGAACCTGAATTGGTTGCAGGCCGCAAACGCGCTAAACAGCTGTGTGAGCAACTAAACGCCCTGCGCGCCGACCAAACCAAAGCGCGTAAGCCCATCTATCAGCAGCTATTTGGTCAAGTATCCAGCGCTTACATCGAACCCTCTTTTTTCTGCGATTACGGCAGCAATATTTTTCTGGGCGAAAAATTTTATGCCAATCATAACTGCGTTATTTTGGATTGTGCCGAAGTGCGCATCGGCGATCGGGTAATGTTTGGCCCTAATGTACAAATCTATGCAACCACTCATCCACTCGACCCGGTCGAACGAGCATCAGGAAAAGAATTCTGCGCTGCCGTAACTATTGGCGATGATTGCTGGATTGGTGGCGGCGCAATTATTTTTGCGGGCGTTACTATAGGAAAAGGATCTGTGATTGGTGCGGGAAGCGTAGTGACGAAAGACATTCCCGAGGGCGTTGTTGCGGCAGGTAATCCTTGCAAAGTAATTAAAACAATCAATTCGCAGCAGGTAGAATAAAATTACCTCGCCCCAAAAAATATGGAGCGAGGTTACACATCAATCCAAAATAATATGCGGCAAAAAACGCGACGTATCTTTGGTAATAAGTGATTCATCTTCGCGAATACAAATTCCCGCTGCACTATCGCCTACCACCCAACTACCGAGCATTGCATAGGTATCTGCATTGCGGTATTCATCGCGGAATTTCGGTAGCGCTTGTAATGCCTGACGTACGTAACGGCCATCAGCGTAGGGGCCTGCGGCGGAAATTTTTTCACCGGTTGCAGTAATTAAATCTACGTTCGCGCCTTCGCGTGAGAACAAAGGTTTGCGCACCCAACCGGCTCCGAGTGGCTCGCTGGTTCCTGTCTCAAAAAAAGCGGGTAGCAAATTCGGATGATTAGGATAGCGTTGCCACAGCAATGGCAGAATGCCTTTATTCGATAGCAGCATTTTCCATGCAGGTTCAATCATTTGGGTATTGGCTGCGGTGATCGCGCGCGCAAAACCCTCTTGCACCATAAATTCCCAAGGGTAAAGTTTGAACAATCCCTTGATTGGATGATCATCCAGATCAACAAATTGCTCACCGCGCCCGTTCATATCCTCGATTACACCGATATCCTCAAGCGGAATGTAGCGGACATCAACACCGGCTTGCGCGGCCATATCCATTAGATAATTGACGGTGCCGCGGTCTTCAAGATTATCGCGCACACTGGCGAAGTAAAAGGGTTGTGGTAAATCCAGCTGGGCAAAAGCTTGTTCGATTTTGTCGTGCAGGGAATTGAATTGATCTGCGCGCTCAGGCAACACGCCGTTTTTAATTTGGTCTTCCAGCCAGACCCATTGGAAAAATCCGGTTTCAAATAATGAGGTGGGCGTGTCGTAATTTAATTCGAGTAATTTTGCAGGGCCGGTGCCGTTGTATACAAAATCGAAACGGCCATACAAATGCGGTTCGCCGTTATTCCACGAATTCCAAATATAACTCCAGAAATCGCGCGGAATATTCAGCAACGTGAGCATTTCTTCGCTGCGGGTAATATCGCCGACCATATCCATGGCCATTTGATGCAGCTCTTCCGTCGGCGTCTCCAAATCGTTTTCAATTTGTTGCAAACTGAATTGATAATAGGCCGTTTCATCCCAGTAGGGTTCGCCATCAAAGGTATGAAAATCAAACCCTACTTCTTCGGCGTAAGCGCGCCAATTAGCGCGTTCGGCAACACTGATACGTTTCATTCATTAACCGCCAAAACTATTGCGCGATGCTGCTTGCTGACCGAAACCACCGCGACTAACAACTTGACCCATTTGCGGTTTAACTTGCGATGGCTTAAGCGTGATTGGGCCAATACCTTTTGCAACCGGTGCGTTGGTTGCCGTGCGGAATGTGCCGCGATCATCGCGCGATTTATATAATGGTTGTGTCGCGACGTTAGGGCCGCCTGCAGCTGCTCCGGCAGCAGCAGGTTGCTGAAGATTGGCGCCGCCACGGTTCATCATTTGCCCGGCAAGAAAGCCCATCATCATCGGCATAAATACACTGCCACCCGATGCAGTTTGTTGCGGCGCAGTTTCGCACTGGCCTGCACCAAAATCGGTTTCACATTCTTCTTTGTTTAAATATTTTGGCGCAACTTGCGGATGCAAATTTTGCGCTGCTGCGAAGTCAGCTTCACATTGCGCTGCGCTATTCAGTGCGGCAGCACTACATTCACTTGGATCGGTAAATACCATCGCTTGTTCGCGCTCTTCGCCGCAACCGGCGAGCAATAAAGTGGCGACGGGAACCATCAATACCAATGCGGCTTTTTTACTGCGTTTCATCATTCAACTCCACAATCGTTATCGATTAAATTAGTAAGACATACACGCGGCGTTAATTAAACCTACTGCAATTGCAATAGTTGCGGCAAAAATACCCGATGCCATTTCGCCGCTGTCGATGCGCTCAGACAAATTTTTAATCACTAAACGCAACACAGCAAACGTAAGAATTTGTACTACCAATGCAACGGCGCCCCAAACTGCACAATCCAGCAGTGACAGTGAATTGGTAATAGCGCTGGAAAGCGGTAACGCAAAACCAATAATCGCACCACCGAATGCCAAAGCAGCAGCAGAATTATTTGCACGGATCAGCGCCAATTCTTCATGGGGTGTCATCCAGGTGTAAACACGCACAAAAATCAGAACCAATACAATCGCCACTGCAAAATAGGCGAGGAAAGGCGGAATGCCGTTCAGTGATGATAAGGTTGTTGCAAGCATGACTATTGCCCTTTTTGTAATTGAAGATATGGTCTAAAAACTGGCGCGATTCTGACACAAAAGACTGCGCAGCTCTATCTTGCCAACGCTATTGATCCTGATTGAATGCTTTAATTATTTTTTATCGATATTTCTGGCACACTGACAACCTACAGGACAATAAAAGGACAAATGATGCAAACGACTCTGAAATCACTCGCCATGCGCGGCTTGTTGTTCATGGCGGCTGCGCACCTCTGCGCCTGTAGCGACAATAGCGCTAATCTCGCCCTCGGCACACTCGAACGCGACCGAGTGGTACTTAAAGCGACTGCGGCAGAAATCATCACACAACTGCCTATCGCTGAAGGCAGTGATGTCAAAGCCGGCGATTTACTTTTGCAATTGGATGACCGCCGTCAATTAGCACTGGTCGCAAAAGCCGATGCGAGTCTCGCCAGTGCCAGCGCCAATCTCACCAAATTACAAAACGGTGCGCGCACCGAAGATATTGCGGCGGCACGCTCGCAAGTAAAAGGAGCTGAAGCACAATTAATCGAAGCACAAAAAACCTTTGCGCGCGCCGAAACCTTGGTGAGCAAAAAACTCGCAGGCGCAGCAGAGTTGGATACGGCTCGCGCCAAACGCGACTCAGCGCAAGCTAATCTTGATAAGGCGCAGGACAATCTTTCGTTGCTGACCAACGGCACCCGCGAAGAGGATTTGCAGGAGGCGGAGGCGCAAGTTGCACTCGCTAAAGCCGCGCTGGAGTTGGAGCAATACAATCTGGGCGAGTTGAGCATTCGCGCGACCAGCAATGCACGGCTCGATCATTTGCCGAAACACTTGGGCGAGCGCACCAGCATTGGTGAAGCGGTCGCGACACTGCTCGATAAAAACGCGCCCTACGCGCGGATCTATGTTCCCGAAACCCATCGCCTTAAAATTGCAGCCGGGCAGGAACTGGTCATCCACGTTGATGGCCTTGCGCAAGCGCAAACCGGCAAGCTGCGCTGGATTTCGCAAGATCCCGCCTTTACCCCCTACTTCGCGCTCAACTCATCCGACCGCGCGCGCCTCGTATATTTGGCTGAAGTGCAGTTGCCCGCCTCTGCAGCCAATCTCCCCAGCGGTTTGCCAGTACAGGTCGAGCTGCCCCATGACTGAAATCGATTCTGGCAGCGCAACTGAATGGGCAATCGAAACTCGCGGCATGACTCGTCGGTTTGGGGATTTTGTCGCAGTAAACCAATTAGATTTGCGCATCCCGCACAAAAGTATTTACGGATTTCTTGGGCCCAACGGCTGCGGTAAATCCACCAGCATGCGGCTGATTACCGGTTTGCTAACACCGAGTGCGGGCGAGATCCGGGTACTTGGGATGGAGATTCCCGAGCAGGCGGAATCGCTGCGCCGTCGCCTGGGTTATATGACACAAAAATTTTCGCTCTACGATGATTTAACCGTGCACGAAAACCTGCGTTTTATGGCGCAGATTTATAATCTCGACAGCCGCAGCGCAAAACAACTGATCGATAGCCAGCTCAGCCGCTATCAACTTAACGAGCGCAAAGGTCGCTTGGCTGGCTCACTCAGTGGCGGGCAACGCCAACGTTTGGCGCTCGCGGCAGCCACACTTCATCAACCGGAATTATTGATTCTCGACGAACCCACCTCAGCAGTAGACCCGGAAAACCGGCGCGATTTTTGGGAAAAGTTATTCGACCTGTGCGACAGCGGCACTACGATTCTTGTCTCCACCCACTACATGGACGAAGCCGAACGCTGCCACGGTTTGGCGATTATGGAAGGCGGCGTTAAACGCGCAGACGGTGCACCAGCGCAATTGATGCGCGAGCTGGGCGCCCGGGTGGTAGAAGTCGACGGCGAAAATTTGCGGCAACTCAAACAGCAACTGGGTGAATTGCCGGAGGTAGTATCCACCGCGCAACAGGGAACCCATCTGCGCGTATTGATCAAAGAATCCATCGAAGATCCGGAAGCCTGGCTACGTAGCGCGCACCCGCTATTGGTCGCCAATCGCCAAATCCATATTGTGCGCCCGAGCCTTGAAGATGTATTCGTCCACTGCACCGGCGCCAACGCACCCGACGGGCAAGGGGCTCGGCAATGAATGCCTTCAACCAGAGTTTGCAACGCATAGGCGCGATTGTGTTTAAGGAGTTGCGCCAACTCACGCGCGACCGCCCCACTTTCGGCATGATCGTGATGGTGCCGCTGATCCAACTGTTGCTGTTTGGTTTTGCCATCAATACCAATGTGCGCGACCTGCCCGTCGGCGTGGTGGACTTAAGCCATACACAAACCGCGCGCGCGCTGGTGAGTGACCTCACTGCCACGCAAGTCGTCCGTTTTAGCGAGACTTATCAAACACCAAGCCAGGCAGAAGATGCCATTCGGCGCGGCCATGTGCATGCGGTCCTAGTGATCCCCAAGGATTTTGGTCAGCGCTTGCAAGACCAGCGCCCTATCGCCCAATGGCTGATCGACGGCTCCGACACCATGGTCAGCAACGCCCTGCTCGCTCTGCAACAAATGCCGTTCGCGAGCGGCTTTGAAGCTCAACCCGTCGTCCGCAAAAGCACTTTCGAAATCGCCCTCTTCTTTAACCCCGAACGTCGCTCAGCAATAAACATTGTGCCGGGACTGGTAGCGATTGTGCTGACCATGACGATGGTGATGTTCACCTCGGCGGCACTGGTACGCGAACGGGAGCGCGGCAATCTGGAATTGCTGATCACTACACCAGTGCGCTCCAGCGAAATTATGATCGGCAAAATCGTGCCCTATATTTTTGTCGGCCTGATCCAGGTGACGATTATTTTGGGGCTTGGTCATTTGATTTTTGATGTACCGGTGAATGGCCGGTTGGATCAGCTGGTTCTCGGTGTTTTTGCTTTTATCAGCGCTAGCTTGACCCTTGGCCTGCTGGTCTCCACCATCGCCAAAACCCAATTGCAGGCGATGCAACTGACGGTATTTTTGCTGATTCCCTCGATCCTGCTCTCCGGCTTTATGTTTCCCTACGAGGGCATGCCCGTTGCCGCGCAGTGGATTGCCGAAGCTCTGCCCGCCACGCACTTTATCCGCATGGTGCGCGCCATCGTATTGCGCGGGGCGACGCTGGAAGATTTGCAGCCGGATTTGTGGTGGCTAATCGGATTTACGATTGTGGGCGTGATCGCCGCTGCCAGCCGCTTTAAAAAGCGACTGGATTAAGCGCGGATCAATTGGGGAAATAGATAAAAGTATTTACTGTGAGACGGCCGGTTTTCGGGTTGGGATCAAACCTGAAATCCGGCGCAATATTGCCGGAGTGCAAACTGGTGCAGCGGTACATAATGATGCGATTGAACACCGCATCATAAGAGCCAATCTGCTCAAACAAATGGTTGCTGCCATTCATATAACCCTTGGGAAAATCGGGCATTTGCTCCTGCTGCGCAATCACCCGCCGGTATTCATCAAGACGCGAATCGTCCACATACTCAAACCCGGTTGCACGATGCCGATATAGCGAAGTCCCTCCTTGCACCGACGCACACAAATAATGCACCGACGCGAGGTCATTCATTTTTGCCGAATCAGAATGCGGGACGCACTGCGGCGGCAGTAGTTGGTCGGGCGGCGTCATCACCATTGAAAAAACAGACTTCACCTTGCGGCGAACATCCTTCGGCATCTCAAACGTAGCGTAAATCAAGTCGCCCAAGTGCTTGCACATGGCCTCGACATAAATGCCGGGGGTCGGGAAACGTGTGCCGGGATACAGGCCTTTCTCCGCATCAAATACAGCGGCGCGCGCAGAATATTCAACCAGTGACTCAGCATCACGCAGGAAATTATCAACAATGAGCACTGGCTGGCGCTCGTTGCCCACATAATCGACGCGATAGGAAAAACTCCGATGTAAATCGGGGATTGGCGGTAAGCTCATACCGGGTGTCCATTAACATTTATTAGAAATTATTGATTTAATGTACGCACAACCTGTGCGAGCTAATTGTAGGCTTCAGGTAAAGCCAGACGCCAGCAATGGCGGGCACTTTCCACTGAAATAACACATTTATTTTGGGTTTGGGCTCGGCGCCTTTATAAGTAAAAATACGCAAATGTCGATAAAAATTTCTTTTAGGTTATTTGCTCCTATAAAACAAAATTTTTATAGCGATTAACTTGAGATTGGCTATAAAGCAACCTAAACTGGGCATATCCCAATATGTGAACTGGTTCGCAAATATGCTCAAGCAAGTTTCCGCTGTTTTAGCTCTGGTAATTTCAAGCCAAGCTAGCGCCCTTAGTATCGATTTAGGTCCCGCCACTGGTTACAACCTCTTTATCAAAGAGAACTTCACTCAACCGGGCGCCGACTCCCAAGGCAAAATTGCGATTGGCGGTAATGCCAATATTGGCCAATACGATGTGGGCGTGAATTACGAGCCAGGCACCCATCGCGATGGCATCCAGTTCTGGACTGATCCGAAGAAATATTCCGACGTGTTGGTAGTTGGCGGTGATCTGACTACCACCCAATGGGCATGGGGCAATGTAAAAGGCAATCTGATATTGGGCGGTGAACTAACTGCAGGCTCAAGTAAAAATGCAGTGCTGGGTACCACCACCAAAGCTAAACCGATTGATTTCACATCCGCATTTGAACAATTCACAGAGCTGTCCAAAACTTTGGCAGGTGAAGCAAATACCGGCGGAGTGGAATTTAAATACAACAATTGGCTGATGCTGAACGGCACTGCCGATAGCGATATTTATATCGCCAACATTACCGGCCAGATGCTGGGAGCAGCTACCGACTTAACAGCCAAAGGTCTGGACAAGAACGATACGCTGATCATTAACGTGAGCGGAAAAAATATCAATTTTGATTCGCTCAATTACGGTGCGCGCGAAAACTACAGCGCATTGGATTTATCAGCCAGCCACATTCTGTACAACTTTTTTGAAGCAGAGAACATCACCTTTAGCGGCGGCATCAAGGGCAATATCCTTGCCCCTAATGCTAACTTCACATTCTTGCAGGGTGATCTGAGTGGCCAAGTGATTGCAAAATCCTGGACCGCTGGTTGGGGTGCACAAGCAAATTTATGGGATGGATTTTTTGTTCCTCCGGTAGATATTCCACCTACACCAACAACACCACCGGTTGTGACAGTGCCTGAACCAACCTCAATCATATTACTGTTAGTTGGCCTGCTAGCTTTAGTAATGGTTCGTCGCCTACGCGCATAAAACCAAACTTTCAAAAAAGCCGCTACCGGCAATGCTGGTAGCGGCTTTTTTTTACGCGCGTATTCGCTACACTGTGCCAGTTATTTCACTGCTTGCACGCGCAAGCCAAAACACAGGGATACGCACCTATGAAATTCGATAATATTTTACAAACCATCGGCAACACTCCCCACGTCCGTATCAACCATTTATTCCGCAGCGATATTGAAGTCTGGATGAAAGTTGAACGCTTTAATCCGGGCAGCAGCATTAAAGATCGTATTGCGCTCGCCATGATCGAAGATGCCGAAGCCAAAGGTTTGATCAATAAAGACACCGTTATTATCGAACCAACATCAGGCAATACCGGTATTGGTCTCGCGCTTGTTTGTGCAGTGAAAGGTTATCGCCTGATCCTCACCATGCCGGAATCTATGTCCGTTGAACGTCGTAAAAATATGAAAGCTCTCGGTGCAGAATTGGTGCTTACACCAAAAGAGTTGGGCATGGGTGGCTGCATCGCCAAAGCCAATGAATTACAAGCCGAAAATCCAAACAGCTGGATTCCCCAACAATTTAACAACCCCGCTAACGCAGCAGTTCATCGCAATACCACCGCACAAGAAATTCTCGCTGATTTCCCTGAAGGCGTTGACTATTTAATTACCGGTGTAGGTACCGGCGGACATATCACTGGCTGCAGCGAAGTACTGAAAGAAAAATTTCCGCAACTACAAACCTTCGCAGTAGAACCAGAAAAGTCACCAGTGATCAGCGGCGGCCAAAAAGGCTTACATCGCCTGCAAGGAATTGGAGCCGGATTTATTCCGCAAGTGCTAAATAAAGAAACCCTCAACGGCACCATCCTCGTCAACGAAACTGATTCGTTCGAAATGGCTCGCCAATGTGCGTTGAAAGAAGGCATTTTCATCGGCATTTCTTCCGGCGCCACCCTCGCTGCTGTTGCGCAAAAGCAAGCAGAAATGAAGCCCGGCAGCCGCGTAATTATTTTCAGTTATGATACTGGCGAGCGCTATTTGTCGATTGAAGATTTGTTTTAATCCGCACAGCAGAATAAAAAGGGGCACAACAAAGTGCCCCTTTTTTATGAGTTACGTTTTTGCACCACAACAAAAAAGCGCTCTTTTAGTGCATCCAAAAAATGTCATCTCACCTGTGATACAGTCAATCATCAGCAACAATTACAGCTCCCAACAAGGAAACAACAATGAGTAAAGTGCATTTTATCGGTGGTGAAAAAGGCGGAGTGGGAAAATCAATGACCTCTCGCTTGTTAGCACAATATTTGATTGATGCTGGCACACCGTTTATTGGCTTTGATTCTGACCAATCACACGGGACTTTTTCGCGCTTTTATAGCGAGTTTGCTTCGCCTCTTATTGTGGATGATTACGAAAGCCTTGATCAGCTGATTATTCTTGCACAGGAAAATCCTGATAGCGATTTGATAATTGATCTGGCTGCACAAACTTCAACACGCTTAGGTAAGTGGATTGAAGAAAGCGATGCGTTGTCGCTGTTTCAAGAATTAGGAAGCCAAGTGTATTTATGGCATGTAATGGATGACGGTGCCGATTCAGTAACATTATTAAACAATCTGTTGAATCGTTACCCGCAAGATTTTATCAAGATCGCAATTGTTAATAACCAAGGGCGTGGCGAATGTTTCGAGCACTTTGAACAATCAACCACTTATCAAAAAGCAAAAGACCGCAACGCGCTTTTTATCACCACTGGCAAACTGCAACCACAATTAGCCGCAAGAATTGATTTTACCAACACCAGCTTTTGGGCTGCAGCCAATAACATTGACGTAATGAATATTATCGAGCGCTCACGCGTACGCGTGTGGCTAAAAAACAACTATTTGCAGTTTGATAAATTAGACCAGTAAAACACTGTTCCGGCATTGGTAATACAGCTACTTAATCATCTTATGTTGGGTAGCTTGGCCGGGAGTAATAAACAGCAACTTGGATTTCACAGCAGTTTTTGCAGTATGCCAAATTCCTTTAGGCACTATCACGTATTGCCCCTGTTCACTCAGCTTTATAGAAGTTTCTCCCTCTTCCATCTGAAGAATAAAAGACACCTCACCGGACATTAGCACTACAACCTCATCACCATGAGGATGAATCTCCCAACTCGTCCAGTCCGAATCAAACTCATAACATGAAATTAATTCGTGACCACTGAAATCACCATACGTTTTATCCAGCCGCTCATATAAAGTCGAATCCGCAGGCTCTATCGAAGCCGTTTTGTCAGGGCGGAGCACAACAAAATCCTGCTCAATTTGATTGGGTGATTTCATAATCAATTTCCAATTCCGTTAACGCGAATAGCTACTTAAAACTTTGTCCATATTAACAGAAGAGTCAATTAAATCAGGGGAAGTTCAGAACGGTGTTGGAACACTTTGTTATATATAGTTAAAATTAGCGCCATGTGAATTGCTATATGATACTAAAAACCGAAATGCCTCAGATATTGTTTTTTCATGGCTGGAGATTGGCCATTCAAAAGAATATGTAACATTTACTTCAATATCTTCTTTTACTCTTATTTTTTCAATTTTTGGTATATTAATTTCCACTTCCAGCCGAGGATTTTGTAGGTCTTTAGCCCAAGCAACTTTTGTATTTTTTATGGACTTATGTTCTCTGACGCAATGCTTGTATGCATTAGCTATATTTGCAACTTCCAAAAAAATTGGGTTCCTCGCTGCAACGTTTTCTTTATATTTTTTCAACCCATGAGTTTTAAGCGATTCTTCATTTTCATAATAGAAATATTCAAGGATATTGTTAAAAGACTCGATAGCATTTAGGTAAACTCTCATTTCTTCATATTTGTGAGGTGTTTCTATATTTCTCTGTTCTTTGTTTTTTTCTTGAAGATTAAAGTAATCTATTAAATTAGGTATCACTATGTAATTTATATAGTTTGTGTGGCTCCCTAACGGGCCTTTAAACGATTCCATATGGAGCCTCCTTGTATAACAGTTTATTAGACGGCTGAAGCCGCATATCACTTCGCCGGTTATCATTTTTGAAAATCCTAGCTTGTATCAATAATTCTATTTAGATCAGTAGCTTGACTTGCGCTTTATATTTTCAGATTTTGATAAGCGGCGCACATATGATTGTACTCTCGCCGGTTATCACTTTATACGTCATTTCTCAGCCAATATAAACCTATGCTTTTACTGACTTTTCACGCGGTGCGCTATCATTGTTAGATGATATACGCCGCTTATCAGAGATAGTAGCTGAGCTAAATACATTTTTATCGTGTCTGGCGCCAACTTAAATTCATCCATCAATACTTAGCGAACAGTACTCAATGCGCTAATGTTTTTTATAATAAGTTTGCAGGAAGGGAAAGCGAAGGTGTATCGGCCGTACAAACAATTAAACATCATTAATGTGTTGATGATATTTTCTTATGACGAATACACAAGAGTGACTCAGGAATTACTCGGACATAGCAATATAAAAACAACAAAAATTTACACGCATGTGCTGAATAAAGGAAGGAGAGGAGTTCGCAGCCCGTTAGATATGAGCTAACTACTCGACTCAAGCCCAGCGGCGGCTTGAGTCGAGTAAACAATATTACTCTACCGCAACCACCACCACCGCCTTAGCGGGGATCGCCAATGACAGCTTGCCGTTTTTCGCTTTCGCACTATAGCTTGCAGGCTTAATTGTGTTGGGGCTAGCGAAGGTGTTGTGCGTATCCATAGCAGTTGCTGTCAGCACTTGGCCTTTTGCACCAGTGACTTTTGCTCCCGCGAGATTCACATTCACAGTCTCGGCTTTATTGGGATTCGCATTAACCAATGCAATATAGGTTTTGCCGTCTTTTCCGCGCGCAGCGGTTGCGCTAATAGCGGGAACAGAGGCTTTACCCAGCGTGTATTGCGGAACATCTTTTAATTCCAGCTGCAGTGATGTCGCATCCTGGAACGGCACGTACATTTTGAACGCGTGATAGGTTGGAGTCAGGAGCATTTTATCTTTCTCAGTCAAAATCATTGCCTGCAGTACGTTAACCATCTGTGCGATGTTGGTCATATGAACGCGGTCAGCATGCTTGTGGAAAATATTGAAATTCAATGCCGCCACAATCGCATCGCGCAAGCTGTTTTGTTGATAAAGAAAACCTGGGTTCTCACCTTTTTCTACGTCGAACCATGTACCCCATTCATCAACATAGAAACCGACTTTTTTCTCGGGATCATTTTTATCCATTACTTTTTTGTTGTTGATAATGAATTCGTCCATGCGCAAGGTGTTTACCATAGTCGAGATCCACTCGGTCTCCGGGAAGCCGGTCGCTGCGCCTTTTACTTTCCAATCGCCAGTGGGCAGTGTGTAGTAATGGAAGCTCACCGCATCCATTTTTAAACTCCAGTTAGGCGTTACATTTGCGGTGAGATGATCAGCCCATTTGGTATCTTCAGTGTGGCCGCCGCTCGCAATCATTTTTGGTGAATTGTGCGCGGGTGCTTTCAGGAAGCTCGCATATTGTTTGTAGAGATTGGTGTAAAACTCCGGCGTCATATTGCCGCCACAACCCCAAGCCTCATTACCAATAGCAAAGTAGTGAACACGGAACGGTTTATCGCGGCCGTTTTTGCGGCGCAATTCTGCGAGCGTTGATTTACCTTCGGCCGTCATATACTCCAGCCACTCCGCCATTTCCTGCGCAGTGCCAGTGCCGAGATTACCGTTGATGTAAACCTCGGCGTTCAATAACTCCGCCAGATCAAAAAATTCGTGGGTACCTACTGCGTTATTCTCTTCAACTCCGCCCCAGTTGGTATTCACTTTTACCGGACGTTGATCGCGCGGGCCAATGCCATCGCGCCAGTGATATTCGTCCGCAAAACAACCGCCAGGCCAACGCACTAACGGCACATGCAAATCTTTCAGCGCGCCCAGTACATCTTTACGCCAGCCTTTGGTGTTAGGTGTTTTTGAATCCGGGCCAACCCACATACCTTCGTAAATACCGCGCCCCAAGTGCTCGGCAAATTGACCGTAGATATTTTTGTTGATGACAGGACCGGTTTTCGTGGTATCGATATTCAGTTGGGTATCGGCCAAGGCGGTGAAACTGATGCTCAGGCCAAGGGCGGCGATAAGCGGCTTTATGACTCGCATAAATGATCTCCTGCTTGTTGTTATAGAGTTTTGTTTTACTGTAGCGGCAGCGAGAATATCCCCTACAAGATAATATTGTCATACAAGTTAACCTATTTTTACCCGCCTTAGCCCTACCTCCTGCCAATCTGTGTCAGCGATATCCATCAATATGGCAACAACTAGCAGCCAAACACCCAATACTGTGTTTAAATACAGCATCAATTCAGACGCCGCCGATTCTCATGCGCAAAATTATTCACTGTGATGCAGATTGTTTTTTCGCCGCCATCGAGATGCGCGATGACCCGAGCCTTGTACATCGCCCCATTGCCGTAGGCGGCAGTAGCGATAGGCGCGGCGTCATTTCCACCTGCAACTACGAAGCGCGCCGCTACGGAGTGCACTCGGCGATGCCTTCTAGCACGGCAAAACGTTTGTGCCCGGATTTGTTAATCCTGCCCACGCGCATGGATGCCTATCGCGAAGCATCGGCAAAAATGCGCGAAATCTTTTATGAGTACACCGAGCTGGTTGAGCCGCTTTCGCTGGATGAAGCATTTCTGGATGTTAGCGATGCAAAAGTCCATCGCGGTAGCGCAACTTTGATTGCGCAAGAAATTCGCCAGCGCATTAAAGATGAAATCGGCATTACTGTTTCTGCCGGTATCGCACCCAATAAATTTCTCGCCAAGATTGCCAGCGACTGGAACAAACCCAACGGCCAGTTTGTGATTCCACCCGAACAGGTTCCAGCATTTGTTGCGCAGCTACCGGTAAAAAAAATTTACGGTGTAGGTAAAGCTATGGCCAACAAACTGGCAGAGATGAATATTTTTACCTGCAGTGATATTCAGAAATTTTCGATTTTTGATTTAACCCAACGCTATGGCCAAATGGGTTCACGCCTTTATCATTTAAGTCGCGGCATTGATGATCGGCAAGTCACAGCAGATCGCCGCCGTAAATCCCTCAGTGTAGAAAACACCTTCGCGCAGGATTTACCTACCCTGCACCATTGCCTGCGTGAAATTCCCGCACTTAGCCAACAATTGGCGATCAGGCTGCGCCGCGTGGATGACGACTACAAAGTGGTCAAGCTATTTGTAAAACTGAAATTTTCAGACTTTAGTATTACCACTATTGAACGCAGTGCGACGGCAGTGTCCTTAATGGAATTGCAAAGCTTGTGCGAAGAAGCTTACGGACGAAAAAATTCGCCTGTGCGTTTGGTCGGAGTAGGTATAAGGTTTATTGATTTGCGGGAAAATAATTCGTTTTTTCAGCTGGAGCTTTTTAATAGCGAAAAGCATTTCGGGCAAACAGAACGCGCAATACTTCGCTAAAATCCGGAGAATGCAGGACAAGTAAATACTTACCCTGCCACTTTTACTTCTACAGTGATGGCCTAAAAAAACGCACTACTTTTTTAGCTTCATCAAGCCGATCAAATGACGACTCCATCGGAGTGACGTTGGAAACAAAAGCCATCACAATACCCAAGTCCGGATAAATAATTAAGAAAGAATAACCGCCAATGCTCATTCCCCCATGGTGGACAAACCTGCCAAGATCATCCTGCCCCACACGAAAGCCCAAGGCATAATGTTCAGGGTTCATAGCACCATCAGCTAAAGGCACCGGTGTCCATAGAGCAGCCTTTGATTCGTCGGTTAAAAAATTATTACCGATTAGCGCATTGCCGAATTTGACCAAATCTGTTGGTGTAGAAAGATATCCACCACCCGCGTATCGATCACTGAGATTGGAGGCAGGAGCCTCAAACAAGGAATCACCAATCAATAAATATGGCTCCGCCCTATGCGCCACAGCAGATGAACCTGCCTTATCAAACTGTGTAGCATTCATACCAGCAGGAGCAAATACCTCTCGGGTAATAATCTCTTCCAACGACAGAGAAGCGGCTGACTCCATCGCTAATGCAAGCAGATTGTACCCATAAGTGCTGTAGTTAAAACCGGTGCCCGGCGCAAATAACAAAGCATCATTTTCCACAATCAATGCTGCTGCCCTGGTGCTGGCATATTCACTGGTATTGTAATTTTCGGAAAAACCTTTGGTGTAATGACGAATACCCGCTTGATGCGAGAGCAAATGCTTGATTGTGTAGCCAGTGTTAGCCGGGGAAAAATCTTTAACATAGGTATTAAAAGAGTTATTGATATCCAGAATTCCCTTCTCGCTCATACGCATCACTGCCGCTGCAGTAACGGATTTTGAAATGCTGCCAATTCTGTAACGAGTATCAGTAGTTGCGGGTATTTTTTTATACAGATCAGCATAGCCAGTTGTACCAGCCCACACCAAATCCCCATTGATACCAATTGCAGCAGACATTGATGGCAGTTGATTATTGGCATACATCGACCTCAGCCAATTATCAGCCTCCGTTCCTGCCGATTGAAAAGCCGCCTGATACAAACTCGAATTCACAGCGGGAGCGGGTTCTGGCCGTGCGGCACTTATTGATAAGACATATAAAACAACGATGACAATTAAAATGAAAATTATCGCCACTACGCCCAAGAATATTTTTTTTATCATGCACCACTCCTTGCTCATGTTAATAGTTAATGAAATAGTTTTGGCATCTACGCAGCCCAGAGGCTATATCGCATCTACTGAATTAGACTCAACACTTTAGTTAGACACAACCTTCTTCATTTTGGATTCACGGTATAAAACCCAATTATGAATTAAGAAAGCCCAGCAAACGGGTTTTTAGCACCGGAATAGCTTGTGGATGCGATAAATACTCTTCGATATCCATTAATTGCCAACATTGGCCTTCGCTGCCAAATTCAATTGCATCAATCTCTGCTTGACGCCCCTCAGCAACAAAGAAAAATGAATTACCGGTATTAAGATAGTCCGGCCATTTTGCCTTAAACACTAACCGCGCCTCATCCAACAATAAACCAAACTCCTCCCCCAATTCCCGCAACACACACTGCTCAGATGTTTCATCTCCCTCACGCCCACCACCGGGAAAATCCCATAAACCCGGAAAAGGGATATGCGTAAAGTCATCGCGTTTATAAACGAGCAATTGGCCGTTGAATATATAAGCGAGCTTGCAGCCGGTGAAATCTTCTTTCATATCTAAGCCAAAAAATACCTTAGTTAAAAAAGGCGGCAGATGCCGCCTTGTAGGTAATTAACCGAAAACTCTACTTACCTTTTATATCCAATGTACGCGCCGGTAATTTCACCTTCACACTGGTTTGCGGCTCAGCAGTGGATTTTGCGAGGATGATTTCGTATTCGCCTTTGGTGATTTTCCAGGTTTTGTCTTTGCTTTGATAGATCGCGAGTAAGCGAGGATCGACATTGACGGTTACGGTGGTGGTTTCACCTGGTTTTAGATCGACTTTTTGGAAGGCACCCAAGCGTTTCGGCGCTTCCCATTTGGTTTTAGTATTCGCAGAGGCAATATAGATTTGGGCTACGTCTTTACCTGCTACAGCGCCGGTATTTTTTACGCTGAAACTCACGCTTAGCTGGCCATTTTTTACATCGGCTTTTAAATCACTGTAAGCGAAATCGGTGTAAGATAAACCAAAGCCAAATGGGAAAAGTGGTTGGTGGTTTTTTAACTCAAACCATTTGTAACCAACAGCCGCGCCCTCAAAATAATTTACATCAAAACGTTCATCCGGTTTTTTGGGATCACCATCAACCACTGGACGCGGCAATTGTTTTTCCGATGCGGGGAAAGTAATTGGCAAATGGCCTGAAGGATTAACTTCGCCAGCCAATACACGCGCTATGGCTTCGCCACCATTGGTGCCGGGATACCACGCCTGCACCACTGCACCGACGTTATTTAGCCACGGCATCAACACTGCACCACCGGTTTGTAACACCACTACCGTTTTTGAATTTGCAGCGGAGATTTTTGCGATAAGTGCATCTTGATTATCAGGCAAGGATAAATTTGGAACATCAATCGCTTCCGCAGTCCATTGGTTTGCAAACACCAATACCAGATCGCTCTCTAAAGCCAATTTGGCTGCGGTTTCGATATTCGTGCCTTCATCAAAACTAATGCGCGCATTTGGATAACGGGCTTGCAGTGCTTTCATCGGCGAGGATGGAAAATATACCGTTGGCCCCGGGAATACTTTTGGGCCTAAACCTTTTACCGCCATGCCTCCCAATGGATAAACTTGCGATGACCCACCGCCAGAAAGGACACCCACATTCGCATGTGAACCAATGATCGCGATTTTTTTAACGCCCTTTGCAATAGGTAGTAATTTTTCATTTTTTACTGGATCATTTTTTAATAAAACAATGCCCTCTTCTGCATCTTTTTGCGAGATAAGGCCGTGTTTTTTGAAATCAATATTATTGCTTGGTGCGGGAACCGGATTATCCATAACACCCAGCTCAAATAAAGCATGTAATACGCGCCCAGCCATATCATCCAAACGCGCGGGTGATACCCAACCATTATTTACCGCTTCTTTTAGCGGCTCTTTAAAATAAGCGGCAGCATCAAACGGCAAACCGGATTGTTGATCCAAACCATTATTCGCCGCAGGAATGGTGCTATGGGTTGCACCCCAGTCCGACATCACCCAACCTTTAAAACCCCAATCTTTTTTCAACACTTCGTTGAGTAAATATTCGTTCTCACACGCGTAAATACCATTCACGCGGTTGTACGAACACATAACCGAACCCGGGTTACCAATCTCGTTGGCGATTTGCAGGGCGAGTAAATCTGACATGCGACCCGCGGCTTCATCAATAGTGACGCTCAGTTGCCCGCGACCGGTTTCCTGATCGTTGTAAGCAAAATGTTTTAGCGTTGACACTATATTATTGGATTGCACACCTTTGATTTGCTCGCCAACGATAACGCCTGCAAGCAGAGGATCTTCACCGCCGTATTCAAAATTACGCCCATTGCGCGGCTCACGCACCAAATTCACACTACCAGCTAATAACACGTTAAATCCTGATGCGCGCGCTTCAGCTCCAATCATCGCACCACCCTCAAACCCAACCTGTGGATTCCAGGTTGCGGCCGTATTCATGCCCGATGGCAGAGCGGTTCGCTCACGAATATTTGGCCCCGCCTGCGATGCAACACCGAGACCGGCATCCGCCAACCAGAGATGGGGAATACCCAAACGCGGTACGCCATATACAAAGCCTGCTGATTGCGGGTGCGACTCAGCAGGACGAGTAAAATTTTTCCAGGGGGCATCGGTACCGAAGTAGCTCACGACCAGCGATAATTTTTCGTCTTGGGTCATTTGCTGCAGTACAAGCTGGGTGCGTTCGGCTGCGCTGATGTTCGTTTTCATCCAGGGTTGGACGATTAATTTTTTGGGCGGCGCGATTGCATCCTGCGCACTGGTAAATGGTGCACCACTCAGGGTGCAGGCCATGATTATCAAACTGACCTTGTTAGCTAATTTCATTGTTGAGCCTCTTGCTGCTGTGTGACCGAATATAATTTTTGTTGTAACCCACTCGCCTTGTGACGAGCGGGCAATAGTATTGTTAAACGCAAATAAATGCCTCAGGGATACTAGCGAGCAGCCTTCAACGGCGCAGGAACTTAACCGATATTTACTTTGCCATAAACAAAAACGGCCTTCTGTGAAGGCCGTTTTTACTATTAAAAAATCATCGATTATTTAACACTGGTTGAAATACCGTAAACGCCGGAGATGTCACGGTTAAATGCAGTGGCATCGTCTTTGTAGAATTCACGCAAATCTTCCAAAGTGCCGTTGTTAATATTCTCTTCGCGATTGGTCGGCACCCAGTAGTGTGGGACGTTTTTACCATCCGGGCCGGGGACACCTTCAGGAGCGTTGCGCCAGGTCAGCAAGAAAGCAATATTGCGTGCATCTTTGTCGGCTTTCAAACCGCCAATTAATTTGCGATACCATTGGTTGTCGTATTTGCCTGCTTCGATATCCGGTGCGCGAATGCCAATCTCGGAAATAACCGGCACCTTGCCACGCGCTTCAGCCATGCGTACAACCAAGGCCGCGTTAGCCACTACGTTGGCAAACCATTCGGCATTATTTTCTGCCGGGCCGTAGGTATCAAAGCCCAACACATCAACCCATGCATCACCAGGGTAACGTTCCAGATAATTTGCTTCGGTAGCATCGGCAAAATTGTTAGGTGAATAGGCAAACAGGAAATTGTTTACACCTTTGGTATCGCGCAGATATTCCACCGTGTATTGATACAATTTTTTGTATTGCTCCGGTGTTGATTGCTCAGCGCCCCACCAGAACCAGCTGCCAGTATTTTCGTGGAGGATACGGAAGATAACCGGGATTAATTTGCCGTTGTCATCTTTGAGATTATTTGCCCAGTCGGCAAGTTGATCGAGATAGCCGTTGTAAACACTATTGAATTCGCCTCCAGGTAATGATGCAACTACAGCGGGTGTTTTATCCCATGAAGTACCCACTGGCCACTCGCCTTTTTGTTTGTCGGTAATAGGATTATCAAAATGCGAACTAACGGTGATGATGCCGCCGCGCGCGTAAGCCTTTTTAACTTGCTCAACTACATCACCTTCCATTTTAGGTGTGACGATAGAAAGCGTATCCCAACCATAGACTGCCGCAAAATCACCTACTGCATTGAACGTATCGGATTGGGTGCCATCGGTAGTGGTGATAGTTAAGCCTTGGGTGGTATCGTGCTGATGTCCAAACATAATGGCTTTTTTGCGCTGCTCAAGCATAAACGCAAACAGCGAGCGAGTTTCTGCGGTGGCATTTTTGTTGACGATATTAATTTCAACCGGTACTGCAACAGTTTGCTCAACATTTGCTTTTGCTGATTCAGCATTCGCTGGAGCGGTGGTTTCACTGGATTTATCACAACCCACAATTGCTAATGCAGCAATCGCAAAAAGCGAACTACGCACCGTTACCTTTAATGATCCCGGCATACAAAACTTTTTCATTGTTATCCTCTCGGAAATATTCTGAGTTTCAGTAAAAGACTTTTCGTTTTTATAAGTCTATGACGCAGCTGTTAGTGTTTTAGGCGTGTGCCGAACGGAAGAAACCTGAGTTTCCCATATTCGGTTAGTAACATTTATTTAGGATGTTTTGGAATTGTGCAGATCAATTATTCTGGTAACGCACACGTATACCAAGATCAAAAGAGAGGCGAATTTCATCCGCATGAATTTCGCGCGGGAAAAAACAACCGGAGATATGTGCCTGACAAAAACTGGCCCCTTCCAATTGCGTCGTACGGAAATCAATCCCACGCAAATCAGCGCCGCGAAAATACGCATCACGCAAATCCAGGCCGCTGGCATCTAACTCACGCAAATCCAGACCACGAAAATCCCCGCCACGTAACATATCCACTTTTACTTCGCCACGCGCTTTGCGCTGGTTGAATTCAGCTACACGCTCGGAGCGCAACAACTCGTAATAAGGATTGCTATGGACAATAGGCTTGGTCATGACGGGCTCCGTTTGGCTGGTTTTAGTTTCAACAAACAGTTTTGACATTATTTGTTTGACTATAGCCCAGTAATTCCAGATTTGCTTAACCGATTCCAGCGCCGCAAACATTATACTGAAAACGGTTACATTGGCATTTAAGAAATGTAATCGCGGCGTCAAAAGCATCGTTCGGCCAGTTGGTATTTTGAGTGGCGCAGGTTACACTTGCCTACAAGCTGCAACATAGCGGCACGCCCAATTTTTACGGTTATTGTTGTTTATCAATCTAGCCTATGGGCAGGCAATCCTCGGTCAAACTTATCCCCTCAGGTTAGCGCCTGATGGAATAACAATCTTCAGCCAGTCTCCCTTTCATTAGGTTTAGCTGCTCATTTTTCGAGCTAAGCTAAAGACATGCGTTGAGCGTAAAAAATTATCTTGCCATCGCACAGCCTCACGCGGGTCCGCTGTCGCTTCGGCATTATTGAGGAATTGTGAGAATGAGCTTTATCCACGACGACTTTTTGCTCGACACAGAGCAGGCGAAAATACTCTTTCATGAGTACGCCAAAAACATGCCCATCATTGATTACCACTGCCACCTCCCCCCCGAACAAGTAGGCCAGAATAAGCAATTCAAAAACCTTACTGAAGTCTGGTTGGCAGGCGACCACTACAAATGGCGCGCGATGCGCTCCAATGGCGTGAATGAGCGTTTCTGCACCGGTGATGCCAACGATTGGGAAAAGTTTGAACAATGGTGCGCAACTGTACCTCATACCCTGCGCAACCCGCTCTACCACTGGACCCATCTGGAACTGCGCAAGCCGTTCGGTATCACCGACCGCCTGCTTGATAGCAGCAATGCAAAGCGCACTTGGGATGAATGTAACGAGCTGCTCGCGACCCCGGAATTCAGTGCGCGCGGTTTGATGACCCAGGCCAACGTGAAAATGGTGTGCACTACCGATGATCCAATCCACGATCTCGCTCACCACAAAACCGTTGCAGCGGATAAATCCTTTAAATCAGCGATGCTCCCCACTTGGCGCCCCGACCGCGCGATGATGGTGGAAGACACGGCGGCCTATAACAAATACCTGGATCGCCTGGCTGTTGCTGCTGATGTGAACATCAATAATTTTGACGATTTGATCAAAGCGCTCGATATTCGCCACGACTATTTCCATGCAAATGGTTGCCGTTTGTCGGATCACGGGCTGGAAACTGTCTATGCAGCCGATTACACGCAAGAAGAAATTAAAACTATTTTCTTGAAAATTCGCAGCCACAAAGACCTGGATGCGACTGAAATCGAAAAATTCCAATCAGCGATGATGGTGGAGTTTGCCCTGCAAGATCACGCTAAAGGTTGGGTACAACAATTCCATATTGGTGCGATCCGCAATAACAACCCGCGCCTGTTCCGCACCTTGGGGCCAGATACCGGTTTTGATTCGATTGGCGACCACAATTACGCCAAACCATTGGCCAAGTTTTTAGGCCGCTTGGACGATCAAAACAAACTCGCCAAAACCATCATTTACAACCTGAACCCGCGCGATAACGAAGTAATCGGCACTATGATCGGTAACTTCCAGGACGGTTCATCCGCCGGCAAAATCCAATTCGGCAGCGGTTGGTGGTTCCTCGACCAGATGGAAGGCATGACTCGCCAGATCGAAGCCTTGAGCCAATTGGGCTTGCTGAGCCGCTTCGTTGGTATGCTCACCGACAGCCGCAGCTTCCTGAGCTATTCACGCCATGAATATTTCCGTCGCATTTTGTGCGGAATTTTCGGCCGCGATATGGCGAAAGGTTTAGTACCAAACGACACCAAAATGGTGGGTAAGATGATTCAGGATATCTGCTACAACAACGCGAAAAACTATTTTCCGTTTGTAGTGCCGGAATAAGTACCCGAATAATCGCTAAAGCAGTTTAAAATAGCCCGGTTCGCCGGGCTTTTTATTTTGTCCTCTCTTTTTCCCAGCCACATTGGAAATTGGACGTGTTGCATAACGCACTCAATACCTTTCTCTTCGCCTTCAACATCACCGCCCCTATTTTTGTGATGCTCTTTCTCGGTGTCTGGCTGAAAAAGCGCAAGCTGATTAACGACGAATTTATTAGCGGCGCATCGCGCTTGGTTTACACCATCGGTTTGCCGGTGATGTTATTCAGCACCAGCGCTACCGCCGATCTATCCCACATTACTGATTGGAATTTACTGATCGCCTTCGGTGCCATGACCTTTATTGTGTTTACCGGCAGTCTGTTAAGCGCGCGCTGGCACTGCAAAGATGTGCGCGACCAAGGTGTTTTTATCCAAGGCGCGTTTCGCGGCAATCTCGCTATTTTAGGTTTGGCATTTTGTGCCAATGCTTATGGTGAAGAAGGGTTGGCCTTGGCATCACTACCGGTTGCTATGACGGTTGTGCTCTACAACATAATGTCTGTGTATGTGCTCAATCGCAGTTTGCATTATGCGCGCGATGCTATTGGCCCCACACTTAAAGGCATTGTAAAAAACCCTTTGATCATCGCAATATTTTTAGGCTTTGCAGTCAATGCACTCACGATAAAAATACCCGGCATTTTGTTGGAAAGCGGAAAATATTTAAGCCAGATGGTGCTGCCACTCGCGTTGATTTGCATCGGCGGTTCATTGACATTTAGAGGACTGGCGCGCATTGATTCAGCCACTTTTAGCGCGTGCGTATGGAAGTTGATTATCTCGCCAGTGATTGCCTGCGGCATTGCGATTGCACTGGGAGTGAACGGCAACGCACTGGTTATTTTGTTTTTATTGGCTGCGACACCAACAGCAACGATTAGCTTTGTGATGGTGCAAGCAATGAAAGGAAATAGTGAGTTAGCCGCAAATATCATTGCGCAAACCACACTC
>NZ_JBCECX010000022.1:0-29011 GCF_039207905.1 Cellvibrio sp.
GGGTGGAAAGTACCGGCGCCGACTTCGAGGTCGAGCGGTTGCAAAATCACGCAGCCTTGGCGCGCCCAGTAGTCTTGCAGGGCGAGAATCAAACCCTGAAAGGTGCTTACGTCATAACGTTTTTCAGACATGGCAGACCTGATTGGTAAAAGTTGGTCGAAAAGTGTGGATGATCAGAGCGAAAAGTGCGGGATTATAGCGATCTTACCGGCCTAATGGCAGCGCCAAGGCCGCATCTGTAAAAATTCGTTTGATGCCAAATCAATTTGGCGATTGCTGCTTTTTTGTGCGAATTAGCGTGCGTCAGGACACCGATGAGTAAAGACCGCGTAAACACCGAGTAAAAGCCCCGTAAAAGACCATTTTTGCGATGTTAAACGCCGAACTTGGCGCCTATTGTGAAATCACAGATGTACGAGATAAATCAGTAAAACGTCGTTTTTAGTAGTTGTATCTCAACCTACTTAATAGATGTCCCGACGTTATCTGATCATTCTCAGGTAGTGATTCATAATCCAAGTCGGGGTTTACTATGAAAAATTTAAACGTATTTGAATTGGCTCCAGCAGACCATTTGGTGCAACCGGAAGAGTTTGAAGATGTGCAGGGCAGTACGCCAGCGCTGGCCATCCTGACTGACTTTCGCCGTCACACGCCGCCGATGGTGAGCGCGCAACTTGAGGCTACTGAGGCCTTGGAAGTGATGCTGGCAGAGAATGTGAAAATCAAACTGGTTGTCGATGAGCACAAAGAATTCATCGGTGTGATCAGCTTGGATGATCTCTCGCATCACAATCTGGTGCTGAAACAAATGGCGTTGCGGATTAAATACGATGAGCTATTGGTGCGCGACCTGATGCATCCACGTGCAAGTATCAGCGCTATCGATTATGAGCAGTTCAAACACGCGACTGTAGGTGATGTGGTTTCCACCATGAAGAAGGCGCATCAGGAATACCTGTTAGTAGTGGACAAAGATGCCCACCACATCCGCGGTGTGGTCTGTGCCCGCGATATTGCTAATCGCCTGCATACGCCGGTGGAGATCGAAAAAGAGCTGACCTTTGTCGACATTTTCTTCGCGGTTAAAGGCCACTAAGCTGCCAGCTGATCGCGTCTCAATCAACACCGCCCCCAAGGCGGTGTTTTTGTTTGTGCCAATCGCTGCGTGAATTGCAGCAGGTGCATTCAGTTGGCGTGCGATTTCCGGTAAGCTGCGCGCACTTTTTTTGTTGCCCTGGCGTAATCCATGAAAGACCAATTGGCTCCCGCACTGTTTAAATCGCTGGCTCTGCTGCCGCTCGGCGTGCTGCGCGGCTTGGGTAGCCTGACGGGTGCGTTAATGTGGTCATTAAATAGCCGCGCCGCCAAGGTGACACGCAAGAATATCCAGCTTTGCTTCCCCGAATTATCCCCTGCTGAACAAATCTCCCTCGCCCGTAAAAGCCTGCGCGAAACCGCAAAAACAGCGATGGAAGCCGGTGCTATCTGGAGTAATTCCTGGGAGTGGCTGCAAGGCAATATTGTGGCGATGGAGGGCGATGAAATCCTGCGCGGGAAATTAGCGGAGGGTAAGGGCGTATTGGTGCTCGCGCCCCATCATGGCAATTGGGAAGTCGTCGCCCCTTATTTGGCGAGTGTCGCCAACCTGACGGCAATGTACCAACCGCTGGAAAATCCCAAAATGGATGAGCTGGTATTGGCCGGCCGCAGCAAGCTCAATATCACTATGGCGCCGACCAATCGCAAAGGCGTGATGATGTTGTTCAAAGCCCTGCAGAGCGGCACCATCGTCGGCATTTTGCCCGACCAGGTTCCGGCGCCTGAAGCGGGCGGTGAAATCGCGCCCTTTTTTGACCAGCCAGCGTTGACCATGACGTTGGTGCACGGATTGATCCAGCGCACGGGCTGCGCGGTTTGCTCCTGTTACGCGGAGCGGGTTGAAGGTGGTTTCAAGCTGGTGGTGATCGAGGCGGACGAGCAAATCTACAGCGAAGACCAACACACCTCTGTCACCGGATTAAACGCCAGTGTCGCGGCCTGCGTGCGGCGCGCGCCAGCCCAGTATCAGTGGGAGTACAAACGCTTTCGTCGTCTGCCTCCCGAGTACCCCAAACACTATCAATTCAAGTGATGCAGATTCGCCGTATAAATCCCGCCTTTAGGGTGTTTTAAGGGGAACCAGCGGCTACAATTAGTCCACTTGATTTTTTATAACTATTTTTCTGAAATTTCCGGTTGTTGCGATGATTAAAAAATCTGTTCTGATGGCTGGTCGCCCGGCGCGTACCTTGACTCTGGTGGCTGTGGCCGCGCTTACCCTCAGCGCCTGTACCCAGCAAAAATTACAGCAGCAGACCCAGGCGCAATTGGCAGCGGCGCAAGCCTGTATCGCCAAGCAAGAAACCCAGGGTCAGCAAGTGAGTGAACAGCAAGCCGAGATACTGCGCCAGGTTCAGCAAGTGCAACAGCAGATGGCCGCGCAGCAGCAAGTGGTAGAGGCCAAGTTGCAGGTGCTGGAAAAGCGCGAGACCAAAGTTATCTGCCCGACACCGCCGGTAGTTGCCCCCAAAGCCCAAGCCAAAGAACAACCGCAGACTGACAAACAAATCGTTGGCTTGCGCGAGCAGGCGTTGATCGCTGGTTTGAATATCGTGATGCAGGCGCGTATCAGTACCAACGTGGCTAACTCGGTGGTGGATGCGCGCAATATCCAGATGTTCGAGCGTAACGGCGAAGAGTGGGTGCGCTTCACTATCTACAATCCAGATACCAAAGAGCCCCATGTATTGGAGCGCAAGCGTCTGCGTTTCCAGACAGTGCAGTCCGCTAATCCAACGCCTGATCGCCGCCCGGTAGTGGAGATACGTTTCACCATCGGCAAACTGACCCAGCGTGGTGAGTTTATTCTGGCAGACCGCAGCGATTCCGAATTCCCCATCCTGATTGGCCGCAACCTGTTGCGCGATGTGATGTTGGTGGATGTGAGTGGCAATAACCTCGCGCCCCTGCAACGCGTCGATGAATCTTCTGCCAGCAGTTCGTCAGCGGCTAAAAAGTAGTCCTATTCCCCGAGCCGGTGTTCCCGCCGGCTTTGCAAGGCCCGCATTTAAGGAAACAAATTAATGAAAAAGCCTTCCCGCGCCCCCTTTTATACCGTTATCGGCCTGCTGATTTTGGTCGGTCTGACAACGGCCTGGATGCGCCACAGCCAGATGGAAATTCCCTTTACTCCCGGAGTGCAAAAACCGGTCTGGTTGATTGAAGCGCGGATTGATTTTGACGCGACCGGCGAACCGGTAACTGCGCGTTTGGGTTTGCCGGACGAGCCGCCCGGCTACCGCAGTTTCAGTGAGCAGGCTGCCGCACCGGGTTATGGTTATTCAGTCGTTAGCGAAAACGGTGTGCGTCGCGGTGAATGGTCCAAGCGTGAAGCCTTGGGGCCACAGACTATCTATTACAAAACCCAATTTATTGAAGTTGATCCCGGTGCTGCGGCCCATGCCCCTGCTGAAGCGCCGCAGGCAGTGCATGTCGATTGGGATGGCCCCTCACAAGAGACAGCCGCTTTGCAAGTTCTGGATACCGCCTGGGCAAAATCCAGTACCCCGCAGAGTTTGACGCGCGAGCTGATCAAACTGCTTAACTCCGATACCCTCGACCAGAACTCTGCGCTTTTGCTTTCAGCGCAAACCGACAAATCGGCGCTACTGGAAAAACTTATTAACCAGGCCGGAATTGCCGCGCGCCCGGCGCTGGGTTTGTATCTGGAAGATGCCCGTCGTCACCAGAACCTGACTCGATTGGTGCAGGTGTATGACGACGAACACTGGGTGCTGTTCAACCCCTACACCGGCGAGCAGGGTGTACCTGAAAACCTGCTGCTCTGGCACACCGGCGGTGAGTCGATTCTCGATGTGGCAGGCGGCAACCGTTCACGCGTCAGCTTCTCGATGATCCACCAAACAGTGCCAGCACTCGATCTGATCAAAGCCCAATATAAAGACAGTCTGTTCAGCGTGCTCAGCATCCAGCATCTGCCGATTGAAGAGCAGAGCATGTTCAAGCTGTTGCTGCTCCTGCCGATTGGCGCCTTGGTGGTGGTGTTTATGCGCATCATTATCGGCCTCAAAACCTCGGGCACCTTTATGCCGATCCTGATTGCCATGGCGTTTTTGCAGACCTCGCTGGTGCTGGGTGTAGTGAGTTTTGTATCGGTAGTGGCGATGGGCTTGGTACTGCGTACCTATTTATCGCGGCTAAACCTGCTACTGATCTCGCGGATTGCGACCCTCGTGGTGCTGGTAATTTTCATCATCTCCGCGCTCAGTTTGATCGGTTACCAGATGGGCTTTAACACCGGCATGACCATCACCTTCTTCCCGATGATCATCATCGCCTGGACGATTGAGCGTATGTCGATCCTGTGGGAAGAAGAGGGCCCCAAAGAAGTGATGGTGCAGGGCGGTGGCAGCTTGTTGGTAGCGGTGCTCGCCTACACGCTGATGCAGTTCTCGCTGGTCGGCCACCTGACCTTTAACTTCCCCGAACTCAATCTGGTGGCGTTGGCGCTGATCATGTTGATGGGTCAATACACCGGCTACAAACTCTCCGAATTGCGCCGCTTCCGCGCTATGGTGGATAACGCCGACGTGGGCAAGCTGGACACCAAACCCGATGAGCCAAGCAAGGGAGCCGGTGCATGAGCCAGACAACCTCTGCGGCGCCGGCAACGGCCGTAAATCCGGCAGGCGTAAAACGCTGGTGGAATTCCTGGGTTAGCCCCTGGCGCTTGAAGCGCATGGGCATCCTTGGCATGAACTGCCGCAACCATGATTTTATCGCCGCCTACAATCCGCGCAGCTTGTTCCCGCTGGTGGATAACAAGCTCAAAACCAAGCTGCTGGCGGAAGAATATGAAGTCGCCACACCCAAGTTGTTCTTTGTGGTTACCGTGCAGCACGAGATTGCCCACATCGAAGACAAACTTATGGCGCTGGATGGTTTTGCCGTTAAACCCGCAAAAGGCTCGGGCGGTAAAGGGATTCTGGTGATCATTGGCCGCCGTGGCGACAAGTTCATCAAAGCTTCGGGTGCCGAGATCACCATCGAAGATATCCGTCGCCATATGAGTAACGCCCTTGCGGGTCTTTATTCATTGGGTGGTAAACCCGATGTGGTGATCGTGGAAGACCTGATCCAGTTCGACGACTACTTCAAGGATTATTCCTACGAAGGCGTGCCCGATATCCGCATCATTATTTTCAAAGGTTATCCGGTGATGGCGATGCTGCGCCTTGCGACCCACAAGTCCGACGGCAAAGCGAATTTGCATCAGGGCGCCGTGGGGGTGGGGCTGGATATCGCCACCGGTCGCGCACTCAAAGCCGTGCAACATTCCAAGCCGGTAACCCATCACCCGGATACCAAGCGCGCGCTCAATGAAATCCAGATTGCCGATTGGCGCAACTGGTTGTTGCTCGCATCAAAATGCTACGAGATGACCGGCCTCGGCTACATAGGTACCGATCTGGTATTGGATAAAGTGCGCGGCGCGCAATTGCTTGAACTGAACGCCCGTCCGGGTCTGGCGATCCAGGTTGCCAACGGCCGCGGTTTATTGCCGCGCTTGCGTCACGTTGAATCACTTAAGGAACGCATGCATCGCACCGCTGAACAGCGGGTGGATTATGTGATGAAAACTTTTACGGCAGATGGTTTGTAATCTGCGGCATACTTAATCATTAAATTTAATCGGAGTAATTCTTATGTCTACCTCATCGATCATTGGACCTGGCCTGTTAATTGGCGTATTCGCACTTATCATCCTGACTGGCTTTGCGCTTTCAATCCTTGAAAATCGTTTGGCACCAACCCGCGAACACTAAGTGTGAACGTGGAATAAAAAAACCGGGCACTGCCCGGTTTTTTTATTCATGCTTGATATTGTCTGCCGGATTTTTCTGCGCGCGCATTTTTTCTGTCATCCTTCCGGTAACCGCCCACACAATGCAGGCGCCCCAGGCGATAAATGAAAAACCGGCCGGAATATTTGCCAGTACAATTAATTTCAAATGTTTGCGATTAAAAAACAGCGCCAGGATACTGGGGACAAACCAAACGACAAGTGTTAATGGAATCACCCATAACCAGGCGACGAGTGGTGCTTGTTGAAATTGGTTAAGTATCTGCGTCAACATATCCATTTTTATTTACTCCCGATTTTTTTAGATTCCACCAAACAGGGTGCGCAATACCTGCACTTGCCGGCGGCTCACTTCAATCGCCTGGCCATCATGCAGCATGGCCAACATACTGCCGGGTGTTAAACCCGCCTCCAACTCCTTGATTGCACTTACCCGTACAATGTCGGCGCGGCTGGCGCGAAAAAATTGTTGCGGGTCCAAACGCTGCTCGATTTTCGAAAGTGAACTGTGCAAAAAACTTTTCCCATGGCTGGTATAAACAGCGCTGTGGTTGCCAACACTTTCAAAACGATTGATTTCACTTAAGCGCACAATCCGGTTGCAATCGCCAAACTTCAGTAACAATCCGTGGGTTTCAGGTAAATAATTAATCACATCCTGATGCACAGGTTTATCGACAAGGCGGTGCAAGGTTTTGCATAACCGCTCCGGGTCAATCGGTTTTACTAAATAATCCAATGCATTTAATTCAAAGGCATCCAGCGCGTAAGAATCAAACGCGGTGCAAAAAACAAATTGCAGCTGCGGATTTAGTTGGGCGGCCAATTCCAAACCACTGGTGCCCGGCATTTGGATATCCAGGAATACCAAATCAATGGGAAGCTCCGCCAAAAATTGTTTGGCTTCATCGCTACTGGCCGCTTCTGCGCAAATCTCAATATGTGGATGCGCAGCTAACAAGCGTTTGAGTTCAGCGCGTGCCAAACGCTCGTCATCAACGATAAGTGTCTTGATCATCAACCAGCTCCATTGCCAATTCCGCCTGATACATATCTATAGTCACTTCAAACCGTCCGGGGTCTTTGCGATAAGACAATTTGTGTTTGCGCGATAACAACTGCAGCCGCTGCTGTAGGTTGGCTAACCCGGTATGAGTGCCTTGCTCAAGTGCTTCACCGTCCAACGTATTATTGACACAGAGCTGCCAGTGTTTTTTATCCAGACGCCGGCTGATAATTTCTACCTTGCCTTGTTTTTGATTGGGATTAATTCCGTGTTTGATTGCGTTTTCCACCAAGGTCAAAAGCGCGAGTGTAGGCAGCTGTTGATGCCAGAGCGAATCATCCCATTCCAATTCCAGCTGCAGGCGCTGCTCAAGACGCACCTGTTCAATTTCCAAATAGCGCAGCGCAATTTTCCATTCATCCTCCAAGGTAGAAACCGGTTTTAAATGGCTTTGCAAATGCACACGAAAGAGTTCTGACAATTGGGTTAGTGTATGCGCGGCTTTTTCCTGATCTTCAAAAATCAACGCGCGGATGCTGTTGAGTGCATTAAATAAAAAATGCGGATTCAATTGGTTGGTCAGCTGCTGTATTTGTGCTTCGCGCATCTGTCGTTGCAAGTATTTCTTGCTCACCAGCGTATGCCAAAATAAATAGCTTAGCGACCAAATGCAGTACATCAACAAAAGATTGAATGCGCCCAAAAAAATCATTCCTGGCATACCGATATTAAGCGTCAGGTTTTTTTGCGGATCATCCTGATTCTGGATATTGATATTGCTGAAATCAAAACTGCCGAACGGAGATAGCTTGTCCAGCTGCATAGCAATAACAAACATGGCTACGCCCAGTACAAATGCAAAACACATAAACTGCAGCAGGTTCCAGCCAAACTTATTTTGTGGCAGCAAATACAATTTAAGATAAGGACGGATAAAAAAATGGCAGGCAATAAAAAACAGCAGGGTATCAATAAAACCACGGGTGATCATCGCAGAGATAATCTGTTCGGACTCACTGCGGAACATGGAATGCATAGTTACTAAAAAACTTAAAAAATACAGTACCATTACTACCGACATTATCCATCGGTAACTGCGACTGCATCTGAAGCTGATATCCCAATAGGGTTTTATGGTTTGCCAGACGTTATTCACACAGGCTCCGGAATATATTCAAATAATTATTGTTAAGGTAAAAATTTAGTACATCATTCATAGCGCAGCGCATTACTCATAGCGCAGCGCATCAATCGGATCGAGATTAGCTGCTTTAGCTGCAGGGGCAATCCCGAATACCAAGCCGACCAATGCTGAAAATCCAAATGACAATGCAACTGCCCACAGGGATACATAGGCGGGTGGGAAGTCGGGAATCATCGCCGCAATACCGGCACCGGCAGCGTAACCAATTAACAGACCAACCAATCCACCCAACAAACATAGCAACAGTGATTCCAATAAAAATTGCAGCAAGATCACATGTCGCTTGGCACCTATGGCTTTGCAAATGCCAATTTCACGTGTGCGCTCTGTTACTGAAACCAGCATGATATTCATAATGCCGATACCGCCGACCAATAACGAAATACTCACAATTCCGCCCATGACCAAAGTCACGGCTGCAGTGATTTGCGATATGGAATCCCGCAGTTGCTCGGCTGACTGGATTTTAAAATCGTCATCGTCGCCTTCAATATTATGGCTCTTGCGCAACAGCTGTTGAACCTGCTCGCTCACTTTAGGCATGTCATCCAGATTTTGCACGGTGAGTTGGATTTGGATATCCAATTCTGCCGGGTTGCCATTCAAGCGCTGCATACTGTTGTAGGGTAACAGCACTATATCATCCTGCTGCAACCCCAGCATTTCACCTTTGGCCTCCGCGAGGCCAATCACTTTGAACCATTCATTATTAATTTCAATATATTCACCGACCGGATTTTCCGGTAGCGATAAACCATCGCGCACACTCACACCAATCACACATACCCGGCGACGGCTTTGGTTGTCACTGTCCGATAAAAACCGTCCCTGCTCGATAAATAATTGGTTTACTTCGCGATAGGTTTCGCTGGTGCCAATGACGCGCCCATAAGTTGAACGCGCACCCTTGCGCACTGGGCTGTTAAAACGCGATGACAGTATCGGTGTAATTGATTCGATACCGCTTACGCGCGTGCTCACCAATTGTAAATCGCGGTCGGTAATGCGCCCGAAGCGGCCGCGCAATTGGTCGTCAAACGAGGTATAGGAATAAATCGATAAACTGTTTGAACCCAAGCCTTCAAATTGTTGGTTAATGTTAAAACTCAAACCCTGCACAATAGAAACAGTCGCAATCACCGATGCTACACCGATAATAATTCCGAGCGTGGTGAGCAGGCTGCGCAAACCATGGGCTTTAATAGAAATGAGTGCGGCGCGCGAGCATTCAATAAACGTAAACACAATTAATTCCAGTATTGTTCAGAAATTTTTCCGTCTTGCATGCGCACTACGCGTCGGCAATGACGTGCGATATCCGGCTCGTGTGTCACCATCACAATGGTATTGCCCTCGCGGTGCAATTCATCAAACAATTGCATGATGTCGCGTGTGGTAGCGGAATCCAGATTGCCGGTGGGTTCATCGGCCAGTAACAGCGATGGGCGCGTCACGAGTGCGCGCGCAATAGCAACGCGCTGGCGTTGCCCGCCGGATAATTGATTGGGTAAGTGATGCATACGTTTTTCCAATCCAACTCGTTCCAAAACAATGCGAGCCGCCTGTTCGCGTGCACGCAAGGGCAGCGAGCGATAAATTAAGGGTTGCATCACATTGGCGAGTGCAGTGAGGCGCGGCAATAAATTAAAATTCTGGAAAATAAAACCTATATCGCGGTTGCGCACTTCGGCCAATTGATCCTGGTTTAAGTGCGCCACATTGTGTCCATTCAATAAATAATCGCCGCTGCCAGGTTTGTCCAATGCACCTAAAATATTCATCAGTGTGGATTTTCCTGAACCGGACGCGCCGGTGAACGCAATATATTCATTGGCCGCAATATCAAGGCTGACACCATCCAGTGCGCGTACGGTTTCCTGTCCCATCTCATAATGTTTGTAGATATCAACCAGCGAGATCAGTGACATAGTTATTTCTCCCCCTGTTTTTCTGATCCGTTTTTTGCAATTTTGATAGCATCACCATCCTGCAAATAGCGCAGCTCACGGTCAGGGCCGGTGATGATGCTATCGCCCGGGCGCAATTTCCCCTGTGCGGAAATTTCTTGCTTGCTGTCATCGGCAATACCGAGGGTAACAGCAATGCGTTCGGATTTTTGTTTGCGTGCGACAAACACAAACGCATTTTTTTCGTCGTCATAGACGATGGCCTGAATAGGCACCGCTAATTTTTTAGCGTCGTCGCCGATAAAAATTTCAGTGCGCGCCGACATTCCCGGCCAGAGCTTAACGGTGTTGTTTTCGTCAAAGCGAATTTTTACCGCAAAACTCAAACCGGTGCGGCCGGGGGCAACAGCCGCTGTTTCGGCAATAAAATCCACCTTACCGAAAACCGGTTGATTCTCTTGCGCAATTGCAATCACAGTCGCGCGCTGGCCGGGCGTGATTTGGCTAATGTCTGCTTCATCTACATAAACTTCCGCTTGCAAGCTTTCCGGGTTCGCAATTGTCATCAAACTGGAACCAGCAAAATTCATAGTGCCGGAAACGGCAGTCTCTCCCTCTTTGATTGAAAGGGTTGTCACTACGCCATCCAGCGGAGAATAAATACGGGTTTTGGTGAGATTGGTTTCTGCTTGTGCCAGCAGCGCCTGGGTTTGGATTAATTGTTGGTGGCCGGATTGCAATCTGAATTCCGCATTGGCTAATGCCAGTGTTGTTTGGTCAAAAGTTTGTTGGTCGATTAATTTTTTGACGTTCAAACTTTGCTGGCGCTGCCACTGGGCTTGCGCATTGTTGTAGTCCGCCTGCAATTGCACAATGCTCAGCTCTTGCATGCGCACCGCAGCTTGTTGCTGTTCAGTGGCGGAGCGATAGGCTTCATCGTCAATCTGCAATAACAATTGGCCTTTGGTAATCCTGTCACCTTCGGCAACAAAAATGTGTTTTACCTTGCCGATGACTTCGGTGCTCAGCTGCACTTTTTCCTGATGCTGTAAATTACCGGCAGCCAGGATCGAACTGGTAATCAATTGTTCTTGCAGTGCTTCAACTTGAACCGTTTTTTGTTCATTGCTGGTGATGGCTTTTTTTATCACCGGAATTGCAATCACAGCACCAATAATGGCTGCCAGGATAATTTTTTTCATAGCGTTGCTATCCATAACTTTTGCAGGGTTAAACATGGTTTAGGCCAGTGCAATGGCAATCCATATCCCATAAATGATGACTGAGGGCGCCAGTACGATAACGGCTGATTTCGCAATCGGTTTTTCCATCCAATAACTAAAACCCAACACCATTAATATCTGGTTCCAAATCGTAAACGGGTCCCAAGAGCTGATTGGCCCGAACAGCGGATTGTCGTGCTCCAGATGTAAAAATAAATTATTAATACTCACAGGGTTGAGTGCTTCCAATGTGAGTTGGCCATTGTCGGCAACCAATACATTCACCAGCGATGCCAATGCAGTAAACAATGTGGGCATCGCACACCAGCAGGTGAAAGAAAACCAGGATTTGAATCCAAGCTGTTCGCTATCGAGTAATTTATTTACCAGCAATAAATACACGGCGATCAAACTAAAAATCACCAGCACACCAAATAAGATTCCCACCATTGAACTGGCGCCCATCACCATCGGCGTTAAACCGCTCATGGCATTTTTCATATCAGCGCGTTCGGCGGCGGTGCTATCGCTCGCTTGGTTATTCACCATTTGATCGATCATCCACGCGAAATCCACGGTGCTAAAAAAGCACAGCATCAACACAATATTGGCGGCGAGTAATGCCAGCAGGGGAAATAAAAATCCGGGTTTGGTTTTGAGATCCCGAAATGCCACGGACGGGCTGGTGAGGATATTGATGAGTGTATTGAGTGCGGATGTTTGGCCCACGGCGATTCCCTCTGAACATAGTGGTGACGGTGACTATTCGCTGCATTCTAGGGTGGCGCCGCCGGTGCAAAACGGAACAAGTGATAAACGGCAAAAAAAGCGGTTGTGAGGAGGTTTGTAGAGCGCGAGTGGAATTTGCGCTGGATCAAATCCGGGGGGATTTGGCGCGATGCGCCCGGCGTTGTTTGATAAGGATCAAACCGCCAACACCCCAAGGCGCGCAATCTACATCTGACGGCATCGATAACCGGTGCGCTAAAGTAGATGGAGATATAGCTATGGTCATTTCAGGCATTATCGCGACTGTATCCTTGGTCGGAGTATTGGTGCTGTTGTTTGTCGGCGGCTTGGCATTAGCCGCGGTCGATAAACACTTTGACGCCGGGCGCGAGCACTGAGTTTTACCGGCTGTCATAAACCCGTATTTATGCGGTAAAACAGACACAAGTATTTCCCGCCAGCGATTAATCTGCATAATCTGATCACTGCCGCGCGCAGGTGATTGTTTATGACGGGAACTACGATGGCCGGAAATGTTTAAGACTTTATCGCTGTGGGTGCCGCGCATAGTGGCGCTGACCGAGCGTTTTCCCTGGGCGATGCCGCTGTTCGGTTTTGTCTCGGGGCTGGCGAGTTTTTTTCTGGTCGAACGCAAGGAAGAAATCGCGCAGATAATCGCAATTCTGATGTTGGCGAGTTGGTGCTGGCTGATATTGGAAAAAGTGTTGCGTCGCTATGTGGTCAACCGTTTCGGTTGGGAATTGCCGCCGCCGCTGCTGAATTATTTTGCGCAGCTGGTGCATCAGGAAAGCCTGTTTTTTATTATCCCGTTTTTTGTTATCACCACCTCGTGGAATAGCGGGCAGACATTATTTACCGGCATGCTGTTATCCGCAGCAGCCATATCCATTATCGACCCGCTGTACTTCCGTTGGCTCGCACCGCGCCGCTGGCTGTACTTCACCTTCCACGGCGTCACCCTGTTTGCGGTACTGCTCACGGCACTGCCGATTATCTTTCAATTACCTACCGCAAAAAGTTACGCCTGGTCACTGGGCATTGCGCTCGCAATCACCTTGCCGAGTGTGGCCGGTGAATTGCCCTGGCGCTGGTGGCAAAGAGGCAGCGCCGTTATTTTGCTCGCCGCGTCCGTAACCCTCGTCGCTTTTGTGGCGCGCCCTTGGGTTCCGCCCGCCACCCTCTGGTTAACCGAAGTGGCGATCACCGACCATATCGATAGCGACAAGCGCTCACCCGATAACGAACTGTCGGTAGTCAGCGCGCAGCAACTGCGTAACGGCGTGTTTGCCTACACCTCGATCCACGCTCCGCGCGGTTTGAACGAGCGCATTTATCATGTGTGGCAATTGAACGGCCAGCAGATCGACAAGGTGGCGCTGGATATCAACGGCGGCCGCGAAGCGGGATATCGCGCCTGGTCGCACAAGGTCAATTTCCCCGAGAACGCCGTTGGCCGCTGGCAGATCCGCGTAGTGACGGAAGCGAACCAGGTGATCGGTGTGTTGCGTTTCCGCGTGGTTGAGTAATCCAGACCGGGATTCGTTACCTGTAAATCGTCGCTATGCCTATAATGCGCAGATCCAACAAGGTAAGCCCGTTCCATGTCTTATTTGCCCGTTACCTACAAAACCAGTCTCACCGCGGCTGAAGCCGATAGCCCGCAGGCCGATGCCGGCGCAACGGCACAAAACGCAGGCAAATTGCGCATCGCCTTGCTCGGTTACCGCAGTCATCCCCATGTGGGTGGGCAGGGCATTTATCTCCATTATCTGAGTAAATCCTTGGTGGAGTTGGGTCACAGCGTTGATGTAATTTCCGGCCCGCCTTATCCCGAACTTGATCCGCGCGTGCAATTAATCCAACTGCCGAGTCTCGATCTATACACGCACCCGAATCCAACCCGTGCACTGCGCCCCAAGCATTTTTTATCGCTCGCTGATTTTTACGAATGGTGGAGTAAATTGAGCGGCGCATTTGGTGAGCCTTACAGTTTTGGCCGACGGTTGAATCATTATTTTCGCCAACATAAACCGCATTACGATATCGTCCACGACAACCAAAGCCTCTGTTACGGTTTGCTCGATTTGCAAAAACGTGGTGTGAATGTCATAGCAACAGTGCATCACCCTATTACACAAGACCGCGATCTCGCGCTCGCTGCAGCAACGCAAAAAGGCCAGCGCTGGTTGATCAGACGCTGGTACAGCTTTTTGGCGATGCAAAAAAATGTGGTACAACATCTCAAACACATCATCACCGTATCGCAGCAATCGCAGCAGGATATAGTCGCTGCTTTTGATCGCCCGGCAGAAAAAATCCAGGTAATTCCCAATGGTGTTGATGCGAGTATTTTTAAACCGCTCGCTCATATCCAGCGCATTCCATACCGGTTAATTACTACCGCCTCATCTGACCAACCCTTAAAAGGCCTGAGCATTTTATTGCGCGCCATCGCGCAGCTACGTGGTGAATTTCCACAGCTGCAATTAGTGGTGATCGGAAAATTGAAAGAGCAGGGTGATACTGAAAAAGAATTGCAGTCGCTGGATTTGCAAGAACTGGTGCAATTTAAATCCGGCATCAGCAATGAACAATTGGTAGAAGAATATGCACAAGCGAGCATCGCCATAGTGCCTTCGCTGTACGAGGGTTTTGGATTGCCCGCAGCAGAGGCAATGGCTTGCGGTGTGCCGCTAATTTGCAGTGATGGCGGCGCCTTACCTGAAGTAGTCGGCAATGCTGCGCGACTGGTGCGTGCCGGTAATGTTGATGAGCTGCAAATTGCATTGCGCGAATTATTAGCGAGCGATGAACCGCGCAAGCAATTGGGCATACAGGGGCGCGAACATATCCTGCAGCAACTCAGTTGGGATTGCGTGGGTAAAAAAATGGAACATTTTTACTATCAAGTATTAGGTCGTGCGCCAATTCGAGAGCAAGCAGAAGATAATCAAATTATGTGCGAGCAGATATCTAATGCTCACTATTAATTTTCGCGATTTTCCGCTCACCACTGGCGACCGTGTATTGGACTTGGGCTGCGGCGAAGGCCGCCATGTAATCAATGTGTATCTGCACGGTGATGTAACGGCAGTTGGTGTGGATTTAAGCTATCGCGATTTGCTCACCAGCCGCGAACGCTTTTTACCTTTTGCGCAAACTGTTGCGGATAAACAATTTTATCTGCAACAGGCCGACGCAACCCGTTTACCTTTTGCGGATCACAGCTTCGATAAAATCATTTGCAGTGAAGTGCTGGAGCATATTGAAAATTACCAAGGTGTATTAGCCGAGATCGAACGCATATTAAAACCGGGTGGATTATTGGCAATCACAGTACCGCGCGCTTGGCCAGAAAAAATTTGCTGGTGGTTAAGCCATGAATACCATCAGGTAGAAGGCGGGCATATCCGGATTTTTGATGGCAAAAAATTACGCCGCGAAATTGAGCGTGGCAATTTTATATTTTATAAACGCCATTGGGCCCACGCATTGCACTCACCCTTTTGGTGGATGAAATGCCTGTGGTGGAAAACGCAAGACCAGAATCCATTAATCAAAGCCTACCATCGTTTATTGGTGTGGGATCTAATGGAAAAACCCTGGCTAACCCAAACTTTGGAGAAATGTTTGAATCCGTTATTGGGAAAAAGTGTGGTGATGTATTTTGAAAAAACTGAACCCCCCCTAACCCCCCCTTCAAAAGGGGGGGGAATTAACACGCTTCCCCCCTTAGTAGTGGAGGGGACTAATATTTCGCCCCAATGGAATGATCATGTGCGGACTAAAACTCCTCCCCTTTTTGAAGGGGGAGGTAGGGAGGGGGTTGTGGGTGGTAATTTATGAAAAACTTACTTCTCTCAAAAGGATTCTTTCCCGAAAGCCTACTGCGCCCAACCATCAATTATATTTTGCAAACGCAATTACCGAATGGTTGTATTCCTTGGTTCGTCAATGGCAAAGCAGATCCCTGGGATCATATTGAAGCGGCGATGGGGTTGACCATTGGTGGTGAATTGGCCGCTGCGCGTCGCGCTTATGCATGGTTGGTGCAAGAGCAATTGGATGATGGCAGTTGGTGGGCCAATTATCTCGATGACCAACCGGTAGATAAAAATCATCGCGAGACTAATTTTATTGCCTATATCGCAACTGGCGTTTGGCATTATTATTTGGTAACGGGCGATGTGGGATTCCTGCGCGAATTTTTTCCGCCCGTTAAAAAAGCAATCGACTTTGTGTTGCACTATCAATCTCCCACCGGTGAAATTTATTGGGCCGTTGCCGAAGACGGTAGCGCAAAAAAAGATGCACTAGTCACCGCATCAAACTCGATTTATAAAAGCCTAGAGTGTGCAATTTTAATTGCGGAAACTCTCGGTGAGAGTTGTGGTGAAAATTGGCGCGCTCGCTACACCCGATTAGGCAATACCTTGCGTCATCACCCTGAATGTTTTGATCGTACTTGGGAGCCGAAAACACGTTTCTCAATGGATTGGTTTTATCCCATCCTCACCGGTATAGCGCAAGGTAAAGCCGCGCAGCAACGGATTGATTCCAAGTGGGCAACATTTGTTGAAAGTAATATCGGCTGCCGCTGTGTGAGTGATGAGCCTTGGGTGACTGTTGCAGAATCCTGCGAATTAACGCTGGCACTATTAGCGGCAGGTGAGCACGCAAAAGCCGTTAATTTATTCAGCTGGTTGCACCAGTTTATGGATGAAGACGGCGGCTATTGGACCGGCTACAATTTTCGCGACCAGGTTATCTGGCCGCGCGAAAAAACCACCTGGACAGCAGGCGCCATTTTATTAGCCGCAGATGCACTCACCGAACACACCGGCGCTGCAAAATTATTTTTACAACCGACGTTAGATAACCTGGATCAATCGCTTCCGGCGACGACTGAAATATCTTTAAGTGAATAACTATGCGAATCCCAAGAATTTTCACTGAACAACGTTTACAAACCGGTGAACTGGCTGAGCTGGAAGAGTCCGCCTCGCATCACTTGAGCAAAGTGCTGCGCATGCAAGCCGGTCGCGAACTGATTTTATTTAACGGCAAAGGCGGTGAATTTGCGGCAACTATTCACGAAGTCAGTAAAAAGCATGTGACTGTCAGTGTCGCGACGCATACTGCTGATAATCGCGAATCACCACTGGTATTGGAATTGGCGATTGGTATTTCGCGCGGCGAACGCTTTGAGTGGGTATTACAAAAAGCCACCGAGCTTGGCGTCACCAAAATTACGCCGCTGATTACCGAGCGCACCGAAGTGAAAGTAGGTGGCGACCGGCAGGAGAAAATGTTGGACCGCTGGCAACAAATCCTCGTCAGCGCCTGCGAACAATGTCAACGCAATTTGCTACCGGAATTATCCGCACCCATCCACATTTCGGATTGGCTAAACACCGTTAATTCCGAGTTCCGCTTCGTCCTTCATCACCGCGATAGCAAAACTCTGCCTGCCGACCAAAAGCCAAACAGCGTCAGCTTACTAATTGGCCCCGAAGGTGGCCTGAGTGAAACTGAGATCACACTGGCACAAGAGAAAAACTTCAACGCCCTAACCCTCGGCCCAAGAGTATTGCGCACAGAAACTGCGCCAGTCGCAGCGATTAGTTTGGTGCAGTATTTGTGGGGTGATTTTTAGTACGTTCGGGATTCAATATTCACAAGCCTGATTACCCAATGCTCTTAACTAGAAGAAATTCCAGACTATGAATTCAAAAAGACAATCGGCCTCGGCGAGGCATATTTTGGTAAAAACGAAAGAAGAGGCGGAGAAGATCAAGCAGCTTATCGCTAAGGGTTCCGACTTTGGTGCTATGGCAAAAAAGTATTCGAGCTGTAGTTCGGCTAAAAGAGGTGGCAATCTGGGCGAGTTTAGTCCGGGTCAAATGGTAAAGGCATTCGATAATGTGGTCTTTAAGTTGCCGACCAATGTGGTTCATGGCCCGATCAAAACGCAATTTGGTTTTCATTTGATTGAAACAATCTACCGCACCTGACTGTGCGTTGTATTGGCGTGAAGGCTAAATACATTTCCAATGAAAATATTTCTACTCACTCATGAACGGGAGTTGTCGCGCGCATCCAATACGGGGGCATTAGCGGCGAGTCTTGTGCCGGAAATAGTTGAGCGAGTTGTTTGGCAAAGAAGCGCACCCAGTGAAACCATACTGGACGCGATTAGAAGTGAAAAAACCGTATTACTTTATCCTCTGGAAGATGACGCTACCGAAGCTGCTCCAATCGCGGACTTTGACAATATCATTTTATTGGATGCGACTTGGCAGGAGGCACGTAAAATATTCAATCGCAGTGCCTACCTCAAAGACCTGCCTAGAGCACAGATTCAACCGCAACAGAGTTCTCAATACCAACTGAGGCGCAATCAGCTTGATGGTGGATTGTGCACTGCAGAGTGTGTAGTCGAAATATTAAGACTAAAAAAGTGTAGCGATATTGCTGATCGTTTAGATGCAGCATTCACCCTTTTTAATTCAAGTATGTAACTGCAAATATCTCCGCAATTTGAGTTGGTTGGTATCCCATCAAACATATAAAGTCATAAAAACCGCGTATGTTGGCACTATCAGTAGTGTTAACAGCGTGCTTTGGCAAGGCTTGAGGTGAGGATGGGATTAATGCGGGTATTAGGTAAGTTGTGTTTGTGGGGCAGTCAAATTGTTCTATTGCCTTTGTGCTTTGCTGTTCAGGCACAGGCCGACTCTCTGCGCATTGATCACCTTGAGCGCTGCGGTGATTTTTTAGTGCAGGCGGAGCAGGAGTTTTGCGTCAGTACCCAAGGTAAGTTGGTTGATAAGGAATTGCGGGTTTTGTTGGGTGGGAAAGTTTTATCGTCCGACACGATTAAGCGCAGTGGTGGGATTTTACGGATTAAGGTTTCCACGGCGGATTACCAAAGTGCGCCGCTGTGGTTGGAGCAGGGGCAGGAGAAAAGTAATCCGGTTTGGTTGAGCTTAAAAGGTAGTCATGTTGTTGCAGCGAATAAAAAAGAAGTTGCAAAAAATATGGATGGATTGACGACTTATGTCGATCTGGTGAGTGTGATTATCGAAGAAAATTATGACGGCATTACCGAGGCGCGCCGTCTGGCTAAAAAATATAACGCAAAAATTGTCGGCCTGATTCCTCCTTTAAATACTTATCAACTGCGCTTGCCTGCGCGCAACCTTATTGAGCGCGATGCAATTGTGTTGCGTCTTGGCAGCGAGATAGGTGTTGATGCTGTTATTACCGAAGAGTCAGGTGCAGAAAAAGAAATCGAAGGTGAAACAGGCAGCGTAAATTATTTGGGTGACGGATCTGTCAGCGAGGACTCAATTAATAAAGGCGAGTGGGCATCGAATCGTTTTCTCAATGCGGTCGATTTTTATTTGCGCCGCATCCCCGCCAAAGCACAACCTATTGCAACCCAGCCAATAAAAATTGGTGTTATCGAACGCGATGTGGATTTTGATTCGCCCGACTTTGCTGATTATCGCGGTGATTGTCGTCGCGATAGCAAACGTATTTGTCTCTACGCGCGCGATGCGCAAAAACCGGAATCCCACGGCTCTACTGTTGCCGGTATTTTTGCGGCGGCTTGGAATAACGGCGGCAACTCCGGTTTTCTGCGCGGCTTGGATAAAGCCGGGCCGGGTTTTGATGTAATTGTGGATCGCAATTCCGATGCGGGCATTACCGCGAATATCGCTGCGTCGGTGAATCTGGTTGAGGACGGTGTGCGTGTACTCAATTGGAGTTGGGGCATACATCGTGTGGGCGCAAAAAATGTGGATGGCAAGGATGTGGATTCGCTGGTGCGATCCGGTCTTGCGATGAGTGGTTATGAAGAATTGCTGGAAGAGTTTTTTCTCTGGCTACGCATGAAACATCCTGATGTGATTGTGATTAATTCCGCCGGTAATGGAGCGTCATTTTCCGGCCTTGATGAATATCGGTTGCCGTCGTCATTTGTAACGGAACAATTATTGGTGGTGGGCGGCCACGAGCGCAGTAATAAAAAAGACGCGCAGGTGAAAGATCCTGATTATGTGGTGAAACGCGGCGCATCCAATATTGATATGCGCGTAGATATTACCGCCGCCGCTTGTGTTCACAGCTCGGTTTTAAAAGTGAATGCAGAAGGTGAAAAGCATTGCGGTACTTCTTATGCAACGCCGTTGGTTGCCGGTTTGGTTGCGGCGATGCTTTCGATCAATCCGCAATTGGAACCGGAGCAATTGCGCATCTTATTGCGCCGCAGTGCGATGACGATTGGCGAAGAATCTGATTTTGAACCCACCGATGCGGACGATCTCACTTCACCGATTTTACCGTCCGAAAGAAATAACGAACTCAACCACCCGGATGTTGGCCGCTCCGCACGCTTGGATATGCACAAAGCACTTGACCTTACGGTGCAAAGTTTAAAGCGGGTACGTTAAAGCAGTGTGTGCGGAATTTTCCAAAACGGGTTAGTGTCAAACATATGCTAAAAACAATTGATAACTGATAGGGAGAAATAAGATGCAGAAACTTCACCAATCATGGCTGGCAATTGTAATACTGGTTTTATTCAGCAATTTAACCTTCGCGATTGATAACCCCGATGCGCCGGATTTTATCGCAGAATTTGAAGTGCGCGAAAAGCCGTTAATCGCCGCAATCGAAAAACCGACCAACACCACTGGCGACTATGCTGTCTTCTACGCAAGCTACCTGAAGTTTTTAGACAAAGAACTTAACACCGTCTACAAAACCCTGCGCACTAAACTCCCGGCCGATAAACAAAAACAACTCAAAGCATCCCAAGTCAGTTGGATAAAATACCGCGATCTTGAATTCATGTTCATTGATAGTACCTGGAACAACAAAGATTTCGGCACTTCATCCGGTATTTCACGCGGGCAATATAAAGCGAGTGTTGTACGCGATAGAGTGATTCAGCTAATGCATTACGCAAAAACCTTTTAACAGCGAGGGAATTGATATGTCAGATAACAATCTTCAATTTGAATACGAAGGCCTACACGTAAGTGTGAACTACAATCCATCGACTAACAGTGTGACACGCACCGTCACCGAGTCCGGCACTCAAATCCATCACGATGAATTAACGTTTGATAAATCGCTGGTTGGAAACTTTGAAGTGATGAGTGCAGAAGAACAAGCAAAAATAGCAACTGCTTGGGGTGCGGCGGGGATTAAATCAAGAATTGAAGATGGCCGACTTGGCTCAACTAAAAGCGCCTAGTGTGTTTTCCAAGATAGTAGGCTGCAACTATGCAGCCTACTCCAAGCATGATCATTAAGAATCCGTCCACAAATCCAGCACGAAACACAGCTTTAATAATAATCACCGTTCCGATTACATAAAGCCATAATTCAAATTGCTTCATTTGAGAAGTTTATGCCTGTAGCATTTCAATACCAGCCATAATAGCCATTTAGCAATCCTGAGATGATGTTTCCAGCCACACCAAGGTTAATCTGCCATGTGCCATCAACAGCTTTTCCAATCATTTTTTTGAACCATGAGTTCACTGCTGGGCCATAACTCTTGCTAGAAAAATCTACTTTTTCGGCATCATTATCAATAGCCAATTTGAGCTCACTAATATCATCATCTACAACACCGTGTTTCTTTAGTTCTTTTTCTAACTCAGAAAAATTGTTAAGAACTTTCGAATTTACTACATGCTGGGTATTTTGATTTCCCACTAAAATGGTGGTGTTATCACCGAACATCGCGCTATTGAACATTGATGCTGAGTCAACATTGTTAGCTTTGTTTTTTACTTGTTCGTCAGTCATTTCTTCTCCAAATTCACTACTTAACTCTAAAAGAAAATCTAATAATCGAGAGCGCACCTCAGTAAGTATTTGAATAATTCCGGTTACAGAGATTTGGCACCATGCTTTTTGAATACGATAATTATTTGATAATCCTTTATTTAGTAAAGGTATCCACTCCATTGGCAGCGGGCGCTCTAAAGAGTCAGATCCAGAATTTGCAAACTCTTCTAAAACAGCAAGAGATTGGCTTAGCTCAAATGTTTCTAATGATTCCCGAATATCGTCATCCAGATGTGCCAGAGGAATAGGATGTGCATTCACCTGATAGGCCATATTCGAAGCATTAACCAACACTTGAGAAGGTAGTATGCGGTAAGGTGGAATATCATCACTATTTTGATAGCCATTCAACTCATTATTAACCCATCCAACAAGTGATTTTTGCTCAATTTTATACAAAAGTACTTTCGTCTTAATCAGAGCATTTGTGAGATTTGGCTTTTCTGAACTTAGTATTGCTATGATTTCATTTATAAGTTTCATTGCTCTAAACCATATAAGTAAAACGACAAAGGCGAAAAAATATTTATTAAAAATTTATTTTATTGAATTTAGTGAACAACTGAATTTAACTAATATAATTAGCACGAACTAGAAAACCTTGTGCATATAGATTTTACAAAACCGGTCTTTTATTAACTCAATAAAATCATTTAGATCATTTAAGCCACGAAGATCATCCATTCGCACGACGACTATTCGTATGCCATCTCTCGTTAAATGCTCATGCAATCTGTAAACAGCTCCTCTGTTTTGATTATCTCCGTTAACAAAATCTCCTGTTACTCCGTTAGCAGCTATAAAAATACCCGTTGTCAGATGCTTCAGACGAATTTTTGCTGCAAAGCCATCAATTAAATGCGCCCCTGCCGGTGTTGACCAGTTCTTACACTCCACTGGGATCAAATTATCCCAAGGTTGAAATACTTGCGTTGTTTTTGCATTCCAAAGGAGCAAGTCAACCTCTTCGGCTGGGCCGTTAATATTTGTTTCTCTAACCTCAATCCCGTCAATACAATTGAATAAATAACGTGAAAGCTCTTCTAGAGAGCTTCCCTTATCGTGGTTTGTAACAGCAGCATCTACAGATTGGACATGGGTGGCAAAGGTGGCAGAATTAAACATCACCCACCTCGATACATAATATTTAGTAATTGCTGTTTAATCGCAAAATATAGATCTTTCGGTGTCTCAACTTCAATTAAATCGTCTCGATCTAAGGCGACAACCAATATCCCATATTTTTTTTGAAGTTCAGCTGCGAACGATGCAGCGTTTCGTCTATTTTTTGCAGTTGTTAGGAGTACTAAGCTACGTAACCCTTGCTTTCTTATCTTTTCAGCTAGTTGGTGCCATTGGCTAGAGGTCATTGAATTTAATGCTTTAAGTTCAACAGGGATAGGATTTCCCAACTGCTGGAGCTCAGGATCATCAGCAGAATTCCATAGCATAAAGTCGAATGATTCACGAGAGCGGTTGTTCCCTGCTTCAATAACTGTCCACTGACTAACATTATTCGCCAGCTCTAGAAACCACTTATCAAAAAGAGCCCCCCTTTTACTTCCATTAAATGCATAGAGGTCTCGATATTTAAGATCAGGAGAAAAACTATCAAAACGTGAATCAAACATACCTTCTGGATCAAAGCTGTATGATCTAAAGGAGCTATTTGCAATTCGCTTAACAGCTCGAAACAATTCATAGGAAACGTAATCAAAATTACCACTTTCTGCCACAATACATTTTTGATGAGCAAGATCAAAAGGGATTAGGCTATATGAGTGAGCAATGATAATTACATTTTTTCTAGCTCCCTGTGCCAGCCCGATCTCATAATAGATATTGGGAGTTCCTCTCGATATGAAAAATACAATGACGTCGCACATTTCTAGGAGCGACTGAATCTTGCTTATCATAGGCAACTCTGGATTGAGCCTATTTATTGTTTCAACTCTTATCTCTTCTGAACCATCAAAATCACGGAAAATTTTGGATATTGGTTCATCGATATTCAGATCATCCGTGATGAAGCCTACTCTTTTCAATGTATGCGCTCTCCGTCATCTTAAAGCAATAAATTTTAGTGATGAGTTGCTCGAAGTCTAAGAGCAACCTAAAAAACACATTCATCGTGTTGGTTTAAAACGTTTCACAATTATTATGTTTTTGTTGTTCATCGAGGGGGTCGTAATCCATCAAATTAGATATCTGCCTATTTGAGCAGGCAGACCTCATGGCCTTTCGTCTTGATAATACCTGTAAGCTCTGTAGCAACTAAAATTTAAATGTGAACAAAAGCTTGATCGGAAAATGTAGTTAAAGGAATTTAATTTTTTAATGAAAGCGGTCGAACACAACCGGTCAAAGTTTTAATCAGCGAAATAATCTTTGGATTAGTTTTGTGTAATCCGTTAACCACAGTGTTCCCGTCAGGGGCAGTAGCTAACCTCCTGTAATTATTCATATGTATTTCCTATCTCCATCCAATGGCGTGAGTTTCTACTATAGCCAAGGATTTCGAGAAATACATCACATTACGCGAGGTTTTGGTGCGGAGGGGTTAATCGTCTCTTGTCAGGACTTCCAGTAGTTCGATTTCAAATACCAGATTGGAATTGGGTTTGATGTGCGCCCCGATTTGGCGTTCGCCGTAGGCCAAATGTGCGGGGACTTGGAGTTTGCGTTTGCCGCCGACTTGCATGCCGATCAGGCCTTGGTCCCAGCCTTTAATGACGCGGCCGGTGCCGATGACACATTGGAAGGGTTTGCCTTTGCGGTGGGAGGAATCGAATTCGGTGCCGTCTTCGAGCCAGCCGGTGTAGTGGGTGGTGATGAGTGCGCCTTTGACCACGGCTTTGCCGGTGCCGGGGAGGAGATCCTCGACAATCAATTCATTGGTGTCGGACATGGCCGTGATTCCTAACTGGGTGTTCAGTGCAGCTTAGTTTTCTAAATGCCCTTAATTATCTAGATGAAGATACTCGAGGAAAGCGCGTTCGATGGCTTCTACGTCGGGAATGACGGCTTCTTCGCCCGCCCAGGAGACGTGCATTAATTCGTAGGGTTTGTTGTCTGCATCTTCACGCTGGGTAATTTCTTCTTCGGTAACGCGTGCGAGACGTGGAAGACCTTGGGTGAGGATGGCGATAAAGGGTAGGGATTCGTTGATGCCGGTGGTGTTGAGTACGGCAAAACGCGAGCGCGAGGCGACGCCGGGTTTGTCTTCGCCGTTCATCACTTCAAACGAGAGCAGCGGGATAGTTTGTTCGCGCCAGGCGCAGTTGCCGAGATACCAGGCCGGTGCGTCTTGCACGGGGATAACCTGGGAGACAGGTACAATTTCCGCTACTGTCACGTTGGGTGCGAGTAGCAAGCGCCCCTGGATCGGAATGAGCAGGCTGGCGACTTCTTGTACTTTTTTCTCGATGCGCTGGGGAGCTCTCATGAAGGTGTGATCCTGTCAGTCTGTTGCACTTATCAAGTTTGCACTTGGCAAACGGATATCGAATTCAGTTTATTAGCGTTTCAGTTGTGTCAGCGCGCGCGCCAGATATTCCGGTGTGCCGCTAAGGCTGATGCAACCGGTGGCGAGGGCGGATACGGGCATGGAATCGCTGGTGCAATCATCGGGCGCTTGCACCCAGGCTTTGCCGCCTACCTGTTTGATCAGACGGCAACTTGCGGCGCCATCATCACCCATGCCGGTAAATATAATCAAGCCGCACTGTTCGCGGTAAATACGCGCGGCGTTGGCGGCTATCTGGTCGATGGAGGGCGCATAGCTGCCTTTCCACGACTGGCCGTAATTGACCACCAAAGTGCCGTTATCGAGTATTTCCACCGGATCGCGCGCGGTCACTAAAGTCAGGCTGTTTGCTTCCAGAACTATCCCTTGGGTCGCGACCATCGCGGGATAATTGCCGGCGTTGGTCATCATCCGGTTGAGCGTCGCCGCCTGGCTGGCATCTATATGTTGGACATATAAAAATGCCACTCCGAGATTGGGTGGCAGCTGCGCCAAAAATCGTTTTACTGCCGCCGGTCCGCCGGTCGAGGCTGCCAACACCCAGAGTTCGCTGGCGGGATTGGCCTGCTGCAGGTTGATATCGCCACGCAGGCGCTGCAAACGTAAACCGGTGCGGCGCAACCAGGCGTTGTGCTCCTCGCTGCCCTTGGTAAATTCACTGCTATCGCTGAACAGGATGGGCACGCGGCTCTGCGCGAATAACCCGTCCAACAGATGCAGTTCATCGCAATAGTCGGCGGCGACATCTACCACCCAGGCGTCCAGCTCCTGATCGACCAGCTGCTGTTTTGCCTGTTCCTGCGCCGTGCTGCCCAAGAGCACATGGCAGCCGACTTTATGACCCGACTGGGCGACCAGTTGGGTCAGCGCCTGCTGCTTAGGGGCACTATCGACCAGTATTCCCAGTTGCAGCACAGGCGCCGCCTTACTTCACAGTTTTGCCGAGCAATTCATTAATATTGGTGAGCAGCAAATCTTCTTGATAGGGCTTACCCATGTACTTGTTCACGCCGAGGCTGAAGGCGCGCTCGCGGTGTTTTTCACCGGTACGCGAGGTGATCATAATGATCGGCAGATTCTTCAGGCGCGAACTGGTGCGGATGTTTTTCGCCACTTCGAAGCCGTCCATTCGCGGCATTTCGATATCCAGCAACATCACATCCGGGATGTGATCCTGCAGTAATTGCAGCGCTTCCACACCGTCTTTGGCGGCGATCACGCGGAAACCTTCGCGCTCCAGGAAGCGGCCGGTTACCTTGCGTACGGTTACCGAATCGTCCACCACCATAATAGTTTTCTCGGATTGGTCGTCTTCCAGCGCGAGAGTCGGTGAGTCGAGCAAAATCGCGTTTTGCAGACCGAGTGCCAGCTGTTCGCGGATCATCGCATGCAGATCGAGAATCACCACCACGCTACCATCACCCATTACCGTGGCGCCGGATACACCACGCACCGCACTGAACTGAGCGCCGAGCGTCTTTACCACGATCTCGCGCGAGCCGAGCAGGCGATCCACTTGCAGCGCTACCGTGTGCTCGGTACTGCGCACCAGTACGACTGGCAGTGGCAGGGTTTGGCCATCGAGTTTGGGTTGCGCGCTTGAGTCGAGCAGGCTGCCGAGGTAGCGCACCAGATAGTTTTCGCCAGCGTAATCGAAGCGGGCGCTGTCATCTTGATAGTAGTGCTCCAGCTCGAAGGGGCTGACGCGCACAATACCTTCAATACTGTTGAGCGGAATGGCGTAGAGATCGTCGCCAATCTGCACCATCAACGCGCGGTTAACCGATACAGTAAACGGCAGGCGGATGGTAAATTCAGTGCCCTGACCCCAGTTGGAATCGATAAACATGGCGCCGCCGAGCTGTTTGATCTCGGAGTGCACCACGTCCATGCCCACACCGCGACCGGAAATCTGGGTGACTTTCTCGGCGGTACTGAAACCGGCGTGGAGGATAAACTGGATTACGTCCTGATCTGACAACTGGGCATCTGCCGCCATCAAGCCGCGTTCAACCGCTTTTTCGCGCACGCGTTTCAGGTTGATACCGCGACCGTCGTCGATCAGGCGCAGGATTACATCGCCGCCTTCGCGCCCGAGGGTGAGCAGGATGCGGCCATTCGGATTCTTACCGGCGGCGATACGCTCGTCGGGCATTTCGATACCGTGGTCCACCGCGTTACGCAGCATGTGTTCGAGCGGCGCGACCATACGTTCCAATACGCTACGGTCCAGTTCGCCTTCAACGTTATCGAGTTCGAAATCGACTTCTTTGCCCAGCTCGCTCGCCGCCTGGCGCACGATCCGGCGCAAACGCGGCACCAGACGGGAGAAGGGCACCATGCGCGAGCGCATCAGGCCTTCCTGCAGGTCGGTGTTAATACGCGACTGTTGCAGCAACAGGGTTTCGGTATCGCGGGTTTTATCCGCGAGGGTGTATTTCAAATCCATCAAGTCAGACGCGGATTCGATCAGTGAGCGCGACAGCTGCTGCAATTGCGAGTAGCGGTCCATCTCCAGCGGGTCGAATTCTTCGTGCTGCGCCATCTGCTCCTGACGGAACAACACCTGCGCTTCGGTTTCGATATCGAGACGGCGCAGCTGTTCTTGTAGACGCTGGATGGTGGAATCCATTTCTTCGATGGAGCCACCCAAGTCACTGACTTGCTGTTCCATACGGGAGCGGCTGATCGAGGTTTCACCGGCGAGGTTTACCAGTTCTTCCAACAGTTCAGCGGAGACTTTAATAACTTCTTGCGGGCCGGTACGGCGCGCCGCCAAGTGTTGTACTTGCGCCGGGCCGGTATTGCCCGAGCGCAGGCCGCCACCGTATTCGGTGCCGGGAATGACGCCGGTAGATGGCGCCGCCGGTTTGGCTTTAGGCGCGAAGGTCAATACATTCGGTTTAGGGCTTGAACCGCCGTTGCCGTCGAATGAATTGCCGTCGTATGAATCGGTACCAAAGTCGCGGGTGTTGTCCACCACGATAGTTGGTCTGTTGAACGCCGGGGCATCATCTTCCGCAGTGGCTTCTTCTGCGCCGTTGAAGTTGATGTCCGCAACAACCTCGTCAACGCTGACGAATTCGGGTTCGTCATCAACATAGTTTTCCAGCAGCGGCGGTTCTGGCTCAGTCGTCACTGCCGCAACAGGTGCACCGCTCATGCGGGCTTGTGCACGTTCAACACCACTGTGCATGCGATCCTGATAATCGTGCAGGCGGTTGAAGAAGGATTGGTCGAGTTCCGCGTCTTGCGGCATTTCGATCAGGATGGTTTCAAAGTCGTGCGACAAATCACCCAGATCGCTCAAGCCCGCCAGACGCGCGCCACCTTTGAAGGTGTGCAGCGAGCGTTTGAGCTCTTCAACGCAATCAGTGTTGTTCCAGTCGTCTTGCCACTCGTTCAGTGAACGGTCGATGTCTTCGAGCAATTCGCCCGCTTCTTCGATAAAGATCTCGACGATTTCCGGATCAAAATCCTCGTCTTCGACTTGTTCGCTCTCGACTTGCACATCAACAGGCGCCAGATAATCATCCTGTTCGGCTTCGGCTTCGGCTTCGGCTTCGGCTTCGGCTTCGGCTTCGGCTTCGGCTTCGGCT
>NZ_JBCECX010000022.1:29111-73590 GCF_039207905.1 Cellvibrio sp.
TCGAGCGCCACAAATTCCGGTAATTCGGTGTAGTCGCTGCCGTAGCTGTAGTCTTCGTCGATCAGCTCGATAACGTCATCGTCTGCTTCCGCAGGTGTGGCGTAGCTGACTACATCATCGAGTTCGATCACTTCATCCAGTTCGGCGAGCGGGATTTCGTCTGACAATGCCGGAATCTCATCGACCAAGTCAGGAATATCATCGGCCAATACAGGGACTTCATCAGCTAGTACAAAGGCTTCATCGGTCAACGCAGGAATTTCGTCGTTAACCAGTGTGCTGATAGTCACCGCTTCGGTGCTCAGCAGATCATCGAGCGCATCGTTTACTGCGTCCGGAATACCATTCAGGTTTTGGCCAGCGGCTATGGCATCGACCATATCGAGCAGTGCGACATGTGCTGCATTGAGCGTCTCGCACACAGAAGGCGAGCAGCTGAGTTGGTCGGCGATCACGGTTTCGTAAACGCTGTGGATCTTCTCGCTCAATTCCGCCATCGCCGGCAAATAGGCGTGGGCGGCGGCTTTGGTGAGCTTACCCAGCTCGTCCATTACCGGAATCAGTTGCGCAGCGTCGGCAGGATCGGCTTGCCATTGGGCAATGATCTTGTCCGCGTCGAGCAGCAGGTTCATTTCCTCGGCCATAAAGATGGCGAGCAATTCTGGATCAACCGGGCGTTTGCCGTTTTCATCCAGTTCTTGCTGGCTGACCAGCGGCGCAACGTGGATCTCGCGCAATTCATTTACGCGGGCGATAAATTGTTGCAGGCGCGGGATATCGACCGCTTCGCCCGACTCAATTTGATGCAGGGCGATTTGGGTGTAACTGACGGCATCGCGCAGCAATTGGAGGATATCGTCGTTGATATTGACATGATATGAGCGCAACTCTTTGGCGAAGCGTTCCAGCGGCGTGGCCAGCTCGGCGACTTGGGTCACCTCCGCCATATGCGCGCTGCCTTTGAGCGTGTGCAGGGCGCGTTGCATGCCTTCACTCGGCGGCTCGTAAATCGGGGCTTCGGCTTCCATACGCGCGATATAGTCCTGCACCACTTGCAAGTGGGTGAGGGCTTCGGCGCCGAAAATATCCCACAACTGGGCATCCGGATCGTCGATATCAATATCGTCGTTGGTGGCTTCGCTGTAGTTGAAACCGGTGGCCTGATGCTCGCTGTAAAGCTGCGCCAGTTGGGCAACTTCGTCTTCGTCGACCAGTTCAACCTGGTCTTCCAGCGACATCAGCGGCGGCAGCTCTTCATCTTCTGCAACCAGATCGAGATCGAGGACTTCGTCTTCGTCGATTTCAGCAACCGGCAGGTCGGCAATATCCAGCACCAGCTCATCGTTGCTGGCAAGCGGTTCGCTTTCCTCCAGCAGTGGCGCGTCGTATTCGAGTTCAAGCTCGGGCAGGGTAAGTTCTTCTTCCTCAGCAAGCACTGGCTCGCTGACAGCTTCAAGCTCTATCTCCAGAGCGTCTGTTTCCAGCTCTTCCGCTTCGGCATAGTCGTCTTCATCGTCCAGTTCCAGCTCAACTGGTTCCGGTTCAGTGCTGGCGATGTCCGCAACCGTAGGCATGCTGCCCTGACCAAGTTCTTCGAGCAGTGCCGCGGGCGTTTCGCCTTTGGAGAGGTCATGGGCTTGCTGGCGATAGGTTTCTGCCAGCTCGGCATGGGGATTGGGTTGATTGTCGCGGAAGGCGGCGATCATATCCGGCAGTAACTGGCGCACTTTTTCGATGATGTGCACGTGCACAGCACCGGCCACAATCGTGCGGTCAATTACGCGGTTGAGCATGTTCTCAATCGACCAGGCCAGCTCGCCGATTTCATTGGCGCCGACCATGCGCCCGCTACCTTTCAAGGTGTGGAAGGCGCGGCGGAATTCGGTAAGGGCGTTGTTATCGTCGAAATTGTGCGCCCAACGCGGGAAGTATTCGCCGATAGTCTCGGTAACTTCGGTCGCTTCTTCGATAAAGATATCGATGATTTCGTCGTCGATATCTTCGTCATCGCGCTGGATAACCGGAGCGTTGGAAGTGGCGACCAGCGTTTGTTCTGGTTCTTCAGCGGCATCTGCTTCCTGTCCGCCAAGTTCGGCGACTACATCTTCAACGGTGATTTCTTCCACCGCATCCATCGGCGCCGTTGCAGCTGGGTCGGCAAATGCCTGGCTGTAAGCGGAGGCTAATTCCTGCGCGACATCATCGGCAGGCGCTTCTTGTGCTTCGGTATAAAGTGCAGAGAGTTGCGCGGAGTCGTCCGCTGCAGATTCGTCGGCCGTTGATTCGTTTGGCAGTGATTCTTGCTCGCCGATGGCACCTTGGTAAGCGGCGCTGAGTTGTGCTTGCGCGGCTACTTCCTCGCGTTCAACTTCAGTCTCGGCTGTACTGTCGTCACCCACTGATTTACTGATCTTGGCCACGGCGTAACCAAGGCTGGCAACGCTCTCTTCGGCCACGCTTAACAGCAGGTCATTTTCTTCTTTGCGGCCGCCACTGCTCAGGCGTTCGAGGTAGTACTCAACGCTGGTAATGGCATCCGCGAGGGTATCCAGAGTGGTCCACTGCGGAGTGGTGTCCTGTTCCAGCAGCTGCTCTTCAATGAAACGGGCACAGGCGCCAAGAATCCGTGCCGGGCGCGGCAGCGGCATAATTTCCAAACCGCCGCGAATTTCGCGCAGGGTGGTTGGCACAGTTTGCAGGTGTTGGCGGTTCCACTGGGAGGCGATGTATTCGATGATCGCGTCTTTGGCGTGTTCAAGGCCGTTGCGCGATTCGCGCAGCACTGATTCTTTAGCGCGCGACAGGGTGATGTCGGAATCTTCGCCGCTATTGACGTCTTTGCCGCCGGATTCGGTCAGGCTATCGAGTGCGTTTTCTACCGCAATTAGCTGGCTGGCAACAGCGAGCAATTGTTCGTCAGAGAGTTCGCTGCTGGATTCAACCACCAGATCCAGCGCCGCACCTTGCTCAAGCACTTGTTTGCGCAGATCGCCCAGGCCGAGCACGGCCATGGTATCGGCAACACGTTTCACGATAGGCAAGGCATCGGACAAAGCGGCGTGGGTATCACCACCTGCAAGGCAGATATCCAGACTGTCTTTGATCAGATTCAATTCTTCTTTCAATGCACCTACCACTGAACGCATAGCGTCAGCATCGGGCACCGAGAGCATGTTCTGGGTATCGTCGCCACCTTCTTTACCTTCCAGCAGGGCTTCTTCCAGATGATAGGTATCGTAAACGCGCTGTAACTGCGAGTTGGGCGGGAAGCCGGGGGCGTGTTTGCCCGCGCGTGCCACGTAATACAGCAGGTTTTTGATCAGCTCGTCATTGGTGAAACTGTTGAGCGCTTTATTGCCGTGAACGGCGAGTACTTTGATTTCTTTATCTAGCTGGCGCAGCAGGTTTTTAACCGCGACGCTGATTTCAATCGCATCGATTTCAATTGCTTCAACCAGTGCAAGACAGATATCCCAAAGCGCAAAACGCGCGGTACCGTGGGTCAGCTTTTGCAGGCGCGAAAAGGCTTTTTGCAGATAGGCGAGATTTTCGTCCGGATTTACACCGCGGATAAATCCTGAGGCGGCGTATTGGTACATCTGACGCAGCTTGAGCACCATCGCCTGGAACTGCACGTTGTCGTTGGTTACTGGCAGGCGTGCGCCGTATACCTTTTTAGCGGGCGTCAGGTTGGGTACAAAGAGTTTGGTGTCGGTCAGTAAACTTTCGCCGCGCACGGCGCGCAGGTCGTTCAATAGTGGCAGTACGACGAGCGGGTTGTCTTTGCGTGTGGCTTTTACTTGATCGAGATAGAGCGGGAATTGCAGGATGGCGCGCATCAGAACTTCTTGCGCTTCGCTGCTGTTAGCGACGCGCTCGGAGATCATCGCCTGGGTCAATTGTTCCATTTCGCTGGCGAGCATGGCGGCGCCATAGAACTCCACCATTTGCAGGCTGCCGTGTACCTGATGGATGTGGGTCAGGCAGAAGCGGATACGCGCAGCATCTTTGGGATTTTCGACATAGCTTTCGAGGGCTTGGCGCGCTTCTTTCAGCGTCTCACTGATCTCATGGATCAACCAATCCAACGCGGCAAAATTGCGATTATCTGCCATGCAGAACTTTCCTCTAATTGTTCTCGTTTTTATCGTTCTTCACGAACGTAAGCCTGCACTTGATCATCGTCAGTGCGCTGCATTTCCGGGTGTTCCCAATCAACCACTTCACCCAGACCGACAATCAACAAACCACCTGGTTTGAGGCGCTCGACCAGGGCATTCAATACATCGCGACGCAACCAGCGGCGGAAATACACCAGCAGGTTTTGGCAAAAAATCACATCCACTTGCACCTGGGGTAACTGGCGCGCGTGGATAATATTGGTGTGGGTAAAACAGACGCGGTCGCGCAGTTTATTCACCACTTCATAACTGCCATCGGTGCACAGCTGCAGATAGCGTTTTGCTTCGTCCGGTTTTACCTGCTCGACCCGGCGCTTGCTATAGCGGCCTTTACGACCGGCAGCCAGTGCCGACGAGCTGATATCCATCGCGGTAATACCGTAATAAGGGCTTAGCGCCGCAAGCTCGAAACAATCATTCACTACCATCGCCAGGGAGTAGGCTTCTTCCCCGGTGGCGCAGCCCATGCTCCAGATATCAAAACTGTTGTGCAGTGCCTGGTTGTTAATTTTTTGCTGGAGGTAATTACGCACGTATTCGATAGATTCGCGGTGGCGGAAAAAGCTGGTTTCCTTAACCGCGATACGATCAATCAAGCGTGACCACTCGAGTTTTGCTTCGATACTTTCCTCGGAGATCAAGTCAAAGTATGCGTTGTAATCCTCGTAGCCCTGCTCGCGCATGCGCGATGACATTTGCGATTCCAACCAGGCTTTTTGCTGGAAAACCAGCTGTATACCCGTACGCTCCTCCAGCAGTTTGCCCCATTGGAGAAACTGGTCTTCGGTGAGCGTGGGTAATGTACGTAGCGACCAGGCCATAATTACACCGGCAATGCCAGCAGCGCTGGCATTGCCTCTTTATCAAGCTTTTGATGTCTGGGAATAAAGGTCATCATCGGGCAACAATTCGTCGTCCAAATCGATCACTTCTGCGTTACTGTCAAAATCCATCGCCGGGGTATTGGCCATAGCTTTGCGCGCCGCGTTGGCACGACCTTCCGACATATCTTCTTCCGGCAGTTTGAAACCGGCTACGGATTCACGCAGGTCGAGTGCCATCTCGGCGAGGTTACCAATCGACTGTGCGGTAGCAGAAGTACCGGCAGAGGTTTGGGTAGTAATCTCTTGAATAACATTCATCGTGTTGGAGATGTGACCCGCAGACGATGCTTGTTGGCGCGCGGCGTTGGAAATGTTCTGGATCAATTCCGCCAAGCTTGACGATACGTTTTCAATTTCTTCCAGTGCCACACCCGCATCCTGTGCAAGGCGCGCACCGCGAACCACTTCAGAGGTGGTTTGTTCCATCGAAATTACCGCTTCGTTGGTGTCGTTCTGAATGGTTTTTACCAGTGCTTCGATCTGCTTGGTTGCTGCTGCGGAACGTTCCGCAAGGCGTTGAACTTCGTCCGCTACCACCGCGAATCCGCGGCCTGCGTCACCGGCCATCGATGCCTGAATTGCTGCGTTAAGTGCGAGGATGTTGGTTTGGTCCGCAATGTCGTTAATCAAGCTTACGATGTCACCGATCTCTTGTGACGATTCACCGAGGCGCTTAATACGTTTTGAAGTATCTTGAATCTGCTCACGGATGGTATCCATCCCGTTGATAGTGTTCTGTACCACTTTCGCACCGTTACCCGCGATCGATACCGCGCGCTCCGCTACCGCTGCCGATTCGGCGGCGTTCGCAGATACCTGGTCAATGGTGACCGCCATTTCGTTTACCGCGGCAGATGCACCGGCAATTTCTTGCGCCTGGTGTTCAGATGCTTCTGCAAGATGCAGTGCAGTTTGCTGGGTTTCTTGTGCAGCGGCGGATACGTTTACCGCAGTTTCGTTGATTCGCGCTACCAGAATACGCAGCTGGTCGATGGTGAAGTTAATAGAGTCCGCGATCGCACCGGTGAAGTCCTCGGTTACGGTTGCGGTAGTCGTCAGGTCACCGTCTGCGAGGTCGGCCAGTTCGTCGAGGAGACGCAAAATCGCTGTTTGGTTACGCTCGTTGGTATCGGCAGTTTCGTCAGCGCGTTTACGTGCGCCCATGTACTGGTTGAAGCCGAGGTAGAACAGGGAAATCAGGGTGATGGCCGCAAGTACAATAACTACGGTATTGTTGATTGGGCGGGTATCGGCTTGCACGGAAATTTTGTCCGAAATGGTAGCAAGTGCTTGCAGCAGTTGTGGTGTTTCGTTGAGCAATCCATCACTTGCTTGACGCGCGCGGAACAAGATGGTCGAACCTTCAAACATCTTCTGGATGGACGCGTTAACGCCTTCGAACAATTGGGTGATACGGTCAAGTGAAGCGCGTGCGCCCGAGTCGGTAACGCGGCTCACACGCATGGTCGCGTCGCCGTCTTTCATGCCTTTCAAAATACGGCCGTAGAGGTTGGCGTCGGTATTGAACTGGTCAGCCGCCGCACTTGCATCGGCGTCACCGCGGAGCATCTTATCCACGTTACGTCCGATACGCTCGGCACGCCAGGATTGCATTTGTGCTTCAGAAACCTGATCGCCGGGTGCCTCAGCATCGAGCAGACTTTCCACGATGTTGTTGTGCGCGCCCTGCAGGGTTGGCAGGTTGTCGTTCAGCTCTTTACCAATACTGTTGAGCGATACGATCAAGTCTTTGTTGGTTGCAATGGTTTGGGCATTGTTCTTAACGCCATTCCAGATTTTGTCGAATGCGGCAAATTCTGCAGCCAATGCCTGACGGGTGTTAGGGTCACTTGCCTGGAGCGATGTCCAGGTAGATCCCATGCTTGCTACCACGGCGGACAACTCGCCGAACGCTTTTTCGTCGCCGGAGGTCGCATCGCGCGATAACGATGTCAAACGATAGGCTTGTGCACGCAAGTCCGCGACTTGTTGCAAACCGCGTTGGTCATTGGTTTTGCCCTGGTCGATCAGGTACAAAAACACCACTGCCGCCACAAATGAAACCACCAACAAGACCGAGGCGAATACCATCCCCGGTTTTGCCTTGAAGGCGGCAATCTTTGAATCAGTTTTCATCTAAGCACTCCTAACCAGCGTTCGGTTTTATTTTTTCTATCCACTGCACCTTTTGTACAAGACATTAGGCGTCACTTTTTTTCGCACAATATCGCGTTGGTCTTACCGTTTTTGTGTATCTAACCCTAGGTTTTTGCCGCGTTGGTGAAACGCGGGTCTTCCGCCAGCAACGCTGGGCGGAATAACGACCAGCGCTCTCCGCCCTGCGGATAGCTGCCGGTTACAAAGGGTAAAATACTGCTCGCTACAGCGCCGGCTTGCTCGCTGTATTCATCCATGGGGAAATGTTGCATGCCGAATACCTGATCGACAATAAGGCCGGAATACAGGGTTTCGGTTTCAAGTATTAGTACTCGACGGTGTTTGCGTGAGCCGCTGAGGCGGTCGCCGAAAAACATCGCCAGATCAAATAGGGGAAGCAATCTACCGCGCACGTTGGCCACGCCTTTTACCCAGGGTTGTACACCGGGTAAGTGGGTGTGGTTGGGGACTTCCAACATCTCTGATATCTCACCGATTGGCACCACGAAATAGCTGCCCATGAGCGAAAAGCCGATGCCGCTCCAATGGGGGCGTATATCCGCCTGTGCAGGCAGACCGCGCGCGGCAGCGCGACTGCGCTGGGCTAATGTAAGCAGAGCCTGGAAAGCGGCCTGTGGTTCTGACATAGATCTATCCGTAACTGTCGTGCATCACCACATCGGTCGACACCTATGCCGATGGATTCAATGGTCGGTGATGATGCTTGTTGTTATTGTCTCTCGATCATCCTTGCTGCTGGTGATTGTATCCTTCGGTTAGCGCAAAACCTCGGCCATCGCTGCCATCAGTACATCCTGGGTGATGGGTTTGGACAGATAAGCTTTGGCGCCCTGACGCATACCCCAAACGCGGTCAGTTTGCTGATCTTTGGTGGTGACGATAATCACGGGAATGTGGGCAGTTTCCGGTGTTTTAGTCAGCTGGCGAGTGGCCTGAAAGCCATTGAGGCCAGGCATCACTACATCCATCAGGACTACATCGGGCAATTCTTTCTGCGCCATCACGATACCGGCTTCACCATTGTCGGCAGTCAATACGACGTGGCCGTTTTTTTCCAACATGCTGGTGAGTTTGTAGGTCTCGGTTGGTGAGTCGTCGATAATCAATACTCTGGCCATAAATGCTCCAAAAACAAATAAGTGTTCCGCAGAGAGTGCGGTGAATTGTTTAGACAGTCCTTTGGAACTTAATCCGGAACTATTACCTGAGTGTAGCCGTGCGCTAGCCGCGCACCAGTAATAGTCGACCCCCCAGCGGGTGCGAGCCTGTTTAAGAGGCTTTGAGATGCTTGACGTGCGCTTCAATCGCGCCGAGCAACTCGCTTTTACTAAAGGGTTTGGTGAGGTATTGGTCAGAGCCGACAATACGCCCTTTGGCTTTGTCGAACAGGCCATCTTTGCTCGACAGCATGATGACCGGGGTGGTCTTGAACTCGCTGTTATTCTTGATCAGTGCACAGGTTTGATAGCCATCGAGACGCGGCATCATAATGTCCACAAAAATAATATCGGGGCGGGTATCGGCAATTTTCGCCAGGGCATCAAAGCCATCGGTGGCGGTAATGACCATACAGCCTGCTTTTTTAAGCAGTGTTTCAGCCGTGCGACGGATGGTCTTGCTGTCGTCAATAACCATCACTTTGAGGCTTTCGTAAGTTACTTCCATACTCTGACCTTGCCTTTTGTTATTGCCGCAGATATTGCCGCAGCTGCCAGATATACACGTTGATTGGTTGAAACGTCGGTAACACGTGGAGCGTTGGTGCGGTATCACTCATTAAAATGAGCGTCAAAATAACGCCACCAATGAAAAGCGAACTTTTAACACAGTTTTTAACGTTGTGCCATAACTAGTTGAATATATGAGCAATCCATACCATTTTCAGGTTTTTTAGATCGCTTTAATCTGTCTGCAATATTCTTGCTTTAATTGCCATCAGGACTTAACTTTAGCCCGCCCTTGCCAGTCCGGCAATTTTTTTAGCGACTTATATAGTAGTCGATCTGTATTACTTATTAGAGTGAATTATATGGCTATCTCTCTCGGCGTGGTTATGGATCCCATTGCAGACATTAAATACTACAAGGACACCACGTTGGCATTGCTCTTGGCGGCGCAAGAGCGCGGCTGGGATCTGCACTACATGGAGCAAAAAGATCTATATCTGCTGCAAGGTGAAGCGCGCGCCAATACCCGGAATCTATTTGTAGCCGATAATGGTGACAATTGGTATGAGCTTGGCCTGCATGAAGATAAAAAATTGGGTGATCTGGATGTCATCCTGATGCGCAAAGACCCGCCGTTCGATAACGAATATATCTACAGCACCTACATCCTTGAGGCTGCTCAAAATCAAGGCGCGCTAGTGGTTAACGATCCGCGCAGCCTGCGCGACTGCAATGAAAAAATCTTCGCCACTCAATTTCCGCAATGCTGTCCGCCGGTATTGGTCAGCCGCGATATGCCGCGCTTACGCGAGTTTCACCGCGAACATGGTGATGTTATTTTCAAGCCGCTCGATGGCATGGGCGGCAGCCGAATTTTTCGCTGCCGGCAAGATGATCCCAATGTTGGCGTAATCCTCGAAACCCTGACCGAATTCGGCCAGCAGCTGATTATGGCGCAACGCTATATTCCCGCAATTACTGAAGGCGACAAGCGTATTCTGGTTATTGACGGCGAGCCGGTACCTTATTGTCTTGCGCGTATTCCGGCGCAGGGCGAGACGCGCGGTAATCTGGCTGCGGGCGGCACCGGTGTGGCGCAACCGCTGACTGATCAGGATTACTGGATTGTCGAACAAGTGGCACCGACACTGAAAGCCAAAGGCCTTATGTTTGTTGGCTTGGATGTAATCGGCGAATACCTGACCGAAATCAATGTCACCAGTCCGACCTGTGCGCGCGAAATCGACAAAGCCTACGGCACGGGAATTGGGTCACGGCTAATTGACGCCATTGAGCGTAAATTAGCGGCGCAATAATCCACCCGCAAAAGTGGGTCGGGTTTTGGTAGCAGGTAAAAAGCAGAGTTAAAGTCGAGTTGATGTAATGAATCAGGCAGTTGCCTTTGAAGAAGAGAATCTCGCCAAGCCGCCAGTGGATACTGGGGATCGTCTGAGCTTTACCTTTTTTTTGGCGATTGTCGTACATGCATTATTAATCCTCGGCGTTACTTTCAAACTGCCCGACCACACCAATACGTCGCAGACGATTGAAATCACCCTGGCGACACATAAGTCGCTGCACGCACCGGAAAATGCTGATTTTCTCGCCCAGCATAATCAAGAGGCGAGCGGCACCCTCGATGAAGCCAAACAACTCACCACCGAGCGTCAGTCCGAGTTTGCTGATACCCAGGTGCGCGACGTCAATCCGGTGCCGCAGCAACAGTCGGCGTCCACCGAGCAAGTCAAAGAGCAGCAGGTGCTGACAACAACAGTCAGAAGCACGCAGATGGCGCAAGCGAAGTTGACGCCGGATGAGCGAGCGGAGCGCGCCCCGCAAGAAGGTGTGGCCAAAGACCAGCCGCTGATATCGGCAGAGATTGCCAGCCTGCAGGCCAAGCTAGATAAACAGCGGCAGGAATACGCCAAGCGCCCGCGTGTGCGCACACTCACTTCTGTGTCCACAAAAGAGTCTTTCGATGCGCAATATCTACATGAATGGAGCAGCAAAATTGAGCAGGTGGGCAATCGCAATTATCCCAAAGAGGCGTTGACCCGCCATATCACCGGCCATTTGCGCTTATCGGTAGTGATCAATCCCGATGGCACCATCTATGAGATAAAGGTTTTGCAATCCTCAGGGCAGCGTCTGCTTGATGATGCGGCGCGCCAGATTGTGCGCTTATCGGCACCTTTCGCCAGTTTTCCGGCCGAGATCCGCAAACAGGCGGATCGCTTACAAATTATCCGCACCTGGAATTTTGAAATTACCGGCAACAATTCCTTTATCACCACCTCCGCTAACTAAAAAGTTATCAATTAATTTGCCGCGCTTGCTTGTTTTAGGCCCATTTGGCCTCATACTGAGTTGATGACTGATAACAACACTATCCCTACAGATTACGATGAGCTTATCCCGGGCAGTTTGCGCGATCATTTTCTTATCGCCATGCCGGCTTTGAACGATTCATCTTTCGCGCACACCGTGACTTACATTTGTGAGCACAGTGACAAGGGCGCTATGGGGGTGGTTATCAACTCTGCGACGCCCATGTTGCTCAAAGAAATTTTTATGCAAATGGATCTGAGTGATGTTGCCAACCAAGGCGAACAAATCGTTATGAGCGGCGGCCCGGTGCAACCGGAGCGCGGCTTTGTATTGCATTCCAACGAAACCAAATGGCAGTCCACACTTGAAGTGTCATCTGACATTTGCCTCACTGCCTCACGCGATATCATTGCCGCTTTGGCTGAAGGTCGCGGTCCCAAGCAGTGTTTAATAGCGCTCGGTTATGCCGGGTGGGGCGAGGGTCAGCTCGAAGCAGAAATTGCGGCGAACAGTTGGCTGACGGTACCGGCAAGCAAAGACATTATTTTTAATACACCGTTTGAAGAGCGTTGGACCAGTGCTGCACAAGCATTGGGCATTGATGTAAATTTAATTTCCAGCACCGCCGGACACGCCTGAGTCAATTCACTTCCGCGCATCATTATTTCTGTAATTCATTATGATTAAAACCCTGCTCGCCTTTGACTACGGCACCAAGAATATTGGTGTCGCTTCCGGCCAAACTATTACCCGCTCGGCCAATTCTCAACCCGCGCTAAAAGCAAAAGATGGCATTCCCGATTGGAACCAAATTGAAAAATTATTGAAAGACTGGCAACCCGATTTAGTATTGGTTGGGTTACCGCTGAATATGGATGAAAGCGAAAGCGAACTCAGCGCGCGCGCGCGCAAATTTGCCAATCGCTTGCATGGCCGCTTCGGCGTAAAAGTAGAAATGGTGGATGAGCGCTTAAGTAGTTTTGAAGCAAAAGGTGAAGTGATCGAGCGCGGCGGCTCGCGCGATTATAAAAATAATCCAGTGGATTCAATTGCGGCACGGGTGATTTTGGAAAGCTGGATGGAGCGCAATCCAATCTGACGGAATTTATCAAAAAATGCCGGGGATTACCCGGCATTTTTTTATTCATCCAATATTGAATTTTTTAGAACATCTTACCGCGATTGTTATGCTCTTCGCTTTGGATCGATAAGCTATCCGCTGCATGCGACAAATAATTTGCATCGGTTTCGGAGCCGAGTTTGATCATCAAGCGCAAATCGTTGGGCGAGTCGGCGTGTAGCAGTGCATCTTCGTAGGTAATTTCGCCGTTGTCGTAAAGTGCATAGAGTGCTTGGTCGAATGTCTGCATTCCCAATTCGGTGGAGCGCTTCATCAATTCTTTCAAATCCGACACTTCACCTTTGCGAATTAAATCCTGCGCCAGCGGGGTGTTGATCATAATTTCCAGACAGGCGCGGCGACCATTGCCATCGGGCGTCGGAATCAATTGCTGCGCAACAATCGCTTTCAGGTTGAGCGATAAATCCATCCAGAGTTGGCGATGGCGATCCGCCGGGAAAAAGTGAATGATACGGTCGAGCGCCTGGTTCGCGTTGTTGGCGTGGAGTGTACACAGACACAGGTGACCGGTTTCCGCAAAGGCGATAGCGTGGTCCATGGTTTCGCGCGAGCGGACCTCGCCGATCAAAATAACGTCGGGTGCCTGACGCAAAGTATTTTTCAGTGCAACTTCAAAGGATTCGGTATCAATACCCACTTCACGTTGGGTAATAATGCAGCCCTGGTGTTGGTGGATAAATTCAATTGGGTCCTCGATAGAAATAATGTGACCTTTTGAATTCTGATTACGGTGGCCAATCATTGAGGCAAGCGATGTGGATTTACCGGTACCGGTTGCGCCCACAAAAATAATCAGGCCGCGTTTGGTCATCGCCAATTCTTTTACGATTTCCGGTAAGCCTAATTCATCAATCTGCGGAATTTTGGTTTCAATACGGCGCAATACCATACCCGCCAAATTGCGCTGATAAAACGCGCTGGCACGGAAGCGGCCAATACCGCGCGCGCTCACGGCGAAATTCAATTCTTTCTTTTCGATAAACTCAGTGCGCTGTTTTTCATTCATCACGCTCAACACCAGCTCGCGCGCTTTTTCCGGTGCAAGTGGTGTTGCAGTGACCGGCACTACCTTGCCGTGGACTTTGATCGAAGGTGGCACGCCGGCGGTAATAAACAAATCCGACGCGCCCTTTTCTACCATCAGGGATAATAACCGATCAAAATCCATAACAATGCACCTTAAAAATTATTGAAAAGTTGTGCTGAAAAAATAAAACAGGATTAAAAATTTTCTGAGTCTTTAATTAGAAATTCTCAGGGCCTTTCAATTAGAAATTCTCTGGGAATTTGGCTTTCGATTTCGCTGCATCGCGGCTGACGATACGGCGTGCCACCAAATCGGCCAGACACTGGTCCATGGTCTGCATGCCGAGCGAAGCACCGGTTTGGATCGCAGAATACATCTGTGCAACTTTGTCTTCGCGGATCAGGTTACGGATCGCTGACGTACCGCGCATAATTTCGTGCGCCGCCACACGGCCGCCACCGTTTTTCTTCATCAATGTTTGCGAAATTACCGCTTGCAGCGATTCCGACAACATTGAGCGCACCATGGATTTTTCGTTCGCGGGGAATACGTCCACGATACGGTCGATAGTTTTTGCGGCGGAGGTGGTGTGCAGGGTGCCGAATACCAAGTGGCCGGTTTCTGCGGCGGTCAGTGCGAGGCGGATAGTTTCCAAATCGCGCATCTCACCCACCAGAATGATGTCCGGGTCTTCACGCAGTGCGGAGCGCAGTGCTTCGTTAAAGCCGTGGGTATCACGGTGAACTTCACGCTGGTTTACCAGACATTTTTTCGATTCGTGCACGAATTCAATCGGGTCTTCGATGGTTAATACGTGTTCGTATTTGTTATCGTTGATGTAGTCGATCATCGCCGCAAGGGTGGTGGATTTTCCCGAGCCGGTCGGTCCGGTTACCAGCACCAAGCCGCGCGGTACAGCGCAGATATCGCGGAACACGTTGCCCATGCCCAATTCTTCCATCGTCAGTACTTTGGAGGGAATGGTACGGAATACGGCGCCGGCGCCGCGGTTTTGGTTAAAGGCGTTAACACGGAAACGCGCCACGCCGGGGACTTCAAACGAAAAGTCGGTTTCCAGGAATTCTTCGTAGTCCTTGCGCTGCTTGTCATTCATAATGTCGTAGATCAAGCCGTGTACCTGCTTGTGCTCCATTGGTGGCAGGTTGATACGGCGTACATCGCCATCAACACGGATCATGGGCGGCAAACCCGCCGAGAGGTGCAAGTCAGACGCGCCTTGTTTGGCACTGAAAGCCAGTAATTCGGTGATATCCATCAGCAGGGCAACCTTTTTTTATGAGTCGGTACAGCGAAAGGCGGTACGGCGGACTTTAGTGAACAGTTACGACGATATGCACAAGATAGACGACAAGCTCGCGAAAGTCACCGCGCGAATTCACCAAGCCGCCATCGCTGCCGGACGAGATCCGCAAACTGTGCAGTTAATCGCGGTTAGCAAAACCCAACCGACCGCTGCGGTGGCTGAAGCCTATGCCTGGGGGCAGCGCGCGTTCGGTGAAAACTACCTGCAAGAGGCGCTCGACAAACAAATCACCTTGCAGGCATTGCCGGATCTTGAATGGCACTTTATCGGCCCCATCCAATCCAACAAAACACGCCCGATAGCGGCGCACTTTAATTGGGTGCATTCGGTCGATCGTTTGAAAATCGCCCAACGCCTCAATGAGCAGCGTCCTGATGGGCTGCCGCCATTAAATATCTGTGTGCAAGTCAATATAGACGATGAATCGACCAAGTCAGGGGTATCGCTGGCCGATTTGCCGCAATTAACGGCGGCGCTCCGTCCTTTGTCGCGCTTGCGGTTGCGTGGACTGATGGCGATTCCGGCGGCAACTAATAATCCCGCGCAACAGCGCGCGGCTTTTGCTAAATTGCGCAACGCGCTTACCGACTTGAATGCGCAGGGTTTTGCGCTGGATTGCCTCTCTATGGGGATGTCGGGTGATATGGAGGCGGCCATCGCCGAAGGCGCAACCTTTGTGCGTGTGGGAACGGATATTTTTGGTTCGCGTAGCAGTGCGACAGAAACAACAAAGTAAATTGTTAACGTTAAGGGTTTATTGTGAGTACATCCAAAATTGCATTTATCGGCGCGGGCAATATGGCCAAGGCGATTATCGGTGGTTTATTGGCGGAAGGATTTAGCGCGGCGCAAATCAGTGCCTCCGGTCCGCGCCTGGAAACACTGAATAAAGTGGCCGATGAATACGGCATTGCGGTAAGCACTGATAACGCCGCGACCGCTGCAAATGCAGATGTCATTGTGCTGGGTGTAAAACCGCAGATGCTGAAAGAAGTCGCGCTCGGCTTGCGCGATTCACTTAAACACAAACCGCTGATTATTTCGGTTGCGGCGGGCATCACGACCAGCAGCATTGCGAGTTGGTTAGGTGAAGACCAGGCGATAGTGCGCTGCATGCCCAACACTCCATCACAATTGCGCGCAGGTGCAAGTGGTTTGTTTGCCAATGCTTTGGTGAGCGATGCGCAAAAATCTGCTGCCAATGAGATTCTTGGTGCAGTGGGAATTGTGCAGTGGTTGGATGATGAAAGCTTATTAAATCCGGTCACCGCCGTTTCCGGTTCCGGCCCTGCGTATTTCTTTTTAATGATGGAAGCGATGATCGATGCGGGTGTTGAGTTGGGTTTAAAGCGCGAATGTGCTGCCGAGCTGACTTTGCAAACGGCGCTGGGTGCAGCCATGCTCGCCAAAGAGAGTGAGTTTGATGTAGCGGAATTACGCCGCCGTGTGACTTCACCTAAAGGCACTACCGAGCAGGCGATTCTTTCATTTGAGCAAGATGAATTGCGTGCGACTGTATTAAAGGCAATGACTGCTTGTTCAAATCGCGCGGTGGAGTTGTCGGAGTTATTGGGCAAATAAAGATTGGGTAGATAAAGTTAGCTAATCGTTTTCGTGTCGACATTTTATTTGAAATAAATCACCGGAGATTTTCATGTTCGCCAGTATTTTACATTTGATTGCTTATAGCTTGATGTCGCTGTTTCTGGTGATTGTTATTTTGCGTTTTTTATTGCAATTGGTACGCGCGGATTTTTACAATCCGGTATCGCAAGCGATTGTGAAAATCACTATGCCGTTATTAAAACCGCTGCGCCGTTTTATTCCGAGTATTGCTTCTATTGATACTGCATCGGTAGTGCTGATCTTATTAGTGCAATTACTCGCAACCTTTATTTTGTCGCTGATTATTGGTGTGCCGGGCGTAATGACCAATCCATTGATGGTTATCATGTGGGGATTTGTTGGCGCGCTGACGATGATTTCCGGAATATTCTTCTGGTGCATGATCATCAGCATTATCGGCAGTTTTATTGCACCTTTTAGCCATCATCCATTGCTGCTGCTCGCGAATCAAATTATTGATCCACTGGCGCGCCCGATTCGCAAAGTGATTCCACCCTTAGGTGGCATGCTGGACATTTCACCAATTATTATTTTATTGGGTTTAAAAGTGGTTGACCTGTTGATTGGTCGCCTTGCATTTCTGGTTGGCGTAGATCCACGTCTGGTACTTGGCTATTGGTAAAAAATTCTTAGCGCAGTGACCGGTGGATAGATTATTCAGTCTCTGTCATCGCAGAGGCTGATCAACATAACCACTCGTTTCCCAAAAAATATTCTGTGCTCTCAGCGGCTGAAGATCACGCTACTTTAATAGCTGGCCAACAAATACTCGTCGATTTCACGTTGCATTTTAAATTTGCGTTTGCCCATTTTTTCTTTGGGGCGGTGCAAGCCTTCATGCGCATAACCGGATTCGTCATCTGCACCGCGACGCGCAGAGAAGCTTGCAGACAGATTCTTTTTCCACTTGGATTTTGATGTAGCAGGATTCATATTAATTCCCTCATAAATCTAACGGATAAGTTAACAAAAAATCAGGCTCGTCCTTGAGCGGTTATTCCTGTGCGATGCAGTTCCTTATCGCGAATCACCAGAAATCTTGTTGGTCACTGTAAGGGCAGCGCTGGCAAGATCATTTGGATTTCCTTGTGTGGTTATGACATTTGCAAAGCCAATGCCAGTTTTTATCCTATTGTTTTTAAAGAAATTTGATCTCCGCTGTCGCGCAAGATTGTTGGAGAAATTACAAATTATTTTATTTTTGGGAAGGATTGTTAAATGTTCGCTGTTATTTTCCATGCCGAAATTGCACAGCTTGATGATGCCTATTTTGCGACCGCAAAGCAGATGCGCGAGTTGGCCATAACGCAATATGGCTGTCTCGATTTTGTGGCTCGAACCGAAGGTGAGCGCGAGATTGCCATCTCCTATTGGCCGAGCCTTGAGCATATCCAGCGTTGGAAGCAAAACGCCGAGCACTTGCAGGCACAACAGCAGGGCAGGGTCAGTTGGTATAAATCTTATAAGGTGGAAGTGGTAGAAGTACTGCGCTCCTACAGCCAGCCATAAGTCTTTCAGTACAAGCGCCAGACCAGAGTGAGTCGCTGATTTGGCGTCAAATGTTTCACAAAGTAGCAGTTCCCCGCCTTTTACCCTCCTGAAGTGACCACTCACTGCTCAAGATCTAGCCACTGGCGTGATTTTCCGCTTTAATGCATCTACTAAAAACAATTATGTAAATTTGTGCTGGTTATATCGGTCAGTTATTAAACAAAGCAAATAACGCCAAACTTGATATCGAGAATCCCGCTATGGACGTGAGATCCCTGCATCGCCAGATGGCCCATTACAATCGTTGGAAGCGCCAGTTGGACGAGCGCCTGCAACGCTTTGAGCATTGGAGCCGGCAACATGGAATGTCGGGTGACTCCATGGGCAAAACCCTCCAGCGTGCGCGCCAATTGCTGCGCGGGGAGAGTTTCACCATCGCCTGCGTCGGAGAGTTCTCGCGCGGTAAAACCGAATTAATCAACGCCTTGCTTTATACCGGTGGCGGTCGCCGTTTGCTGCCGTCGCAACCCGGTCGCACCACCATGTGTCCGACTGAAATTTTTTGGGATGCCAGCCAACCCGCTAATTGCGTGCGTTTGCTGCCGATCGAAACCCGCCGCACCAATACCAGTTTGCAAAACTTCAAACGCATCCCGCAGAACTGGGTGACTATCCATTTTGATGCACAGGATCACGAGCAGACCCGCGCGGCGATCAATCAGGTATCGGCCAGCAAACAAGTCAGTGTTGCCGATGCGGTGAAGTTAGGTTTTTCACTGGATGAATTGGGTGAGCGCGATGAGCAGGGTATGGTTTCTGTGCCTGCATGGCGCCACGCACTGATCAGCCTCGATCATCCGCTATTGCGCCAGGGTTTACGCATTGTCGATACGCCCGGATTAAACGCGCTCGGCAACGAACCCGAACTCACTTTAAAAACCTTGCCGGATGCACAGGCGATTTTATTTTTACTCGGCGCTGACGCTGGCGTTACGGCGAGTGATATGGATATTTGGCGCGAACACATTCAGGTGCTGCGCGATAACAATTGCACTGCGGTGATCGCGCTGCTGAATAAAATTGATAGCCTATGGGATGACCTCACTCCGGCACAGGAAGTTGAAGCCAATATTAACCAATTGCGCCAACTCACCGCGCACCAATTAAATCTTGCACCCGAGCATGTGGTCGCGCTCTCGGCCAAACAGGGTTTGCTCGGTAAAGTTGGGCGCAACCAGGCGCAATTGCAGCGCAGTAATTTTCACCAACTTGAGCGCATGCTCGCTGAATGTGTGCTTCGCAACCAGCAACAAATTGTTGGTCATCGTCTAATTGGCGACAGTTATGCGATGGTGATTAACGCGCGCAATAGTTTGGCGCGCCGCATCGAAGACGCCGAACAAGAATTGTCAGAATTGCGCGCAGTTGCACCTGAGGCAGCGGGCGAAAAATTAAATGAGTTGCGCGATACGATTCGTCGTACCCATCACGAATATCACAAGCAGGCGCTGTCATTGCGCACCAGCCAGCGGTTGTTGGATTCACAAAAATTATCTTTGCTCGGCCCGGTGAGCAGTAGTTTATTGGAGAGCCAGATCGCCAGTGCGCACACCAGTTTGAGTGAGAGTTGGACCACCGTAGGTTTGGCGCGTGCGATTGGAAACTTTTTTGATGATGTCGATAGCAATTTGCGTCATCTTGAGCGTGAAATCGAGCGTTGCAATCGTGTGCTCACCTCTATCTATGAGCGCCCGGAACAGACTGCAACGGGCGACGATCTGGTGATGCGCCATCTGTTAAAAATCCAAAAGCAGCGCCGTCAATTGCGTCAACTGCACACGCGCGCCAATGATTTCCGTAAATCGCTCAGTGCAGTATTTACCCACAAAAGTGCGCTGATTAGCCGTTTTATTAATACGCTGGTGCAGGAAGTGCGCGCGGTGTATAGCGATTTGAATTTGCATATCCAGCAATGGTTGCAAGAGGCGTTGGCGCCGCTGTTCCATCACAACCAATACCAGAAGCAATTGCTTGAGCATCACATGTTGCGTCTCACACAATTGCAAAGCCAGCGCAATACTCATAGTGAGCAGCTGGAAATTTTGCAGACGAATTTGTATCAACTGCAAACAGCGCTGGGCAATATCGAGCCACTTTATAAAGAGTTGGTGAACACGCCATTAGAGCCAGAGGCGATGATGGATGAGCCTGTAAAAGGTTCGGCGGCGGAAGCGAGCGCACAAGTAGTATCGATTAATCAGGTGCGTCAATCGCTGCGTGCCAATTAATTTTTAAACGCTATCCAATAAAAAAACCTGCCATCGATTGCTCGGTGGCAGGTTTTTTTATTTACATTGAATACGTAGTTAGATTTTTTGTTTGGACAGCCACTCGCTCACATCTTTGCCGAGTGTGTTTACACAGCGCTCAAGCACCGCACAAGAACCTTTGAAGCCTGCACCAAAACCACCGGATGAGCTTCTTTCGCCCGTATAGGTGTCGACCAATTTTCCATCTTTAAATAATTCTGCGATGATAGCGACCGATTTGTGGTGGCCGATAAAGGCGTTTCCGCTGCTATGGGCGTTGGCAATTGTCAATTTCAGGCTTACGCCGCCGGCTCCATCAACAACATCTTTCTTGATAACTGACCAGCCATTTTGTTGCACTGCCGCTTCAGTTGATGCAACAAGTTTGGGGCCGAGATTTACGCACTCGGATTTAATTTTGGTCGCGATGATTTTTTCGTCGTGGTATTTGACGGTTTGATTAATCGTGATATCCGCTGCAAATGCAGTGGGAGCGAGCAGGCAAGCAAACGCTAATAATGTTTTGTATTTCATAATAGATCCCTTTTGTTGTAAATAATCTCACAGTAAAACGCCGCAGGAGTGCTGCGGCGTAGAATTATAGCGAAATCGATTTTATTTAATTTCGACTACAACACCTTTTAAGGCAACACCGGACATCAATGCGCCTGAGCCGCATTTGAACGTGGTAGCGCTGGAGGTGGTGTTATTGCGATAGTTGGAGCGGATGTTGATCACGGCATTGGCGCCGGTGCTTTGTGCGCGCTCACGCAGGGATTTCATCGCCGACAAAAATGCCCACTCACACGCTTCTTTATCAGTTTTGTTCACACCATTGGTTTTTTTGTTGGTGCTGTACTCGCTCACGGTGCGGGTCGGTTTTGGGTGTGATTGGTCACCAAAATAAAATTTGACGTCGGTACCCAGAATGTTTTTCGCCTGCTCTGACGCGAGTGCGTCGGCGATGGAATATTCGACAATATCATCGCGTGCAGACGCAGTGGTCGCGCACAGGCTGATGACGAGGGTGCTGATACCGAGGGTGAACAATTTCATACCTGACTCCATGATGGTTAAATTTAGAAGGAAACAAATGGAATAAGCGCCAATACTAAGTTATTAATGTTGAGTTATCGACCTTAAGGTGAAATTTTTCTATTGGGCTTTGGGTAAGAATTCACACTTTTGGCGCCTGCATGTATAAAATGGCGCGCGTCGTCTTGGGGTGGGCTAATCTGCCTGACCAAACCCCTGACAACGTTAACTGTAATGGATTCGCGATAGAACAATAAGCATGGCACTCACATTCAATATCCTCGATTGGAAAGCTTGGACTCCGGCGCAGAATGATGCCCCGGATGTATCGGTTATTCCCGCCATGTTGCGCCGTCGCTTGAGCCCAATGGGGCGTGCAGCCCTGAGTGTGATTATGCCGCTCGCCCAAACTCACGGCGCTATGCCAATGGTGTATGTATCGCGTCATGGCGATCTCAATCGCACCCTGGGTTTGCTGGAGGATATGGCGAAAAGTGAACCTCTATCTCCCACTGCATTTAGTCTCTCAGTCCACAATGCGACTGCTGGTTTGTTTTCGATCCAGCAGGGGCTGACCAGCAACATCACCGCGATCAGTGGCGGCGCGCAGGAATTAATACCCGCGCTGCTGGAATCCCTCGGCTTGTGCAATGCGCAGACCCCGCAAGTGCTGTGCGTTTTTTGCGATGAGCCCACGCCTGACATTTACCAGCATCAAGCCGATCAACCCGCGCATACTTATGCAGTGGCGCTGATACTCAGCCTTGGGCAGGACTGGCAGCTTGAGCAGCTTGGTCAGAGTGCTGCGAATTTATCGACCGAACCCCAAGCGCTGCAATTATTGCGCGCCTTGCAGGGCGATGTTGAATCGCTGTCGCTCTCCCATAACGGCAGCGGCTGGCAGTTGCGCCGGTGCCTGGCATGATTGCCCAGCGCCTCAACCATGGCTGGCGATTATTCGCGACTGGCCTGAGCTTTACCATTTTTGGTATCGGCGGGGTGCTTATCCCGCTGCTTGCGACACCCTGGATTACGCTGACGTCGAAGACTCAGATACAGCGGCAGGAGCGCGCGCGCCTGTTTATCCACCAGACTTTTCGCGCTTACATCCATATGATGCGTTTTTTGGGTGTACTGACTTGGGAGATCAAGGGCGAGGAATTGCTGCGTCGCCCGGGTTTGTTAGTGCTGGCTAACCATCCTTGTTTGATCGACGTGGTGTTCCTGATCGCATTTATCCCCAACCCGGATTGCATTGTGAAAGGTCGCCTGCTGGCGAATCCGGCAATGCGCGGCTATCTTCGCTTGACCGGTTTTTTGCGCAATGACAGCGGTGCCGAATTAATTGAAGGCGCGCGGGAATCGCTGGCTTCAGGCAGTGCCTTGATTATCTTTCCCGAAGGCACGCGCACTATGCCCGGTGAGCCGCTGCAATTTCAGCGCGGCGCGGCCAATGTGGCGTTACGAACGCACACGCCAGTCACACCCGTGACCATTTTGTGCCAACCCATCACCCTGAGTAAAAAGCACCGGTGGTATCATGTCCCGCCGCGTAAGGTACATATGACTTTATTAGTGGGCGCGGATATTCCCGTATCCACCTATGATCAAAACCAACCTGCATTGGCCGCGCGCCAACTAACACAGGATCTGCAGGATTACTTCACCGAGGAATTACGAGCAAATGACAAACCTATCTACAGCTGATCTGGCAGTGGAGTTGAAGCAACTCATTATCGACACCCTGGATCTGGAAGATATTAGCGTGGACGAGATCGATGACAACGCACCGCTGTTTGTCGAAGGCTTGGGGCTGGATTCTATCGATGCGCTGGAATTGGGTGTCGCCTTGCAAAAGCGCTATGGCGTAAAACTGGATGCAGAAGCGGAAGAGACGCGCAAGCATTTCGCCAATATCACTAATCTGTGCGCGCTGGTCGCCGCCCGCCGTACCAAGGAGTAATTGCCATGGCTGATAAAAATGCGATTTTCGAGCATGTAGCCACTACCTTGTCCGAATTGTTTGATATCGACCGCGCCAGCATCACCCTGCAAAGTCACTTGGGTGAAGATCTGGATATCGACAGTATCGATGCCATAGATCTGGTAGTAGAGCTGAAGAAATACGTGGGCAAGAAAATCAGCCCGGAGGATTTCAAATCGGTGCGCACCGTTGAGGATATCGTCAACGCTGTTGCGGATTTGATGGCCAAAGACGCTTAATGAAACCCGCTGGCCGCCTGCTGACGGTTGCGGTAACTGCACTGCTGGTGCTGTATCCGCTGCTGGTGTATGTCGGCATCCAGCAGTTGGGACCGCGGATATTGGCGGCTATTTTGCTCGCCGCCGCGCTGCTTAGGATAGTGGCAGCCAAGGTGACAGGGCAGGCGCTGGGTAATAGCAGTTGGCTGTTGCTGGCCGCCGCCGCCGCGACCGGTTTGACCTTGGCGACCGGTTCGGTCATCGGGCTTAAGTTTTACCCGGTATTGGTCAGTGCGGTGCTGTTAGTGGTGTTTGGCTACAGCCTCTGGCGCCCGCCGACTATGATCGAGCGTTTTGCGCGCCTGCAGGACCCGGATTTACCCGAGCGCGCCATCCCCTACACGCGCAAAGTGACCTGGGTGTGGTGCGGTTTTTTTTCGATAAACGGCGCTATTGCCACGGCGACAGTCTTTGCCAGCGACCAGATTTGGGCGCTCTACAATGGCTTGCTGTCCTACGTCCTGATTGGGCTGTTAGTGGGCGGGGAATATTTGGTGCGCCTGCGGGTGCAGAAAGCCTGATATCTCACACTAAAAATTTAACGAGAAGTCGATTAGACAACAGTGCTGCTGTTGCAAGATCGCCGCAATATTTAACAAGATTGGCTTACTTTATTAGATGATCACTCCACTTCGCCACCTTTTTGCTGCGCCTGCCGATGCTTATGCGGGCAGCCGCATTGTCGCCCTGGATGGTGCTGAAGTGCGTACCTGGGCGCAGCTGTGTATGCGAATTGCCGCTTGGGAACAGGCATTGGCTGAGGTCGATGGCGACTTAATAGCGCTTTACCAGCGCGACAGTTTTGAATTTATGGCCGCCTTGGCCGCGCTCTGGCGCTTGGGTAAAAAGGCGCTGGTGCCGGCTAACAACTTGCCGGCAAGTTGCACGCAATTGGCCGCAATAACGCCGCATTTTGCCGGTGATTTTCCGCATGATCAGGTGATTAGCGCACCGACTTCTGCAGAGTGCTCGCTAGCATCTATTGCTGTGCCTGATATCCACGCGCCCGCATTGATTCTGTTTACCTCCGGCTCCACCGGCAATCCCGAACCTGTTGCCAAGAGCTTTGCGCAGCTGGAGTCTGAACTCAGCGCGCTTGAAACCCAGTGGGGCAGTCAACTCGGTGATGCCACCATCACCAGCAGCGTCTCTCATCACCATATTTATGGCCTGCTATTCCGCTTGTTTTGGCCGCTCTGCAGTGGGCGGCCGCTGGTTGCGCGCGAACGCGACTATTGGGAGGAATTGGCCGAAGATGCACGCCAATTCCAGCGCATAGCGATCATCAGTAGCCCGGCGCATTTAAGCCGCATCCCGCCGCTCGATTGGCCTGAACAGACGCAGATCGCCGCGATTTTTTCCTCTGGCGCGCCGCTCGCAATCGATGCCGCCTTGGCGGCCAAAGCCCGTTTCGGCCATGCGGTGACCGAGGTTTACGGTAGTACCGAAACCGGCGGCATCGGCTGGCGCGAGCAAGACCAAGGCAGCGTCTGGACTTGCTTGCCCGATGTGCAGATCGCGCTGATCACTAGCGACGACGCCAACAACGAAAACCAACTATTGCAGGTGCGCAGCAAACATCTCGCGGACGACAATTGGTACACGAGCGCCGACCGCGCCAGTTTGGATGCAGATGGCCGTTTCAGTCTTTGCGGCCGCGCCGACCGTATCGCCAAAGTGGGCGGCAAGCGCATTTCATTGAGTGCGATTGAGCGCATCCTTGAGCAACAACAGGGTGTCGCGCAGGCGCGGGTGATTATGCTGCCGGAGCGCGGTGATCGACTGGGTGCGGTGGTGGTATTGGACAATGACGGCAACAAACGCCTCGTCGACCAAGGCAAAAACGGCATCAACCAACAGTTTAAAAATGCCTTGGAAAACACCGTGGATCGCGTGGCTATTCCGCGTTACTGGCGCTACCTCGGCGAGCTGCCGCGCAACCGGCAGGGCAAAACGACGCAGGCTGATCTGGCGCAATTATTCAGCACCGATGAACTGCCGCGCTTGCCGGAATTGGTCGCAAGTGAGCAGCAGGGCGATGCGCTCTTGCTGAGCCTGTTTATCCCCGCCAATCTCTATTATTTCGATGGCCATTTTCCCGGTCGTCCGGTATTGCCCGGTGTCGTCCAGACCCATTGGGCGGTACATTACGGGCGCGAGCACTGGGGCGACTTGGGTCAATTTACCGCGCTGGAAGCGGTGAAGTTCCAGCAAGTGGTGACGGCCAACCAGACATTGTTGTTGCGCCTCGAATACCAGCCCGATAAAGGCAAGCTTTACTTTACCTTCACAAGTAAGGGTACCTTCACCAGTGGTAGCGCGGCCGAGTCCATCGCCCATGCCAGCGGCCGGGTGGTATTTGAAAAGGGGCAGGCGCGATGACCCAATTTATCCCCTGCGCTCTGGTGCCGGTCTACAACCACCAACAGGTGTTGGCGCAGACGGTGGTGAATATCCGCCAGTTCGGCTTGCCCATTATTTTGGTCGATGATGGCAGTAACGAGCTGTGCAAAAGCGTGATGCGCGAACTGGCGGCGGCTGATCCGGCCAATGTCCATTTGATCGAACGGCCCATTAATGGTGGCAAAGGCGCAGCGCTTAAAACCGGCCTGCAATCGGCGGCGGAATTAGGCTTTAGTCATGCGTTGCAGATCGATGCCGACGGCCAGCACAACAGCGCCGATATCCCGCGCTTCCTGCAATTGGCCGAAGCTACACCCGGCACTTTGATCGCCGGTATGCCGGAGTACGATGCGAGTGTGCCTAAAGGGCGTTTGTATGGTCGCTATCTCACCCACGTGTGGGTGTGGATTAACACCTTATCGCTGGGAATTACCGATTCCATGTGCGGCTTCCGCGTCTATCCGGTGGCGCGCAGCAATGCGTTGATTGCCGCTGAGCCTATGGGCGACCGCATGGATTTCGATACTGAATTTATGGTGCGCTGGCACTGGCGCCACTGGGCAATCAAGCAAATCTCCACGCGCGTGATTTACCCGGAGCAGGGTGTTTCGCACTTCCGCGTCTGGCGCGATAACAAGTTGATTTCCTGGATGCACACCCGCCTGTTCTTCGGCATGCTCTGGCGTTTGCCGCGCATCCTGATTAACAAGTTCCGCGCGGAGGTTGCGTGAGCCAGCCGCCCGAACCAAACAAGCCAGTAGAAGACAAGCCTGCGCATTGGTCGCAAGTGTCCGAAGCGGGCGCGCTGACCGGCATGCGCTTTCTGTTTGCCTGTTTCAAACTGGGTGGGCGGCCGCTGTTCAAGCTGATGTTGGCGCCGGTGATCTTTTACTTTTTCCTGTTCCGCAAACAGGCGCGCGCGGCATCGCTGGATTATTTGCGCCGTATTAAACGCGCGGGCGCAGTGGCGCAAAACAGTTCGCTGTGGTGGCTGAGCGCAAAGCATTTCTGGAGTTTCGGTAACGCGCTGGTCGATAAATTGGCGGTGTGGATGGGGCAGATTCCGCGCGAGCAAGTGCAGATCCACGGCGACGACATCATCTTCCAGCTGCGCGCTAAAAAGCAGGGCTGCGTGTTGGTGATTTCCCACTTGGGCAATTTTGAAATCTGTCGCTGCCTTTCGGCGCGCCATCCGGGTATGCGTTTGACAGTGCTGATGCATACCAAACACGCGCAAAAATTTAACAAGCTGATGCAGGAAAAAGCGAGCGCGAGCCAGCTGGATATCCTGCAGGTGACCGAGATCACTCCCGCGACGGCGATGCTGCTGAGTGAGCGCATCGAGCAGGGCGAGTTTGTGGCGATTGCGGGCGACCGGGTGCCGATCAGTAATCCGGAAAACTCCCTGCTGGTGGATTTCCTCGGCGATAAAGCGCCGCTGCCGCTCGGGCCTTTTACCCTCGCGAGTATTTTGCGCGCACCCATGATCGGGCTGTTTTGCATGCGCGAAGGCGCGGGTTTCGGTATTTATTTCAAGCAATTGAGCGGCGACCAAGCGGTACCACGCCGCCAGCGGCAACAGCATTTACAGCAATTGGCGCAGGCCTACGCTACCCAGTTGGAATACCATTGCCGCCGCCAACCGCTGCAGTGGTTTAACTTTTTTGATTTTTGGCATTTGCCCCAGCTGCCCGCGCAGCCTGAGGCTGTGCCGCAACAAGACTCTGTATTACAGGATAAGGGAACCCCATGAGCCAGTCCGCTACACCCCTGCTATTAGATGAGCAGCGTTTGTCGATTGAAGATGTCCTCGCCATCGCCCATCAGCGCCGCAGCTGCGAGCTGAGCGCTGCGCCGGATTTTGTCCAGCGCATCGAGCAGGGCGCGCGTTTCCTCGACCGCTTATTGCAGGAAGACGGCGTGATCTACGGCGTGACCACCGGCTATGGCGATTCCTGTACCACCCATATCCCGCGCGATCTGGTCGAGCAGCTGCCGCAGCATTTGTACACCTTCCATGGCTGTGGTCTGGGTGCCGAGTTGTCGCCGACTGCCGGTCGCGCAGTGCTCGCTGTGCGACTGACATCGCTCACGCGCGGCTACTCGGGCGTGAGCTACACCCTGCTGCAACAGCTCACCCGCTTGCTGCAACAAGACATAGTGCCGATTATTCCGGAAGAGGGTTCGGTCGGCGCCAGCGGCGATCTGACTCCGTTGTCCTATGTGGCGGCGGTGCTCTGCGGCGAGCGCGAGGTGTACTACAAAGGTGAGCGTCGCAAGACCGCTGAGGTATTTGCCGAGCTGGATATCAAACCGCTCAAGCTGCGCCCGAAAGAGGGCCTGGCGCTGATGAACGGCACGGCGGTGATGACCGCGCTCGCCTGCCTTGCTTACGAGCGCACTGCCTATCTCGCCCAGTTGGCGACCCGTATTACTGCGCTTAACACCATCGCCACCCAAGGCAATGCCCATCACTTTGATGAGCTGCTGTTTGCGGTCAAACCCCATCCTGGTCAGCAGCAAGTTGCCGCCTGGCTGCGTGAAGACCTCCATGCCGGTGAGCCGCCGCGCAATCCCAACCGCCTGCAAGACCGTTACTCGCTGCGCTGTGCTCCGCACGTGATTGGTGTGACCACCGACAGTCTGCCTTGGTGGCGCCAATTTATTGAGAACGAACTCAACAGCGCCAACGACAACCCGATCATCGACGGCGCGGGCGAACACGTATTGCACGGCGGCCATTTCTACGGCGGCCATATCGCGTTTGTCATGGATACCATGAAAAATGCGGTGGCCAATATCGCCGATTTGCTCGATCGCCAGCTGGCGCAGTTGGTGGATACCAAGTTCAACCACGGCTTGCCTGCCAACCTGTCGGGCGCACCCGAAGGCCGCCGCGCGATCAACCACGGTTTTAAAGCGGTGCAGATCGGCGTATCTGCCTGGACTGCGGAAGCGCTTAAATTGACTATGCCGGCGAGCGTGTTTTCGCGCTCCACCGAATGCCACAACCAGGACAAAGTGAGCATGGGCACCATTGCTGCGCGCGATTGCCTGCGCGTGCTGCAGCTGACCGAGCAGGTAGCGGCAGCGGTATTGCTCGCGGCTTGCCAGGGCTTGGAGCTGCGCCAACAGGCGGGCACTAGTGAACATTCAATCGAAGGCGGAATCAAAACCACCTTTGAAGAAATCCGCGCCCAGCATCCGTTTTTGGCTGAGGATCGCGCCCTTGAAGGCGAGCTGCGCCAGCTGATTGCACGCATCCAGCAACAGGGTTTAAGCCTTTACTAAGGCTGGGGTATTGTTATGGCTTCATCTAAAAAACTGCCGGAAAACTGGAGCGCCAGCGTCGAGATAGACGTGCCCTTCCACGATGTGGACATGATGGAAATCGCCTGGCACGGTCACTACGTACGCTATTTTGAAATCGCCCGTTGCAAGCTGTTTGACCAGCTGGACTACAACTACCGCCAGATGCGTGACTCCGGCTACGCCTGGCCGGTGATCGACCTGCATGTGCGCTATGTGCAGCCGCTGCATTTCCAGCAAAAAGTGACCGTGACTGCCTGGATCGCCGAGTGGGAAAACCGCCTGCGCGTGCAGTATCTGATCACCGACACCGAGGGCAAACGCCTGACCAAAGGTCACACAGATCAAGTTGCTATCAATATGAAAACCAACGAGTTAATGCTGGCAACACCGGCGATCCTGCTGGAAAAGTTAGGGATTACGGCATGAAAAGCAAAATGATGATGGGTGTCGCGTTTGCCTTGTCGCTGTTTGCGGGTGTGGTCCATAGCGAAAGCTCACCCAAGGAAAATGCCGATACGCTGCTCGCGCAATTAGCGCAGCGCAGCCAGCAGATCCAATCGCTGGAAGGGACTTTTGCGCAGCAGAAAACCATCGCCGTATTGCCCGTACCGCTCAGCTCCAATGGCCGCTTCTCCTTTGAACAAGGGAAAGAAGTTGTCTGGGAAACCTTGATGCCGGTGCAGTCCCGCCTCACTCTGACTCCCGGCGGCATCAGCTTTGCGGATGCAAAAGGGGAGCAGAAGACGCCTGCACAGGCACAGCAAGCGGGTGCGGAAATCGTCGCCAAAATTTTTATGGGGGTGATCGCCGGCGAGCTGGACAGCTTGCAGGATTACTTCACCCTCGCGGCTACCGGCACAGCGACTGACTGGCAGATCCGCCTGGTGCCGCGCTCGGCTAATCTGTCTGCCTATATCGCCAGTATCGAGCTGCGCGGCGGCGAATATACCGAGCATCTGGATATCGCCGAAGCTAATGGCGACAAGACCTATATCGTCTTCACCACCAATAAAGTGGTGCGCAAACCAGCGGTGCAGGCGAAACCTTAATGACTCAGGCTGCAACCATCGTTCAGGAGCATAAACAGCTCAACCGGATCTATGCCCTGGTCTGGTTGCTGGTGTTGTGTGCCTGCGCGGTGTTTTGCGCGCGCGAAGTGACTACCGCCAAACCCTTCCACAGCAACCTGTTGGAACTGCTACCGCGCGATGAGCGCAATCCGGCGCTGCATGACCTGAGTGTGCTGCTGGCGAGCCGTTTCCAGGACAAATTATTGGTGTTGGTCAGAAGCGATGACCGTCCCCAAGGGCTGGCGCAAGCGCAGGATCTGCAGGCGCGGCTGCTGGCATCGGCACGCCTCGCACCCGAGCAACCGGGCGCAGGCTTGCAGCAGGAATTACTGGTGCTTTATCGTCCCTTCAGCCAGCAATTGCTGGATACACAAACCCGCCAATGGCTGCAAAATCAGAGCCCGGCAGAACTGGCGGAACAGACTTATCGCGAGTTGTTTAATCCGGTTGCCGCACCGCGTCCCTTCGGTTTTGCGGAAGATCCTTTCAATCTCGGCGGCCGCTGGCTGACCGGCCTCGCTTCCGGCTTCAAGATGCAGGAGTATCAGGGCTTTCCTCTGGTAGAAGTGGAGCGCGAAGGCAGTGCACAAAGCTGGTTGCTGGTGACTGCCAAACTCAAAGACAGTCCCTTCGATGTCGATGTGCAGCAGGATGTGACCGGCGCAGTACAGGCTTTCCGTCAAGCATGGCCGGAAGCGCAATTGCTCACCTCCGGCATGATCTTCCACGCGGCGGCGGGCACCGAGCAGGCGACCAATGAGATCAACACCGTCGGCTTGGGTTCGACTATCGGGATTATCGCCTTGGTGCTGCTGGTGTTCCGTCGCATTACGCCGCTGGTAGCGGTGATGCTGACCATGACCAGTGCCTACATACTGGCGCTGACGGTGAGCCTGCTGGTGTTCGGGCGCATCCATATTATTACCCTCGCATTCGGCAGCACCTTGCTCGGTGTGGCAGGCGATTATGTGCTGCACTTTTTGGTCGGCAGTCAGCGCGAGGGCAGTGGCCTCGCGGCGCGCCATCATTTGCGCTACGCCATGGCGATAGGCGCCATCACCGGCATGGGCGCCTATTTGCTGCAATTTGCAACACCCTTTCCCGGTTTGCAGCAGATGGCCATTTTCTGTTCGGCGGGGATTTTTGGTGCCTGGATGACGGTGCTCGCGCTGGCGCCTTACTACAAGGTGACACCCGCAACCCAACATATGCCGCTGATCGCCGCTGGAAAATTTTTCCAAGTCGGCCAATGGTTTTACCGACCGCTCTGGCGCAATCGCCTGTGGGTGGGAATTGCGCTGGTGGGCATTCTGGTGATGGCAGTGCTGGGCATAGTGCGCGGCGGCGTTAACGATGCGGTGATCAATCTCAATACTTCGCCCAAGGCGCTGTTGCAGTCCGAGCAGCAGGTGCAACAGATTTTGCAGCAGGCATCGGTGAGCCAATTTTTCTATATCGAAGCGGATTCCGCCGAGCAATTGCTGGTGCGCACCCAGCAGCTCAATGAGCGGCTAACTGAACTCAAGCAGGATGGTCTGCGCTGGCAGAGCATCGCGCAGTATTTGCCGTCCGCCGCGCAGCAGTCTGCAGATCGCCAACTGGTCGCAGACAAACTCTACGGCGAGCAGGATGCTCTGACATTGCTGTGCGAGAAGCTCGGCACCCAGTGCCAAGCGCCATTAATGAGTGAGCAGTCGCTTACTCCCACCGCCTTGGATGCCAGCACCTTTGCCGAACTATTGCCCCCTATGCAGCCGCAAGGCAGCGGTTGGCGCACGCTGGTGACGGTGAGCGGTGAAGTTTATGGCGCTGAATTGGCTGCGGTTGCCAAGCAAGTCGAAGGTGTGGCGCTGGTAAACCAAACCGAGGATTTATCCCAGCTGCTCGGGCGCTATCGCACCAGCGTGAGTGAACTGCTGGCGCTGACGTTGGTGCTGCTCGCGGTAGGTCTGGCGCTGCGTTATCGCCACCATAGCTGGCGCATGTTGTTACCGCTGATGTTGGCGATGACGGTCGCGCTGGGTTGCGCGGCGGTAGATGGCATCACCCTGTTCCATGTGATGGCGCTGCTGCTAGTGATTGGCATTGGATTAGATACTGCGGTGTTTTACACCGAGGGCGGGTTTACGCCGGAATCCTGGCTTGCTTCAAGTCTGGCCTGCGGCACATCAATCCTCGCATTCGGTTTGCTATCATTGAGCGCTGTACCTGTTTTGCATCAATTCGGCCTGATTATTTTAGTGGGAATATTGGGCTGTTGGCTGCTTACGCCACTGTTTTTCCGTCCGGCGCCCGCGCCGGAGTTGTAACCCTTGTTTAATGCAAGATTCACTGAAGACACAATCATTTAAAGGGAATCCCTGATGAGTATCCAGATCCACACGGCTGACGTTGCAGTTGTTGGCGCCGGTCCTTCCGGTGCTATTGTTAGTGCCTTGCTCAATCGCCAGGGGCACAAGGTTGTTGTTATCGAACGCCAGCATTTTCCGCGCTTTTCCATCGGCGAAAGCCTGCTGCCCCAGTGCATGGAATTTATTGCCGAAGCGGGCATGCTTGATGCGGTAAACAACGCCGGTTTCCAATTCAAAAACGGCGCCGCTTTTACCCATAACGGCAACTACAGCTTTTTCGATTTTACCGACAAGTTTTCTCCCGGCCCCGGCACTACTTTTCAGGTACAGCGCGCGGCCTTTGATCATCTGCTTGCCTCGGAAGCAGAAAAGCAGGGTGTGGAAATCCGCTACGGCCACGCCCTGACCTCGCTCGCCTTCAATGACAATGGCGCCGAGCTGCAAGTGCAGCCGGACAACGGCGATGCCTACCAACTCAACGCCCGTTTTGTGCTCGATGCCTCGGGTTTTGGCCGTGTATTGCCGCGCTTGCTGGATCTGGAATTGCCCTCAAACTTTCCATTGCGCTCCGCCGTGTTCACCCATATTCAGGACAATATCGACAGCGCTGTCCACCCCAGCCTGCCAGAGCACGACCGCAACAAGATCCTGATCACTGTGCATCCCAAACACGAGGATGTCTGGTTCTGGTTGATTCCTTTCGCCGGCGGCCGCTGTTCGCTCGGTGTGGTGGGCGAGAGCCACTACTTTGAGGGCAAGGATGACCTGAAAGCCTGCCTGCAAACCTTTGTAAATGAGACTACCGATCTCGGCCCGCTGTTGCGCAATGCCGTATTCGATACGCCAGTGCAAAAACTCGGCGGTTACGCCTGCAATGTGAAATCCCTGTGGGGTAAAAATTTCGCCCTGCTCGGCAACGCCGGCGAGTTCCTCGACCCGGTATTCTCCTCGGGCGTGACTATCGCGATGAAATCCGCGAGCCTGTCCGCGCCTTTGGTAGATCGTCAGCTCAAAGGCGAAACTGTCGATTGGGAAAACGAGTACGCCATCCCGCTCAAGCGCGGTGTAGATACTTTCCGCCATTACGTGAGTGGCTGGTACGACGGCCGTTTCCAGGATGTGGTGTTCTTCCGCCAAGACAAGGCCTCGCCCAAAATCAGCGGCATGATCAGCTCGATCCTCGCCGGTTACGCCTGGGACACCAACAACCCCTTTGTCGCCGAACCCGGTCGCCGCCTGAATACGCTGGTGGAACTTTGTCGCGACTAATCGTTTCCGGTGCAATTGCCCTGCTGGTGCTGATCACTAGCGGTTGTGTGAGCCGTCAGGTGCAAACCCTGGCGGACTTGCCGCTGCCCGCGACTCCGGCGAGCAACTGCTGCTGGCAGGCGCTGCAGCAGTTGCATATCAACTACCAACAGCAGAATTACCAGCTCACCGGCGCGCTGGCGCAAACGCGCGCGGGCATTACCTTGGTGTTGCTCGACCCACTTGGCCGCCGCTTGTTATCGGTACAAAAGCAGGGCGATGCACTGCAAACCTGGCGCTCGCCCGAGTTGCCGGAAGGTTTGCCCGAGCGCTTCCTGCTCGCCAGTAGCATGCTGGTCTGGTGGCCGCTGGCCGATTGGCAAACAGCGCTGCGAGCGACGCCCGATTGGCAGGTCACTAGTACGGCAAAGACGCGGGTACTGAGTCATCGCGGTCGCCCGATTATCGGCGCCAGCTATGGCCCGGCGCCGGTTTCGGTAGTAGAAGGTATGACGCAAAAATCGGTCGGGCAGGCCGAGGTGGTTGTGCTGCAGCATCAGCTCCAACCTATGACCATTACCATTGCGACCGAGCGCTTGGAGCCTGTGCAATGACACCCATTTACTTACATCACGCATCGGCCATTTGCGCGTTGGGTAATGATATCCAGAGTATTAATGCGCGCTTGTTTAGCGATGAGCCTTCGCCATTAGTGAAGACCGACGCTTACAGCGCCGGTCGCCCGCTGCCGCTGGGTCTGGTCGCCGATTTGCCACCTAAGGCCGATACCCGCAATAACTCGCTGCTGCACGCGGCGCTTGCGCCTATTCGTGGCGAGATCGACGCGCTTAAACAGCGCTTTGGCGCCCATCGCATTGGTGTTGTTTTGGGCAGTAGCACCTCCGGTATTGCTGAAGGCGAAGCTGCCGTTGCCCATCATCTGCACCACGGCGAACTGCCTGCGGCCTACCACTACAGCCAGCAGGAAATAGCCGCGCCGTCCACTTACCTCGCCACTGAATTACAGCTGCAAGGTCCGGCTTGGACTATCTCCACCGCTTGTACTTCCGGCGCCAAGGCAATTGCCAGCGGCGCGCGCTTGTTGCAGTTGGGTGTGTGCGATGCAGTGATTGTCGGCGGCGCCGATAGCTTGTGTAAGCTGACGGTGGAGGGGTTTATGTCGCTCGCTGCCGTGAGCGATGAGCTATGTAATCCCTTCAGCCTGAACCGCAAAGGCATCAATATCGGTGAGGCGGCGGCCTTGATAATCCTCAGCCGCGAACCCGGTTTGGTGCGCTTGGGCGGTGTGGGCGAAACTTCTGATGCGCATCATATATCCGCTCCTGAACCCGAAGGTCGCGGCGCAGAAGCGGCGATGCGCGCGGCGCTGGCGCAAGCCGGATTGGCGCCGACAGACATCGGCTACATCAACCTGCACGGCACTGCTACTGAGCAAAACGACCGCATGGAAAGCCTTGCGGTCGCGCGGGTTTTTAGCGATAACCCCACTATCGCCTGCAGCTCGACCAAATCGCTCACCGGCCATACCCTCGGTGCAGCGGGCGCACTGGAGGCAGTGTTTTGTTATCTCAGCCTGGTGCGCGATGATGGCCAAGTCCCGCCGCAACTGGGCGATGGGGTAAATGATCCGCAACTGGCTGCACTTGCCGGTTTGGGCGAGCGCCAGTTAAACCAGCCATTGAATTACGCGATGAGCAATTCCTTCGCCTTTGGCGGCAACAATATTTCCCTGATTTTGGAGCGCAGCCATGACTGAGGCGAGCCAATTTCCGTGCTATTCGTTTGAATCAGTCGTGCCGCACACCGGCACTATGGTGCTGCTCGACCAGATCGAGCACTGGGATGACGTCGAGCTGCAAGCCTCGGTGACTATTCGTGCCGACGCACCTTTTGTCGATACCAATGGTATGCCGGCTTGGGTGGGAATTGAGCTGATGGCGCAGACCATCGCCGCTTTTGGTGGCTGCCGCGCGCGCCGCGCCGGACAACCGGTGAAGATCGGTTTTCTAGTCGGCAGCCGTCGCTACACAGTCAGCCACGCGTATTTTCCAACTGGTGCGCAATTGCAGGTGAATGTGAAAGAAATCGTCACCGGCGATCAGGGTTTGAGCGTGTTCGAATGTACTTTGCAGGGGCCGGGCGACATCAACGCCAGTGCCAATATCAACGTTTTTCAGCCAGAAGATCCGGAGCAGTTCCTGCAATCCGGGCAAGTGGGTTAAGGGGCAAAACCATGACAAATAATAATTCCAATCTCAGCATTCTGGTGACCGGCTCCAGCCGCGGCATTGGCAAGGCAATCGCACTGTCATTGGCCGATGACGGTTATGAAATAGTGCTGCACTGCCGCTCCCAGCGCGAGCAAGCCGATGCAGTTGCCAATGAGATAGCCCAAGCAGGCGGCCGTGCGCGCGTCCTGCAGTTCGATGTATCTGATCGCGCCCAGACCAAAGCGGTTTTGGAAGCTGATGTCGAAGCCAACGGCGCTTATTACGGTGTGGTATGCAACGCCGGTATCGCGCGTGACAACGCCTTCCCCGCTATGACTGGCGAGGAATGGGATTCGGTGATCCACACCAATCTCGACAGTTTCTACAATGTGCTCAACCCGCTTATTATGCCGATGGTGCGCCGTCGCCAAGCTGGCCGTATTGTCACGCTCGCGTCTGTGTCGGGTTTGATCGGCAATCGCGGGCAGGCTAACTATGCCGCCGCCAAAGCCGGTATCATTGCCGCCAGCAAGTCGCTCGCCATCGAATTGGCCAAGCGCGATATCACCGTCAACTGCGTCGCCCCCGGTTTGATTGAGACCGAGATGGTCGACGATGTGCCGCTCGAAGAAGCGCTCAAAATGATCCCGGCGCGCCGGGTCGGCAAGCCGGAAGAAGTGGCGGCACTGGTGAAATTTTTAATGACTCCCGCGGCGGCCTATATCACCCGCCAGGTGATTTCGGTCAATGGAGGCCTGTGTTAATGAAGCGCGTTGTAGTCACTGGCATGGCCGGTATTTCCCCTATCGGTTCCAGCTGGGAGCAGGTCAAAGCCAATTTGCTCGAAGGCAAAACCGGCATTCGCCACATGGCCGAGTGGGACAGGTTCCGCGAATTCAATACCCGCCTCGGTGCGCCAGTAACCGATTTTGAAAAACCCGCCCACTTTAACCGTCGCCTGACTCGCAGCATGGGTCGCGTTGCACTTATGGCTACCGCCGTAACTGAACAGGCACTGGCTGATGCCGGATTGCTGGGCGATGAAAGTATCCAGGACGGGCGCATGGGGGTGAGTTATGGCTCGTCCACCGGCAGTCCCGATGCGATCAAGGATTTCGGCTATATGTTGCTGGAGGGCGATGCTGCCGGTATCAACGCCAACTCCTATCTGAAGATGATGAGCCACACCGCAGCAGTCAATATTGGCGTGTTCTTCCAGTTAAAAGGCCGCGTCATCCCGACGTCCAGTGCCTGTACCTCGGGCAGCCAGGGCATAGGTTACGCCTACGAGGCCATTAAGTACGGTAAACAAAAGCTGATGGTTGCGGGCGGCGCGGAAGAGCTGTGCCCGAGCGAAGCAGCTGTGTTCGACACCCTGTTTGCGACCAGTACCCGCAACGATGCCCCCCATACCTCGCCGCGCCCGTTTGATCGCGACCGCGATGGTTTGGTGATTGGCGAGGGTGCAGGCACATTGATCCTAGAAGAACTGGAGCATGCGCAAGCGCGCGGTGCGCGTATCTATGCTGAGCTGATCGGTTTTGGCACTAATTCCGACGGCACCCACGTCACGCAACCGCAATCCGAAACCATGCGCATTGCCATGCAAATGGCACTTGATGATGCTGGACTTACGCCGGACGCCATCGGCTATATCAGCGCTCACGGCACCGCGACCGATCGCGGCGATATCGCCGAAAGTCACGCGACCCACTCGCTGTTTGGCAGCAATACCCCGATCAGTGCATTCAAGAGCTTTACCGGCCATACTCTCGGTGCCTGCGGCGCCTTGGAGGCTTGGACCAGTATCAAGATGATGCACGACAACTGGTTTCACGGCACCGCCAACTTGCAGGATATCGACCCCAACTGCGCACCGCTCGATTACCTCACCGGCACCGGACGCGAGATTAAAACCGACATCATCATGAGCAACAACTTTGCCTTTGGTGGGATCAACACTTCGCTGATTTTCAAACGCTGGTAACCGCCAGCTTTGTGTTAAGTGCCGGCCGCGTTCATGGCCGGTGTATTGTTATGAAAAGGAGATAGACCTATGTTGTTAAGAGCATTGTTAATGGTTGCCGCACTGGTAGTAAGCAGTTTCGCGCAAGCACAACCGTCGACCCCGGAAGAGTTTGTCAAAGTATTCCAATCCGGCAGCCAGCTGGAACAGGAAAGAGCGGCTAAAGAGTTGGAGTGGGCTGGTTTGTCGTCACCACAATTATTTGATCTGGTCGAAGCCAATGCACTCAAGTCGCTGCCGAACGCGACCGATAAAGTGACCATCAACTACGTCGCCCATTTGACCAAAGCCTTGGGTTACTCAGGGAACGAAAAATACCGCGCGACCATTGAGAAAATCATCGCCGAAGCGCCGCACAAAAAATTGAGAAAACACGCCGAGCAAGCGCTGCCAAATCTGGCGGTTTACGCGAAGTTGAACCCGCTGATCGCGCCAAAAGCTTGGCCGGCTGCGACTCATCCAACGCTCAACCAGCGTTTTGCCAATATGCTGAAAAGCGACAACAGTGAGCTGATCCTGCTCGCGTCCAAGCGCATTCACTACAGTCAGGATTACCAACCGGAATTGCTGGTGTTGCTGAACAGCACGGCCGAGAAAAACTATCAGCAAACACTGGATCGCGAGCGTCTGGATGCGATTGCCTGGACAGTGCGTGCGTTGGCGGGCAGCCGCAACCTGGACTACAAACCAACGGTTGAAAAGGTCGCCGCCGAAGCCACTGATAAGAAGCTGCGCAAGTACGCCACCAAATATCTTGGCTACTACGGCAAGTAATTAATATTGATACGGAAAAGCCAGGCAGCGATGCCTGGCTTTTTTATTGGTGCGTGAACAATTCTCGCGTCGCCCTAAATACCAGACTAACCTTGCAGCTACAGGCCGCTCTCTTTAGACTTGCGCCATTTAAAATCACGCCAGCTGCAGTGCCACAAAACTTAAGAGATAGCCATGCCAAACCAGATACCTGCCGATTCGGTGGGTCTTGTCACTCCCCAAACCCATCACTTCACCGCGCCGCTGTTGCTGGCCTGCGGCAGGACGCTTGATGAGTACGAACTGGTCTACGAAACCTATGGCCAGTTGAATGCAGCCAAATCCAATGCTGTGTTGATTTGCCACGCGCTGTCCGGCCATCACCATGCGGCCGGCTACCACAGCATGGACGACAAACGCCCCGGCTGGTGGGACGCCTATATCGGCCCCGGCAAACCTATAGATACCAACAAATTTTTCGTCGTGGCACTCAATAACCTCGGCGGCTGCCACGGCTCGACCGGACCGCGCTCAATCAATCCGGCAACTGGCAAAGCCTGGGGCGCCGATTTCCCGATGATCCGCGTGCGCGACTGGGTTGCAAGTCAGGCGCGTTTGGCTGATGTATTGGGTATTGATGTTTGGGCCGCGATTATCGGTGGCAGCCTTGGCGGCATGCAGGTGATGCGCTGGGCGCTCGATTATCCGCAGCGTATTCGCCACGCGGTAGTGATTGCATCGGCGATGAAATTGTCTGCGCAAAATATTGCGTTCAATGAAGCCGCGCGCAAAGCGATTATCAGCGATCCGAATTTTTTCGATGGCGATTACATTGAGCACAACACCCTGCCAAAAAATGGCTTGGCGGTTGCGCGCATGATCGGCCACATCACTTATCTCTCCGATTTTGCGATGGGCGAAAAATTCGGCCGCGATTTGCGCAGCGGCAGTTTTGAACTCGGCAGCGATGAGCCGGTTGAATTCCAGATCGAAAGTTACCTGCGCTACCAGGGTGATAGTTTCGCGAATACCTTTGATGCGAACTCTTATATTCGCATCACCAAAGCGCTCGATTATTTTGATCTCGCACGCGAATACGGCGACGATCCGGTAACTGCATTTAAACAAACTAATGCAAAATTTTTGGTGGTTTCGTTCAGTACCGATTGGCGGTTTGCGCCCGAGCGCTCGCACGAAATCGTCAACGCACTGGTTGGCGCCAATCGCCCGGTCACCTACGCGGAAATAGAATCCAAACACGGCCACGATGCTTTTTTATTACCCGATGAACGCTACGAGCAAGTTTTCGGTCGCTATCTTGCCGGAGTGAAAATCTGATGCGTATAGATCTCAATGAAATCCAACACTGGATTAAGCAAGACAGCCGCATTCTCGATTTGGGTTGTGGCGATGGCACACTGCTGAAATTTTTGATCGATACCAAACAAGTACAAGGTTACGGTTTGGAAATTGATGCAGAGCAAATCAATACCTGCATCGACAAAGGTTTAAACGTAATCGAACAAAACCTCGATCGCGGTCTGGGTAATTTTGCCGATAAAAGTTTTGATACGGTATTGATGACGCAAGCGCTACAAACCTTGCATTTTCCGCATCTGGTGCTGGATGAAATGTTGCGCGTCGGTAAAGAATGCATAGTCACCTTTCCCAATTTTGGCCATTGGAAAGCGCGCTTTTATCTGGCCACGCGCGGCCGTATGCCTGTATCCGATTTGTTACCTTACGAATGGTACGACACGCCGAACATTCACTTCTGTACCTTCAAAGATTTTGAAGTGCTGTGCCGTGAGCGCAATATCAAAGTAATCCACCGGCAAGTAGTCAACGAACAATCCGGCCAAACCTTAAAAGATTTTATGCCCAACCTGTTTGGCGAGACGGCGATTTATCATTTAAGTAAATAGTGTGTAAGTAAATAGCCTGCTGCTGAATTCACTTCAGCCATTGATTATCGGAGTTGATATGAAAAAATTACTACAGGCAGTTTTGTTGAGTCTTGTTGCCGTAACGGTGCAAGCACAAATCGATCAACCAAAAGAAATCAGCACTACGCAACAATTTGGTGAGTACACTGTGCATTACAACGTATTCAACAGCACTAATATCCCTGCAAAAGTGGCGGAGGCTTATAAGCTGGTGCGCGGTAAAGATCGCGCGTTGGTTAATATCAGCCTGACCAAAAATGAAAATGGCAATACCACACTGGGCTTGCCTGCGGTTATTAGTGGCAGCACAAAAAACCTGATGCAGCAGACGCAAGGCTTGACGTTTATGGAGGTAAGTGAAGGTGATGCAACTTATTATTTAGCACCTTTCGTTTTTAATAACGAAGAAGTCTTGCACTTTACAGTTCAGGTGAAAGCTGATGCCAATAGTAAACCTATGACGATTAATTTTAATCGCACGCTTTACACTGAATAAAACAACGCTTGAGTTTGCACGCAAAGGCGCCAAGAGGCGCCTTTTCTTTCACTGCATTGTTAATATGAATTGGGTTTTATCATGAAAAAAATTGTCCTTGCCAGCGGTAACGCAGGAAAGTTGCGCGAGTTCCAGCAATTGTTGAGCGGCTGTGGTTTTGAGGTGGTGCCGCAATCGGATTTTTTTAGCGAGAATGCAGAAGAAACCGGTTTAACCTTTGTGGAAAACGCTATCATCAAAGCGCGCTATGCCTGCGCAAAAACCGGCTTGCCTGCCATCGCTGATGACTCTGGCATTGAAGTTGATTCTCTCAATGGCCGTCCTGGAATTTATTCTGCGCGCTACGCAGGCGAAGGTGCAAAAGATGCAGATAACAATAAAAAATTACTGCAAGAATTAGCTGGTATTCCGGAATCACAACGCACTGCCCGCTACCATGCAGTGTTGGCGTTTATGCGTCATGCAGAAGATCCAACTCCGATTTTATGCCACGGCGTGTGGGAGGGTGTGATTCTCAGTGAGCCGCGTGGTGAAGGCGGTTTTGGTTACGATCCATTATTTTTTGTGCCCAGCCACAATTGTGCGTCGGCTGAATTGGATAAAGCGGAGAAAAATCGCATCAGTCATCGCGGTAAAGCTATGCAGGAATTGTTGCAAAAAATTTCAGTGTTAGCGGACAAATAAAATGTCGCTGCATCTGCCACCTCTAGCGCTACAATTACCACCGCTATCGCTCTATGTCCACGTGCCTTGGTGCATTCGCAAATGCCCTTATTGCGATTTTAATTCCCATCAGGCAAATGATGATATTCCAGAGGCGGATTACGTCGCTGCATTGCGCTTTGATTTGCAACAAGACCAACTTCTCGCACAGGGACGCAAGCTCACCAGCATTTTTTTTGGCGGTGGTACACCGAGCATGTTGTCGGCGCAAGCGATTGGGCAGATATTAAAAGATGCAGAACGCATTGTTGGTTTTGAGTCGGATATCGAAATTACTCTTGAAGCAAATCCGGGCACCTTTGAGCAGGAAAAATTTTCCGGCTTCCGCGCAGCGGGTGTTAACCGTTTATCTATCGGTATCCAAAGTTTTAATGATCATCAATTAAAATTGCTTGGTCGTGTGCACGGACGCGCTGAAGCTTTGCGCGCGGTTGGCGTTGCACGCGCAGCGGGCTTCGATAATATCAATCTGGATTTAATGCACGGCTTGCCCGAGCAATCGGTCGCTGATGCCAAAGCCGATTTGCAGCAGGCGATTGACCTGGCACCGGAACATCTCTCCTGGTATCAATTGACGATTGAACAAAACACCGCATTTTATTCTGCACCGCCAGTGTTGCCAGAGGAAGAAATCCTCGCGGATATTCAGGACGATGGCATTGAACTATTAGCGTCCGCCGGTTACGAGCAATATGAAATATCGGCTTACGCGCGCGATGAAAAACGCGCGCGCCACAATCTCAATTATTGGCAGTTTGGCGATTATTTGGGAACCGGTGCAGGCGCGCATGGCAAGGTTACTTTGCCTGCAGAAAATAAAATTCTGCGCCTGTGGAAAACCCGTTTGCCGAAACATTATTTGGATGCGGCAAGTTCGCAAAAAATTTCTACCAATCTGGGTGGGCATCAAAATGTATTTGGCGGCGGTAGCGATTTATTGTTACCCGATGCACTGCCGTTGGAATTTATGATGAATGCCCTGCGTTTGCATGCCGGTGTGCCGGTCAATTATTTCACCGAGCGCACGGGGCTTTCTTGGCAAGCGGTAGATGAAATATGGCAGTCATTAACACGGCAGAATCTGGTGGAAATTGAACAGAGCTTTGCCCGCCCCACAGCCTTGGGGCGTCGCTTCCTCAATCGCGTCTTGCAGGAGTTTATGCAAGATCCCGAATAGTTATTTGCTGGAATGCAAATAATTCGCGAGTGTTTTGTAAGGGTTGGGTAATCTTGCGTAAAAATGATTGCGCGCGTCAGGAATCGCGGCGATTGTTTGCTTCCTGACGAAAAAATACCTGTGAAAAAGGAGCGAAGATGACTACTACACGCCGTGAATTCCTTACCGCCAGTGCCGTTGCCGGCGCCGCGCTTGCATCCGCCGGCGCATTGGCGGCACCTACTACAGCGAGCAACGCCATGCCTAAATTACTGCACCATGTTTTTTTCTGGCTCAAGAATCCGGATTCGGCAGCCGACCGCGCTAAATTGATCGCGGGTGTTAGATCCCTCGCGGCGATTGAAACTGTGCGCAGCATCCATGTGGGCGTTCCTGCATCGACGGAAAAACGCGATGTGGTGGATAACTCTTACCACGTGTCAGAGCTGCTGGGTTTTGATGATGTCGCGGGGCAGGACGCCTATCAAGTGCATCCGCTGCATAAAAAGTTTGTCGATGAGCACCAACACCTTTGGAGCAAAGTCGTAGTTTATGATGCGCTGAAAGTGGATTAATCGCAGAGTTCTTTATTCGCGCTAATAAAAAAACCCGCTCCGGATTACCGCAGCGGGTTTTTTAATGATTCCAAACCTACAAGATCCAGGTTTTACAGCTCTATGTCGTAATCAATAATGACCGGCATATGGCTGGAGAACTGCTGGGTTTTGTAGATGGCTGCATATTCGACTTTGGGGCCGAGGCTATTGGAGACAACCTGAAAATCAGTCCGCCAGCCGTCGCCGTCATCTTTAAGGCCATTTGGCCACCAGCTGTATTCGTCGCCGTCTTTATTCACTTTGCGGAATGCATCCACGTAGCCGATTTGGTTAAACAATTGGCTCAACCATTGACGCTCATGAGGCAAGAAACCAGAATTATGCTGATTGGCGGTGCTGTTGCTCACATCTTTAGGTGTGTGGGCCATCTGCCAATTGCCACAGAAAATATACTCGCGGCGCTTGCGGGTAATTTTGTCCAGATGGGCCTGGAAATCATCAAAGAATTTGATTTTGACTTCTTGCGATTCCATCTCGGAGCTTGCGCTGGGCGCGAGGAGCGAGCCAATGCTTAATTGCTCGAAATCCACTTGCAGATAACGGCCTTCCATATCTACGCCCGAAGCAAAACCCAAGCCGTAGATAAGCGCTTTTGGTTGCAGGCGGGTGTAAATGGCAACCCCGTTATAGTGTTTGGTGCCTGAATCGAAAAAATAGGCGTGATAGCCCTTGAGTTCGAACTCGGGTTTTTCCA